>NZ_JOIX01000002.1 GCF_000720175.1 Streptomyces sp. NRRL S-337
ATAGACCTCTTCTTTCGGGGACGCGTCGAGGGGCCCGAGTGCCGTATTGGCACCCGGGCCCCGAGCTTTCAACACCATCTACCGGCTGACTGCGCCGGCCTTCTTGTTCCGCTGGTCCGCCTGGGAGGGCGGAGGTGCGGGGATCGCGGTTGCGTGACCGGGGACCACCTTCCAATCCGGGGCCTGCGGTACCCGGGCGGTGTCCTGCTTCGCCCGGGCGATCCTGATGGCGTCTGCTCCTTACCTCATTTGGTTACTCGTTACTCGGTTGTACTACTGGATACCGCGGGTACTGCATGCGGCCCCTGGGGCCGCTCGGCCCGGCAGCCAGTGAAGGAACCCACCAATTCCGGCCCCGCCACTCCACTGCCGTTCCGCATCCTGCTTGACCTGCTTGCACGGCAGTTGCTGAGGGCCAGCCCGGCGGTCACACGCTGAGCCCGCCACCACAACGGCCCCGGAGCGGGTTTGAGCGCACAACGCATGAACAGCAGGCGATCCCCAGCACGGCAGGCTCCGGAGCCCTGGCGCCCTTGAAGGCGGCGACAGACCCACCGGCATCCCTCGCACCCGCAACGTCGCCCGCGCTCTCGCTGACAGCCTCGACTCGGCCCTCCCCCCGACTCGGCCCTGCCCTCCCAACCGCGGAAACGCTGGCCCTGACGGTCTCCGAACTCGCTGCCACCGCCCTGTGCCACGGCGGCGGCCACTACCTCCTCGGTTCAGGGGGTGTGAGGCTGTCAAGTCGTGCTGCGAGGTCGGGGTGGGTGGTGGTCAGGTGGGGGCGGGTGGCGTTGAGGGGGCGGACGAGCTCGGCGGGGTCGTCGTGGGCAAGGGCCGCGTGGAGCTGGCTGAGCGGGAAGCTGGCCGCAGTGGGCAGGTCGGTGAGGGCGGTGATCTGACCGGCGATGCTGCGCAGAACGGCTGCATTGCGGCGGGCCCAGGTGGCGGTGGTGCGTTCGGCAGCGCGGCGTTCGCGGATGGCCTGGACGCGTTGTTCGCCGGTGGTTCCGGCGGGGCCGGGCCGGTTGCGCAGGTAGCGGCGTTCGGCGGCTTGGCGGCTGGCGACGCCGAGGGGGTGAGCGAGGTCGGCCCAGCTGGCACCCGCGTGGCGGGCGGTTTCGATCAGGCCGGTTTCCCATCCGGCGAGTTGCTCACGTACCTGCCGCAGCAGCAGAAGCGAGGCCAGGGCCTGCTCCGGGCCGACGTCTTGAGCCTCGGCAGTGCCGGGCGCGTTGTGCCGAGCGGCATGCAGGGCGTCGTCTATGGCTTGAAGGGCTGCCGCGGCGGCGAGGAACGACGCGGGACTCTGCGCGTCGGCGCTGGACGATGCCGGCTGGTCGGCTGGGGTCATGGGCACCTCCCTCAGGGTCATCCTTTAGATGACGTAATATTTGTCATCCACTGGACGACATGATACAACGGTTTCAGTGAGGCGCATTGGCAGCAACTGCCCCGGACCTCCTGGAGGTGTTTTCCGATGTTGATGCGCACTGACCCCTTCCGTGAGCTCGACCGGCTGGCGCAGCAGCTGGTGGGCCCGGGTACCTGGTCACGGCCGTCCCCGATGCCGATGGACGCCTACCGCGAGGGTGACCAGTACGTGGTGGCCTTCGACCTCCCCGGCGTCAGCGCGGACGCGATCGACATTGATGTCGAACGGAACATGCTGACCGTCAAGGCCGAGCGCCGGCCCGTGGCGAAGTCCGACGACGCGCAGATAGAGCTGTCGGAACGGCCGCAGGGCGTCTTCTCCCGCCAGATCGTGCTGGCCGACACGCTGGACACCGAGCGCATCCAGGCCGACTACGACGCAGGCGTGCTCACCCTGCGTATCCCGATCACCGAGCGCGCCAAGCCCCGCAAGATCGGCATCGGCGTCGGATCCGGCCGCACGGAGATCTCCGGCTGACCAGGACAGACGAGGGCTGAACAGCGGCGGAGGACGGGTGTCTGATCTCCCCCTCGCCCGTCCTCCGCGCCCGTGAACCGAGGAAGGGGTGGCGGCCGCCGTGACTGTGCTACGTGAAGCGTTTCTCGACCATGTGAAGGAACGCGGCGAGTACGAGACCTTGCAGGAGGCCGAACGCGCGGCCCGCGTGGTGCTCGCCCTGCTGGGCGCACACCTGGTGGGCGAGGTACGCGCCCAGCTGGCGGCGCGTCTGCCGGAAGGCTTCGCCCTGATCCTCCTCAACCCGCTGCAGAGCGCCGAGCCGCTGCCACCTGAGCGGTTCGTGCGGGCGACGGCGGCCTGGATCGAGGGCGCGACTGAACAGACCGCGGCTTGGGACGTCAGCGCCGTCCTCAGTACCGTCGCCGACGCCGCCGGCGACGACCTCCTGAAGGAGATCCTGCTCCAGCTTCCCGCGGGCTACGACCTGCTCTTCGGCCACCCCCAGCCCATCTGACCGCCCACTCGTCCGCCCGGTGACCGTACACCGACCACCACGACTCGGTGACAGCGGTGCCAGCGGTGCCAGCCAGGCAATCACCGCGGTGATGTCTGACCAGAGCGCACCGCTCACTCCAGCCCTGCGACAGGGCGTACGAGCAGATGCTGGAGCAGGGCCGATCCGTTACCACGGCGCCTACCCAACCCTCGAGAAGGCCGAGGAAGCCGTCCGCCTCGTCCACGCGGGACTGGGACGCCGACTGACCGGCGACGAACGCGTCGAACTGACCGCCCGCACCGGCGCCTCACTGGCCACCAACCGCTGGGGCACCGGCTCCGACACCGGCTCCGTCTTCTCGGCCGTTGCGGCCTGCGCCGGCCCCGCCGCCCTCCTCACCCGCATCCTTCAACAGCTCCCCTCCGGCTACGCGCTGCTGTTCGGCCGCGCCGAACTCACCTCCGCGGCGTAGACGGCGACGTGCGCGCTCAGGGCGGGCGCGACCGCCCCGCCGCTGCCCTTGCCGGGCGCGCCCGGGGCCCGCGGGGTGCCCACGGCGCCTGGCGCCCGGGCCCGCGAGGTGACCACCATCGCCTGCCCGTCCGCCGCACCGACGAACCGGCAGGCGTGGCCAAGCACATCAGGTGCTGGGAAAGAACTCCCCCGCGGGCTGCGCGGTGTCGAGCGCGGTGCCCACGTCGGCGCCTCAGTAGCCGACCGGCCCGTCGGTGCCGAGCTCCGGAAGCTCCTGGAGGGCATGCAGGGTCGCCAGGTACTCGGGCACGGTGAGCTCCGCCAGGTGGGCGTTGTAGCGGACGACGATCGGGCCTTCCGGCTCACCTGCCGCCCTCGCCCGGAGGGTTCGGCGATTTACGCCTAGTCGTACGCCGTTTTTGCCTCGTCGTACGCCGTGCGCGGCCGGCCGCCGTGACCAGGCGCGTCAACGACGCGACGTGGAGGCCGCAGCCGGTCACCAGGAGGCGGGCCCGACCGCCCGACGCCGGGTGGCCTCGTGGAGCAGTCATCACGACGGGCCATCGCCATCCTCCCCACCGGCATTCAGCCCGCCCCTGCTCGCTCACCCCAGGACAGATTGCCGGCACAGCTCGTGGCCGATTCCTGCGCGAGCCATGACAGCACCCCGGAGGATCAAGGACAGGCTGCCCACATCGCCCAGTGCGCCCCGCCGCAGGGCTGAGCCACAGGCCGCCGAGCTTGGGCCGGCTGGGCTGCCTCGCAAGCCGTTGGGGCGCAAGATTACGGCCCACGTCGTCCTAGCAGGCGGGTGAGCGGGACGGACCGTAGCGTGAAAGGGCCGGGCTGGGCGGGCCGGGGCCGGGGGCGCAGAAGGGACGGTGGCCATGGCGGGCATGGATTACGCAGCGCTGTTCGCCGCCACCCCGAGCCCGTATCTGGTGCTGGGAACGGATCTGGTGATCGTGGAGGTCAACCAGGCCTACCTCGACGCGACCGGCCGGACGCGGGAAGACCTGATCGGGAGATACGTCTTCGATGCCTTCCCGGACAACCCGGACGACCCCGAAGCCGACGGGGTACGGAACCTGAGTGCCTCGCTGCACCGCGTCCTGACCACGGGCGAGCCCGACCCGATGGCACTGCAGAAGTACGACATCCCCATCATGGGCCGGCCGGGGGTGTTTGAGGAGCGGTGGTGGTCCCCGGTCAACACGCCGATCCTTGCCACGGACGGCTCGGTGGAGTGGATCATCCACCGGGTGGAGGACGTGACGGCGTTCGTCCAAGCTCGCACCGGTGCCCGGCCGCCGACCGAGCAGCTGACCGAACGCGAAGCGTTGGAGGCCGAGCTGTACGCGCGGGCCCGGGAGCTGCAGCGGCTGAACGAGGAGCTCCGGCGGGCCCACGCCCGCGAGCGCCAGGTGGCCGTCACCTTGCAGGAGGGCATGCTCCAGGTACCCGACCTGGCCCGGCACCCAAACGTCGCCGTGCGCTATCTGCCCGCAGCCGGATCGCTGAACGTGTGCGGCGACTGGTATGACGTGGCAGACCTGACCGACGGCCGCTTCTCGTTGGCGGTGGGCGACGTCGTCGGTCACGGCCTGGAGGCCGCCGCCGTCATGGGAATGCTCCGCAGCGCACTGAGCGCGGCCATCCGCGCCCTGGAGCGGCCGGCCCAGGCGCTGGAGGTACTGGGGCTGTACGCCCGCTCGGTCGACGGCGCGCTGAACACCACCGCCGTCAAAGCACTGGTCGACCCCACAAGCTGCCTGATCATCTACAGCAACGCCGGCCACCCGCCCCCGATCCTGCTACGCGCCGACGGCGCCTGCGAGCTGCTGGACCAGGCCACCGACCCGCCCCTGGGCGTTCGCCCCCTACACGTCCCCCGTCCCCAGGCCACGGCCACCTACAGCACCGGCGACACCCTCGTGCTCTACACCGACGGCCTGATCGAACGCCGCGACGAAGACATCGACACCGGCCTGGCCCGGCTGGTAAATACCCTCAGCCAGTCCAGCCAGCTCACCCCGGAGCACATGGCCGACACCGTCCTGGCCCGCCTCGGCCTGGCCGGCGGCGGCCGCGACGACATCGCACTGATCATCGCCCGGCTGTGATCCAGCGCCCCTCCTCACCCAAGATCGCCATCCCGGGTGAGCGCGGAGATCTTCGGTGGTCTTCTCATTCCGCCGCCGTCGAGCAGATCGGCAGGTCTTGCAGCAACTGCAGCAACTGCAGGTGGCTGCGTAGCTCTCAACGGGTTCTGGTCCACTTCTTGTGGTCGCTTGCGTTGAGTGGATGCCGATCTTCGTGTCGCGGTGTGTTGGAGAGTCACTGCGCACGCCTGTGCATGATCAATCAAGATGACTTCCGCTGCCACTCGCTGTCTTCGGTGAATCCTGCGGACGGCGGGAAGGCGCCGTTGTTCGCTTCCAGCGACGCGTTCCCATCCGGCCTTCGCAGTTGAGAGTGCAGTCGGGGGTGCTGGCGGGTAGGCGTCGAGGTCTACCATCCGAAAGACCTCGACAACTCGGCCTGGAAGCCGTCGGGCAACGCCTTGAGCCGGACCAGGCGATGATCGAGCGCCGGCACCAAGCCGCGTTCACCGATTGGCGGCCAGCACTGCCGCGAGGCCCTCTTGTAGGTCTTTGACGAAATACTCGGGAACCTCCAGCGACGGAAAATGTCCCCCGATTTCGGGCGACCGCCATCGGACGATCTGTCGGTACCGCTCCTGCGCCCAGGGGCGCGGACACTTCTCGATGTCGCGGGGATACATGGTGACTGCTGACGGGACGTCGACCCGAAGTTCGGGGTCGAGCGAGTTGTGGCTTTCGTAGTAAATGCGGGCCGCCGATGCGCCGGTCCGGGTCAGCCAATACAGGGTGACGTCGTCGAGAATGCGGTCTCTGGAAATCCTCTCGAACGGGCTGTCCTCGGTGTCCGACCACTCGGCGAACTTGTCGAAGATCCAGGCGAGAAGCCCGATCGGGGAGTCGACGAGCGAGTAGCCGATGGTCTGCGGTCGGGTTGCCTGCTGTTTCGCGTACGCCGCGCGGTGGCGCCAGAAATGGCGGGTTTCCTCGGCCCACTTGCGCTCGACCGCCGTCAGCCCGTCCGTTGTCAACCCGGGCGGTGCCTCCGCGAACGTTGTGTGGATGCCGAGAACGTGCGCCGGGAACCTGCCGCCGATGACCGTGGTGATATTGCCTCCCCAGTCGCCGCCGTGGGCTGCGAACTTGCTGTATCCGAGCCGTCCCATGAGTTCCACCCATGCGGCCGCGATCTTTTCGGTTCCCCACCCGGTGGTGGCCGGCTTGTCGCTGTAACCAAAGCCTGGTAGCGACGGGACCACGACGTGGAACGCCGGCGCGTCAGCATCTTTCGGATCTGCCAGCTCGTCCACTACATCGATGAATTCAGCAATGCTGCCCGGCCAGCCGTGCGTCAAGATCAGAGGAGTGGCGTCCGCGCGCGCGGATCGGCGGTGCAGGAAGTGGATTCCCAGATCGTCAATGGTCATGCGGAACTGGCCGATCTGGTTGAGCCGCGCTTCGAACGACCGCCAGTTGTACCCGGTGCGCCAGTAGTTCACGACATCGACGAGGTCGGCGAGCGGAACGCCCTGCTCCCAACGGAGAGGGCCGGGCGCGGCGCGATGAACGGTCTCGGCCTCGGGCAGTCGCGCCGCGGCCAGTCGCGCGCGCAGATCGTCGAGGTCGGCGTCAGTTGCGTGGGCTTCAAATGCTTGCACGTCGCTGGTCGGTCGGGGCATGAGACCTCCTGGCCATCGTGGAGCCGGCTACGACCTGCCGCGAACCGGCTAAGACGGTTCTAGCAGCCTCCAGGCCGCGCTGCAACCAGCTAAGGTGGTTCCATGCGTGCTGTCTTCCCTGACTTCCGCCTCGGCAACGTGCTGGCGACCAGCTTCACGGGGACTCTGTCGGAGCGTCACGGCGACGCTGTGGAGCGCATTCCCGTGCCGCACCGACTCGTCGACTGGCTGACAGTGAGCGGTCTCGCCGTGGAGTCCTGCACCCCTGCCCAGCTCGACCTCGCCCGGGAACTGAGGGAGTCGATTCACGCCGCCGCGACAGCGGCCGCGATCCAGGACGCTCTCCCCGCATCTGCTGTCCAAGTCATCAATGACTGCAGCACTCAGGGTCGGGCCGCGGCCATCCTGACGCCCGAGGGTAAGCGGCGATGGCGGCTCAGCTCGGCTTCCTGCGTGGAAGATGCCCTCAGCGTGATCGCCGCCGACGCGATCAGCATCATCGCGGGCGAACGAGACGGAAAATTGGCCTTGTGTGCCTCACCAACCTGCCGAGCCGCCTTCTTCGACACCAGCCAAAGCCGCACCCGCAAATGGTGCGACATGAACACGTGCGGCAACCGTCAGAAGAAAGCGCGTTTCAATGCCAACCACCGCAAAAACCCTAGATCAGCGGAGTGATCGGGTACATCCAAGCGGGCCTCACTCCTGCGAAACATCTGTCGCGTTGGGTGCACCCCAACGGCACCACTAAGAGCCATCCGCGACTTGCTGCCCCTCACCGCCGATCGGCCGCACCTGCGTTGAAGAGCAGTTCGCCGGTGTTCACCGCCTGTGCGTACCCGGACCTGCGGGGATCGTCGGCCCCGGGCACCTGCACATGCCGCACGATGGTCTCGCCCCGCGGCGGCCGGGTGTTCCTGACGGTCACTGGGCATGCCTGGTTTCCGACCAGTGGGGTGGGGTCGGATGCCCGGCCCGTGCGGGGGAAACGAAGCTCGTGAGCGAACCGTTCGTCCCCGGCCGAACTGTTATCGACCGTGCCGCGTCGTCGGCCACCCTGCCGCGTCGTCGGCCACCCACCTGCCGGCGCGGACAGGCAGGTTCACAGACCGACGGCTTGCTCAGTGCGGGACGGGTACCTTCAGGTCGACCGGCAGGTGGCGGGGACCGCGGAGCATGGCGTTCTGCCGGTACGGGGGCGGGTCCTGGCCCAGGCGGGCGGTGCCGAGGTACGGGACCAGCGCGCGCAGTGCGGACTCGGCCTCGATGCGGGCCAGGGGGCCGCCGTAGCAGAGATGGATGCCGCTGCCGAAGCCGAAGTGCTCGTTGTCCGGGCGGGTGGGATCGAACCGGTCGGGCTCGTGGAACCGCATCGGGTCACGGTTGCCTGAAGCCAACACCAGTACCACGGGCGTGCCCCGGGCGATCGTGGTGCCGGTGACCTCGATGTCGTCGAGCGGAATGCGCTGCCGCATGTGGACCGGCGGTTCGTAGCGCAGCAGTTCCTCCACCACCCGCGGCATCAGGCCGGGCTCGCGCCGCAGCTGGTCCAGGTGCTCGGGATGGCGCAGCAGGGTGAGCACCCCGTTGGCGATGAGGTTGACCGTGGTCTCGTGTCCCGCGATGAGCAACAGCACGGCGGTTGACGCGAGTTCCTCCTGGGTGAGCCGCAGGTCGGGGTCCGGCTCGTTGACGAAGTCGGACAGCATGTCGCCGGTCGGATGGCCACGGCGCTGTTCGGCGAGGTCGACCAGGTACCCGCCCATCTCCATCCGCGCCTGATCGCCCACCCGGGCCAGCTCGGTGGAGTCGTCTTCCGGCCGCATGTCGGCGGATGCGACCAGGGCGTCGGACCATTCCCGGAACCGCGGCTCGTCCTCGCGCGGCACGCCGAGCAGCCGGCAGATGACGGTGACGGGCAGCGGGTAGGCGAAATCATCGACGATGTCGACCTGGCGCCCCGCCTGGAAGGACCCCATCAACTCTTTGGTGATCTCGTCGATCTCGCCGCGCATGGCATCGACCCGGCCCGGACTGTGCGGCGGGCCGAACGGTCGCATGGCCAGGGTGCGCAGCCGGTGGTGCTCGGGATCGTCGAGCCGTAGGAAGGGCGGCTTGTGGGTCATCTCGCTCTCGCCGCGGGAGCGGGGATCGGCGCTCATGCGCGGGTCGTGGAGCAGGGTGGCGATCTCGTGATACGTGCCGATCAGATAGCTGCCGTCGCTCTGCCGCACCGCAGGACCGGCGCTGCGGAGTTCCGCGTACAGCGGGTAGGGATTGGGACGACTGGCGTAGTCGGTGATCCGTGCCAGCAGGGTCTGGGAGTCCAGGGTGCCGGAGTCCATGGGGGCGCTCCTCGGGGTGGGGCGGGGCGTAGCTCAGCGCGCGGGCTGCACCACGGTCAGTCGGCGATCGGGCAGGTATCCGGTGAGTGCCACGGTGGGCCCGTGGGAGAGCAGCTTCGGGTCCGGCACGTCGGAAGGGATCGGGATGTCGGCCGCGAGCGCACGGTCCGCCGCACCGGACGGGGGCGGGAACGGAGCGGCCGTCTCGATCAGGTGCCGGTAGTAGTCGAGCGACTTGGCCATGTCGACGGTGACCGCGGCGGTGGTCCGCCCCTGGTAGCCGTAGGCCATCACCAGCCGGCGCGCCTCCAGGGAGCCCTGGGCGATGACTACGTGGTCGGAGAAGGTGGGCACGCCCACCGACTTGATGTTGAATCCGAACTGGGTCGACCAGAACGTCGGGATGGCGAGGTGCGGGCGCTGCAGTGGACCCGGGTTGACCATGTTGTGGGCCGCCACATCGGCCTGGGCGACCGCGTTGCCCCAGTGCTCCAGGGAGAGCATCTGGTAGCCGAACAGCGGGTGGGGGAAGCGGGACACATCGCCGGCCACGAAGACGTCGTCGGTGACGATCCCGTACATGGTGAAGGCCCGGCAGCCGGCGTCGCAGGCGATCCCGCGCGGGCCTGCGGCCAGCCCGCACTCCGCGAGCCACTCCACGTTCCGCACGGCGCCCAGCGCCACGACGCACACGTCCGCCTCGACGCGACTGCCGTCGGACAGGTCCGCACCGGTGAACTGGCCATTCCCGTCCCCGCGCAGGGTGGTCACCGTGACCCCGCACCGCAGGTCCACGCCGTGATTGCGCTGCATGACGGCGGCGAGCTTCGACAGGGTGCCGCCGAGCGCGCCCACCAGGGGCGCGGGCCCGCGTTCGGCGACCGTGACCTCCAGCCCGCGCTCGCGGCAGGCCGAGGCGATCTCCGAGCCGGTGAAGCCGCCACCGATCACCAGCACCCGCTGCGGCCCGGCGGCCAGTCGCTCGGCCAAGCTCCCGGCTTCGTCCCTGGTACGCAGCGTGAACACCCCGTCCAGGGCGGCCTCCTCCGGCTTCGGCCAGGGCCGCGCACGGGTTCCGGTGGCGATCAGCACCCGGTCGTACGGCAGTGCCTCGCCGTTCTCCAGCTGCACCCGCTTCGCGAGGGGGTCCAGCCCGGTGGCCCGCACTCCCAGCCGCCAGTCGGCGTCCGGGTCGCACCGCATCGGCAGTCCGGTGGTGTCCGCCGCTGCCTGGCCCAGGAGTACCTGTTTCGACAGTGGCGGCCGGTCGTAGGGCGGATGGGGCTCGTCCCCGACCACGGTCAGTGAGCCGGTGAAGCCCTCCGTACGCAGCGCCTCCGCGGCCCGCAGTCCGGCCAGCGACGCGCCGACGATGACGATGCGGCCGTCCTTGAGGTCACCGGACACCGGCGCTCACCTCCTCGCCCAGGAGGATCGCCTGTACCGGGCAGGCCGCCGCGGCCTGGCGCACCCGTTCGACCTGGTCGTCGGGGACGGCCGTGGCGTACAGCAACCCCTCTTCCCCGTGCAGCTGGAACACGTCCGGCGCGAGGAACACGCACTGCGCATAGCCCTGGCAGCGCGTGAGGTCCACAACGGTCTGCATGCTCACCACTTCTTCCGTCGCCTGAACCCCCTCTTCTCCAGCATGGGACGAGTCCGGGTTGCCCGCACGGGCTCGCTGGGCGGCCCGCGGGCGACGGGCGACGGGCGACGGCTGCGATGATGTGGCCCGTCACGGCGCCCGTCGCCGCGCTGTGCTCGCGCACCCTCACCGTGCACCGGGCCCGGCCAGCCCGGCCGCGGCCCCGGTGCCTGGCGAGATGCCGCGCACAGATCGGTCCGATGCCGCGCTACGCCCCGTACCCAGGCCCCTCGCGCCATGTGCGGGCCGGGGCCACCACCACGGGGCCTTCTGCCGCCTCACGATCAACCGGAACGACTGGGGGCGAACTGGAACGCCATGCCCAGCGCAGGAATACCGCAACCAGGCTACTGATCAGGCCGAAGGTTAATGGGAACTGGACCTGGTCGCCGTTCGGCAGGGCTGACAGCCCCTGGGCCGACGGGCATCCCTTCGGCTCGGCGGGTGGGGCCGTGCGCCAAGCATGCACTCCCCCGCCGATCACGGAGTGCGCCCCGGCGGCCGGCCGCCCCGCGGGATCCTGTCGGTGACCGGTGCGGCGAAACGGGCGGCCAGCGGGACGCCCAGGGCGATGAGAATTGCCGCCACCAGCACCGGTCCAGGTCCGATGAGCCCGGTCACCGCCTTGGCGACGTCCCGCTCCGGCACGATCGTCACACACCGATAGACCTTGGTCGAGCAAGCGGTCAGGACGCTCTGAAGGGCCACTCCCCACACCCAGACACCGGCCATCAGCCACCCGCCAAGCAGGCACGCCGGCACGACGGCCAACTTCAGGAACCGGGGCATGCGTTGCGCCTCGGGATCGCCCCGGTACCACTGCGCCCCGACGACCGTGAGCCAGCCGCACAGCAGCACGGCCGCGACGACCAGCACGGCGAGGAACGACGGCGACAGCGGCATGCCGGAGAGACCGAAGCCGGCCACCCGCGTGTAGAGGGCGAGCCAACCGCCCGCCACCACGCCCACGGCCACGATCAGGCCGGTGAGCGCCGACCGGCCGAGCCGGGCCGGACCTGCCCCGTACCACTGGTGACGCCACAGCGTGAACCCCACGAACAGCGTCAAACCCAACCCGACGAGCACCCCGCACAGAATCATCGTGAAGACCCCGCTCTCGGGTCCGTAGAACCGCAGCAGCATGTCCTGGAGCGTCGGCAGCAGCACACCGGCGACGGTCGCACCGAGGAACACCCGCCCCGGCGAGGAGGCCAGCACCCGGCCCGGTGTCCTGGCCACGCCCAGCCGTTCGTGGCCCAGTGGGTGGTGGCGCAGCCAGGACCGCAACCGGGCCGCGCCCGTTCCGTCCGCCCGGCCGCTGTCCGCGCCGAGGGCGGCGAGCAGTCCGTCGCGGTCGGACAGTCCGGCGTGCAGGTCGGCATGGTGTTCGCGGACCCGCAGGTAGGCGCGGGCGATCAGCTCGCCGAGCAGAGTGAGCAGGAGGGCCCGGAGCAGGGTGACCGCCAGCGCGCCCGGCGTGGCGTTGCGGTTGAGCACGTCCAGGGTCATGGCGAAGGCGATGAAGGCCCCGGCTAAGAGGTTGGAGGGGCGGAACACCGTCAGCACCTGGTATGTCTGCAGGTCCCTGCCGCGCAGATGCGCCAGCTCGTGCCGGACCACCGTCTCGAAGATCCGCCGGCCGTGGTCGCCCTTCTCGCGCAGCACCAGCAGTTCCGGGCCGAGCATCAGCAAGGGCCGACGTTGCTGACCGGTGACGTATGCACCCGACGCCAGCCGCCGGTCCACCATCACCACCGGCTTTCCACTCAGTCGGGCCTCCCGGATGAGGCTCCCCACCGCCTCTGCGGCACCGTGGAACGGGGTCTCGGCCAGCGGCGTGGAACGCCGTTGCCGGAGCCAGTTGGTGCTCGCCCCGATCACGAGCCCGGGCGTGAGCAGCATCAGAAGGTAGTTCACCGAGCCGCTGACCATCGCGCCGGCATCCCTGGGACAGTCCAGGGGCGAGCCCGTGCACAGCTCCGTCACGGGTGCCTGCAACGTGGCCATCCACAGGGCGAAGAACAGGTCCTGGGCCAGGACCGTGACGACCAGCAGGAGCAGCATCAGCGACAGATCGGAGGGGAACGCTCCGATGTCGAGGGAACCGGAAGGGCCCGACGGGCCCGGCGGGTACGAAGGGCGCGGGGCAGAGGGCTTCATCGCGTCGGCTCCTCATCCCCGTCGGGTCTCAACAGCGCCAGTTCGCCGACCACGGCATCGGCGAGCACTCCGGCCTGGTCCGCCGGCATCCCGAGCGCCACCGCCTTTGCCTGCACCGACGCCCGTACGCTGGTCAGTTGCTCCGTGCTCAGCGCCGCGACGGCCACCGCCACCTCCTCGGTCTCCGCCCGGCGCCGCACCCGCTGGGGCAGCCGGTCGAGCAGGGCCCGGGTCAGGCGCATACTGCGGTTCTTGATCTCGTCGGCGGCGCCTCCCGCCACCGCGGTCAGCGCCCAACCGCTGACCAGCACCCCCACCGGGGTGACTGCCCCCACCATCTCGTCCAGGCCACTGCCCAACGGCGTGTCCCGCAGCCTCGACGTACGGGCGCGCGGCCGGGAGAGCAGCGCGAAGGCCGGCAACTCCTCGGGCGCGACCCGGGCCACCACCCGCCGGGCGAACTCATCGCGCGAGACACGGACGAGGTGGGTGTCGGCGTCGATGTTGGTCGTGGTTTCGATGTCGGCCGCGGTCCTGGTCTCGGCGTCGGTCCGTACGTCCGGTCTGTGCTCGGAGTGCTGTGGCACCACGTTGCCCCCTCACCGTTCATCCCTGCGTGGCGACCAAATGCCCTCAGTATGGAGGCAGTTGGCGGAACATTGAGGGGTGGAGCGGGCACAGAACCAGATCACGGCCCGGAGGGCCAGTCGGAACTCCGGCAATGACCGTAGGACTCTTGTGGCTGAAGGGGCTGCTGGCTGCCATCGATGTCGTATGTGCCACCGGTGAGCGCGTTGTTGACCATGAGGTGGACGGCGAGCGCGGCGACGTCCGCCGGGCCGACGAAGCCGTCGGATGGGAAACGCGGTGCGCAGTTCCTCGCGTCGGGCATCGAGCTGATACCGAACGGGGCCTGTGGGCGTGCGGTGGGACGACGAGGTCGCCCGCGCGGCAATGACCGGTTCTCGCCTGTCCGGGATCAGCTGCTACTGCGAGGCTCATGGCTCGCAGTAGCACCCATGCCGCATAAATGACCCTTTATGGGAAGGAACCCTCATGCGTGCCAGACTCACCACGGCTGCCGTGTCGCTCGCCGTCGCCCTGGGTGGCATCACCCTCGCCCCTGCCGCCCAGGCAGCGACGGCGCACCGGCCTTCCGTGGCACCGCTTGTCCGGGCGGCGGCCGCCGACTTCAACGTGGGGGGTTTCTGGACCATCTACCAGAGCAACTCGGCCAACGCGACGCTCTCCGTGGCTCAGGACGCCCAAGGCAACCTCACCGGCACAGCCAGGACGGGAAGTTCGACGACGGGCACCATTGAGCAAGGGTTTGTGGACGGCACCTCCATCTACTTCGTCATCGCCTGGAGCGACGGCGCAAGGGGCCGCTACATCGGCTCCCGCGGCTCCGACGGCCGCCTCAGCGGAGTCACCACCGACCTGGCCCATCCCACCAGTCAGGCCACGTGGTACACCACCTGGACATTCTGACCTGACGTTCACGGGAGCGTTGCGGAACCGCTTGCCCTGTTGTAGACGGGCCCGAGGTGGTCAATGATGCGGTGTCAATGATGCGGTCCGCTGCCGCATGCGAGATACCGATGAGCTGGGCCTCGGCTGCCGGAGTGTCAGTGTGTCAGGTTCGTCCGCCAGCACGCGGCGACCAGCAGAGCTCGGTCCTCCGCCTGCCGGCTCCATGGCCAGGCCCCTCCGGAGGGGATCTGCGCCCTCGCGCCGCAAAATGGAGGTCCGTGTCCCCGCCCCACGGCCGCGCCTCGCCGATCTTGCGGTATCCCCACGCCCGGTATGCGGCCGACGCCGCCTTGCTCGCCGGGTGGACGTTCAGTAGCACCCGCTCGGCCCCGATGGCGTTGCGCAGCGTCTTGTGCAGACGCTGCGCAACACCCTGTCCGCGCCACGGTCCGCGCACGGCGAGTTCCATGAGCCCGAAGGTGCGGTGCCCGTCCTCGCGCCGCATGTCGTCGGGCACCGGCTCGGTCAGTTCGTCCCACCACACCGTGTCGGGCCCGAGCGAGTAGCCGTACGCCATGCCGATCGCCTCGCCGTCCTCGGTGCGGGCCAAAGCAGCGGGAAAGGTCCGGTTGCGAGCCTGTACGGGGAAGCGGCGGAAGGCGGCGGCGACATCGTCCTCCGTCTCGTGTAAGGAGGCTCGGCGAACGCTTCGGCGTAGATCATCTTGAACACATTCTCGGCCCGCACAGCGGCTGATCCATCCATGCGCTTTATCGCGATGGTCCCTTGCTGCCTCATGTGGTGTCCCCTCGAACGGTCACGCAAATGTGCTCGCCGCGCACTCGCGGCCGAAATGTTCACGGCTTACGACAGCGCAGGCCTGTGTGCGCGACTACAGCATGCTCGGGGAGTTCGGGCCGGACTCTGGGTTCAGCGGTAGGCAGCGAGAAAGGCGGCAACGCCAGTAGTGGTGTGGTGCTGGAGGTCCTTATGCGTGTGCCGGGGATTGCCCTGGAACGCCATCGCCTGGCCAAGCGTCTTTCAGCCCGACCTCGCTCATGGCAGCCCACCAACCCCACCAGTCAGCCAACTAACAACAACACTGCTGAGAGGCAGGAATACCAGCCAGGGCACTGGCCTCTTTCTCCCAGCCGGCGGAAAGGGTGACCAAACCAAAGACATGCGGTGGTTATCGCAGCGGCACAGAATGCCCCGGCCTACACGGGCAGTTCACCCACACAGGTGGTTCTCCATTTCTGTTCGCGTGCGTACCTTCCTCTTTGGGTAGACCGGTGGCGCGCTGCAGGGCCGGGCATACCGACCCGGCTGTCCTGCCGCGTGGCATCGCCAACTCGTAGTGGAGGTCTCATCATGCGCCGCATTCGCTCGTTCACCGTCACCGCTGCCGCTTTGGCCGCCGTATTCGGCTTAGTGCCCACCGCGACGGCCGTCTCCTCGGCCCCTGCCCATGCGGCGTCCTACCGCTGTACCCCCGGATACTTCTGCATCTACAGCAACTGGAACGGTGGCGGCACCCGTTGCCAGTGGTCGCAGAGGTCGAAGGCCAACACCGCCGACGACTGTTCCTTCATCCGCAGGGGACAGAACGTGCGCTCCCTTTGGAACGGAACCGGACACCGGGTGCAGTACTACACGCAAACCAACTACCACGGCCGCGTCGGGTCCACCCACGCCGGAGCGGGCGGCAACCTGCAGGGCAACTACCAGATCCGTTCCTTCAAGCCCCAGTAGACAGCTGACGAAGATCGACAGCTGGCAATCAGGGTCCGGGGCCCCTGCGCAGCAAAACCCGGATGTGCGCATTCACGGCGCAACCTCAGTCGGCATGCGCATCGGATCGCGGACCCTACAGCCGCGGCGGCTACTCTTCGGCTCCGTCTCAGACATCTGCACGCCGGGCGGGAAGTCGCCGCGCCGGCTGGGAACTCGGCTGTGTATCTACCCCGACGGGTTGGTGACCTTCCCTTCGGGCGACTGCCGAGGGAAGGCGCGGCGGTAGTCGGCAGGGGAGATGGCGATGTGCCCGCGCGAACAGCGTCACCTCTGCTCTCGCTCCCCTCACGCTCAGCCAGTGGCGCGACTCACCAGCAGTGCCAAGGCCAGGCCACCGCCCCCATCGCGGTCCTCAACGAATGACTATGGGGTGTGGGCAGCCGTCCGGCATCATGGATGCCATGGACACACCGAGCACGGACTGGATCACCATCGTCGCGTACGAAAACCTCCCAGGGCGTCTCCCGCCGATGGCAGCGGCACGCGCTTGACTGCGCGACCGCGGCATCGACTGGATGCCCTTCGACCCTCATGAAATCCGGTGGGGCTTGGCCTGCGGCATCGGCCCTGACGGCCACTGGCACGGCTGGTTCGATGTCCGCGTCCGCGCCAACGCGCTCCGGCGGCTCGGACTCCACCCCGACCAGCCCACCGCCAACGTCACTGGCTCATCTCCGCCCGGATGGTGGCATGCCGCAGCAGAGCGCAACGCTCACTAGCACCTCAGAGCCCTTACCGCTGGCCGCCGCCTCGATCCGGTGCCAGAAGGAGACCCCGCGGGCGCAGGCGCAGGACGCCGTGCAGGGCTGATGCGGAAAAGGTCTCTTGCCCGGTGAGGGGAAGAGACCTTTGTGAGGCGACCAGGCCCGCGGTCGGTCCGGTGGGTGGGACGGGCCGGCCCACGCGGGCTCACGCCTGCACGTCGCCGGCCCCACGCCCGCCCATGAAGCACAGTCCACCCGACAACAGCCAGCTACCGGGGCCTCTGTACGGAGAACTCGTTGCCGTCGGGGTCGAGCATCAGCGCCCGGCTGCCGTCGCCCTCACCGGTGTCGGTGCGCGTCGCGCCCAGCGAGATCAGGCGGTCGATCTCCGCCTCCCAGTCGGCGTCGGCGGGGACCGCCAGCTCCAGGTATAGCCTGTTCGTACCCGTCTTCGGTGCCACCGGAGGACCACCCCACGTGATCTTCGTACCGCCGTTCGGCGATTGGATCGCCGTCTCCTGGTCCTGGTCCCAGACCAGCGGCCACCGCAGGGCCTCGCTCCAGAAATAACCGACCTCCTGCGTACCGTCGCAGGCCAGCGCTCCGATGAAGCCGGTGTCGGCGAGGAACTTGTTGCCGGCCTCGATGACGCAGAACTCGTTGCCGTCTGGATCGGCGAGCACCACATGTCCCTGTTCCGGTAGTTGGCCCACGTCGATGTGTTTCCCGCCGAGCTCCAGGGCCCTGGCCACCGTCTGCTGCTGGTCCTCCGGAGAGGTGCTCGTCAAGTCGAAGTGCGCGCGGTTCTGACCGATCTTCGGCTCCTGGCTCGGCAGGAAACGAATGCGGAACCCGGCGGCATCAGGGGGCAGGATCGCGACGTTGTCGTCCGGACCATCGGCCAACTCCCAACCCAGGACCCCGGACCAGAACCGCGCCAGGCTCGACGGCCGGGTCGCATTGAAGCAGATCGCGAACAGTTGACTGGTCATACCCCGTGCATCTCCGATCCACTGACGGCCGATACGGCTCCTCGCCCTTGCCGCGAGCGCAGCCTAGGGTGGCAGTGCAGCACCCGCATCCGAGTTTCCGTCGCGGGGGAACCCCCGCTCCAGGGCGAGCGGTCGTCGGAGGAGGCGCAACACGGCCGTCGACCGGCGGCCGCGTACCAGCTCGGGAACGGGACGGGACCGTGCCGTGACGGGCAGCAATGCCTGGTCCTGGTGTTGGGGCTCGTTGAAATCCCCACCCCTTGCTCAGAGGCTCCCCGGACGTGCTCACCTTCATCCCCCACCTGCCGGGCATCTACCGGGGTTGAGGTTGACTGTCGTATGGGTCGTGGCCTCGGCGGCGCCGCGTGGCCTCTTTCGATTGCTCTATCCGTCGTTGGCCCCGACCGTGTCGGCGCGAGAGATGACGGAGGCGTGTACTCCGGCCGAGGCTGTGGCGATGACTTCGTCCAGGACGTCGCGGGAGCGGAGCAGGTCCGTAATCAGTCGATCGATGCGACCCCGTTCTGCAGTGAGTTCGTTGACCAGCCGTGGCGTGGCAATCTCGTTCGGGGCCCCGTCCGTGTCCCGCATGCAGGGGAGCAGCCGCGCGATCTTCTTGCTGTTCAGCCCGGCGGCGTAGAGGGCTTGGATGCGGATGACCCGGTCGACCGCCCACTCACCGTAATGCCGTTGGCCACCCGGGGTACGCTCGGCTCTCAGCAGCCCCTGCGCCTCGTAATAACGCAGCGAACGCTCGCTCACGCCACTGCGCCGAGCCAGTTCACCGATCCGCATTCCCCACCTCGCATGCCAACCCGGGACTTGAACCTGACACCAGTGTCAGGTTCTACCGTACCGGCATGACGAACACACCGGCCGACTCCGGCCTCTTTGAGCCCGCCGTCCTCGGCGCCCTGCCTCTGCCGAACCGTTTGGTGATGGCGCCCATGACCCGCAACCGCGCGACAGCCGCGGGCATCCCGCGACCGATCATGGCCGACTACTACGCCCAGCGTGCCTCAGCGGGGCTGATCATCGCCGAGGCATCCACACCGAACGCCGTCGGACAGACCTACCCCAACATCACCGCGATCTACAACGATGAACATGTGGCCGGATGGCGACACGTCACCGACGCCGTGCGCGCCGCGGGCGGCCGGATGTTCCTGCAGCTGCAGCACGGCGGCCGGATCGGTCACCCCGACACCAGCGGGCTGACGCCGGTTGCGCCCTCGCCCATTCCGCTCCCGGAGACGATCTACACCCCCAGCGGGCACCAGAACGCCGTCGTGCCCCGTCAGATGACGATCGACGAGATCCACACCACCGTGGCCGACTTCGCTGCTGCCGCACGCAACGCCATCGACGCCGGCTTCGCCGGAGTGGAGGTGCATGCCGCCAACGGCTATCTCCTGCATCAGTTCCTGGCGCAGGGAACCAACCACCGCACCGACGCCTACGGTGGATCGGTGGCTCACCGCATTCGGTTCACCGTCGAGGTGGTCCAGGCCGTCGCCGACGCGATCGGCCCCGAGCGGGTAGGCGTGCGGTTCGCACCCGGACTCACCGTCAACGGCATAAACGAGGGCGATACCAATGAGATTTACCCGGCGCTCATCGCCGCCCTGGCCGATACCGGTCTTGCCTATCTGCACGTGGTCTTCGCGGATCCGGAGCAGCCGCTCTTCCAGGAGATCCGTAAGACCTGGCCAGGCACGCTGATCGCCAACCCGGTCCTCGGGTCGGGGAAGCCGTTGCCGGTCGACGGAGGAAAGAACGAGAGCGAGCGGCTTCTTGGCGCCGGAGCCGACCTGATCTCACTCGGCCGTCCGTTCCTCGCCAACCCCGACCTCGTGGAACGACTGCGCATCGGAGCGCCGATCAATCAGGTGCAAGACCAGGGCCTGATGTACACGGGCGGTGAGACCGGATACACCGACTATCCCCTGCTGGCCGCCGCCCGGCACCGAGCTGAGACGCTCGAACCCGTCGGACAGTGACGACTGCGAGCCAGGGCCGCCCACACTGTCGGCCGCCCCTCTGCCGCCTCCCCGACCCTCTTGACGTGCCTGGCAGCATGGCTGGCATGGCTGCTTACGTGATTTCTGAGGTTGACGTGCTGGACGAGGAACTGGCCGACGTCTACCGGGAGTTGGCGGAGGCTTCCATCCGACGCTACGGCGGTCGCTATATCGTCCGTGGTGCTGTACCCGAAGCCCTGGAGGGTACCTGGTCCTCGTCTCAGCGGGTGGTCGTCGTCGAGTTCCCGGATGCGGATCGGGCCAAGGAGTGGTACGCGTCGTCTGAGTATGCGGACGCGCTTGAGGTCCGGAAGACAGCCCTGGAACGGCGGCTCCTTCTTGTTGACGGGATTCCTGAGTAGCGGTCGCGATCGCCCGATGTCGAACGTACTTCGAAGGCATGGGAAGACCGCAGGACGTCGTCCGGCAGGTCATCGCTTCCCGTAGTGCAAACAGCCAGGACGTCCGCGAAAATCTTGTTCAGTGAGCTGCCCCTGCGGGAGTGCGGCTGCCGGCCAGGAGGGCCGCTCGGCGGACCGAGCTGGTGGAGGCGGCCAGCAGGGGCATCCGGACGGCCGGGCTGGGAATGCGTCCCTGGGCGTGCAGCACTCCCTTGATGACTGTCGGGTTCGGCTCGGCGAAGAGCGCAGCGGACAACCGGGCCAACTCGGCGCCCAGCCTGCGGGCGGGTGCGCCGGAGCCGCGGCGCCACAACGAGATCAGTTCGGCGTAGTCGGCAGTACGGAGATTGGCCGAGGCGAGAATTCCACCGTGCGCGCCCGCCGCGACGAGGGGTGATATGACGACGTCGTCGCCGCCGAGCACGGCGAAGCCTTGCGGCGCGCAACCGAGCAACTCGACCGTGGTCGCATCGATCGCGCCGGTCGCGTGCTTGACCCCGGCGACCTCTGGTAGGCGGCCAAGTGCCGCAAGCGTGTCGGCGCTGAGAGTCTGCCCGGTGCGGTAGGGGATGTCGTACACGATCAGCGGTATGCCGCCGTGTTCGGCCAACGCGGTGAAATGCGCCCGTGTCCCCGCTTCACCGGGGCGGATGTAGGGCGGCGTGGGAACCAGTGCCGCGGCTACATCGCCTCTGGTCGCCAGCGCGCGCAGCGACTCGATGGCGGTGGCGGTGTCATTGGTGCCGACCCCGACGATCAGCGGGGCGCCGTGTTCCCGGCAGGCGGCTGAGCAGACTTGCACCACGGTCTGCTTCTCCTCCGCGGTCAATGTGGCTGCTTCCGCGGTGGTGCCGAGGGCGACGAGCCCGGAGGCACCCGCGGACAGCGCCTCGTCGGCGAGTCGGGCCAGCGCGTCGGGCGCCAAGCGCAGATCGTCGGTGAACGGAGTCACCAGGGGGACGTACAGGCCGGTGAATTTCGGGTCGGTCTTCATGGTCCCACCCTTGCTCATGCCGATCCTGTAGGTCCATTGCCGATTTCTGCCGTAATACCTAAGCTGAACTTATGCTCGATGTTCGTCGTCTCTACCTGCTTCGCGAGTTGGACCGGCGGGGCACGATCGCCGCCGTGGCCGAGGCGCTGACCTTCACCGCATCGGCCGTCTCCCAGCAGCTGAGCGTGTTGGAACGCGAGGCAGGCGTGGCCTTGCTGGAACGCAGCGGCAGGCGTGTGGTCCTCACGCCCGCCGGCCGCTCCCTCGTCGCACACGCCGATGCCGTGCTGGAACGCCTGGAACTGGCGGTCGCCGAACTCGCCAACGCGCGGGAGGGCATCGGCGGGTCGCTGCGCATCGGGACCTTCCCCTCCGGTGGCCACACCATCGTTCCCGCCGCGCTGGCCGAGCTGGCCCGACGGCATCCCGCGCTGGAACCGATGGTGCAAGAGATCGACTCGGCGCGTGTCTCCGACGGCTTGCGAGCCGGCGAACTCGACGTGGCCCTGGTCCACGACTACGACTTCGTACCCGCGTCACCAGACACCACCGTGGACGAGGTGCCCCTGCTGGAGGAACCCATGTACCTCGCCACCAACACCGCAATCCAGAGCGCCGGCCGCGGCAATACGCTGGCAGAGCTGCTCGGCCCCTGCGCCGAGGCCCCATGGATCACGGCACGAGACGGCACCACCGGTCACGCCATGGCGGTACGCGCCTGCCAGGCGGCCGGATTCCAGCCGAGAATCCACCACCAGGTCAACGATTTCCGCACAGCACTGTCCTTGGCCGCAATCGGGCAAGGTGCCGGACTTGTCCCGGAAATGGCCACTGCACATCCCCCCGCGGGCGTGGTGTTGACCAAGTTGCCGTTGTTCCGTCGGTCGAGGGTCGCCTTTCGCGCGGGCGGCGGTACACATCCGGCGAAAGCCGCATTCGTGGCCGCGGCAAGAACAGCGGTGGACCAGAGGCAATGACGTTCGCCCCAGGCGTCGGCGTGGGCGAGGACCCGGGCGCGGCGGCATGGCGACGACGGCAGCCACCCCGGTCAGTAGTGGCGCCGCCACACTTTGCTGATGTCCGAGATGACAGGGATGGAAGCCTTCTCACTCTTCTCCGCGTTCCAGATGTCTCAGGAAACATCGAGCGCCCGGAGGTCACGGACAAGAGTTGTTTCCCTTGGCGCGGCGCGGCAGGCGCACGGTGAACTCAGCTCCCCCCTCGGCGCGGTTGGCGGCCCGGATATCGCCGCCCATCAAACGTGCGGTGGCTTGGGCGATGGACAGCCCCAGTCCGCTTCCCTCGGACCGTGGGCGGCGACTCCCCGCCTTGAAGAAGCGGTCGAAGACATAGGGAAGTGCCTCCTCCGGGATGCCACCGCCACTGTCCGCCACTTCGATGAAGAGCTCTCGGGGCCTTGGTGTGCCAGTCACCACCACGGGTGCGCCGCCGTGCCGTAACGCGTTGTCGATCACGCTGGCGAGGATGATGCCCAGACGCCATGGGTCGAGCTCGGCAGGCATGGGGCGCGGCATGTCCAGCGTGACCAAGCCAGTCCAGTTGCGGGCTTCCAGGCAGGCCTCCACCTCCTGGGCGACGTCCACTTCCCTGGTGGCCAGCCGCACGGTGCCGGAGTCGAGTCTCGCCAGGTCCATCATCTTGTCAACCAAGTCGTTCAACCGCCGGGTCTCACCGACAACCAGTTGTACCGCTGGCTGGAGCGTGGGATCGAGCCGGCCGGCTTTTTCCTCCAGCACCTCGGACACGGCCGAGAGGGCGGTCAGCGGTGTGCGCAGCTCATGAGCCATATCGGCCACGAACCGTCGCATGGTCGCTTCGGGGGGCTCCGTGGCAGCAGTTGTTCGCGGCTGGTAGGCGGAATTCAGTACGAAAGGCACGGTGCCCAGGGCATTGCGGTCCCGGCACTGCGGCTCCGGTCGTTCGGCCGCGCACAGTGACGAGCGCACCTTCTCGTAGATCTCGTTGAGGGTCAGCGACTCACCGGCTCCTGGCACACCGTGGTGCAGCAAAGTCACGAGCTCGCCGGTAAAAGCCGTGTAGAACTCGCCTGGTGGTGCCAAGGCGAGCGCGTTCTCCGCTGCCGCGGCCAGCAGATACGTCCCGTCGATCTCGGCGAGGCCAAGCCCTTCCGACATGGCGCCGAGCATGCGCCCGCTGTAGCAGCAGTCCAGAACCACGACACGTCGCGCTGCCCGGCTCGCCTCGAAGGGGCGTCTGATCCATTGGTAGGGCACGGCCGAGTCGTAGACCTCCTGCGCATGGCTGTCGTGCAGGGCCAGATACAGCTCACCGGTTGCGGGGTCGATCAGCCCATGACCGGCGTAGTAGAAGATCAGCGCGTCGGTCGCCTCGCGGGCAGCGTCCTTGATCGCCTGAGATACCTCACGGGGCCCGTGCGGGTCATGCAGAACGGTGCAGTGGGCGGCGGGGAGACCCCATACGGCCTCAGAAGCGAACACCTCCTGCATCGCGGCCACGTTGGCGGTGACGGCCGGCAGTGCAGCCAGATGCGCGTAGCTGCTCGCACCCACCAGCACCACTCGGGAGCGGTCAGGATCCGGAAGCCCTGTCACCACCCGCCTTGCTCCTCCGGCCGGTCGCCGAGGGCGGTGCGCAGCAGTCGCTCGGCCTCATCCGCTGACATGCCACATCGCAACTGCGTCTGTAGAAAGCCTCAACCGCATCGGGTCCCCTCTCCCCAATGACCGTGCTGCACCGCCCACCTGCGCTGGTCCCTCCTCTCCTCTCCCCTCCCCTCCGCATGGGTACACGGGGTCGGGCGCGGGGGCCCGAAGAGAGACAGGCCCCGATGAGGCCAGCCGCTCGACGGCGCTCGTGAAGGGGCTGCTCTGCGAATAGCCGAAAGAGGCCTGTCAGGCCCCTCAACGAATGGCTGTGGCCGGCACCTGACGATGTCTCAGGCCCACACCGCTTTGACCACGCCATGGTCTGCTGCAGCCGCCCGCGCGTAGAACCCTTGGAGGTCCCTGTGATGGTCGAGGAACTCCTGCCTGGCCTCTGCCTCGTCCCGGCCCCAGCCGGCGAGCTTGGCCCTGGCGATGTTCCACAGCTCGTCGAAAGAGACCCTCGCGAGGAAGTCTGCGGCCTGTGACACCCCAGGCGGCTCCAGAATCATCAGGGGTGGGTTGGAGAGGTCGGCGTCCATGCTGTGTGCCACGGGGCGGCCGCCGTAGATCGGCAGCGTCCAGGGCTCGTCGGCATCTGCATCGAGGACTTCGGCTGCGGCGTAGAGGTCATTTACTGAGCTCCAGACCTTGTCGATCGAGTCGGCGATGCCCGCTGCGTACTCGTCGGGGTGGTTCTCCCATGCCTTCCACATGAACGCCGCAAGCCAGGTGTGGTCGTCCCGGATCTCGGCTTCCGCGACGGCGCGCAGGTGCAGGTGGATGCTCACGGCGACGAGTCCTCCAGTTCGGCGGCCCGCCTGTCGGGCCGAACGGACAGAAGCTACTCGACGGCACTGACAGCGAGACGTCCTCTCCTGGTACGGGATCCCAGGCGCTGCCAAGACACCCTCCGCGGTCGAGGCACCGGCAGGCCCGAAGAGCCTCGTCAAGGCCACGGACGGGGCCGGCGGGGCCGGTTCCCCGCACTGATTGCGGCCCGGACCGCCAAGGTCCGGGCCGCGCTCAAAGCCAGTCGCCCCTCAGCCTCCAGCAGACATCAGCCGTCGTTCTCCGAGGAGGGAAGGTACGCGCCCGGCACGTCCTGCGGCGCGAAGATCTTCTTCTCGCCCGGGTACGGCTTGTTCCAGTTGTGCGTCTCGTACCAGGTGAGGTGGTTCATCTGGGCGGGGTTGGCGTAGTCGGGGACGGCGTGCGGGCCGGTCAGCCGCTGCTTGGACTTCCACTTGTCCCAGGTCGCCGCCAGGTCCTGCTTGTCCGCGGGTACCTTCGCGGGCGCGACGGCCGCTGCGTCGGGGCTCTGCGGTGCCGGGGTGTCCGGGCCGCAGGGCGGCTGGGTCTTCAGGCCATCGGTGAGTGCGACGCGGTTGGGCAGCGCCTTGAACGGGGTGGTGTCCGGGAGGCGGGTGAAGGCGCGGCTCATGGGACTGGCCGCGCTGTCCTTCTGGTTCATCGGGTGGATCCCGAGGATCTGCTCGATGGTCCGGATCACCGTGATTTGGGTGTAGTAGTGGCTGTCGGTCTTGCCGTGCTGTGCCCAGGGGCTGATGATCTGGATCGGGGCCCGGTGCCCGTCGACGTGGTCGAGGCCGGCCTGGGAGTCGTCCTCGACGACGAAGATGGCCGAGCTTTTCCAGTACTTGCTGTGCGAGATCTTGTCGACCATCTTGCCGACCGCGAGGTCGTTGTCCGCGACCTGGGCGGACGGGCTGGCGGGCCCACCGGTGTGGTCGTTGGAGAACCAGAACATGTTCAGGTTCGCCGGCCCGTTCTTCTCGAAGTCCTGCTTCCAGATCTGGTACTTGTAGACGTCCGGGACGTCGAGGTCGAACATCGGGAAGCCGGGCACCGACACGTCGTTGAGCGAGGGGATCGCCGACCCGACATTGATGGGGTAGGCCGTGGGCTGCCCGGTCGCGTCCATGGTCTTGGCGTCGCAGTACAGGTTCTGCCAGGACGCACCGGACGGCTTGCTCTCCACCGACTGGAACTCACCGAAGTCCTTGACGGACTTGCCCGCCGCCTGCGCACCGCTCCACAGAAAACCGGACCTCTGGTGGCCGAGGGCGTCGTTCTCGGTGTCGTAGCTGCGCTGGTACTCACCGGCCGAGGACTCGGTGTACTCCGGATTGTCGCTCTGCATCAGCCAGTTGTGGCCCTCGGCGGAGTTCGTGCCGATGTCGTAGGTGTTGTCGTACAGCCCGAACTGCCTGGCCATCGCATGCTGGTTCGGTGTCACGTTCTCGCCGAACTGCGCAAGCTTCGCGTCGCCGTTGCCCTGCGGG
The DNA here is from genome assembly GCF_000720175.1 of Streptomyces sp. NRRL S-337. Classification (GTDB taxonomy): domain Bacteria; phylum Actinomycetota; class Actinomycetes; order Streptomycetales; family Streptomycetaceae; genus Streptomyces; species Streptomyces siderophoricus. The sequence continues at coordinate 26,126 of NZ_JOIX01000002.1, forward strand.
AGGTCGCCGAAGACCTGGTCGTAGGTCCGGTTCTCCTTGACGATCAGGAAGACGTGCTTGATCGTCGAGCGGTCACCGAGCCGCTGCGGGACCGCTGTCGGCTTCGTGTTGCTGTTGCCGTCGCCCTTCGTGACGGAGTGGCCCAGCCAGCCGTTCTGCTTGAAGACCTTGGTCGTCTGGGACCTGATGACGCTGTCGTCGGGCAGCGTGAAGCGCTGCAGGCTGGAGGTGGTGTCATGGGTGCCGTGCGCGCCGCTGGGATTGGAGCGGCGGGCGTCGACACCGCGGGTGTTGGAGACCAGCACCTGGTTGCCGACGGTGGCGATCTCCGAGGGGAAGTAGTCCGTGGGGAGCAGGCCGACGTAGCTGACCGGCTCCTGCGGGCTCTTGTACCGGTACACGGCGACCGCGTTGGCGCGGCCGAGCGTCACCAGCAGATGACCGTCGTCGGTGAGCGTCACCGCGTTGGGCTCGTAACCCACCGACGCCTCCGGCCACGGGCGGGTGGCGATGGTCTGCACGACCTTGTCACGGGCGGTGCTGATGACCGACACGTCGTTGGTGGCGGTGTTGGTGACGAACAGTGCCCCGCCCTTGGCGTACAGGGCGGTCGGGTGCAGACCGACGTCGATGCTCTTGACGGTGGCATCCGGATTCGCCAGGTCGATGACGCTGACCGTGCCGGTGGTGGTGGCACCGGTCTTCGGGTTGGCAGGCACCTGGGTGTTGTAGGAGTTGATCGTGGTGTCGCCGGGCTTGGCCGCACGGCCGCCCTCGTTGCTGACGTAGAGCTTGTCGCCGACCTTGACCATGTCGCGCGGGGCGTTCCCCACGTCCCAGCTGTGCTTGACGGCCCCGGTCGCCGCGTCGAGGGCGACCACCTTGTTCTGGCCGTTGACCGCGGCGTACACGGTGGAGCCGTCGGACGAGAACACCGGCTCCCCCACCAGCGCGTGCTTGGCGCCGTCCGCCGGGATCTTGAGGAACGCCGGGTTGCTGACGCTGCCGTCCGGGTTCACGGTGAACCTGGTGTAGCCGTCGGTCTGGCCCAGCCACAGCTGCTTGCCGTCGGGCGAGTACGTGGGGCCTTCCTGGCCCACGGAGTTGCTGCTGATGCGCGGGTTCGACGTTGCGGAGGCGCTGACGAGCTGCTGCACCTTCCAGTTCTTGCGGTCGACGATGGCCAGCGCCGCTCCGCCGTCGGTCAGCGAGGCCGCGACGTGCGTGCCGTCCGGGCTGACCGAGGACGACATGATCTTGCCGTTGTCGATGACGAGGCGGTCGCCGTACGGGGCGATGTACTGGTCGCTGGAGACGACCTGGCCGTCAGCGGTCTGCTGGCCGACCTGGTCGGTGCCGAACTGGTGCGTCTGGGCGTAACCGATGCCGGCCGTGGCGGCGAGGACGACCGCGGTGGCCGTTGCCAGGGCGCTGCGGCGGCTGAAGCGTCTGTCGAAAAAGCCGGAACGGTCCTTCTCGTCATGCCGACGACGGCGTATGACCTGCATGGAGTCATCCCTTCGGGGTGGAGAGAAGTTCGACATTGCCGTCGAACTGCCACAGCGGGTTCGGTGTGTCCCCCTCCGGGGTCCGCACCAGGAAGTAGCCGTTGACTTCCTTCGGCCCATCGCCATCGGCCATGAACCGTCCGTCCGGGGTCACATCGAGCTGATAGATGGCCTGCCCCGCGGCCTGGACGCCGGGGAGGTGCCAGGAGACGACACAGCGCCAGTCGTTGCCCGGCCCCTGCGCGGCGACCTGGAGACCGCCCTTGTTGCACGTCGCCGTGGCTCTCAGCCGGTCCTCGGTGACGGCGGGCCGGTGGAGCTGCTCGGTCTGCATGCGGTACAGGTGGGCGAATGCCGTGGCGACCGAGCTTTGCACCTTCTCCTGCCCGATCCCGGAGCCGGTCGCCGTGGCCGTGGCCGTGATCGACGTGGTGAGGACCGCCACCGTCACGGCGACCAGCCCGATCAGCGGCAGCACTCCGGCCGTGACCGCGCGGCGCCCCGAACCGTCATCGCTCAGGTTGGTGAAGTCGCGCCGCAGGAACAGCAGGTAGGCCAGCGCTGTCGCCAGCACGGCCCACGCCAGGCTGACACCGGTGCCGATCAGGAGCGGCGCGAGCTGGGCCGGGCCGGTGAACAGGCCGTTCCAAGCGATGAAGGCGTAGCTGGGCAGCGCGAGGCGCACGGCGACGGGCAGCGGCATCATCTGGGCGAGCTGCATCGCGAGGGCGACGAGCACGGGCAGCAGCAGCCCCATCGGGGAGCGCCCCAGCGCGACGGACCCGAGCAGTCCGATCCCGGCCAGGGCGAGGGTCGGAGCGAGGACGCAGACCCAGGCGAGCAGGACCTTGACGGCGGCGTCCGCCGGCGTCAGCAGGTGGCCGTCGAGGCCGACCAGCGGCTGGTTGCCGACCGCCACCACCCCACCGGCCGCGCTGGAACAGGCCAGCCCGGCCACGAGCAGCAGGAGGACGGTGAGGCTGGCGAACGCCTTCCCGGCGAAGATCCGCCGGGGCGACCGGACCGCCACGAGCAGGTGGCGCCAGGTGCCGAGCCGGTCCTCGGCGGCGAACACGTCGCCGGCGACCACCGAGGTCAGCAGCGGCAGCGCCCAGGTGCCCGCGAAACCGAGCACCACCAGCGGTCCGGCCCATCCCGTGGCGTGCATCCAGCGGCCGAAAAGGGTGTCGACGGGGAGCGTGCTCTGTTGGCTCACCCCGGCGACGAAGAGCGCCGGCACGATCCAGCAGGCAAGAACCAGCAGGCGGATCCGCCACTGCGAGACCAGCTTGACCAGCTCGAAGCGATAGCAACGCGCCACCGAGGCGCGGCGGGCGCCGGCACCGCGGGCCTGGGCGTGGGTGAGGGCCGCGGTCATCGTCCGGCCTCCTCAGGTTCGGTGAGGGCGAGGAACGCTGCCTCAAGGGGCGATACCAGGGGGGAGAGCTCGCGTACCGCGACGCCCGCCTGCACCAGCCGCACCATCAGTTCGTCGAGGGCAGGCACCAGCGCGCGCACGAGGAGCACCTGCGCGTCGTGCCGTACCCCGGCGTCGTCCACGAGGCGGATCCCCGGCGTTTCGGCGGCCAGTTGGCGGGCGGCGGGCGCATCGGAGGTGCGTATCCGGTAGTCGAGTTCCTGCTCCTCGTCGGCCAGCTTGCTCAGCGGCCCGGAGAAGACGACCCGCCCGGTGGCGAGGAGGGTGACGTCGGAGCACAGGGCCTCGACGTCGTCCATCCGGTGGCTGGAGAGCACGACGCCGGTGCCGTCCGTCGCGAGCCGGGTCAGGACACCGTGTACGTGCTTCTTGCCGGCCGGGTCCAGACCGTTGGACGGCTCGTCGAGCACCAGCAGCCGGGGCTTGGTGAGCAGCGCCGCGGCCAGCCCCAGCCGTTGTCGCATGCCGAGGGAGAAGCCGCGGGCCCGCTCGTCGGCGACATCGGTGAGCCCGACCTGCGCGAGCGCGTCGTCGATCGCCGTCGTCCGCGCGTCGTCACCGCGGAGAGCGGCCAGCGCGGCGAGGTTCTGCCGAGCGGTGAGCGAGGGGTAGAGACCGGGTCCGTCCACGAAGCCCGCGACACCGTCGGGAGCGTCGAGCGTCCGCCCGACCGGTGTCCCCAGAATGTCGAGGCTGCCGCTGTCGGCGACGGCCAGGCCCAGCAGGAGGCCGAGCAAGGTCGTCTTGCCGGCGCCGTTCGGTCCGACGAGGCCGTGAATCTGACCCGGCGTCACATCCAGGTCGACGCCGTCGAGCGCGACGACATCCCCGAACGACTTGGTGATCCCGCGAGCCCGGACTGCGAGGAGTGTGTCCATGAGTCCCTTCCTTCGAGAGCCTCAAGGACCGTAGATGCAGGGCCCAACGATGGCCAGGAGCAGTCAGTTGAATGCTCATGGAACGGTTGACGACCGGGATGCACCACGACGATGCCCGGGCGGACGCCGGAGAGCGCTGTCGGAGTGCCGGGGTGTCGGCAGCGACGGTGCGTGGTGGACGGCGCGAGCGTGCACGAGCCGGCGGAACGACAAAGCCCGTCACGGGCCCGCTGCCTGCCCGCTCCGGGGTGAGCGCATTGCTTCGAGGAACGTGTCCGTTCCAGCGGACGACCAAAGGCAAAGACAAAGGCAATGGCAAAGGCAAGGAGAGCTCTCTCCTTGCCACTCTCAACGTATAGCGCACAGGGGGGCTTGCGGCAAGACCCCAGGCGCAGCGCAGAATCGTCGGCCGAGGCCACACAACCTGCGGAAATGGGGGGCACGACGTGCGGGTGTTGTAGTCGACGTACGGGGGACGCGGTGACGTCGAACCAGTGGCGGGACCGGCAGTGCGGTTGCGGGTACACGGCGCGAAAGTGCGGTGGTGCGTGCCGCCCGACTGGGCGGAGCTGCCGGCCGATGGGTCAGAGGGAAGGCAAACAGGGATGAGAACGTGCTCGGCAAAGGGTTCAACAGAGCTGGCGGGGCCGGTGGTTCGATCGGTCGGTGCAGCGCACGGGAGCACGGCTGTCTCGGGGGTGGCGAAATGACTGAGCGGTACGTGTGGGATCTTCAAGAGATTGACGCGACGCAGGTCGCGGTCGTTGGCGGCAAGGGCGCGCATCTGGGCGGGCTGTCGGGGATCGAAGGCGTCCGCGTGCCGGGTGGGTTCTGCGTGACGACGAACGCCTTCCGGCGGATCATGGCGGAGGCGCCGTCGATCGACGACCTGCTCGACCAGTTGTCGCGTACGGACCCGCACGACCGGGAGGCGATCCGCACGCTCAGTGCGCAGATTCGCCGGACCATCGAAGGGGTTGCCATTCCGGGCGATCTCGCGGCGGCGATCACCAGCGCGCTCGCCCGGTTCGGCGAGCAAGTCGCCTACGCCGTCCGGTCCAGCGCGACGGCAGAGGACCTGCCGACGGCCTCCTTCGCCGGCCAGCAGGACACGTATCTGAACGTCGTGGGCCCGACGGCGATTCTCCAGCACGTCAGCCGGTGCTGGGCCTCGCTGTTCACCGAGCGGGCCGTGACCTACCGCCAGCAGAACGGCATCGACCACCGTACGGTCCACATGGCCGTGGTCGTGCAGCAGATGGTCTTCCCGCAGGCGGCCGGCATCCTGTTCACGGCCGACCCCGTCACGGGCAACCGGAAGGTCGCCACCGTGGACGCCGGCTTCGGCCTCGGCGAGGCCCTGGTCTCCGGGCTGGTGAACCCGGACGTCTTCAAGGTGCGGGACAGCGAAGTCGTCGACAGGACGATCGCCGCCAAACAGCGTGTCGTTCACGCCCTGCCGGCCGGCGGTACGCAGGAAGTGGCGATCGACGCGCAGCGGCAGGAGCAGCCGGCGCTGACGGATGCGCAGGTCGTGCGGCTCGTACAGCTCGGGCGTCGGATCGAAGCGCACTTCGGCCGCCCGCAGGACATCGAATGGTGCCTGGTCGACGAGGGCTTCCAGATCGTGCAAAGCCGGCCGATCACGACGCTGTTCCCCATCCCCGAGGCCGGTGACCAGGAGAATCACGTCTACGTCTCCGTCGGTCATGGGCAGATGATGACCGACCCCATGAAGCCCTTGGGGCTTTCCATGTGGCAGCTGACGGCCATGGTGCCGATGCACGAGGCCGGCGGGAGGCTGTTCGTCGACGTCACCCGGCGCCTGGCCTCGCCCGCGAGTCGTGCCGGCCTCCTGGGCGTCCTGGGGAAGGGCGATCCGCTGACCAGGGACGCGCTGGAGACCGTCCTCGACCGCGACGATTTCGTCCCGTCGCTCCCGGACGCGGGTCCCGGCGGGCGGCCGGCCGGCGGTGCGTCCGCGCCGATCGAGACCGATCCGGCCCTCGTCACCGAGCTGATCGAGCGCAGCCAGGCGTCCATCGCCGCCCTGGAGCGTGACATCCGGACGAAGACCGGACCGGCGCTGTTCGACTTCCTGCTGGAGGCCTTCGAGGAGCACAAGCGGGTCCTCAGTGATCCGCTGAGCATTCAGGCGATCATGGCGGGCATGGAGGCCACGTGGTGGCTCAACGACAAGCTGCATGAGTGGCTGGGCGAGAAGAACGCGGCTGACACGCTCACGCTGTCCGCCCCCGACAACGTCACCTCCGAGATGGGACTGGCGCTGCTCGACGTCGCGGACGTGATCCGCCCGCGGCCGGAGGTGGTGGCGTTCCTGCGGGGCGTCGGGGACGCCGAGTACGCCGAAGATGCAGTCTTCCTGGACGAGCTGGCGAAGCTCACGGGCGGGGCCGAAGCGCGCGACGCCATCGAGGCCTACCTCGACCGGTACGGCATGCGCTGTGTCGGCGAGATCGACATCACGAGGCCGCGTTGGCGCGAGTGCCCCACCACGCTCGTTCCCGTGATCCTCGACAACGTCAGGAACTTCGAACCGGGCGCCGCCGAGCGGCGGTTCGAGGAAGGACGGCAGAAGGCTCAGCGGAAGGAACAGGACGTGCTGTCACGCTTGCGGGCCCTGCCGGACGGCGACCGGAAGGCCGACGAGACCAAGCGGATGATCGACCGGGTCCGCACCTTCATCGGGTACCGGGAGTACCCCAAGTACGGCATCGTCAGCCGCTACTTCGTCTACAAGCAGGCGTTGATGGCGGAGGCCGAACGCCTCGTGCGGGCCAACCTGCTCCCTGAGAAGGAGGACGTCTTCTACCTCACGTTCCAGGAGTTCCACGACGTCGTGCGCTCGCACCAGGTGGAGAACCAGCTCATCCAGCAGCGCAAGGACGCGTTCCGGTCGTACCACGCGCTCACCCCGCCCCGGGTGCTCACATCGGAGGGTGAGGCGCTCACCGGGGCGTACCGGCGCGACGACGTGCCGGCCGGCGCCCTGATCGGCCTACCGGTTTCCGCCGGGACCGTCGAGGGAAGGGCCCGCGTCATCCTCGACATGGCGGAGGCCGATCTCGAGGCGGGCGACATCCTGGTCACGGCCTTCACGGATCCCAGCTGGTCGCCGCTGTTCGTCGGAATCACGGGCCTGGTGACGGAGGTGGGCGGCCTGATGACCCATGGCGCAGTGATCGCCCGGGAGTACGGCTTGCCGGCCGTCGTGGGCGTGGAGCAGGCCACCCGGCTGATCCGGGACGGTCAACGGATCCGCGTGCACGGAACAGGTGGGTACGTCGAGATTCTGCCTTAACTTCCCTCCAGCGAAACGGACGTGACGTACCGCACGTCGTTCCACGGCTTGCCTGGGATAGCGTCCGGGAGACTCTCGCGCCCTGTAAGAGCGGCGCGAGAGAGGGCCGCTCTACGGTTACTCAAGCCCGTTTCCGACATGACTGGCCGACAAGGGGCCCATGGCGCCTGGAATTCCGAAGTCCGGCAGTACCACGCCCTACCGCCCCACCCTGCCAACGGCGCCATGCGTCCACGAGGCCGTGCGCCGCCGGACGGAGCCGACACCAGGTCGGTGTCCGGCCGGCGGGCCGTGCGGTGTGCGGAGGACCGGCCGCTCGTTCCGCTGTCCTGAACGCGCCCAGAAGGGGAACCATGGACCACTACGCGATGGATACCTACGGCCAGGCGTTCGCACAGCAGCAGGTCATTGAGGTCCAACTCGGCGGCCAAGCGCTCGCCTTCGAGGGTGCCGCGCAGCGCGTTGAACCACGGGGTGTCCGGCTCGGCCGGCGCCTCGCCAGGCCACAGCCGCAGCGCCTCGGTGAGCAGCCGTGCGGCGTGGGTATCGTCCCCGGCGGAATGGGCACGGGCGACCAGGTCGCGGAAACGGTGCAGGTCCACCGCTTGCGGGTCCACCTCGCACACATAGCCGTGCGGATGGCGGCTGATCGACGCGCCGAGCGGCTCGATGACGCGACGCAGCCGCGACACATAGCTGTAGAGCGTCGTCGCGGCGCGCTGCGGCGGGCGTTCGCCCCACAGTCGGTCGATCAACCGCTCCACGGAGACGGGGAGATTGGCCTCGACGAGGAGAGCCGCGAGCACCTGGCGCTGGCGCAGATGCCCCAGATCCACCTCCCGGCCGTCCACCCGCGCACTGATCGTGTGGAGCCCCCTTCCCCCTACGGGTCAGTGTTCGAGGACCGGACAGGGGAAACAAGGGACATCCAGGACGTTCTTCCGCCCCCGGTGCCAGCCCCGGCGTCGAGCCATTTCGAGTCCTTGCCGACCAGCGCCGCGAACGCTTCGGGGTCCGCAGCGAACACCGGCACCACTGGGGCCGACCCCGGACGCGAGCAGTCCCCACCTACTGGCCTCGGTCCCTGTGTTGGTGCTCGTGCCGGTGGTGAACAGCATGCTGAACGGAGAGTGAAATGTCCGATGAGGCTTGCTTCCGTGTTGGGCTTCGTGTCCCAGACGTGACCGAGGCGGCCAGGTTCTACCAGGGGCTCGGGTTCGAGCCGATCGGAGCGATACCGGGACCGGATGGCTCGACGGTCATGGCCATCCTGCGTCGCGGTGAGCTCCAGTTACTCGTCGATGCCCTGGTCGGCCTGCCGTTTCCCGACAGCGACCAGGGAACGCATGACGAAGACCGGGCCACGTGGCCTCGGCGTGGTCATCGGCGTCGAGGTGGACGACGTCAACGCCACCGCGGTCTACTGCCGCATGACCGGTTGCACCGTCACCACCGGCCCGGTCGACGCACCATGGGGGTCACATCAGTTGCTCAGTTGTAGACATAGAGGTCGAACTTGCCGTCCGGTCGGGGCACGCAGGTCCACTGCTGGGCCGAGTTTCGACCGTCCGCCTTGCAGGCCGACAGGGTGCGGTAGGTCCCGACGTAGATGCCGCCCGCGGCTGACGTGCTCGCTTTCGTGCGTTCGACGAGGGCGAGGGTGCTGCGTGCGCTGTGGCAGCAGCTCCGCCGATCAGCAGGGTGGCTCCCGTCGCGGCACTGGTGATCCATATCCGGGTACGCATGATGTCCCCTCACGATCGGAGTGTTGTGTGCAGTCGTCATCCTCGTCAGGACAGGCAAGACGAGGGGACGGTTTACCTGTCCGAGGCATGTCCCGGACAGCCTGGCCGCTGTCCTGCCTGGTCAGCGGGGGCATTGCCACCCTGCTTCGAGGCGTCGAATTCGACGGTGCATCGCCGGTTCGTGATCTGGTCCTGTACGGGCGGGCTGGGGCCGGCTGTACCAGAAGGTTCTGCGCAGATCCCTGTCATACATGGCGGTGGCCAGGCTGCTGGACTGGCTGCGCGGTCAGCACCTGATCCCCACGGCCCGGCCGGGGCGGGCTCGCGTCGGCTACTTCGTTGAGTGGCCTTCGCCAGGCTCGTGGTGCCAGCCGTCGGCTAGTAGGCGGAGGCCACGACCTCTCCGCTCGTGATCTGGGGTGGGTTGGGAAGCAGTGTCGCGAGGTTGTCACGCACGAAATCCGCTGCCTTGGAGACCGATTGTTCGGCGCCGGCCTGGTCGCGGAAGATGCTGGTCGAGACCATCACTCCGTTCCCGGCATCGATCCAGTAGTAGGCCACGAAGCTGGGGATCTGCCGCATGAGCGGCACGAACCCTTCATTGACAAGGCGTGCTGCCTCGCCTGGATCGGTCACCCCTTCGTACCGTCGGACTGCTGCGTACATGGCCGATCTCCTCGTGGGGTTCCAGGGGCGTATTTGCTGCAACGCCGTACCCCTCGCGGTGGCCGGCTCCTCGTAAGGAGTCCGAAGGATCACCTGAAGGGCCGTCCTTGGTCATCCGAACGGCCCGCCGGCGAACGGCCCGCCGGCGCGGTGGTGGTCGCGGTTCTCGGTATGGCCGGCGGCGCCCGGCCCGCTACCTGAGGACCGGCGTTCGCGTGGGGGTGAGCGTGCCGTGGACGTACGGACGATCCGTCCGGAGAGTGGTCCTTTACTAGGTATATCCAAGACGTGTGCTATGAAATCCCTGACATTGCATGGCGTGTGGGGGTTGCATGACATCTTTCGAAGGTCGTCTTCTGGGTCGTGCGGCTGAGTTGGCGCAGCTGTCCAGGTTGGCGGAGTCCACGCTCGCCGGGGAAGGGCAGGCCGGATTCGTCGTGGGTGAGGTCGGTCTCGGGAAGACCGCGGTGCTTGAGCAGGCCGCGGCGGACGCACGGCGTATGGGCATACGGGTGCTGTACGGCCGTGCCCAGAGCCTGGCCCAGCCATGCCCGTTCGCCTTCATCTCGAGCTGCTTGGGGATCGAGGAGTCCCCCTCGGACGACCGGCGGGCGCAGGCCGCCGAGGTCCTGCGGGGCGATGCCCGCTACGGTCTGCCGGGCGCCAGGAGCGAGGCGACGGGGGCGTATGCCGCGACGATCGAGGCGATGGTCGGGCTGGTCGAGGACTTGTGCGCGCAGGGCCCTCTGGCACTCTTCCTCGACGACCTCCAGTGGGCCGATTCGGCGAGTGTGGCAGTGCTGCACAAGCTGGTGCGGTCGGTGCACCAACTGCCGCTGCTGGTGGTGGGCGCCCACCGGCCCGTGCCCGGAGCGGGGGACGTCGACCGCCTGTCACGAAAGCGGATCAGCGGCAACCACACGCTGCTGGAACTGGCACCCCTGGATGCACAAACCGTGGCGGCCCTGCTGACGGAGCTGTGCGGCCGGGAGGCCGGCCCACGACTGCGGCGCATGGCCGAGGGAGCTGCCGGAAACCCGCTGTACATCACGGAGTTGATCGCCGCGTTGCGGCGCGAGCACGCCATTGAGACCGGAGACTCCATGGCGGACATCGCGGCCGGCTCTTCGCTGCCGCCGCTGACCGCTCTGGTGACACACCGGCTTCGGTACCTGCGTGATGACGTGCTGCAGATGCTGCGCATCATCTCCGTACTGGGCGCCAGTTGCACCACGGCCGAACTCGCGGCGGTCGCGGACATCCCGATACGTGACCTGCTGACCATCATGGCGGAGGCCCAGGCATCCGGAGTACTCACGGACTCCGGCCCATTCCTGGGTTTCCGCCATGAACTGGTCCGGCACGCGCTGCACGACGCCGTGCCGGGACCGCTGCGGGCCATGCTGCACACGCGAGCGGCACAGTGTCTTGCCGAGTCCGGGGCGGCGCCCGAACGCGTTGCCGAGCACCTGCTCAACGGGGCGCCAAGCCCGGATTTCCTGATCACGTGGCTGGAGGGGGCCGCGGCACGGCTCACCACCCGGGCACCGGCCATGGCGCTGCGGCTGATCACCACGGCGCTGGAACTCGGTGACCCCACGGATGCCGGGTACGGCACCCTCCAGCTGCACCACGCCGTGGCACAGCTGTCCGCCGGTCACCTCGCCGAAGCGGAGGAAAGTGCTCGCTCCGCCCTGGCCAAGGCACCGGAACCCGGTCTGGAATGCTTGCTGCGCTGGATCGTCATCCAGGCAGCGTTCGCCCGCGGCCGACCCGACCTGGCACTGGCAGAGGCACGGGCCGGATGCCGGAGCCCGGACCTACCGGCGATCGAGAGGGTCCGGCTCCAGGCATTCAGCGCGGTATGTCTCTTCGCGCTGGGCGACCTCACCGAAGCCGGGGCGATCGCCTCACGTGCCCGGTGCCGTGCCGACGAGGCCGGTGACGGCTCCGCCCTGGCCAGCGTCCTGCACGTACTGGCAGCCAAGCGTTTCCTCGAAACACCGGACGCAGAAGCGGTCGAACTGGCACGGCAGGCCTCCCGCCTCACACCCGACACGATGCACCCGGCCCAGTGGCTGGGACTGCAACTCTCCCTGGGCAACTGCTACATCGACCTCGACCTCGAACACGACGCCCGGCAGACCCTCGCCGCCGTACGAAGACCGGCGGAGCGCACCGGAGGGGTTTTCCTGCCCTGGTACCACCTCTCCTGCGCGCTGCTCGCGTTCCACTCGGGGCGCTGGGACGATGCGCTGGCGGAGGTGGCAGCAGGTCTCGATTACGGAGGCCAGGCCGCCTCGATGAGCCGGGCACTGCGGGCGGTGTCAGCAGTGATCGCCGTGCACAGAGGCCGGCGCCCCGATGCCGAAGCACAACTCAAGGCCGCACTGCCCGAGATCGACAACGTCACGGTCGCCGCTTTCTATGAGTATCTGCCGCTGTGCGCGGGCGCGCTTCTGGACGAGGCGCAGGGCGATGCCGAGCGCGCCTACTTCCGGCTTGCCGAGGCATTCGACAAGGGCGTCGGCCACCTGCCGGGCCGGCTGATCCTGGGGTTCCTGACACCTGATCTGGTCCGACTGGCCCTGGCCCGGGAGCATCACGAGAACGCACGACGGTACGCCGCCGCCGCGCAGCAGCGGGCCGAGCACAGCGGCGGCCTCTACCACCTCGGTGACGCCTACCGTTGCCAAGGTCTGCTGAACGAAGACCCCGACCTGCTCATGGAAGCGGTCCGCTGCTACCGCACCGCTCCGCGGCCTCTCAATGCGGCACACACCTGTACCGATGCGGCGGAAATACTGGCCCGCCGAGGGCGACCGGACGAGGCCCGTCTCCTGCTCGATCAGGCGCTGGACACCTACACACAGCTGGGCGCGGTCTGGGACGTGACACAGGCGACGTCCCGGCTGCGAGCGGTCGCCGTCCGCCGAGGCTCCCACCGGGCCCGGACCGGCGTTCGCGACGGCTGGCAAGCACTCACCCATACGGAGCGGCTGGTGGCGGAGCATGTGGCCGAAGGGTGTTCCAATCCCGAGATCGCGGCTCGGCTGTCCATTGCCCGAAGCACCGTCAGCACCCATGTATCGAGCATCCTCAGAAAGCTGGGGATGACCTCACGGGTCGAGATCGCCGCGGAGGTGACCCGCCGGCAGAATTCCGGCCAGTCACCCACGTAGACGCCTGGTGCCGTACCAGTGCCGGGTGCCGCGTGCCGACGCGTTGTTCCCCGGCTCCGTTGACGGAGGCCGGGGAACCGTCCGACGGCGTGCCGTCAGACCTCGCGGTGCAGTGCTGTGCAGTGCTGTGCAGCTCTGCGCTGGTTACCGGTTGTCGACGCACTCCTTGGCGAGGCTGTCGCTGGTGCACAGCACCAGGTTGCTGCTGAGACCGTCGGTGCCGTCGACGGCGGGGACGGTGGCGGTGCCCTCGCCGGACCAGGTGTCACCGAGGTCATTGGTGAACGTCCACTTACCCGTCACCGTCTTCATCAGCTGGCCTCGCATCGCCCAGCTGTAGTTGTTCGGCTTCACGGATATCTTGTTGGCGTCGCTCACGGTGTCGGTCTGCGTCCAGGAATGCTCGTAGCGTGCGCTGATCGCGGTGCTGACCTTGGCCGTGACGATTTCGACGTTGATCCCGACCTCGCTGGTGACGGTGAGGGAGGTGCCCACCGTGTTGGTCTGGGACGAGGTCTGCGTCCAGGTGATGGTCCGGTCCGCGGGATCGGTGCTGTTGTTCCACACGTTGGAGCTGACCCGATGCAGGTTCCCCACGGACGCCACGCTGTCGCCGGTGATGTCGTAATCACACGACTTGATGATGCTGGAACCGTTGCTGCACTGCTTCAACGCGTACGCGGTGGCCAGATCCGAGAGGGTGGGACCCGTGTGCCCCGGGCTGGGCGTCGGGCCGATGGTCCATTCCTGATTGCTGCCACGGTTGCAGCCGGAGATGCCGACTGTCGTGCCGTCGTTGCTGCTTCCACCGAACACATCCATGCACTTGTCGGTGTTGACGTTCCGGATCAGGTAGTAACCGCCACCACCGGGCGAGGGCTGTAGGTACCAGTTCTGCTTGGTATTGGTCCGGTCGCAGTACACCGGCTCCACGAGATGGTTGTTGTCGGTGTTGAAGTCGAGGCACTTCTGTGTCTTGTCGTTGCGGATCAGGAAGCTACCGTCACCGTTGGGCACGATGCTCCAGGTCGCGATCGGCGACTTGTTGATGACGATTTCGGTTCGGTAGTCCGGAGAGTCCTTTGCCAGGTCCAAGGACGCCGCAAGGCCGTCCGCCTGGGGCAGTCGAGGTGACAGGGACAGGCCCGCGAGGGTGGGGGTGTCCGCGTGGGCCGTTCCGGTGGTGAGCGGCGACACTGAGGTGGCGAGCGTGGCGAGGGCGACCGCGGCGAATGCGGCCATCGTCCGCCGCACCGACCCGTGGGGGGTCGACTCGGTGATCATGGTTGGTCTGTTCTCCTTCGGCAGTTCTTGCCTGTGAGGCGGGTTCGATGACCAGCCTTTTCACCACAGCAATGCCTTCCCGGCAGGAGAGGAACCCCCCCCCGCCCGCGGCTGAGCCTCGCTGCGGCGGTGCCAACGTACGAGGGCCCACGCGGCGATACATCCTTCAACTGACGGAGGGTTTTCGGGACTTGCGACTGCGGCCCGCCCGGGGTGGCCTGGCCGGCCGAGCTCCTCGCGATCGCCGGTGTTGCGGCCGGTCGCGAGGCCGGCTTCGCTCTCCAGCCGTTGGCAGTCGGTGATCGAATCGCCGGTGAGCATCACGTGCTTCCCGGCCGGACGGTGATCGTCATGTGCGCTCCTTGAACTCGGGTGAGGAGAGGAAACGCGGGTGAGGAACCTCGGGTGAGGAGAGGAACGCGGGCGAGAACGGGACAGCTGCTTCAGATTTCCGGACTCCCGAGCCACTGACTGGCAGCCCGCTCAAACGCTTCTCGATCAGGAGTCCGCTCACCGGCCCAGGCAACCACGCCGTCGGGCCGGACGAGCACGGCCCCCAGTTGGAGGTCGTTTCTCGCCTGACCGGCTACATACCGCAGCCGACTCCCCCAGCCCCTCACTGAACCGTGCAGGCACCGGTCGGTGCTGAAATCGAGCGCGACGCCCCGTCCGTCCCGCATCAGATCGCCGAGCCGAGTGCCGTCTTCGAGGCGAAGGTCCGGGGCGCTGCGGCCGACCAGGGGATGCTCGCTGCCGAGGTCGTACCGAATCCAGGCTCCCGAGATCCTCTCGAACATGTAGGTCGTTCCGTCACGGGTCCCGATCAGGTCGCGCACCACCCCTTGCACCGCCCGTCCATGCGGGTCCGGCCGCATGGCCGCCACCTGGGCGCGCGACCAGTCGAGCACTCCTGCGCCGATCGGATGGCGTTCGCGGGTGTAGGTGTCGAGCAGCCCGTCCGGCGCGTATCCGTGCACGGTCGCCGCGAGCTTCCACCCCAGGTTCATGGCATCGCCGATACCGGTGTTGAGTCCCTGCCCGCCAAGGGGCGAGTGGATATGAGCGGCGTCGCCCGCGAGCAGGACGCGTCCCCGCCGGTAGGTCGTCGTCTGCATCGCCCGATCGGTGAAGCTTGAGGCGAGATGCACCTCGCTCAGCGTCACCTCAGTGCCGGATACCCGGCGCAGAACCGCCTGGAGATGGTCACGAGTCGGCTGCTGCGAGCGGTCGAACGCGCCGCCGTCGAAGTCCATCATCGCGATGTGCCCTTCCGAGGGCCGGAGGTACATGCCCGTCGGCGTCAGGTGGAAGCCGGAGCGCAGCTTCTCGGAATCGGCGACGGTGGCGTGCATGGTGTAACCGGTGAACTGCGGCTTGGTGCCGACGAATTCGAATCCCGCGAGCCCACGCACCGCACTGCGTCCGCCATCACAGCCGACCACCCAGCGCGCCGCGTACTCGTGCCCGCCGGCTCGCGCGACCGCGACCTCATCGTTCTGGGCGATGGCGGAGACCGTGACGCCGTGCCTGATGTCCACGCCGAGCTGGTAGGCCTGCTCGGACAGCAGCGTCTCGACCGCTTCGAGGTGGGTCAGCATGCCCTCCATCGCCGGGCCGGGAAGCCGGTACGGCAGGGCGGCGACGTCGACCTGGGCCGGATCGAGCACCATGCCGGCGAAATGACCCACGCCACGAGGGGCGAACGGCTCGTGCGCATCGGGATCCGCGTCGGAGTCGTCGGGGACGCCCGATGCCGTCCGCAGCTGGTGCAGCATCCCGCGGCGGTAGAACGCCTCGACCGACGCGGCGGACAGGCCCCGCATCCCGAGCGGCTTCGCCTTGAACGGAGAGCGGGACTCCGGCTCCCGCTCAAGCACCAGGACAGAGCAACCCGCGAGGCCGAGCTCGCAGGCAAGGAACAAACCAACCGGGCCAGCTCCAACAATCACTACATCATGCACGACAGATCCCTTCTCCAACCCCCGGCCGGACGGGCACCCGGCAGGACCTCTCGAAAGGTGCCAGTCCCCGCCGACACCGGACCGACAGCCCCCGATATGCCACCAACACCGCAGCGACAGCCCCCGACAAGCCGCGGAGACCTCGGCTCCGCCGCTCGTTCCTTCTCACCAAAGCGCCGATCAGCCGGTGGGAGGCTTCACGCCGCGGATCATTCCTCACCACGGATGCCTCGTGAGTGCCGTCGTCAGCCTGGGAGATGGCAGCATGCCGTGGCATGGCAGACAACAACACGAGTAGGTTTCAGGCGGGGCAGACGGGACTCATCGTCAGGATCCCGGAAGCAGAGCCGGCCGTCCGCGCATGGCGTGAACGGTTCGATCCGTCAGCCCGGGCCGGGGTTCCCGCACATATCACGGTGCTTTTCCCGTTCCTGGACGAGAGCCGAATAGATCAGGGTGTCTGCTCGGCTCTCGCTGACGTGCTCGGCAGGCATCATGCCTTTGACCTGCGCTTTAAGGACTGTGGGCGGTTTCCGGGTGTGCTGTTTCTCCGTCCTGAGCCGGACACGCAGTTGCGGCGGCTCACCGAGGTGCTCACTGACCGGTGGCCCGAGGCTCCTCCCTACGGCGGCAAGTTCACCGAGGTCGTGCCCCACCTGACCATCGCCGACGGCCAGAATGATGCTGTCCTGGAGGAGATCGAGGCCGACCTCCTCAGCAAACCGCCCTTCACGTCCCGGGTCTCGTCAGTTGACCTTGTGGTGCATGACGGTGCGAAGTGGCAGGACCGGGCGTCGTTCGCGCTCCATGGTTGAAGCGTCTGTGAGGACCTTCACTGGGACAGCCCCAGATGAGGAGCCGGCTGCGGCACAAACTCCGCCACTGGCCCACCAGTTGCTGACCTTGTGCCGCTGTTCTGGCTGCCGCTTCACCGACGAGCCCCCCTGAGCGCCGACTGCTAGGGTCGCGATCATGGGCACCAGTCATCCACTCAGCCTCGCTGAATGGACAACCCGCAACGCGATCCGTCTCACCGCCGACGATCCCCATGCCCCGTTCGACGACCTGGTGGTGCTGCACCGACTCGTCGGCGATGCGCGAGTGGTCGCTCTCGGCGAAACCTCCCACCAGATACGCGAGTTCGGGCTGCTGCGCGCACGCATACTGCGCTTCCTGGTTCGGGAATGCGGATTCACCGTCTACGCAGTGGAGTTCGGGGCTGCCTCCGGGCGAGCCGTCGATGCCTGGGTGCAGGGTGGTCACGGCGACCTCGACACGTTGCTCACGCCTCATCGGGACGGCTACCCGGACCAGTCCGCCGAAGGCCGCGACGCCATACGGTGGCTGCGCTCCCACAATGTCACGGCACCGTATCCGGTCCGTTTCGCCGGACTCGACATCCCGGCAGCCGGCGGCTCGCTGGCGCCCGCACTGGAGCCGGTAGCCAGGTATCTGGCCGAAGTCGATCCCGACGCGGCACGCTACGCCCGTACCGCCCTGGAACTGGCAGAGCCGCTCACGGGCGGCTCGGGCCTCGTCTCCGCCCACGCCCGCCTCGGCCTCGGCCCCGAGCCGCAGGACCGGCTCTCGGCGACGCTCGGCCGGCTACTCAACCGCGTCACGGCCATGCGCGAGATCTACGTCCAGTGCAGCGGACACGACGCCTACGAACGTGCTCTCTCGGACGTCTGGGCAGCCTGGCGCACCGACCAGATGCAGCGCGCGATGTCCGAACTGCTCGGCGGCGCACCGGACGCCGCCGATCTCGCCGCCCGCGACCGCTACCTGGCCGACAGCCTGCTGGAGCTGCTCGACCAGTCCGCACCCGGCACCCGCATCGTGGTCGCCGCGCACAACGCCCACATCCAGCGCACCACAAGCCCCGAAGGCAGTCCGCTTCCCCGTATCCCCATGGGGCACGCCCTCGCCCAGGCACTCGGAACGGATTACGTGTCCGTGGCACTGACAAGCGGCGGCGGCCGGACCGTGCGCAACGTGCCCGATCCGGCACATCCCGCCGGGATGCGCCAGTCCGCAGCCGACGCCCCGGCGGCGACCCCCGACAGCCTGGAGGCCCTGTTCTCGGGGGTACCGGAGGCACCAGCACTGGTGGACATCGGCGCACTGCGCGCGCACTCCCGGCACCACGACCTGCCGGAGCCCACCTGCATCCGCATGGACGACGGCTTCCTTCCCGTCGCCGCCCTGGATGCCTACGACGCGGTGGTCAGCGTGCCCCGCACCACGCTCACAGCGGACCTCGGCGAGTAGATACCCGACGCCGGCCCTGCCCACGCGGGCACGGCAACGACTCTCGACCACTTCATCGCCGTGCGTGATCTCGATCGGCCCCAGCCGGCCCATGTCCCGAAGCCGATGTCGCACAGATGTGACTGCCCGGCGCATCCGGCAGCTCCACCTACAGGAGGGCATGGGTGGCCAACCTGCTCGCCCGTGAACTCACCCCGCGGCGCCGAGCGTTGGGAAAGCGCCTACGTAGTCACTGAGTCCATCCTCTCGGAGTATGACGGTGGTTCCCCCACGCGGTTGATCACATCGTCCAGGCCTCGCGCCAGCTGGCTACCTGAGACAGCCACGCAGGACGATGGAACGCTCCGCGGAGCGCGTGAAGATGGCTCTCATGAGCATTCAGTCGAACCCGTCCACCCATGTCACCCCCACGGCACCAGCTCCTCGTTGGGCGGTATGGGCCGCACATTCGACGACGTTGGTGGTCCTGCCGAGCAGCCTCTGGCGCATCCTCTTGGTGCTCGGATATCCGGCTGGATACAGCGATGCAGGCTTCGCCGGCTTCGAGACGACGGGGGCAAAGGTGTGGATGCTGACCCTCAGCGTGCTCTGCGAGCTGGGCGCCTTCCTGACGATCGGTCTGGTACGGCCCTGGGGCGAGGTCGTGCCCCGCTGGGTACCGTTGATCGGAGGGCGAAGAGTCCGTCCCATGGCCACCGTCGTCCCTGCCGCATTCGGCGCGGTCGCGCTGACCCTGCTCTGGGCCACTGTCCCGTGGTGGTGGACATACCCGCACACTGCCATGACGCCTGCCGGCAACCTCGTCGTCGGCATCCTCTACCAACCGTTGGTCCTCTGGGGCCCGCTCCTTGCTGCCGTCACCGTCTCCTACTACCGCCGCCACCGCTCCCCCCGCCACCGGGCAACGACTGCTGAGTGAGTGCCTGACCTTGCGGAGAGCGGCTGGAGTTCAGACAGCACTTGTCGATCACGGCGCCGCGAAATGTAGCTGAGACCAGCACAACGCACACGGTGAACGAGGCGACGTGGGAGCCCTATCCCCTGTAAAGCAAGCTTGACAGGTTCGAGAAGTGACAAGTAGGCTTTACACATGCGCAACAGCGTCAGGGAGCTGCGGTCGTCACGAGGGCTCTCCCAGGGCCAGCTGGGCACAGCCCTCGGGGTCTCACGGCAAACGATCAACGCCATCGAGACCGAGCGGTACACACCTTCCCTGCCGCTCGCCTTGTCCATGGCCAAATTCTTCGAGGTCAGCGTTGAGGAGATGTTTCATGCCGATGAGAGCCCAGCAGTTGACCAGTAACACAGCCAGGCGGGCCGTGCCCGGCTTCTTCCTCGCCGTCGGAGCCGCCTGCCTCGTGGCCGCGACTGTCGGCGGCCATCTCGCTCTCGGCCTGGTGACGTTCGGGATCCTGGCGGTCTGCAGTCTTGCCTTAGTGCTCCTGGGACGCCGGAGCGAGACCTATCAGGGCCTCACCCAGAAGGCTCCCGACGAGCGCTTCGCCCGGATCGGAGGGCTGGCCTGGGCCGGCACGGGCATCGTGCTCACCGTGGGGAATCTCAGCGCCTTCATCGGTGAACTGGCCTCCGGAAGAAGCGGCGATCCGTACTTCTGGTTCGTGGCCACCGCCGCCATCGCCTACATCACCTTCGTCGCCCTCTTGTCTCGGCACACCTGAGGCACCATCGCCTCGAACGGCTCGCCACCGCATGTCCGACCAGGCAACGCCATCAACCTGGTCACCGGGGATCGGTGCCGGACAAGGCTGAGCGGCCGCGGGCAATGGCAGGCACATCAGTCCCCGGCCCAATCCTGGGCGACGGAGCTGCTTGGGCAACAGCGAGGCGGAGGATGCGGCGTCGGTCGGGATCAGTTTGCCCCCCGCCCCGGCCTGCCCTTTCATGGTGTTCGCGCACGCCGAACCTGGCGACAAGGAAGCGCTACAAGGACAGTTCAGCCGCATCCACGTCTGCCGCCGCTTCATCCTGTTGCTCTGACTTGTCCTGCTGGCCAGATGGTGCGGGCGCAAAGGCCAGGTCAGTTGTGTTGCTGCACGGTGAAGGGTGGGCCCCTTCCGGAACCAGAGGCCCCGTCGCCTCTGGTTGCTATCTCGCGTCCTGGGGCGGGGGCTGCGCGCGGTGTCTACGGCAACTCGACAGCGTCTCAAGGTTAGAGTGGGCATCGGGGGCGCAGTAAGGGTGGAGCCTGCGGAAGGGGGCGGTATGGGACAGACATTCCGCCTGAAGCCGACGACTGCGGCCAGGGTGCCCGAAGGTGCCTCCACGCTCGGATCCGTGGTCGGCACCACCATCGGACTCATCCCGCTGTTGTCTGTGATCCCCTCGCTCTCTACGACGGGGAACCCGCTTCCCACCGTCCTGGCGGCCGTCTGCGCCCTGCTGCTTTTCGCAGGCTCCCAGGTGACCCTGGCCTGGTCCTACCACTCCGCCAGGCTCGACCAGCGTTTCCGGCTGGCGTTGCTGATACCGCTCGTGGTGATGTCCGTGGTCCTTCCGCTATGGCTCGGCAAGGAGTGGACTCTCCTGATGCCGTATCTGGCGGCAACCAGTGCGTTGGCCGTGCCGGCCCGCATGACCCTGCCCGCGCTCGCGATCATGATCTCGCTCGCCATCTTCGTGGGGGGCCGGGTGGACGCCGCCCGGTCCGTCTCGCTGGTGGTGATGACCGCCGCGGTCGGCCTGGCCATGACGACGTACCGGCGCATCCTTGATCTCAACACTGAACTCCGCCGTACTCGGCGAGAGTTGGCACGGGCAGCGGTAACGGAGGAAAGGCTGCGCTTTTCCCGGGACATGCACGACATGCTTGGCCACAGCCTGCTCCAGCTCACCCTGCACACGGAGGTCACTCGCCGGCTGTATCGGGCCGGGGAAACGGATGTGGAGGCGGAGCTCCTGCGGATCGAGAACATGGGGCGCGAAGCGCTGGAGCGGGTCCGTACCGCCGTCACTGGTTACCGCAAGCTCAGCCTCACGACAGTCATCGACGAGTCCCGGCTCACGCTGGCCGATGCCGGAGTCTCGGTCACGGTCCGGAATGTCGCTGATGCGCTGCCCGAGGACATCGAGACCACCCTGAGCTGGATCGCCCGCGAGGCGCTGACCAACGTGGTCCGCCACGCCAAGGCGACCAGTTGCCGAGTGGAGATCCGTACCGAGTCGGGCCGGGCCGTCCTTGAGGTGACCGATGACGGAACCGGCCCCGAACACCACGAACCCGGTCCGGGCGGGAACGGTCTCGCCGGCCTGGCCGAGCGGGTCACAGCCCTCGCCGGCCGCCTGGACACCGGGCCCGCACCGGGCGGAGGCTTCCGGCTCCAGGCCGTCCTTCCCCTCACGGAGGACGTCGGGTGATCCGGGTACTCCTCGCCGAAGATCAGGGCATGGTTCGCACCGCCATCGCCACCTTGCTCGGTCTGGAACCGGACATCGAGGTGGTCGGTCAGGTCGCCGACGGCCCGGGGGCGGTGTCCGCCGCGCTCCAACTGCGGCCCGACCTCTGTCTTCTCGACATCGCGATGCCCGGAGGCAATGGGCTGGCTGCCGCGGCGGCCCTGCATGCGGAGCTGCCGGAGACCAAGATTCTGGTCTTCACGGTCTTCGACCGGCCGGGCCACCTCCAGCGTGCGATGGCGGCCGGGGCCAGCGGCTTCATCGGCAAGAACCGGCCGGTGGACGAACTCGCGACCGCGATCCGCCGGGTGATGGCCGGCGAGACGGTGATGGACCCCGTGCTCGCGGCCTCCGCACTACGAGCCAAGCCCAATCCGCTTACCCGCCGGGAGCAGGAGGTGCTGGCGGTGGCCATCGATGGTTCGCCGATTCCTGCCATCGCAGCGCGTGTGTGCCTTTCCGAGAAGACGGTACGCAACTACCTCTCGTCGGCGATCCGGAAGACAGACTGCGCCAACCGCTTCGAAGCGGCGCATGTGGCGCAGGAGAGCGGCTGGTTGTAGGGCCAGGCACCAAGGATGCCTCCTCGATCGCCGTGAGCCCTCAGCCTGGAGCGTCAGGAGCCGTGCAGCCCGGCTTGCGCAAGACGTCTGAGGAGCCGGGAGAGAGCGCACGGCGGAGCATCTCCCGCGGAGGAAGTGCCTGTGGGACATTCGACTACGCCGCGCGATGCGGTAGCCACCCCTGGGGCCCCGCATTCGCTCCTGAGGTAGCTGTGGGAGCGTCACAGGCCGACGAAGACGGGGGGACACCTCCCGTTTGTGGCCCCAGGCACCGTGACGTTTCAGGCCGAGCAGTCGATCACCGGTTGTTCTGATGCCGGGGCCAGGAACGGCTCCAGCCATCCGGGAGTGGCATCCGACGCAAGCGCCGCAGCGCTGTCCCCCGGCAGATCTATGAAGCTGTAGAACTGTCGGCCGGCCGCCGTGGCCACGGTGAGTGACGCAAGTCCCGCCCTCCGCTGGAACATGGACCGATGGAAGATCCAGCCGACCGCCGCCTCCTCGGACAGCACAAATCGACGTCGTACGAACCCGCCCTGCTGCCCCACAAGTTGGCCGTCGACCCATGCGTGACCGAGACTGCGGTAGCGGTCCCGGGCGATCAGCTCGGCGAACGGCAGCAGTACCGCGAGCGAGACGAACCAGATCCAGGCAGGCCAGCCGGCCCACAGCGCGGCTCCCCCAACGGCCGCGCTCACCCCGACCGCCGTGATGCGGGCTCGGGTACACCGGCGGTTCCTGGCCCCTTCGCCGTGTTGGACGAGCGGACAGTCCATCGGTGCCGCGTCGCCGAACACCACCGCGCCCACCCGGTGCGCCTCAGCGAGCGGCGCTGCGGGCAGCAGTAGCGAACTGCCGTGCTCCGCGCCCCGGCCGGTTCGCAGACCGGTGGTGATGGCAGTACAGCGGGCCCCACGGACGAGTCGCAGCGGCAGCGTCTCGCTGATCTCGATGCCGCGGAGGCGACGGCCCTCGATGGTGACCGAGCGTTTGGTGACAAGACCACGGGTGAGCCGCAAGGTGCCGTTGGCCAGCCGGGTGAGCCGGAAGTGCCAGAAGGCGAGGGCATAGCCGACGGCGGACAGCAGTGATACGACCAGTACTGCCAGCGCGGCGCTTGCCAAAACCGCCAGCGGCATGGGCAGCGCAGTCACCTGCCGGTACACAAGGCGCAACGGCGGAAATCTTCCCGGGCCCAGCTGCGCATCGTTGAGGAAGGTGATGAGCGAGGTGATCAGCACCCCCGCGCCTGCTGTACCAGTGAGAGTAAAGGCACCGAACCGTATCCAGCTCGGACGGAGTTCGGAAATCAGCTGCTCCCCAAGGGCGTCCAGATGCGTGACGGAGGTGTCCAGCTCATCGGGACGGTGGAGGCGCGGCGGCGTCACGCGCCGAACGGGACGCATCTCAGCTTTCTCAGACTTGTCCGCAGTCACGATGGCGGCAGCAGCCGGTTGGAGCGAGTCCGTCTGCCCGGGCCCGGTCAGCAGTTCATCCCTCAGCCGCTCGGCCGCCTCAACGTCCAGAGCGTCCAACACCATTCCGTCATGGCGACGGTCCGACCTGCCGGTGCCGATGACCAGGCGCTGCAGCCTGAGCATGCGCTGAAGTACGCGTGAGCTGACATCGACAGACCGGATGCGGTCCCTGGGAACGGAAAGCACCTCGCGGCGCACCAGGCCCCGCCGCAGCTGCACTTGGTGGGCCGTCACCCTGTACGTCGTGGTGAACCACCGGGCGAGACCGATGACCAGCGCGAATGCGAGGCCCAGCAGCCCCCAGAGCTGCTCACCGCGGCGGCCGAGGAAGAGCATGCTCAGCACCACAGGGAGGAAGCGGAGCGCTTCGTGCAGCGGATGCACTGCCAGCATGCGCGGACTCAGCCGCTGCCACGGATCGGCCTGTTGGGGGTCAGAGGGAGGTATCTCCCCGGCAGGGGAGGTGTCTGGGCCCGTCATGAGGCATCTCCTGCCGTTGCACGGCCCTCACGGGTCAGCTGCTCGACCAATCGTTCCGCCACGTCGTGGTCCAGCGCATGGATCCGGACCGGACCGCGGGCAGAGGCAGTCGTCACCGTAACGTTGGTGATGCCGAAGAGCCGTTCGAAGGGTCCGCGCTGAGTGTCCACTGTCTGGATCCGCGCCACCGGTGCGATACGCCTCTCCTGGTTGAACCAGCCTGTCTGCGTATATACGGCCACTGGCGCGACCTCCCAGCGGTGCACCTTGAAGCGCCAGCGCGGCATGACCGACAGGTGCGTTGCCGCCAGCAGTATCGTCACCACGATCAGCACGTGCTGCGCCGGGCCGATGGGGGAACTGAGCAGCCAGCCGGTCTCAACCAGCAGCAGCACAAGCCAGCCGAGCCCCGCCCGCAGCGCCCAAAAGCGCGGAGCGCGTCGGCTGACCGTGCCGTTGGGCGCCCTCAGGCGCACCGCAGGCCAGCCTGCGGCGTCCGTTCCATCCACGGTTGTCATCACCCTTGACACCCTCATCGAAGAGACGGCCGGGCAACAGAGCGACCCGTCCCGAACCGGCCGGGACAGATGTCCCGACCTGGCAGCCATCCGGAGCCGGGCTGTAGAGGGTTTGTGTCCACGAGCGGGACAGGCTAAGTACGAGCGGAGGTTCGGGAACCCGCGGCTGACCCCGGGCAGGAGTGAGCCGGCCTGGCTCGGCCGGTTTCTCCCCACGGCGCCGGAGCGCCGCCGGAGCCCAAACCGCCCTGCGGTACGTCGCGCTGGACGGCACCGACCATGCAAGCCACAAGCAGCAAGGCAGCAAGGTCCGCCGCCACACCACCTGCTGGAACAAGCACCCCGTAGATATTCGGTTGCGCATCCTCGTCCCGCGGGCCAACGTCGCCTGACACCCGACGATGGCAGAGAAGCAGAGAAGATGACCACTCAGACCCAGCACGTCGACCACGAACTCATCCAGGCCGCAGCTGAAGTCGCACGCACGCGCTGCCGGGGCGACAACCACACCATGGCAGCCGCAGCCCGTGCCCAGGACGGCCGGATCGTCACCGCGGTGAACGCCTACCACTTCACCGGAGGCCCCTGCGCCGAGCTGGTCCTCATCGGCGCGGCAGCCGCCCAGGGAGCCTACGAGCTGGACACCATCGTCGCCGTGGGCGACCGCGACCGCGGGGTTGTTTCCCCTTGCGGTCGGTGCCGCCAGGTCCTGCTCGACTACTTCCCCGCCCTCAAGGTCATCGTCAGCGAAGACGACCGCATCCGGACCGTCCTCATCACCGACTTGCTGCCCGAGAGCTACGTCTGGGCCGACCACCAGCTCAAGGCCGAGTAGGCCGCGTCACTCAGCACGGGCCGGCATCGCCAGCTGGTAACAGGGCGAACGTTGTCTGGTGCGGAACCAGGCCGTTTCGTTTGGACCACCGGGCAGACCAGAGGAAGCTGCCCAATGAACGAGGCAGCCCGGCCGTCATACCTAGGACTTGCCCGACGCCCCCCTGCCGTCGATCCCCCACCATCAACGCACCGGCCGCCGTGGCCTCGCCGAGTACCGCCCGGCCCGTAGCCAAAACGCTGCGAGAACCGAACTTGGCATCGCACGACACAGCGGCTCCGTCCGTTGCCGCCACGGCAGCCCCGCCATGGCGTCCGTCAACCCGTCGACCCGCTGCTGGCTCTCCACCTCACTGGTGAGGTGCCCACGGCGAACCAGCCTCAGGTCATGTCCAAAGCCACGCGAGGTACAGCCCGGTCGGGTGTCGTTGAGGTCAGCGGTAGGCGGCGAGGAAGGCCTGGACGCCGGCGGCCGCGTAGCGGTCGAGTTCGTCCTGCGTGTGCTGCGGACTTCCGTGGAACATGGCCTTGTTCACGGGGATCCAGAGCAGCAGGCCGGAGAAGTGGTTGGCGGCCAGGTGGGGGTCGGCGATGCGGAGGAGGCCGTGGTCGTCGAGCCGTTGGAAGGTGGTTGCGAGGGTGGCCAGGATGCGTTCGAAGCCCTGCTCGTACCAGGCGGCGCCGAGTTGGGGGAACGTATCGGCGTTGGCGATGATCAGGCGCCGGAGTTGGAGTACTTCGGGCTGGGTGAGAGCGGTCAGGAACTGGTGGGCCAGGCGGGTGAGGTTGTCCTCGAGGGCCTGGGCGTCGGCCGGGATGTCGGCCACCAGGTCGACCATGGCGTCGACGCGGTCGGTGGTGGCAAGGACGATCTCGGTAAACAACTTCTCCTTGTCGGTGAAGTGCTTGTAGACGGTCTGCTTGGAGACCGCGGCGAGCTTGGCGATGTCGTCCATGCTGGTGCCGGCGTAGCCGTTGGCCATGAACGCCTTGGTCGCCGCGTTCATGATCGCCGTGTGCTTGCGGGCCGACCGGCCTTCTTCGCTCGCAGCCATGCCCCATCCTCTCGTCAGTACTGGACAGTCTAGTTTCTTCGCGGCTACTCTAGCGCCCGGCTCCGAGTGAGTACCACACCGTCTAGTTCCGTTCAGGGGGAAATCCATGACTCAGGCCATCGACGCTCCGGCCGCTGCCGCCTTCGTATCGGCGAGACGGCCGACGACGCGGGCCCTGCTTGCGGGTGGCATCGCGGCCGGTCCGCTGTTCCTGGGCGCCGGCGCAGTCCAGGGACTGACCCGCGACGGCTTCGACTTCACCCGTAACGCGATCAGTCAGCTCAGCCTGGGCGACCTGGGATGGATCCAGGTCACGAGCTTCCTGCTGACGGGCGCGTTGGCCATCGCCGGTGCCGCCGGAATCCGCCGCGCGCTGGCCGGCGCGGCCGGAGGACGCTGGGCGCCGCGGCTGATCCGCGTGTTCGGTGCCTCGTTCCTGCTCGCCGCGGTATTCACCGCCGACCCGGGCGCGGGATTCCCCGCCGGCATTCCCGATGCCCCGGCCGCCTCCCTCAGTGGGCACGGCGGGCTCCACATGCTCAGTGCCATGGTGGGCTTCCTCGCCCTGTGCGCATCCTTTCTGATGCTGGCCCGCCACTTCGCCGCCCGGCGACAGCGCGGCTGGGCCCTGGGTTCCCGTCTGGTGCCGCTCGGCGTCCTCGCGGGGTTCGCCGCGTCCTCCGCCACCGTGCTGGCCTTCACTGCCGCAGCTGCCCTCGGCCTGCTGTGGCTGACCGCGATCACCGCCCGACTGGCCACCGCGGCCCCGGTCGCGCAGAACTAGCCTTATCCGCAGGGCCGTTGAACGCAAAGACAACAGGCATGAACTCTCCGAAGCGAAGAGGTAGGACAACGCCCATGACGGCACCGGTGAAGGGCCCCGCCAGCTACTTCCCCTCGATCGAGAAGAAGTACGGCCGGCCGATCGCGGAGTGGAAGGAACTCATCCGCACCTCGCCCCTGGCCAAGCACATGGAACTCGTTGCCTGGCTCAAGACCGAGCATGGACTCGGCCACGGCCACGCCAACGCACTCGTCGCCCACACCCTCGCCGAAGGCAGCGACCAGTAACCATTGCATCTACGCCGCGGGACCTCGCCAGGTCCCGCGGCACCCATGCTCGGCCCCGGTGCTGTTCTTCTCTCTCCTGGCCACCCCACTCCCCCACCGCACGGCGGGAGCCTCCGCCCCGACGGGTGACAATGGCCGATTTCCCACCGCGCAGGAAGCAAGCACCGCTACAGCCCTCTCGCAGCCCTACTCACAAGACTTGTGCAAGGTCGGCGAGCGCGTGGTCAGAACCAGTGCAGGCAGTGCGGGGGGCGCTCGGCGCGGAAGAGAGCGTCGGCGAGGGTGGCCGCGCCGGGGCGGTGGGCCCGGATGTGTCCGGCACGCACGAGGGTGCTGGGGGCGGTGCCGCCGAGGTAGACCGAGCCCAGGTCGCTGATGTCCAGGGACAGGTCGAGCTCCCGGTCCGTCGGGACGCAGTCGGCCTTGCCGTCCCGGACGGTCAGCAAGTAGCGGCCGTGCTCTCCGAGGAACGGGTCGTCGACGTCGAGGACGAGCTCGCCGTCGGTGAACCAGCCGCGCGCGGTCAGCGCACGCGGGACGTCCAGCAGCCGCACCCAGAGCCAGTCGGTGTCATCGCTCACCTGGCCGGCGCGGAAGTCCGCGAACTGCCAGCGCAGCGGGTGCTCGGGCGGGACGTGCTTGAACACGACCTGAGTGACCAGGTCGTGTCCGAGCACGAACCGGGCCAGGGCCGTGAAGACGGTGTCGTCGATGGCGATGGTCTCGTCGACCGTCAGGGTGCCGGACTCGACCAAGTAACTGGCGTACCCGTCCGGGACACCGTCGGCGTCCCGGTGGACGGCGACGTAGCGCGGCGCCGAAGAAACCGGGGGCCGCCCGGCGCCCAAGGACCACCAGCGGTGCGGCCTGGACAGCGCGCCGGGCTGGGCGCGCCGGTACCGGTCGTAGACCTCTTCCAGGATCTCGCCGCACTCGGCACGCCGCAGCAGCTCGACCGCGCCGGTGTCCGAGCCCTTGTCCGAGCTGGTGTTGGAGCCGGTGTCCGATCCGACCGCTGGGGCGCCGGCCGTTCCGCGCGCCCGGGGCGGGGCGAAAGCGGCCCGGTGGCGCGGCAGGGTCAGCTGCTGCGTGTAGGTCGCCGGTCCGTACCCGAACCTGCGGTAGATCAAGGCCTCGGATGCCAGCAGTACGGAGAGGAACTCCCCTCGGGCTCGGAGCTCGGTGAGTTGATGCCGCATCATCGCGCTGAGCACGCCCTGGCGTCGGTGCGAGGGCAGGACGCCGACGGCGGTCACCCCGGACGCCGGAGCGAGGATCTCACCGGGCAGGGTGAGCTCGAAGGAGTACGCACCGGCGGTGCCCACGGGCCACCCGTCCGCCGTCATGGCGAGCAGGTTGCGGTCCATTTCGAGCGCCGACCACCAGGGTCCGCCGCCGCCCTCGGTCGGGGTCTCCGGGAAGCTCCCGAACGCGGCATGGAGTGTGTCGACGAAGACGACGAGGTCCTGGTCGGTCGTAGGACGGATCTCCATTGTTGCCGCTGCCTCCCCGGGTACCGGCACCACGCCTCGTGGTGTCCCGCCACAGTGCAGCGTTGCCCCGCTGGCCAGGTCAATCGAATTACGGCCGGGTCCACGGCCGATCACAGCACCCCGGGCCCGGCCCGGCCCCGAAGGTGAGTTGGGTCGTCGGCGTCGGCGGTGGTGATCCCCCTGCGTGAGCGAAAGCCTGACGATCCGGGCGGCCCGTACCGGCAAGCGCCTGGCCCGCATCGTCACCAGCCGGCCGGGAGGTCATGTCATGTCAGGTCAGGGGATTTGTGCCTCGATGTGGGCGAGTTGGGCGGCGAGGATCTCCTCGAATGCGGCGCGGCGGTCTACGCCGAGGGGGCGAATGTCGCGGGCGAAATGGGCCAGGGCGGGGAAGCGTTCGGGGTCGGCGCCGAGCACCGCGACGCGGAACTGCTCCATGCCCTGTTCGAACTCCTTGGGGGCGACGGTGCTGATGCCGGCCTCGGAGGAGATCAGCGCGGCGAGGAGGATCACGATGCGGTGGTAGCGCGCCGGGATCTCCTGGTCGGGCAGGCCGGACGTGCGCAAGGCCTGCAGCAGCTCCTCCATGACCAACCGGGATCCGGTGCCGCCGGACCCGTAGCGTCCCCAGACCGCGGCGAGTTGGGGTTGCTCGCCGAAGGCCTCGCGCAGGCACAGGCCGAGGGCGGTGACGCGCTGCTTCCAGTCGCCCTGGGAGCGGTAGCCGTCCATGGCGGCCAGCAGGATTCGGTCGGCGACCGCGCGCAGCAGTTCGGTCTTGTTGCGGAAGTGCCGGTAGAGGCTGGAGGAGTCGGTCCCGAGCGCTGTGGCGAGTTTGCGCACGCTGAATGACTCGGCGTCGCTCGTGCGCAGCAGCTTTGCCGCCGTATCCAGGATCTCTTCGGTCGACCATCGCCTTCGGCCAGTCATCTCGCCCCTTTCGTCAAGTCTCAGCCTAACCTATGCACTTGCTGATGCACGCGGTGCGTGCATAATGAGGGCAATCCACTGTCCGACCGCAACGACACACCCGGCATCCGGCCGGGAGAGGAGAAGGACACATGAGCGAGACCACTACTGCCACGCGGCCGCCGGAGCCGGACTTCTCGACGATCACGACCGAGCAACTCTTCGCCTACCGCGACGCGGAGAACCGCTTCCGGGCCTCCAGCGCTGCACGGGCGATCCTCGGAGAGCCGGACCCCGGCGCCGCCGTCGAATGGCGACAGCTCGCGCTGCCCGGTCGCGACCTCCCGGTCCGGGTCTACCGGCCGGCGCCGACGGGCGACGACGAAGCCGCAGCCCGAACCGATCTGCCACTCGTGGTTCACGTCCACGGAGGCGGCTTCGTGGGCACCGCGACGCAGTGCGACTGGACCAACAGCCACCTCGCCGCGGCGCTGCCCGCGCTCGTCGTCTCGGTCGAGCACCGCCTCCTCGCCCCGGATGCCTCGCTCGCGGACGCCGCCGACGACGGCTGGCAGGTGCTCGATCACGTGCTGCGACACGCCGCGCACTGGGGCGTCGACCCGGCGCGCACGGCCGTCTTCGGCGAGAGCTGCGGCGCGCTGATCAGCGCCCTGACAGCCATCCGGGCCGGGGAGGCCGGCCTGGAGCTCAAGGCACAGGTACTGGTCAACCCCGCAGTCGACGTGACCGAGACGATGTTCGACTACGCCTCGATCGCCGAGTACGCGTACAGCCCCACCCGGGCCCTGCCGCTACTGCGGCTCTTCCAGCGGCTCGCCGTCCCGCCGGGAACCGACGCCAGCAGACTCTCGCCGCTGTACGCGGACGACCTCAGCGGACTGGCCCCGGCGCTCGTGGTGGTGCCCACCCAGGACGCGGTCGCCGATCACGGCCGCCGCTACGCCGAGCGGCTGCGCGCGGCCGAGACGCCCGTGCGGCTTTCCGAATACCCGGGCGCGAAGCACGCGTTCCTCACCCTGCCCGGCGTCGAACCACAGGCCGAAGCAGCCCAGGCGGAGATCCTTCAGTTCCTCCGCGCGACCCTGGCAAAGTGACGGAGGAGCGATGCACACCACCGCTCTCGGGCCCGACGGCCCTGCGGTCTCCCGACTCGGCCTCGGGTGCATGAGTATGACCGGCAGCTACGGCACCGCCGACCCGGACGAGGCCGCGGCCACGCTGCTGGAGGCCCTCGACTCCGGCGTCACCCTGTTCGACACAGGCGACTTCTACGGCGACGGAGCAAACGAGGAACTCCTCGGCCGGACCCTCGCACCACACCGCGACCGCGCCGTGCTGGCCACCAAGACCGGAGTCCACCGCACCGCCGGGAGCCTGGTCCCCGCCGGCTCGCCCAACGATCTGCGGCGTGCCTGCGAAGCGTCCCTGCGTCGGCTCCGCACCGATCACATCGACCTGTACTACCTCGCCCGCATCGACCCCGCCGTCCCCGTCGAGGAGTCCGTCGGCGCCCTGGCCGACCTGGTCGCCCAAGGCAAGGTGGGCCACATCGGCCTGTCCGAAGTCTCGGCCGCCACCCTCCGCCGCGCCCACGCCATCCATCCGATCAGCGCCGTCCAAACCGAGTACTCGCTATGGGAGCGCCATGTCGAAAACGACGTCCTGCCCACGATCCGCGGTATCGGCGCCACCCTGATCGCCTACAGCCCTCTCGGCCGTGGCCTGCTCACCGGGACCGTCCGCACCACCACGCGCTACGAACCCGGCGACTTCCGCGCCACCGCCCCCCGCTACAACGGCGACGACCTCAAGGCCAACCTGGCCATCGTCGACGCCCTCACCCAACTCGCCACCGCCAAGAACGCCACCCCCGCCCGGATCGCCCTTGCCTGGCTCCTCACCCGCGGCAGCGACGTCATCCCCATCCCCGGCAGCTCCCGCCGCCCCCACCTGCGCGACAACCTGGCCGCGCTCGACCTGCACCTGACCGCCACCGACCTCGGCGACATCGACGCCGCCGTCCCCGACACCGGGGCCCAGGGAGCCCGATACGGCGACCACGGCATCGGACTGATCGACCAATGAAGGGGCAGCGCCCTGATGACGAAGCCACGCCATGAGCGAGGGGCGCTCGGAGCGATGTACGCGAGACCGGCCTCCCGTCGGCGCTGGGCTGGGCCGGGAGGATTTCTGCGATGATTTCTGCCTGGCAGGAGCCGTGGCGGTGGCACTGCTCTGGAAAAGACCGCGACTGACGTGGCATCAGCTTCCTTATGCGAAGCAGCACTTGAGAAGCCAACGGCAACCATCCCGACGACACGTTCCCGCACCAACACAGGTCACGACCACCACACAGCATGGAGGAAGGCATGGAGAAACACATGGAGGACGACGTGCGGGAGGACCCAGTGAAGCGCATCGGCATCATCGGAGTGGGCGAGATCGGGCGGGCCATCGTCGAGGGCCTGCGGCACGCGGGCGGTGCGTCGCCGGAGATCTTCCTCTCTCCCCGGGGAGCCCGCACCGCCGCCGAGTTGTCCGAGCGCTACGAAGGCGTCCAGATATGCGCCGACAACCAGGAGGTGGTGGACCGCTCCGAGCTGGTGATCATCGCCGTACGCCGCCAGGGCCACCACGAGGCGCTCACCGGGCTGAAGGTCGACGACGACAAGATCGTGGTCAACCTCATGGCCGGCGTTGCCACGGACGACCTGCGGCGGACCCTCGCCACCGGCGCCCCCATCGTCCGCGCCATCCCGCTGCCCGCGGTGCGCGAACGTCGCTCCGTCACAGTGACCTGCCCCTCGCACCCGGTCGTGGACGCCCTCTTCGAGCAGCTGGGCGGCGCGCTCCCCGTCACGGACGAGACCGCCTTCAACGTCTTCTCCGCACTGACCGGGACGCTCACCGCCCACTACACCTACCTCGCCACGCTCACCTCGTGGGCCGCCGGCCACGGCATCGCCCCCGACGCCGCCGACCGCTATGTGCGCAGCCTCTTCCAGAACGTCGGCCGCTCCCTGGGCGACGGGACCCGCCCTCTGCACCAACTCGCCGCCGACCACGAGACACCGAAGGGCAACAACGAGCGCATCCGCACCACTTGGTTCGATCCGGCCAACGCCGCAGCGCTCACGAAGGCCCTGGACGGCCTCCTCACCGATCTGCAGTAAGAGCGCCCGGCGAGAGACGACACTTCAGGCGCTTCGTCATGGGGCGGTCGTTTGGGGCGACGCTCTGCATGTTGATGAAGGCTGGGGTTCGCGACAGTCGCGGGGGCGTGACCTACGCCGCTGGGAAGAGGCCGAGGTCGTACCTCAGGCCCACACGCTCCCGCGTTGCGGGCCGAGGCCCGCGCCTGGCGCGAACGCCGGCTCGACACCTACCACGACCGCGCCTACTCCTGCGAGTCGGCGATGCCTACACCCTGCCCGGCTGTAACAGGCCGGCACGTCGGCGCCGTGGGCGGAGCGCCGAATGCCTGCACGAGCGGCTGCGGGTCCTGGCTGTCACGGGGGTCGGCCCGTGGAGATCCTCGCCGACCACACAAGTCACCGGCCACAACGCGACGTGCGGGGCACTGACACCAGCTGGCCTGATGACCAACTTGGGCCCATAGTTGCTACGGCCAGGGTGGCCAGCCGCGTGAACTGACCACGACGCAACATGACCGGGCGGCAGTGTCGCCCAGTCGCCCGAATCGGACCGGTCAGGACAAGAACCTTTCAAATGGCCGCGGCCGGCACGTGTTTCGGCTGGAATGAGCCCGTGGCATACAAGAAAAACGTACGCGCCGTTCGCGCCGTGCTCGCTGGAGTCGTCGCGGTACCAGGTGCTCTGTTCTTCATCGCTATGTACGTGTCGCTCATCGAGGCGCTGCTGAAGGGTAACAAGGTCGCGGCTTGGTGGCTGATGGTCGAGTCCCTGGCCCTCGCTGTCACCATCTTTCTGATCGTCTGGCTGCGGTACCGGCGCGACCGCCAAATCGGCCTCCTCATCGGCCTGTTGGTGGTGGGCGCGACCTGGCTATGGGGGCCGCACCTGTGGGACGCCGTCTCTTCGACAGTCGTGCCGCAGTACAAGGGGCTGACTCCTGCAGAGCGCGCACAGGCAGTCGGACAATACCGGCTCGCCGTCGTTCAGGCCTGCGCTGCTGCTGGCGGTGTGATCGCGTTGCTCTACACCGCACGTAACTACCGGCTCATTCGCCGCGGCCAGGTGACAGATCGGCTCTCCAAGGCCCTGGAGCGCCTGGAGTCCACGGAAGAGTTCGTACGTCTCGGCGGTATCCTCGCCCTGCAGCAGATCATCCACGACGCGCCGGCACAGGCCGAGCATGTGACGCACATCGTCCGTACGTTCGTCCGCCGTCAGGCGCCGAAGTCAGGACACAGCACGTCGCTGGGTGTGCAGGCAGCAGCGGCTTCAGGCTTGTTACTGCCCCCGGGGCGCGCGGCCTCGGGCCCAGAGAGGCCAGCGGCCGATGTCCAGGCAGCGCTGACCGCGCTGAATACCAGACACGCCAAGCTGTATTCGTCCCGCATCGATCTCAGCGGATATCACCTCGCCGGTGCTCATATGGCGCGCCAGAATCTGCATGGGGCGCAGCTGAGCAGAGCAGTGCTGACCGATGCTGTCCTAGCCCGTGCCACGCTGGGACGAGCAAGCCTTGAAAACTGCGATCTCCGCCGGGTGCGGGCAATGGGTTCCCGATGCAACGACGCGCAGATGAACGGCGCTGATCTGCGTGAGGCGGTCTTCATCCTGGCGAACATGGTGGCCTGTGACCTCACCGGCGCAGACCTGCGCAATGCCTGTCTGTCCAAGTCCGATCTGCAGCTAGCAACCTTGATGGGTGGAAAGTTGTCGGGTGCGCACCTGGTAAGCACTGACCTGACCAAGGCCGACCTGACGGGTGTCAGAGCGGAGGAGAAGCCGGTGCGCCTCGATGGGAGCTGCCTCTACCAAGCCCGCCTCAACGGAGCGGTATTGAGGAACGCCAGCCTCATCGGGGCGAAGCTGCGACACGCCGACCTTACCGACGCAGATCTGACAGGTGCCGATCTGACCAGAGCCGACCTTCGCGAGGCGCGGGGATTGACCGCGGACCAGTTGCTCACGGCGGGTTCGATCGAGAAGGCGCAACTGGACCCAACGCTCCGCGCCGCATGCCGGCGCAGCGAGCATGGGACCGGCACTGAAGCTCGTGGTCCAGTCAGCCAAGAGGTACAGCCCTGACCTCCGCACTTCTCGGCACACCGACACTCGCCCTCACCAGCCTCGGACCTCCCGGTGCCCCAGATGGTTCCGGCAGGGAGATCGTGACGTAATCCAGTTCCTCGAAGACGAGCGGTCGGGGCGGCCGGCTGGCTGATCGCTTGCGGTGTCCCAGTCAGGCTGTCTGCAGAGGCGAACGCACGATGCGTTCGGCGACCGCAGCGGCATGCCCGATGCGTGCCCCAAGCAGGCCCATGCGTACCCGTCGAGGCGGTCGCTCGCGGTCAACAGCGGTCCCCAGAGCCCTGTCCAGCAAAGGGCGGGCTGGCATGCCGGCAGCTGTGCGACAGTCATCAGCCGATCCCGGTGATCATCGATGCCAATGACAGGAGCAACGCGCCCAGCGCCCCCACAACACCGTAAAGTCGCAGCTCGCCCCGGGCCTCCAGTCGGCGGACGTACCGCGTGGTGGCGGCGGCGAAAGCCAGACCGCCGACGATGAACCACGGTCCCCACAGGCAGAGGTACCAGCGGGTCAGCCCGGCCAGGTCAGGCGCGACAGAGCGGATCCCGGCCTCAACCAGTACTCCGTGGGCAACGAAGAGACAACCGTGCCAGACGAGCAGCACCGCCGCGCCGCCGCCACAGAACACCATGAGACGGCCGATCCGTCTGCCGCGCCGGCGTGTCAGGCCGATACCGATCAGGGCCCCGACGACCTTCAGCAGACCGGTCACCCACAAGACGGCCACGAACCACGCCACTCGATCACCAGCGAGCTTCACCAGGGACGGCGCCACCGTCGTCCGCGCGCCGAAGGTCGTTCCCATCGCCCAGGCAAAACTGGGTACCGCAAACAGGAGCCCCCATACCGCAGCAGCAAGCCCCGGCCATGTGCCCGGCCGAAGGCGGGGTGTCCGGCGCGAGGCCGGACGCTCAGCATCGTCCACGGAAAGCTTGATCGCCATGAGTCCATCGTGGCCGGATCGTCGACGACGAGGTGTCATCCGCACGGATGATCGACTCCACCGCAGGAGCTAGCTCACGACATCCCTGTGGCGGAGACACAGTGCCTCAGCCGGCTCAACCTCCGGTCCCGGTGTCGCGATTGGGCCCGGGCTTGGCATAACTGGCAGACGCCCGCTCGGACCGCACCACGCTCCGTAGGCTGGTCCGCGGGCCCGACATCTGGCGACCGTGCCCGGCGATCAGGTGTAGACGAAGGCCCCGGGCGCGGTGATGGTGCCGCCCGTCGTGGTTACGGTGACGTCCGCCGGGCCGGTGACGGCGGATGGGGGTGTGACGGCGACGATCCGGGTGTTGGAGATGACACCGAAGGCGGCCGCCGCGCCGCCGATCGTCACCGACTGTGTGGATCCGAGCTCGGTGCCCACGATGAGGATCGGGTCGCCGCCCGCGGTCGAGCCAAGCGACGGGGTTACGGAGGTGATGCTGGGCGGCCCCGCGTAGGTGAATGTGGACTGCCCATAGGAGTTGCTCCGTGTCACCACGGTAACCGTGACGGGGCCCGCCGTCTCCGCGGCGGCACGGTTACGGTGACCCGGTCGTCCAGGACGGACGACGGAGTGACAGCCACGGTGCCGAAGCGCACCGACGTGGTGGTCATCAGGCCCCGGCCGGTGACGGTCAGGGTGCCACCCCCGCCCAGCGGGCCCGAGGTCGGACTGATCCTGGCCAGCACCGAGTCCGGGAGGTAGTAGAAGCGGCCCACGGTCCGGGTGGTGTGCTGCCCGATGGTGGCGTCGATCTTGACGTCGGTGGCGAGGCGTGGCGAGACAGCCAGGATCTCGTGGTCATTGAGGACCGTGAAGGAGGCGGCCGGCTGGCCTCCGAAGCGGACCGCGGTGGTGTTGCCCAGTCCTTCCCCGATGATGTCCACCGGCGTCCTGACGCTGACGCTGCTACTCCCGAAGTTGGTCACATGGACGTGCCGGCCGTCCGGGTTGATCGCCGCCACGATGGGGGCGTGCCCCACCGGGATCTCGTCCGCCACCAGCGGCTCATTCGTCTCCACAGCTTCCCCCCGGCTCCGGGACGCCGCCCGCACGTACGGCCAAGGCGCTGGTGCGACCGGTGCTGCTGCTGGTGACCGAAGTGCCGTCTGCTGGAGCGCGTTGGATGGTGCTGACGCTGATGACTATCGGAACCATGACGCTCTCCTTTTCCTCATTTACCGAACCGATCGCAAGCAAGCACTACTGACACTACTGACGAGCCGTCACTTCCCTGGCTCAGGACGGGTCGTAGACATAGGGCAGGGCGTTGCTGTTCCCGGCCGGGGTGTGCGCCACGACGCTCACCGTTCCGGGTGCCCCGACCGGGCTGGTCGCGACGACCTGGCTGTCGGAGATCGTCGCGAACGAGGCCGGGATGCCGCCGAAGGTCACCGCGTCGGTGTAGGTGAGGTTGCTGCCGCCCAGCACGATCGCGTCGCCGCCGGCGTCAGAGCCGTGGGAGGGGGTGAGGCTGGTCAGGACGGGAGCTGCGAGGTACGTGTAGTACGGGTTCCCGGTGGCCGCGGTGCTGGTCCCGCCCGGTGTGGTAACCGTGACGGTGACCGTGCCGGACCCGGCTGGAGCGGTCACGGTCAGCTGGTTGTCGGAGACCACGTTGATGCCGGTGGCCGGATTCCCCCCGAAGTTCACGGCGCTGGTGAGCGTCAGGTTGCCGCCGAAGACGGTGACGGTGTTGCCGCCGGTGGCCGGGCCGAGGTGCGTGGACAGATCGCTGACGGTGGGCGCCGCGATGTAGAAGTAGGGCAGGGGATTGCTGGTGCCGCCGGCCGTGGTCACGGTGACATTGACCGAGGACGGCGGCCCGGCCGGAGCGATGACGGTGACCTGTGTCGCGGTGTTGGTGAGGATGGTGGCCGGGTTGGCACCGAACTTCACGGAGATGGCGCCGGTGAGGTTGGTGCCGTTGAGGGTGACGGTGTTGCCGCCGGAGGTGGGGCCGGAGGTGGGGTTGAGGCTGCTGAGTGACGGGACGGGCGTGGAGAGGTAGGTATAGGTCAGGGCGTTACTGGTGCCACCGGCCGTAGTGACGGTGACCGCGACCGAGGACGGCGACCCGGCCGGCACAAGGACGGTGATCTGCGTACCGGTATTGGTGACAATGGTGGCCGCGTTGGCACCGAACTTCACCAAGATGGCGCCGGAAAGATTGGTGCCGGTGAGGGTCACGATGTTGCCGCCCGATGTAGGACCCGACGTGGGGCTGAGACTGCCGAGAACCGGAGCGGGAGCAGCAACGTAGGTGTAGGTCAGGGCGTTGCTGGTGCCGCCGGCCGTAGTGACGGTGACCGCGACCGAGGACGGCGACCCGGCCGGCACAAGGACGGTGATCTGCGTAGCGGTATTGGTGAGAATGGTGGCCGCGTTGGGCCCGAAGAGCACCACAGTCGCACCGGACAGATTCGTGCCGTTGAGGGTCACCGTATTGCCGCCCGACGTGGGACCCGAGGCGGGGTTGAGACTGCCGAGGGCTGGGGCTGAGGCCGAGGTGTAGGTGAAGAGCACGTTCTGGTTGCTGGTGCCTGTCGGCGCCGTGACCGTGACCTGCACCGTGCCGGTTCCTGCGGGGGTCTTGGCCGTGATCAGGGTGTCGCTCACGATGACGAAGGTGGTGCCGTTGGGGCCGAACCTGACCTGGGTGGCGCCGGTGAAGCCGGAGCCGGTGATGGTGACGCTGGTACCGCCCGCTGGAGCGCCTTGGGCGGGGTTGACGCTGGTCACTACGGGGGCCATGAGGCTCTTCTCCTTCTCCTGATGCCTAGGAGGGTGTCCCCTGGCCGGTGGTTGTCGGCCCGGGCACCGGGACGTCGCCGCCCGTCCACACCACGTGCTGCGAACGGGCGGCGACTTGGTGGTTGTGCAGTCCGTGCCCGGCCGTCCCCGACGGTCAGACGATCGTGAAGGGCTCGGCGTTGGAGTTGCCGCCGCAGGTGTGGACCGTGATGCTTCCGGCGCCGGTGGCGAGTCCGCCGGGCACGGTGACGACGAGCTGGGTGGCGCTGACGGGGGTGAAGACCGCGGTGGCGGTGGCGGCGGCGCTGTCGGTGAAGGTGACGGTGTCGACGCCGACGAAACCGGTTCCGGTGACGGTGATTTCGTCCCCCGCCGTACCCGAGGTGGGCAGCACCGAGGTGATGGTCGGCGCGAGGTAGTACTCGATCTGGGTGGTGCCCGAGGTGCTGGTGCCACCGGCGGTGGTGATGGTCACCGGCTGGGTCGACACCGTGGCGACCTGGCCCGGGTTGGCCGGAGCGGTGAAGGTGACCTGGCCCGCCTGTGTGGGCGTGACCGCCACGGTACCGACGGTGCCCACCCCGACCTGCGTTCCGGTGAGGAAGTTGGTGCCGAACAGCGTGACCGGGCCGCCGGTGGCGGCTGATACGCAGGTGACGCTCATTCCCGAGGTGGTCGGCGCGGCGATGACGAAGAACGGCAGCGCGTTGCTGGTGGCACCGGTGCTGCTGGAGACGCTGACCGAGACCTGGCCGGAGCACGGCGCCGCGCTGGGCACCACGAAGGTGACCTGGGTGGCGGTGACGCTTGTCGGGGTGACGGCCGCCGTACCGAAGTTCACCCTCGTGGTGGTGGACAGAGCGGTGCCGTTGATCTGGACGGTGTCCCCGGCCTTGCCCTGGTTGGTTGTGGTCGTGGTGTCCACTAAGGAAGTGATGGTTGCCATGTTCTTTCTCCTTCGAACGTGCTGCTCTGCTCGCGTGTGAGCAAGAGCAGGTGGATGGCTGGCGCGGCCCGCAACCGCATGGCGTTGTCCCAGTGGGCAGTGGGGCGGGAAGACATGTGAAGAACCGTTGCCACAGGGCGACTGGGCGGGTCGTCCCCTGGGCGGGTCGCAGTGTGTGAAGCGACGCGGCACCCCATCAAAGGGCGCCGTCTATCTCACCTGCTCGGCGATTGCAGCGCCGTACGGAGCAGGACAAGGGCGCGTTCGCCTGCTGCGCCGCGAACTCACCGCCGGAGAAGGTAAGTTGGGGGCCTGCGATCTCAGCAGGGGGCCGTCAAAGGCGCGGTGGCGGCGCAGTTGTTGGGGGCGTTGCCGGACACATTGCTGGCGAGCAGCGTGACGGAGCCCGCGTTCCGGTAGATGCCGCCGCCGTTGACGGTGGCGGTGGAACCGGTGACGCTGCTGGCGGTCATCGTCAGCGCGGTGTCGGTGTAGATGCCGCCGCCGTACGAGGCGCGGCTGCCCCGGACACTGCCCGCGGTCATGGTCACCGACCCGCCGAGGTTGGCGATGCCGCCGCCCACGCCGAGGCCGGCGTCACCGTTGCTGATGGTCACCGTGGCCAAGGTGAGCTGGCCCTGGGCGGCCAGGAATTGCGAGGGGCCGTCCACCTCGATGATGCGGAAGGAGGGCGCGTTCGACGCACGGGTGATCTCGGTGGCCAGCCCGGACATGGTGATCGGCGTGGTGATGTTCGGCAGGCCCGCCGGTCCTCCGCTGCCACCCGTGCTGTGGGCGCCGGTCAGGGTGTAGGTGCAGAACGGCGCGAGGATCAGGTCGCCGCCCCCTGCGGCATTGGCTCCGTCGACGGCATTGACCAACGCCGTCTCGCTGCACGGCACAACCACCACCTGCGCCGAGCCCGCGGCATCCGCGTGCGCTGCCGGGACGGTGAGCAACAGCCCACCGGCCGCACCGACCTCAGCCAGTAATCGAAACAAGTTGATGGCTCGCACAACGTCTCCTTCGACGTACGTATGAGCCACCCTCATCAGCCGATGCAGCGTGAGAGCGCGTCGGCCGACGGCTTCCTCCGGTGGGTGCCCTTGCGAACCTGCGGCGGCATGCGCAGGCCGATGCCACTGAGCTGCGTTCCCCAGCGGAGGGATGGGCAGCCCACCTGGTCGGACACCACCAGTAAGCATCTGAGATGCCTTATCGACAAGGGGTTCGACGACCTGCCACCCATTCGGCGGAGCGCACCACCCGGGGGCATAACTGGAGCCGCACTCCTTGTCATCACCCGCAGAGATGCCTTCGCGCGGGTCTCGGCGGAGCTTGGGCGAGGTGCTGGCGGGCCATGAGCAGGGGCCGTGCCTCGGCGAACAGCGCCAGTCTCAACTCGTATGCGGCTTCCGCCGGTTGTCGGTTGTGTTGTCGTCGTGCGCGGCAGACGCGTCGGCGTGTGCGGCAGCGCGGGCGAGGCTGGCTTCGACGCGTCGCAGGGTTTCCAGTGTTTCGGTGACCTGATCGAGGGAGAGGTCGCCGGTCGAGGCGTCCTCGAGCTCGGCCCAGATGCGTTCGACTTCTCGGCGCAGCGCCTGACTGGCGGCAGTCGGTTCGATGATGGTGGCGCGTTTGTCGTCGGGGCAGGGTCGGCGGCGGACGAAGCCGGCGTTTTCCAGGCGTTTGATGCTGCGAGTCATGGTTGCGGCGTCGGAGTCGATCAGACGCACCAGATCAGTCTGCCGCTGGGGGCCGAGTTCCCACAGATGCATCATGACCAGTTCCTGGCCGAGGTGGAGGCCGACCCGGCGCAGGAGCTGTCCGGCGATCATGCGGTGCAGGCGAGCCACGCGGAAGATCGCGTGACTGACGGGTCCCACGTGCGCGGAGGCGGGCACCGGCACGGTGGAGGTGTCCGGCGTCTCCGTGGGCGGCTGGCTCGGTTGGCCTTGTTTCCTCGGGTTGGCTGCCCGGCTCATCAGGATCTTCCCTTTCCCGGCCGGCTCTGAAGTTGGCCGGACAGTAATCAGGATAGCCGCCACTGCCCGTCCTCCGAGGCCCCGTGACCGGCGGAGAGCTGGAGATACAGGCAGCGCGGACGGTATGCCTCACGGAGAGAGCCGGAAGAGCTGGCGGATTTACTCGTTCGCACAGGTAGGCACCTGGCCTCTGACGGCACTGGCTCCGGCTTCGACCGCCTGACGGCCCCGGGGACCCGGCAGGCGCACCGGCCAGGCAGAGGATCGGGGGACCGACCGACCCGCCACTAGCCATGGGCCACGGGGTCACGGGGTCACGGGCCACAGCCACGGCCACGGCCAGCATCGATAGGTGGCCTCCTAGCCCTGCCGCACCCGACTCCGCCCCTACCCCTGGGCCGTGACGCGCCTCACACCCACCCCCTGGGAATGGACGGAGGGCATTTACTTGTTCGGACAGGTGATTTACTTGCTCAGACAGGTAAATGTCAGCGCGGGCAGCACCAGACGTCCGCACCGCGGAGCACCACTCACCCTGAGGAAGAAGTCATGACCACTGCTTTCGACGCGATCGTCCTGGGCGGCAAGCCCCTGTCGAACCGCCTCGTGATGGCGCCGATGACCCGCAGCCGCGCCTACGGGCCCGGAGCCGAGCCGACCGAGCTGATGGCGACGTACTACGCGCAGCGAGCCAGTGCCGGGCTGATCGTCACCGAGGGCATCCAGCCCTCACCGGTCGGGCAGGGCTACCC
Organism: Streptomyces sp. NRRL S-337; assembly: GCF_000720175.1. Taxonomy (GTDB): domain Bacteria; phylum Actinomycetota; class Actinomycetes; order Streptomycetales; family Streptomycetaceae; genus Streptomyces; species Streptomyces siderophoricus. The sequence goes on from NZ_JOIX01000002.1 coordinate 68,884, forward strand.
CGACACCCCCGGCCTGCACACGTCCGGGCAGGTGCGGGCCTGGCGGACGGTGACCGATGCCGTGCACCGCGAGGGCGGCGTGATCTTCGCCCAGCTGATGCACACCGGACGGATCGGCCACCCGAGCCTGCTGCCCGACGGCCTGGTGCCGGTAGGGCCGTCGGCGGTGGCCGCCAAGGGGCAGGTCTACACCCACGAGGGCCCCAAGGAGTACGTCACGCCGAAGGAGCTGAGCGAGGCGGGGATCCGGCAGACCATCGCCGACTTCGCCGACGCGGCCCGCAACGCAGTCGAGGCCGGCTTCGACGGTGTGGAGATCCACGGCGCGAACGGCTACCTGATCCACCAGTTCCTCGCGGACAACTCCAACCACCGCACCGATGCCTGGGGCAGCGACACCGAAGGCCGGATCCGCTTCGCCGTCGAGGTCGTCACGGCCGTGGCCGAGGCGATCGGCAGCGACCGGGTCGGCCTGCGTATCTCGCCCGGGAACCGGTACAACGACATGTCCGAGGACAACCCGGCCGAGGTCTACGGTGCGCTGCTGGAGCGGCTCGCCGGCCTGGACCTGGCCTATCTGCACCTGATGGAGGGCCCGGACCGCGACCTGACCCCGCGGCTGCGCAAGGCCTGGCCCGGCACGTTCGTCCTCAACCCGTTCACCCACCCCGACGTCACCGGTCCCGACGCGCTGAAGCTGATCGAGGACGGCAGCGCGGACATGGTGGCCTACGGCGCACTGTTCCTGGCCAACCCCGACCTGCCGCGCCGCCTGATCGCCGGTGGGCCGTTCAACGCCCCTGACAAGGCCACCTTCTACGGCGGCGACCACCGCGGCTACACCGACTACCCCGCTCTCAGCGCCTGAGCGTCCGACCCCACCGGCGTGGCCGCACAGTGCGCAGTGAGTCACAGCGCGTGCGGTCCCTGTCTCTCTCCACCTGCCGCTCTCCACCCACCTCTCATTGGGAGTTCCCATGTCCAGAGCGATCACTTTCTCCGAGTACGGTCCGCCCGAGGTGCTGCGACTGTCAGAGGTCGCAACTCCGGAGCCCGGCCCTGGCCAGGTCCGCATCCGGGTGCGGGCTGCCGCCGTGAACCCCCTCGACATCAAGATCCGATCGGGTCTGATGGCCGGCACCGTCCCCGCCCGTTTCCCCGTGATCCCCGGCCTGGATGCGGCCGGTGTCGTCGATGCCGTCGGCGAGGGAGCCGATGCGGCGGTGGGGGACAAGGTTTTCGGTGCCACGGTCGGCGGCGGCTACGGCGAGTACGCCCTGCTCGCTCGGCCGGTGGCCAAGCCCGAGGCCCTGTCGTGGGAGGTCGCCGCCTCGCTGGTCACGGTCGGCCGGACCGCGTTCCGTGTCCTCGGGCAGCTGGCTGTGCAGGCAGGACAGACCCTCCTCATCCATGGCGCCGGCGGCAGCGTGGGCACCATCGCGGTGCAGTTGGCCGTCACCCGTGGCATCACCGTGATCGGAACGGCCGGCGAGCACGACATCGAGCGCGTCACCGCGCTGGGGGCCACTGCGGTCCCCTACGGCGACGGCTGGGTGGAGCGGGTGAAGGCCGCGGCTCCCCGGGGAGTCGACTTCGTCTTCGACGCCTCCGGCGCCGGCGTGCTCGCCGACTCCGTCGCCCTGACCGGCGACAGCGCACACGTCATCACCATCGCCGACATGACCGCCGCTCAGCACGACGTCCGCTTCAGCGCCGGGAGCCCCAGCCAGGCCGAAGAATCCCTGCCGGAGCTGGTGCAACTGGCCGCCGCAGGCAACCTCGACCTGCCCGTCTGGCGCGCCTACCCGCTCGACCAGGCAGCCACCGCCCATGCCGACATCGAGGCAAGGCGCAACCAGGGCAAGGTCATTCTCCTTCCCTGACCGCGATTGCCGCCGCCCCGTCCTGTTCTTGGAGCGGTCAAGGCGGCATCGGGCCGCAGCCGAGACCCCCGGCCGGCTGCGGCCCCTCCCCCGCTGCCGCATCACCGAGGACGGAGGATCAAGACCCGTTGGCCGCCTGCCCGACCCTCGCGCCGCTGACCGCCGATGCGGACCTCCTCGCCGCGTTCGAGGTCCTCGGCCAGAAATAGAACGGAATCATCCTCCACACCCTGGCCCCACGCCCCGCCCGCTACGGCGAACTGCACAGTGCCATCGGCTCAATCAGCACCAAGATGCTCGCCGACCGGCTGCGCGAACTCGTGGCGGCCGGGCTCGTCACCCACGACCAACTCCCGCCCGGGCCCGCCACCTACACCCTCACCACCGACGGTCGAGCCCTCCTGCCGGCCCTGGAACAGATCCGCGCCTGGGCACAGCACCGCACCCCCTGACCCCGCCGCTACACCTCGACAAGGACACCCCCATGTCCGCACGCACCCTGCCCGAAGCCACTTTCGCCCGCACTGTCCTGGGCTCCGGCCCCGGCCTCACCCACGGCGCCGGCAGCAGCATCGACTTGTCGTGGCGAGTGGCGACCGCCCGGTGTTGCTTCAGGCGGGTGCGGGTTACAGAGGGGCGATCTCTACCCTGCCGGTGAACCGGCCACCCACTTGATCGGCGAGCCAATGGACGCGGGGGAACTGGTCGCCGTTCCGGTTCCGGACGTGCACGTGGACGGTGTGGTCCTGCGACGGCTCGTCCTGATAGAGGTCCCGGGAATTCACGGTCAGGGTGAGATACGCGTATTTCTGCGAGATCTCCTCCAGTCCCGCTTCGGGCACCGCAGGCCATGCGTCCAGATCCCATCGAACAGCTGCGGGATCTGAACCCAGAGCGGAGATGAAGGGCTCGGCGCGGTCCAGTGGACGCCCCCAGTCGAATACTCGGATCGGCAGACATCCCGCAGGGTCGTCGCCCGCCTCCGACGAACCGTGCTCCTGGCCGGCCGATGCCCACCATCGGAGGTCGGGGAGTACGTGACGTACTCGCGTCAGGACAGTCGGCGACCTGATCACGGCTTCGAAGTCAACCTCTCCCTGAGCGATGTCCGCGATGCCCAGCAAAGTACGCACCGCGCGTATCGCTGCAGGTAGGTCGGTGGTTGTCAGGACAGCAGCCCCAGCAGAGTTGCTCATCCCGAAACCATAGGGCAGCACTCACAGTTACATGATCGGCCGGACAGGTCTAGGCTGCGGCAATGGAACGCATAACCGACGTGCCCGAGGGTCTCGCCCGGTCTGCAGATCCGGCCCAGGCGAATGACTACGACAGCTTCGCCGAGGCGTACTCGGCGGAGAACGAGAACAACCTCGTGAACGCGTACTACGAGCGGCCCGCGATGGTGGCCCTCGCCGGAGACGTGGCCGGCCGACGGATCCTGGACGCCGGCTGCGGCTCGGGGCCCCTGTCCGCTGCGCTGCGCGACCGCGGTGCGGTCGTCACCGGCATCGACGCCAGCGCCGGGATGCTGGCGTTGGCCAGGCAGCGGCTGGGTGACGACGTGGCCCTGCACGTGGTCGACCTGAGCGACCGTCTGCCGTTCGCCGACGGTGCGTTCGACGACGTGGTCGCGTCGCTGGTCCTGCACTACCTGGAGGACTGGGGGCCGACGCTGGCGGAGTTACGGCGAGTGCTCAGGCCCGGCGGACGGCTGATCGCGTCGGTGGACCACCCTTTCGTGGCGTACACGATCGAGGATCCTCGGCCCGACTATTTCGCGACCACCAGCTATACCTTCGACTGGACGTTCGGCGGGCAGACCGTCCCGATGAAGTTCTGGCGCAAGTCGCTGCACGCAATGACCGATGCGTTCACCACAGCCGGCTTCAGCCTTTCCGTCATCAGCGAGCCGCAGCCCGACCCGGCCGCCCGTGAGCTGTTCCCCGACGACTTCCATGACCTTTCGACCAGACCCTGCTTCCTGTTCTTCGTCGTCGAGGTACCGCCGTCGGCTGCAGGTTCGGACGACTAGCCAGGCGCGGATCACGTGCGGAGTCACAGTTGGATCGAGGCGACGATGACGGTGCGGTGGAAGATGCAGGCGCGTTGGCTTGGCAACTGCCTGACGACGCAGATCGATATCGAGGACGCCGACGGCTGTAGGCTCTCCGCATGCCACAGTCCGGAGAGCCGCGCATGCCAGTGGGCGGAGAGCACGTGCGACAGGCCGTCGCCCACGGTGTCGACGCCCTGAAAGGCGTCCCGGCTCCCCAATGGCACGCGCGGGCCGGCGGTTTGGAGTGGACGTGCTGGGAAACCCTTGAACACCTCGCGGACGACTTGCTCACGTACGCGCTACGGTTCGGGCTCGCGCAGCCCATTGCCGTACCGCGGGTTCCACTGCGCATTTCCAGTGATCGACCGGGCGGTCCGGCCAATGTCATCTTCGGGGACCACGAGGCGGGGCCCGATGGACTCCTGACCGTCGTGGAGGCCTGCGGCGGACTGCTCGCGACGGTCGTCGACACCACCGACGCAACTACCTTGGCTCCCCACGTCTTCGGCGCCTCCGATCCCGAGGGCTTCGCAGCGATGGGCATCGTCGAGACCCTGGTCCACACCCACGACATCGCCCAGGGACTGAACCGCACGTGGGAGCCCCCGCAGGACCTGAGTGAGCGGGTCCTCGCGCGGCTCTTCCCCGACGTCCCCGTCGTCGACACCCCATGGTCGACCCTTCTGTGGGCCACCGGTCGCATGGAGACGCCTGATCGCCCCCGCCGGGCGAACTGGCGCTGGCACGGCGCGCCGCTCGGCCGGGGTTGACTGGCGTGGCTTGAGAGTGGCTTGAGAAGCGGGCGTGGTGTCACCCGCGAGTGTGGTGCACACCTTGCGTCGACGGGGCGGGCACCGCCCAGTCTTCCGGCGAGGGTGGTGGTGGTCCGGCAGCGAACTGCCGGGCCACCTTCCGCTCAGTGGGTGTCGGTGCGCTTTTCGAGGCGGGTGCCGTTGCGAAGGGTGATCGACATCAGGTCGCTGGGGGCTTCCAGCTCCAGGCGGTGCCAGCGACCGCGGGGGACGATCACGGCGGTGCCTGGCTGCAACCGCACCATGTCCTCGGCGCCGCCGGGCCTGTCGGGTCGGAAGTAGAGGCGGATGCCGCCGGTCAGGCAGCACACCGCTTCCTCGGCCTCCGGGTGCATCTCCCAGTGGTCGGCGTGGACGTCGGCGTCGGTCTCCACATGGAACGTGGCGAGCTGCCAGGCGCCGGAGCCGCTGCTCGTCATCTGCCGTTCGACGGCTTGGACATCGCCGTCGGCGTGGAAGTGCAGCGCCGATGCGAACAGGTCGACGGTGGTGGTCGTCATGAGGGTGTTCCTTCCAACTGGTTGTCTGCGGGGACGGTGGTGGGTTTCGGGACAGGGGGGACGGCTCGGTGGCGCGGCAGCACGCCGATCGCCACGACCACCGCGAGCAGGAAGAGGGCGGCGGTGATGGCCAGGCCCAGGGCGTAGCCGTCGTTGAGCGCGGACGGGTCGGTGGCCGTGCCGGTGTGGTGCGCGGCAATGGTGGCCAGGGCAGCCAGGCCGATGCAGCCGCCGAGTTGGCGGGAGCTGTTCATCAGGCCGGAGGCCATGCCGGCCTCATGCGCGGCGACGCCGGTGGTCGCGGCGGCGGCGACCGGGGCCAGGACCAGTCCGGCGCCGACGCTGGTGACGAGGGACGGACCGAGCACGTCGGTGAGGAAGCTGCCGTTGGGGCTGATGAGGGCGAACCAGGCCAGGCCCGCGGCGGCCAGCAGGGCGCCGGGCACCAGGGACGCCCGGGGGTTGCGTGCCGCGGTGATGCGGGTCGCGACGATGGTTCCAGCGACCAGCCCCAGGGAGAAGGGCAGAAATGCCGTGCCGGTCGCTGCGGCCCCCATGCCCAGGACCTGCTGCATGTACAGGGACACGAAGTAGAACGCGGTGAACTGCCCGGCCGCGGCCAGGAACACGAGCATGTTCGCGCCGGCGATCCAGCGGCTGCGCAGCAGGCCGAGGCGGAGCAGCGGTGCGGTGGCCCTTGACTCGGCGAAGACGAAGGCGACCAGCAGCGCGGCTGCGGTGGCGAGGGTCGCCCACGTGAGCGGGGAGCTCCAGCCGAGGATGTCGGTGCGGACGACACCGAGCACCAGCAGCCCGACTCCGCCGGTCGCCAGGACGGCGCCCAGCGCGTCCAGCTTCTCGTGCCGGGCGGGTGGCGCTCCGGCGGGCACCCCTGCGGGGACCAGCGCGAGAGCTGCCGCGACGATGGGCAGGTTGATCAGCATGACCCAACGCCAGCCCGCGTACTCGGTCAGCAGCCCACCTGCCAGCACGCCCAGTGCGCCGCCTGCGGCGTTGACTGCGCTCCACACCCCGAGCGCGCGGACGCGCCGGGGGCCCTCGGTGAAGGTGGTGGTGAGCATCGCCAGCGCGGCCGGCGCGGATGCGGCGGCGCCCAGGCCCTGCCCGGCGCGGGCGGCGATCAGTTGCCACGGTGCCTGGGCCAGCCCGCCGGCCAGCGAGCACAGTCCGAAGACAGTCAGCCCCAGTACGAACAGCCTGCGCCGGCCGTACAGGTCGCAAGCGCGGCCGCCCAGCAGCAGGAACCCGCCGAACGTGAGCGCGTACACGTGCACCACCCAGGACAGGTCAAGCGGCGCGAATCCCAGCGCGGTGCGGATCGCCGGCAAGGCGACGTTGACCACGGACATGTCCAGGGCGACGACGAACTGGGCGACGGCGGCTGCCGCCAGCACCACTCCGGGTCTCCTTCGAGCGTTTTTATACACGTAAGAAAAGTTAGCGGCTGGGTATCGTCGTTGTCGACACCTGGGGGATGATGGAGGCATGCCGCAACCGTCCGCACCGCGCAAAACCCTGGGCCGACCTCCCCGTATCTCTCGCGAGGCGATCATCGAGACAGCCCGCCGGATCGTCACCGAGGCAGGCGTGGACCGGCTGACCATGCGGCGGCTGGCCACGGAGATCGGCAGTACGCCGATGGCGCTCTACCACCACGTCCGCGACAAGGAAGAACTACTCGTCCTGCTGCTGGACGACTACGCCACACGGACGCTGCGCCGACCCGAAATTCCCGTCGACCCTCGCGAACGGATCGTCGTCGCCGCCACCACGATCCACCAGGCGCTCGCCGCCTGTCCCTGGATCGTGGAGGTGTTGACCGCCGATGACTTGATGTCCACGTCCGCGCTCTGGTTCGTCGAGCAGATCGTCGACGGCCTGGTCGAGTGCGGCCTCTCCCCCGACCGGGCCGTCCACGGCTACCGCGCGATCTGGTACTACACCGCCGGAGAAATCGTGGTCAGAGCAACCGCGGCCCGGCGACGCGCACACGATGACCGTGCGACCTACCGGGAGCAGGTCTTCGCCGACCTCGACCCGAACGAACTACCCCGCTTGGCACAGGTCGCGGACCGCTGGGCGCCACTGACCGCCCAGGACACCTACCTGGACGGGCTCCGAGCCCTGGTGGACGGCCTTCTCACCAGCCGCTGACCATGTGCGCCTGGCAGTTGGGCGGAGGGGACCGGCGAAGCACACCCGGCACGCCCCCCCGTCACCGGCGAGCAGGAGGTCGCAGCCGTCAAGGCGCTCCGCGGGACGCGGTGGCCGTGCACCGGCGGCCTGCGACCGCGACCAGCGACCACCGACCGCCCACGCGTGACGCCCCACGGGAACGGAGATTCCCCGGGGCGTCGGGCTCTGTGCGTCGCGGCCTTGTGCTGATGCTCCGTCAGGCGCTCTGTCTAGCAGTCGCCTTGGCCACCAGCAGCACCGCCAGTACACCGATGCAGATCAGGACGTAACCCGAGGTGGTCAGGGTGCCGAGGGTGCCCAGTACCGCGACGCCGAGCGCGGAGCCGGCCTGCCGGATGCCGTTCAGGGCGCCCTGACTGGTTGCCGCGTACTCCGGCGGTGCCGAGACGGCCATCGCGGCGGCGGCGCCGGGGATCGACAGCGTGCCGGTCGCGGCCAACGTCAGCTCGGCGGCGAGGATCAGCGGCAGCGGCGGGTGATGGCCGGTACAGAAGGCGAGCAACACACCCGACACCACAGAGGCGGACATGCCGGTCAGCAGGATCGGGCGCGCGCCGTAGCGGGCGACGAGCCGGCCGGTGAAGAACGGCATGACACACACCGGAAAGGCGATCGGCAAGGAGGCGAGACCGGCCTTGAACGGAGTCAGGTCATAGGTGTGCTGCAGCCACACGGCGAACAGATACATCCCGCCGAAGTAGGCGAAGCAGGACACCGCGGCGGCCACCATGGCGGCCCGGACCTTCGGCAGGGCGAGCAGCGCCGGCGGCAGGACCGGGGCGGCCACCCGGCGTTCCACGACGGCCACGGCGACGAAGCAGAGCAGCGCGGCGACGATCGGGACCAGGGCGCGCGGTGAGCCCCAGCCCTCGATGCCGGCCTCGACCAGACCGAAGGTGAGCAGAGCGAGTCCGGCGGTGGACAGCGTCAGACCGGGGCGGTCCAGAGCGCGGGTGGCGCGGAGGGGCGGCACGGGCAGTCGGCGGGCCAGCAGCAGAGCGGCCAACGCGATCGGCGGATTGACCAGGAACACCAGCCGCCAGCCGCCGAGTTCGACCAGGGCGCCGCCGAGCACGGGTCCGGCGGCCGCTCCCAGGCCGCTCAGCGCGGTCCAGGCACCAATCGCACGGGTGCGGCGCACCGGGTCGGGGTTGAGGTGGATCAGCAGTGCCAGGGAGGCGGGCACCAGGCCGGCGCCCGCGGCACCGAGCAGCGCGCGGCCGCCGATGAGGGCGCCGACGTTCGGCGCCAAGGCACACACCACGGACAGAGCGGAGAAGAGGCCGAGCGCGGTGGCATAGACGCGGCGCGCGCCCCAACGGTCGGCGATGACACCGCCGGCCAGCAGCAGTCCGGCGAAGACGACCGTGTAGGCGTCGACGGCCCAGGGCAGGGCGGCGGTGGCCGGATGCAGCGACTTCTGCACGTCGGGCACCGCGACGTTGAGGATCGAGGTGTCGAGCAGAACGAGCAGGTTGCCGGTGGCGATACCGGCGAACGTCAGCTTGGAATGGCGCTTGGGCGGCGCGGGCGCCTGGGCGGGCGCGGTCGGAGTGGGCGGCGCAGGCGCCTGAGCCTGCGCGGACGGTGTGATCGGCGCGGTCGGTGGGGTCGGGCCCGGTCCGGCGAGCCCGGAGGGACGGCAGAGGGGATCGGCGGTACTCATGGCGGCAGCCTCCCCCGGCGGGCCGCCGGCCTGCGACGTCGCACCTCCGATACCCCCATCGGAAAGTCCGATGGAGGTTATGCTGCTGTCGTGGACTCCCGCTATCTGCGCGCTTTCGTCGCGGTCGCCGACCATGGTGGCATCTCCTCCGCAGCACAGGCGTTGGGATACGCCCAGTCCAGCCTCAGCGCCCAGCTCAAGCGGCTGGAGGCGGACCTCGGGGTGAGCGTTTTGGTGCGCCAGGGCGCGGGGTCGGTGCTCAGCGAGGCGGGCGCCCGGCTTCTGCCGTATGCGCGCGAGGCCCTGGAGCTGGAGGAGCAGATGCGCCGGGTGGCGCGCGGTGGTCGGCCGCGGCTGCGGATCGGGGCGCAGGAGTCACTGGCGCACGTGTGGATGCCGGAGGTACTGGCCGCGTTGGAGTACGGCGCAGACGACGCGGAGGCCGGCACAGGCATGGAGTTGACGGTTGCCAACCGGCGGAGGCTGGAGCAGGCGTTCGGCGCGGGCGAGTTGGATGTGGTCTTCCAGTACGACAACGGCATGCGTGCGCTCGGCCCGCATGCGGTGGTGGGACACGACCGGACGGTTGTGGTGGCGGGGCCCAGTCATCCGTTGGCCCGGGAGGAGGAGGTCACGCCGGAACAGCTGCTGGGGTACGACTTCCTGGTGGCCGAGCCGGGCTGCACCTCGGAGATGCTGGTGGACCGCTTCGGTCGGGATCTGCTGGCCGGTGCCCAACTGGCCATGATTCAGGGCTCCTTGTCGGCGTTGCTGCGGCTGACCGGGCACGGGCACGGGCTGTCGCTTCTGCCTGAACTGGCGGTGACCCGGGAGCTGCAGGAGGGCGAGCTGGTGACGCTGCGCCTGGCGGAGCGGATCCGCCCGGTCAGCATCGTCGCCCAGTGGCGGCCGCGACTGGGACCGGCCGAACGCACTCTGCGCGATCTCCTCGACGTGGCCCGCCGCGCGGACCCGCTGCCCGAGGTGACCAACACGGCACGTGCGGCGGAGGCTTCGTAATCAGGCGCCCGCGTCCCGGAAGAGAGGGCGACGACGAGAAGGGGAGCTGCGCAGTTGCTCCCCTTCGGCAACGCGCTGGCCATCAAGGAGCCGAAGGCCGCCGGGGGCGCGGGCCAGCCGCAGAGCTTCGAACGGGTCTTCCCCAAGCCCAGATATTTCCTGGTGTCTGTGTGACGATCTCCCTATGCGTCGCACCGTACTGATCGATGCCCCGTCCAACCTGGGGCTGCGTCCGCCCGCACCCGGCACCGTCCCCGGCTGCGCCAAGCTCGCCGGGGCGCTGCGCGAACAGGGCCTGCTGCGCCGGTTGGGCGCGCTGGAGGGCGGCGTCGTGGTATCGCCGCGCTACGACCTGACGGGCTGGCGAGAGGGAGTGGACGGGGACTTCAACGCCACGGCCATGGCCGGGTACACCCGCAAGCTGGCCGCGCGCGTCGAGGACCGGGTGCGCAGCGGCGACTTCCCGGTACTGCTCGGCGGAGACTGCAGCATCCTGCTCGGTGCGGTGCTCGGGCTGCGACGGCTGGGCCGGTACGGCGTGGCCTACCTCGACGGGCACGGCGACTTCAGGCACCCGGGGAACGTTGCCGTGTCCGGACCGCTGGGAGCCGCCGCCGGAGAGGGCGTCGCGCAGATCACGGGCCGCGGACAGGCCGACCTCACCGACATCGACGGGCTGCGGCCCTACGTCCGCGACGAGGACCTGAGCGTCCTGGGCATCCGTGACGCCGACGGGTACCAGGCGGAATTGACCGAACTCGGCATCCCTCACACCCCCGTCGGGGAAATCCGGCGGCGCGGGCCTGAGGCGGTGGCCCGTGCAGTCCTCGACCACCTCCAAGGGCCTGCACTGGACGGCTTCTGGATCCACCTCGACGCAGATGTCCTGGACCCCTCCGTGATGCCGGCGGTCGACAGCCCCGACCCCGGCGGACTAGTCACCGAGGAACTCCGGTCACTGCTGGCCCCGTTGGCCGCCTCACCGCGCTGCGTCGGGGTGAACCTCACCATCTACGACCCAGACCTCGACCCGGACGGCAAGGGCGCCGCACTCCTCGCCGACCTCCTTGAAGACGTCCTCGTCCTGGAAGACACCCTCGCGCACCCCTGACCACACCGGTCGCAAGGACCCCCGTGCAGCGACCGTCCCGCGTCACCTTTGGCCACCAACTACCCGACGACAAGGCACTGGCCACCTTGACCCTCGCGATCGGCCAGATCAGCTGCAGTGGGACTGACCTGCCCCGCCCTCCGCTTGCCCGCCGCACGGCTACCGGAAGTGACCTGTAGCCCACCGCGAGAGGGGCCAGGGCCGAACGGTGACTTCGACGTCCGGGCCCCAGTCCTCGGCGCCGCCTTGGCCTCTTCGTAGAGAGGTGCTGTACCAGGGCGACCTCGGCAAGCCGCTGGCGGTGTGCTGCGGCGTCGTCTGCCGCCGCAGCACCAAGCGCGCGGCCAACCGCACTTGGGGAAGGGGCGGTTCGAGCCGGCCTACGCGAGCTTGTAGTCGTAATAATCGTGAGGGCCGGTCAAGACGGCCTGGAAGTAGAGCGCCTCGCCATCGGTGTTGAGTGGGACGTCATGAGCGGCCACACGTGTGAAGCCCATGGAGAGCCGCGGCACGAAGGCGTAGAGGGTTTCGTCCAGCACGGTCAACCCCAGCCCGTCCAACTGCTGCAGTAGCTCACGGGCGGGAGTCCGGAAAACATCGATTCCGCGGAAGCGCACGGTGATCTCTTCAGGGCCGGGGCGCGGGATCCACATTTCCGCTGCCGTCAGGGTCTTCCCGTCTTCGATGTGGAACACGGTCTCGAACTGCGCATGCAGGGCGAGGATTTTCATGTAGTGAATGGGGTCGGCGGACCCGTCGTCCTGCACCTTGACCTCACCCAGTTCCGCGGCGGCTGCGCGTACAGCGTCGGCGGATACCCCGAGGGGAAAACCGGTGATGCCGTGCGGTGGGTTCAGTTCGAAGTGCACGCGGCTCATTTTAGAGGCAGATTCGGAGCTTCCAGTCGTTGTCCGACAGGTACTTCCGGAAGCCCTTGTTGTGCGGCAGATGCCCGGCGCTTGGAGCCCTGCACGGCCGCGACACCATGCACTACGTCCACGCCGAACTCACCGTCCAGGCCACCGACTTCAGGTGGACCAGCCTCGACCAGCTCGCAGTTCGCCATGTTGCGGTGTCAGCAGTTCGGCGGATGCGGGTGGGAAATGTGGATGCTGTTACGCCAGGCGCAGGGTCTCGGCAAGTTCGGCGGCCGGGGCAGTGGGGTTGCGGGGGTGGAGGAGTTCGGTGCGGTGCACGAGCCGGGGTTCGGTGATCGGTACGGCCGCGACGCCTGACATGCCGGCGGCCATGGGTAGGGCTGTTGTCGCGAGTCCGCCATTGGCGGCCACCAGGGTGCCGAGCGTCTTGATATCGCTTCCGGTGTAGGTGAGTTGATGTTCAAAGCCGTCGCTCTGGGCGGCGACCCGTAGCTGGGCCAGGGGCACGGCTGCGTCGGGGGCGTCGATCCAGCGAGCGGCGGCGAGGTCCGGCAGCCGCAGTGCGGGACGTCCGGCGAGCGGGTGGGAGGCGGGCAGCAGGACCGCGAGTGGCTCTTGGGCGATCGCGAAGGCGGTCAGGGGGCCGGCGTCGGGCAGCGGAAGGGGGTCACTGGGCGCTGCCGCGCCATCGACCAGGGCGAGATCGGCCGCTCCGGCCAGCACTGCCTGGACTGCCTCGCTTCGGGCGCCCACCCGTACCGAGACCGCGAGCTGTGGGGCCGCGGTCCGGGCGCGTACCAATGCATTCGCGACGGCGGGCGTCAGAGCTCCGGGGGCGCACGCCACTGCGAGTCGTCCGGGGTGCGCTCTGCGCAGGCGGGCGATATCCGCCCGAGCCGCATCCAGGCGCAGCAACAGCGGTCGGGCGTGTTCCAGCAGCCGCTCGCCCGCCTCGGTCGGGGTGACTGGGCGGCGGGTGACCAGCGGCGCGTCGAGGTCGGCTTCGAGGGCGGCGATGTGCTGCGACACGGCGGACTGGGTGTAGCCCAGGCCCCGGGCGGCGGCGGAGAAGGAGCGGTGGTCGACCACGGCGACGAAGGTGCGAAGCTGCTGCGGGTCCATGAGTATCAGTATTGCTGATGCTAGGTGCAGAGATCATCGTTGGACGCGATGCAGGTGGACGGCTCAGGATGGCGGCATGACCCACACCGCCCGCATCGCCCTGGTCGGCGACCGCTCGCCCCACGTCCGTTCCCACACCCGCATCCCGGGCCTGCTCGACGCGCTGCGCGAGCGCGACGACCTGGACCTGGACGCCTACTGGATCCCCACCGAGGACGCGACGGACGCCACGGCGCTGGCCGCGTTCGATGCGATCTGGATGCTGCCCGGCAGCCCGTACCGCAGCGAGTCCGGCGCGTTGGCAGCCATCCGGACCGCCCGCGAACACCACGTTCCCCTTCTCGGCACCTGCGCCGGCTTCCAACACGTCCTGCTCGAATACGCCCGTAACGTGTGCGGCCGGTCGACGGCGGCGCATGCCGAAAACTCGCCGGACACACCGGCAGAAGACGCTGTGGTGGTGCCGCTCGCCTGCTCGCTCGTCGGCCACGAAGGCACGATCGAGCTGACCGCGGGCTCGCTCGCCGAGCAACTCATCGGCGCCGAGCGATCCATCGAGCGCTACCACTGCAACTTCGGCGCCAGTCCCCATTACGTGAAGCTGCTGCGCGACCAAGGGCTGCATTTCACCGGCGCCGATTCCGAAGGCGAGGTGCGCATCGCGGAACTGCCCAGTCACCCGTTCTTCCTCGCCACCCTCTTCCAGCCGGAACTCGCCGGTGACGGCAGTCGCCCGCATCCCCTCATCCGCGGCCTTGCCGCCGCGGCCGTGACGCACGCGGCGGCAACGGCATGACCGGCTCCAAGCGCCTTCTGGTCCCCTACGCACGCCTTCGCGCGCACTGTCCGACGCTCGCCCGGCCAGCCCGCTGACCTCCACCCGCGACATAGGCCGCCTGCCCACCACCGGATGGACATCCCACTCGTCCGCCAAACCAGGCGGCTCTCCAGCACGGCGCCATGCCGCAACGTCACGGTGGCGTCAGCTTCTCGTCCCAGCCGAAGTGCCCGATGGGCGCGGGCAGTTCAGCGGACAGTTCAGCAAGTCGTGGGCGCACGTAGCCGATCGGGGCCAAGGAGGGTGGGCCCGCTGTCTGCACGCTGAGAAAATTCACGGTCTCTCCGTGGGCCACTTGTGTAGTGTCGCGTCATGACAGCGCCTCTGTACCCCGCGAAGCCCCAACCAGGTGACACGGTCGCCGTCGTCTCACCGTCCAGCGGACTCGCCGGCATCCTGCCGCTGCCCTTCGAATTGGGCTTGCGGCGGCTGCGCGAGGACTTCGGCCTGCACGTCGTGGAATATCCGACCACCCGGAAGATGAACAGCACCCCACAGGAGCGCGCGGCCGATGTGCACGCGGCGTTCGCCGACCCAGAGGTCAAGGCGGTCATCACGAGCATCGGCGGGGACGATCAGATCACGCTCCTGCCGCACCTCGACCGCGACCTGCTGTGCGCCAACCCCAAGCCGTTCTTCGGATACAGCGACAACACGAACCTGCTGGTCTACCTCGCCAACTGTGGCATCGTCGCCTACCACGGCGGCACCGTCATGGTCGAGCTCGGGCGTCCCGGAGCGATGCACCCGCTGACTGCAGCGTCGCTGCGCGCCGCACTGTTCACCTCCGGACCGTTCGAGCTCACGGAGCCGAAGGAGACCCGGACCGAGGACAAGTTGTGGCAGGACCCGGCCACGTTCGACGTCGAACCCGCCATGGAGCCGGCGGACGCCTGGAGGTGGCACAACGCTGACCGGGTCGTCGAGGGCCGTGCGTGGGGAGGGGAACTGGAGATCCTGTCCTGGCTGATGATGGCCGACCGGGAGATCCTTCCGGCGGAACAGTACGCCGGGCGCGTGCTGTTCGTGGAGACCTCGGAGGAGATGCCGCGGGACGAGACGGTCTACCGGATCCTGCGGAACATGGGCGAACGCGGGCTGCTCCGGCAGTTTTCCGCACTGCTGGTGGGGCGCGCCAAGGCCTGGTCGTTCCAGAATCCCCACAATGCGCATCAGCGCGCCGAGTACCGCAGCGCCCAGCGCAAGGCGGTGCTGCGGGCGCTGTCCGAGTACGCCCCGGACATGCCAGCGGTATTCGATGTCGATCTCGGCCACACGGACCCGCAGGTGGTGATTCCCGTTGGCGGCACGGTCAGGATAGACGGGCCCGAACGTCGGATCACCGTCATGTACTGACGGCGCCCACAACGCTCGCCCTGCCGCAACCTGTCCCCGTGCTGGGCGGCCTCGTCATGCTTCGCACCCACTGCCGGCTGAGCGCTCGTGCCCGGCCCACTGTGCGCAACAAGCCCGCCACCATGTCCGAGCCCGCGCAGGTCCGAACATGGCGAACCCGGCCCTTTTCAACGCCACGCGAACTTCGTTCCTGGAGACGATATGAGCAGCGCCCTTCTCGTGATGGACGTTCAACGGGACATCGTGGACATCGTCGACGACGGCTCCGGATACCTGCCACGCCTGCGCAGCGCGATCGATGCAGCCCGGGCGGCGAACATTCCCGTGATCTACGTGGTCATCGCGCTACGCCCCGGCTTCCCGGAAGTTGGCACGCGCAACAGGCCTCTCGCTGCCATCGCACGTGCTGGGCTCTACGTCGAGGGCGCTCCAGGCACCGAGATCCACCCGGAGGTCGCGCCCCGGCCGGGCGACGTGGTGGTCACCAAGAGGCGGGCGAGCGCATTCTCGGGCAGCGATCTCGATGTGGTGTTGCGGGCACGCGGGATCGACAGTCTCGTACTCACCGGCATCGCCACCAGCGCCGTGGTGCTGTCCACCCTGTGCCAGGCGAACGACCTGGACTTTGGACTCACCGTTCTCTCCGACGCCTGTCTGGACATCGACCCAGAGGTGCACCGGGTCCTCATCGAGCGACTGTTCCCGCAGTGGGCGGACGTCGTCACCGTCGATGCATGGGTCGAGACGATCGCAGTTCCATAGCGGCAGACCAGCCGAGGTGTCCGGGTGAGCGGCACGCCCGAACGGACTTCACCCGGGTGAGCCGCACACCCACAGTCTGCTCTCCGGCACCTTCCTCTCCACTCTGATGTGTTCGCCGTGGTGGTGGCGATGCCCGCCTTCCCACACGGTTTGCACGCGGGGGTCTTCACCATCGCCTCGGTCCGTTGCGGCCTCGCGCCGACGGCCGGCGTTGTGGGTGTCGGCCCGTCTGTTCCAAGGCGCCGGCACAGCCCTGCTCGTGCCCCGGGTCTATCGCCCAGGACTGACCGCGACCTCCTCCCACGGGCGGTCAGACCGTGTCGCCGACCGGTTTCCGGTCCGTGGTGGGGGCCTGGGTGACCATCAGTTGGTGGTGGGCCTTGGGGCCCAGGGTGAGGGTCGTGACGAAGATGCCCACGGCGACGACGACGCCGGCGTTGCTCAGGTGCGGCATCAGCAGCAACTCCGCCAGGAGTGCGGCGATGATCAGCGTGAACTTTGCGGCCATCAGGCGCGGCGCGGACACGGTGGGTCGTGCCGAGGGGTGCACGGTGTGAGCCCGCGTGCGGTGGGCTTGGCGGATCTGGAGGGGGACGGTGAGCAGCAACAGGAGGACTCGGACGCCCAGCGAGGTCAGGGAGCGCTCGGCGTGCGGGTACAGCAGGACGCCGAGCAGCATGCTGATGCCGAAGCCGGCCGAGAGGATCAGGATGCGCGCGCCGATCAGCTGACCCACTGCCCAGGCGGGGTGTTCGGCCTCGTAGAGCTTGTGGGTCAGGTGGCGGTTGGTCGGCAACAGCAGCGGCGGGACGATCAGCAGCATGACGGCGGCGCGCAGGGCGTGGGCCCACGGGGGCTCGTCGCTTCCTCCCATCCAGGTGAAGGCCATGAACAGGCCGATGGCGGCGTAGCCCATCCGGATACTGCGGTCACGGGAGGCCGCTCGGCCCGGGACGGGCGGCGTCTTCTGGTGAGCGTTCATGCAGGCGCTTCCTTCGTGGGAGGCGGGTGAACGACGACCGGACGCGGTGCGGCATCGACCGGGCCGGGGCGGTGCCTGGGTGTGAGGACGGTCCGCGGCGGCCGTCGGTAGGCCGCTGCGGGGTGTCGTTCGCGCTCGGTGGCGGCGGGCCTGTCACTCGCTCTCGGTGGCCGCGGGGGCGGTACCGGCGTTGATGCCGGCGAACAGCCACTTCAGGGCCTGGCCGAAGAGTTCCTCGGGCACGCTGGCGGGGTCGATGCGCCGCTGGCGTACCAGGCCGCCGAACAGGGCAGCCACCACGGTGGCGACGGCCTCGGCGGAGACCTCGGCGGGGGCGCCCTGCTGCGCCAGGGACGTGCTGATCACGCCCTCCAGTGCCTGGCGGGGTGCGCGCAGGTTGGCCGCCATGGCGTCCAGGACGTCCGGGTTGCGCACCGCGTAGAGCCAGAACTCGGCCTGGAGCGGGGCGAAGTCGATGTCCTTGTCGGCGACGTCGAGCAGAAGGCGGCCGAGTTCGGCGGCGGCTTCCCCAGTGCCTGGCTCGTGGCGGTCCAAGGTCTGGGCGGCTTCGGCGATGCGGTCGGTCTGGCGGTGCGAGAGCAGTTCCAGGAACAGCGCCTCCTTGCCGCCGAAGTTCGAGTACAGCGCGCCGATGGAGAAGCCCGCCGTCTCTGCGATCTCCTCCACGGAGGCGCCGGTGAAGCCCTTGCGGGCGAAGACCCGAGCCGCCGCGTCCAGCAGTAGCGCCCGGGTGCGGGCCTTGGCCTCTGCCCGGCTCAATCGCCGGCGGGCAGGTTCGTCACTCTCACCATTCATGTCGCCGAAGCTATTCAGATAGGGATCACTATGTCAAACCCTTGGATAGCGTGTACAGTCCAAATAGCGATGCCTATCTGAATGGCGCTCGCTATCGCCTGCCGGGGCTCGGCCACTCGCCGCACACGATGCGAAAGCCGCCGCTTTCGGGCCCCTGACCAGCGAGGAAAGGGAAGAGAGATGACCACGCAGTCCCCGCCGCAGCCCCTGAGGCTGGTGGTGGACCTGAACCTCTGCCAGAGCTACGGGCAGTGCGTCTACGCCGCGCCGACGGTCTTCCGGTTCCACGGCGAGGAATCGCTGGAGTACGACTACGCGCCCGATGCCGGACTCCGCCGCGAGGTGGAGCGGGCCGCTGCCGCCTGCCCGGTCCAGGCGATCACGCTCAGCGGTGCCACCGAGCCCGCGCCCACCGTGGGCGGAGCGGACCGGTGACCGCGTCGGGCGCGGCAGGGCTGCGTTCGGGCCGGATCGTGGTGGTCGGCGCCTCTCTGGCCGGGTTGCGCGCGGCCGAAGCCCTCCGGGACGAGGCGTTCGCCGGGGAACTCACGCTGATCGGCGAGGAGCCGCATGAGCCGTACGACCGGCCGCCGCTGTCGAAAGCGGTACTGTCCGGCCGGCTGAGCTGCGACCACATCGTGCTGCCCCGGGTTCGTAACATCGACGCGCACTGGCTGCTGGGCACCCCTGCCACCGGGCTGGATGTACCCGCCCGTCGGGTGGAGCTGGCCGACGGGCGGTCGGTGGCGTACGACCGGTTGCTGATCGCCACCGGCACCCGGGCACGTCCCTGGCCCGTCCGGGCCGGGGGTGGCCTGGACGGCGTCCATGTGCTGCGCACCCGCGAGGACGCCGAGCGGCTGCGGGGCGCGCTGGTGGCCGGCCCGTCCCGGGTGCTGGTCATCGGCGCGGGTTTCACCGGCGGCGAAGTCGCCTCCGTCTGCCGCGAGTTGGGGCTGGCGGTGACGGTGACGCAGCGCAGCGGGGCGCCGTTGACCAGTGCGCTGGGCGGGGTGATCGGCCGGGCCGCCGCCGACTGGTACCGCGAGGCGGGGGTGGACCTGCGGACGGACACCACGGTCCAGGCCCTGGAAGGCGACCCGTCCGGCCGGTTGCGCCGTGCCGTGCTGTCCGACGGCACGGTCGTGGACGCCGAGGTGGCCGTGGTCGCCACTGGCGCCCTGGCCAACACCGAGTGGCTGGCCGGCTCGGGGCTCGCCGCCGACCAGCGCGGCGTGGTGAGCGACGGCGGGTGCCGGGCCGTGACCACCGACGGCAGGCGGGCCGAGGACGTGTTCGTCGCCGGTGACGTCGCCCGCTGGCCGCATCCCCACTACTTCGGGCGGCTGCTGCGCCTGGACCACTGGGACAACGCCGTCGCCCAGGCACGCACCGCCGCACACAATCTCGTCCACGGCCCGGGCGATCAGCGCGTCCACCGTCCGCTGCCCGCCTTCTGGTCCCACCAGTTCGGCCGCTATCTCAAGTCCATCGGTGTGCCGGCCCTCGCCGACCAGGTCGTGGTCACCCAAGGTGCCCTGGACCAACGGCGGTTCGTCGCCGCGTACGGGCTGAAGGGCAGGCTGGTCGGCGCCGTGGCGGTCGACTCCCCCCGCGTACTGGACGGTTACGCGGCCCTCATCGAAGCCCGCGCACCGTTCCCGCCGATGCTGGGCGCCACCGACGGCCCGGCCCACCTCGACCCCGTCGACGCCGAACTTCCCGGTCGTGCTGCCGGCAGCGCCTCGGACCACGACCCCGGAACGCCGTCGGCCCTCGCGTCGGCCGCGTCCGCACACCGGTGAACGGAGAGTTCCCATGACGACATCCACCACGCCCTCGGCCACCGACCTGTTCGCCCGGGCCCTGCGGTACGAGAACCGCGCCGACCCCTACCCCCACTACGCCGAGCTGCGCCGGCACCCGGTCATGCGCATGGACGACGGCTCCTGGCTGGTCAGCGGCTACCGGGAGATCCGGCAACTGCTGCACGACCCGCGCAGCAGCGCCGACCGGCTCGACCCGCAGAACAAGATCCCCAAGGCCGCCAGGAGCCTGCTCATGCAGGACCCGCCGCTCCACGACCAGCTGCGCCGCGTGGTCACCCAGGAATTCGTTCCTCGCGTCATGGGCATGCGCGACCACCTCGGCGAACTGGTCGGCCGGCTCCTCGACGCGCACACCAGCGACCGTCCCGGCCAACTCGATGTCGTCGCCGAGCTGGCCTACCCGCTGCCGGTCACGGTGATCTGCGAACTGCTCGGCGTGCCCCGCGAGGACGAAGCCCTCTTCGGCGGCCTCGCCCGCCGACTCACCCGGGGCCTGGACCCCGTCGACACCCAGACCGAAGAGGAACTGCGCGAACTCGACCGGGCCCGCGGCGAGTTGGTCCAGTACCTGGAAGGGCTCATCATCCAGCGCCGGACGAACCCCGGCAACGACCTGCTGTCCGGCCTGATGTTCCACGAGGGTCCCGACCGGGTGCTGGACCCGATACAGCTGCGCGTCACCCTCGGCCTGCTGCTGATCGCCGGGCACGAGACCACCGTCAACCTGATCGCCAACGGCACCCTCGTCCTGCTGCGCAACCCCGACGTCCTCGCCCGGCTGCGCACCGACCCCGACCTGGCCACTCCGCTGGTGGAAGAGGTCCTGCGCCACGACCCACCGGTGCAGATCTCCGGCCGTAGTGCCCTGGCCGACATCGACCTTGCCGGCACCACGATCCCCCAGGGCTCCCGCATCCGCCTCATGCTCGCCGCGGGCAACCGTGACCCGCACCGCTTCGAGGACCCCGACCGGTTCGTCCCCGACCGCCGCGAGAACGCCCACCTCGGCTTCGGCGGCGGCATCCACTACTGCATCGGCGCCACCCTCGCCCGCGCGGAAGCACAGATAGCGCTCACCGCCCTCGCCCGCAGACTGCACGCACCGCGCCTGGTCACCGACCCGCCGCCGTACCGGGAGAACGCCATCCTGCGCGGCCCGGAACATCTCCTGGTCGCCTTCGAACGACTCACCCCGGACACCCCACCCGTGAGCTGACCCGTCCCCGGCTCCCTGTTCCCGGCCGTTCTCGGTCCCCGTTGCCGGCCGCCCGGGTGACCCCCGGCGGCGGCCGGGAACGACAGGGCGGGTCGCGACGGTCAGTTCGGCGTCATCGATCGCCGTCAGCGCCCGGACACCGATGCTCGTGTTGGCGGCCAATGCGCCCGCATGCCCATGGCCCGTTCGCGGGCGCGGCTTACGGCACCATGGTGCGGCTCCCCGACCCGTTCAACCTCCCCATGGACACCGACAGCCTCTGACCGGCCGGCGTCAGCCCGCGTTCGCGGTCAGCCGCGGAAGCCTGTGCCACTGTGTCCTCCAGGCGTCACATGGGCAAGGACAGCAGTCGAACGCGTCCCGACGGCCACGACGCGTCATCGTGCAGTGAGATGACCATCGTGCGCAGGGGCATCACCACCAGCCGGGACTCGGGCTGCTCCACGAGGACGTCGCCGTCGAGTCGGTGCCAGCCGAGCCGGCGGTACAGCGCTTCCAGGGGTGGTCGGCAGAACAGGAGGGCATGGCGCGGGCCCATCGTGCGGGCGTGTTCCAACGCCGCGGCGACGACTTGGCGGGCGAGGCCACAGCCGCGTACGTCAGCGGCCACCGCCACCCCGCCGACACCCGCGACCTCGGTCGGTGTGTCGGCGATCGTGAGCGGAAGTCGCACCAGCCCTGCGTGCGCGACAAGCCGTGCGCCGTGGCGGATGCCGAAGTGCTCGTCCTTGCCGCGCCACGTGAGGCCGGTTTCCCCAACGCTGAACGGATCCTCGGCGTCGCCAAGGATTTCGTTCTGCTCCGCTCGCGTATAGCGCTCCAGGCGTATGGCGGGGGACGACGGAGAGCCCGCGGAGTTCGGAGCGTCAGGGAAATTCGGAGAGTTCGGGTTCTTGGTCATCCCCGTATCATGATCCACGCAGGCGCGGGCCAGCCATCGGGACGGCGGATCTGTTGTCAGACCGAGCCGTCGCCGGTCACTGACCCTTCAGGGCCTGCCATTCAGGGCCTGCCATTCAGGAGCAAGGACCGCCCAGATTTGCTTGTCGTGGCGCTTGCCCCCGTACGGCCATGCCTCGCGTCGTACGCCCTCCAGGGTCATGCCGAGCCGCTTGGCCACGGCTGAGCTGCGGTCGTTGTCGGCCCTGCAATGCCACTCGGCCCGGTGCAGTCCCCGGGACGTGAACGCCCAGTCCAACAACGCCCCGCACGCCTGAGTGATCAGGCCGTGTCCCTCGGCGGACGGCTCCAGCCAGCAGCCGATCTCACACAGACCGGCAGCGGCATTGAAATCGGTGTACATCACACCGCCGACCAACATTCCGCCCCGCCAGATGCCGTAGAGGCGGGCGCCGTCGCCGGCCTGGCGCTCGGCATAGCGCTGGAGCGTGGCCCGCGCTCCGTCCACATCGCCGGTGACGAACGCGGGCCCGACCCACGGACGAATGTGTTCGCGAGCCCGGTCCAGATGGTCGGCGAACTCCTCGGCATGCCAGATCTCCAGCGGACCAAGGCAAGCACCGTCGCGCAGCGGCAGTGAGAACATCAGGACCTCCCCCTTCACATAACAAACGTTACGGCAACGTACCGTGGGAGCATGCCACGCACCAAGGGAGATCACGAGGCCCGCCGACGCGACGTCTCCGAAGCGGTCTGGCAGGTCATGGCGACACGCGGTTTCGCCGGCCTGACGCTGCGCGCCGTCGCCACCCAACTCGGAGCGACCACCGGCCTGCTCACGCACTACTTCCCCACCAAACAAGCCTTGGTGGAGTACGCCCTTGACCTCCTCGAACAGCGCACCCTGTCCCGTCCCCGCCGCCAAGCGGGCAAGGGCCTGGCCGCCGTCAGGGACGCGCTACTGGACATCCTGCCGCTGACCCCCGAGGCCACCGACAGCAACCGAATCTGGGTCTCCTCCTGGGACGCCGCACTCTCCGACCCCGCCCTGAGCACCGACTACGCCCGCAAGTACGCCCAAAGCCGCGCCAGGCTGAGCGAACGGGTGGCCGCGGCCCAGGCAACCGGCGAACTCCCCCCGGGCAACCCCGAACAGATCGCCGCCGGCGCTCAGGCCTTCACTCTTGGCCTGGTGGTCCAGGCTCTGTTCGCCCCGGCGGAGTTCCCTCCGCAGCGGCAAATCGAGCTACTTGACGCCTACCTGGCCACCCTGACCAGCCCCCACTGATCCCACGCCCCTCACTCGGCACGATCGCGGTCGATGAAGCACGTTCGGCCTGGCTGCACCACGCACGCCAGGAAGCCGCCGGGCTGTTGGGCTGACCGGGCGCACGGGTCGGGCCACAACCTGGTCGGACATGGCCCGCCAGCGGGCAGGGTCGGCGCCATGGCCTCCGGCTGCGACCACCGGCCTACTAGCCCGTCGCGTACTCATGCGGGAACTCCCCCACCTTGCGCAACAGCGTGAACAGGTGGGTAGGCGAGGTGGTGATGTCATTGACGCCAGCTGCCAGGATCTCGGCCCGCCTGGCAAGTTCCTGGCTCGAAGCGTAGATGAATACCGGGACGTCGTAGCCACGTGCCCGAATCTCCCGGGCAAGCTCCATACCGGCGTCCGGGTGAAGACTGCCGTCCTCTTTCCGTGCCATGTTCGAGATGACCGCGTCGAACGGCGGCACCGCCGCCGACATGGCATTGATTCCCTTACCGGTCGACTCGGCCTGCACCACGTCCACGCCCAGGGTCTGCAACTGTGCCGCCTCGTAGGCGTTGTTCGATGGGTGGTCGTCCACCCATAGGACCCTTTGCAGGGGGCGGAGAACACTTCTGTTCTCCAGTCCGGCGTATTCGGGAGAGGCACTGACCGACGCCAGCTTCCCCTGAATATCAGCCGTGGTCTTCAAGACCTTTTCCGAGACCTCCTGAACCGTCAGCTCCGCCGATCCGACCTTCACGGTGAACCCCCGAGAGTCAATGATTTTCTTGATGGTGGGGAAGAGCCGCCAGATCACCAGGCCGGCGAGGAGTGGCCATGCCAGAGTGGAGAGCGCACTCAACAGATCTGCGAAAGTTTTCATGACAACCTGGCCCTGTGAGGCGAAACAAGGCGATGGTCCCACCACATCGAGCTTGCGATCGCCCGGCACGCGCGTCCGGCGAGCCCAATGGCCCCAACTATGACTCCAACGGTGGCCATGCCGGAGCTGGCCACCGTCTGCAGGTCCGCCCGGCCAAGAGGCGCGGCCCTCTCGACCGAGCGTGGGGAATCGTGCTTCCGGCTCAGCTGAGCTGACGGGTGGGCATGATGGTGACCTGCTGGAGGTTGACCCGCGGCGGGAGGGTCGCGACGAAGCCGACGGTCTGCGCGATGTCCTGGGGCGTGAGCCACTCCATGGTCTCCTTGGAGCCCTCCAGCCACTCCAACGCCCCCGCGTCGGTGACATGGCTCTGCAGCTCGGTGCCGACGATGCCCGGTTCGAGCGCCGAGACCCGGACGTTCTTCGCGCCCAGTTCGGCTCGCAGGTGCCGGGAGAGATGGGTGACGTATGCCTTGGTCGCGGAGTAGACGGCGAAGTTCGGGAAGAGGTTCTGCGCGGCGATCGACGACGTGTTGACCAGGTCGGCCACACCGCGCTCCCCAGCGGCCGTCACCAGCTGCGGCGTGAACGCGCCGATGACGTTCATCAGGCCGGTGATGTTCAGGTCGATCTGCCGCTGCCACTGGTCGGTGGCCAGCTCCTCGACCGGGGCCGGGAGCATGACACCCGCGTTGTTGAACAGCAGGTCGGCACCACCGAGCTGGGCCGCCACCCGGTCCGCGGCCGCCTGCACGGCCGCGGCGTCGGTCACGTCGACCGCGAGGGCCAGCGCCTCGCCGCCGTTCTTCTCGATCCGGGCGACCAGGTCGTCCAGCCGCTCGGCCCGCCGCGCCAGGACGGCGACACGGGCACCGAGCCCGGCCAGGTGCTCGGCCGAGGCCTCACCGATACCGCTGGAGGCACCGGTGACGACCGCGACGCGGCCGGAGAGGGGACGGGCAGAGGTCTGCGTGGTGGTCATGGGACACCTTTCGAAGGGGTTGAGATCTCGTGGTGGGTGAGATTTCGAGGTGGGTGGGATGAGGGGCTCGGGTCTGCGGCTCGTCGCCGCCGGCCCCTTCACAAGAACACCACCCGCAGACGTCTCACGGGCCGCCACAAAGGGCCCTGAGCAGGCAGGTATCGGCAAGGCAGGTACTGGCAGTACCACCCGCCGCCCGGTGTGGTCCGCCCTCGCCCGTCACACTGGGGGGATGGATGACCGTAGTCGCGAGCTCGCCGATTTCCTGCGCACCCGCCGGGCCCGGATCACCCCCGACCAGGCGGGGCTGCCCGCCGACGGCCGGGTCCGCCGGGTACCCGGCCTGCGCCGTGACGAGGCAGCCCGCCTGGCCGGGGTGAGCACCGAGTACTACACCCGGCTCGAACAGGGCCGTGCGCAGAACCCCTCCCCCGAGGTCCTCGAGGCCCTGGCCCGCGCCCTCCAACTCGACGCCGTCGAGCGCGAGCACCTCACCGATCTCCTGGCCCGTCCCGCCCCGGCCCGGCGCGCCCCCGCCGGCCCGCAGCGCGTGCGCCCCGGACTGCACCTGATGCTGCAGACCCTCGACCATGTGCCCGCCTTCATCCTCGGCCGGCGCACCGACGTCCTGGCGTCCAACCGCCTGGCCCGCGAAGTCCTGACCGACTTCGATGCCCTGCCCGCTGTCCGACGGAATCTGGCCCGCTATTACCTTCTGGACCCCGAGGCCCGCGTCCGCGTCGGTGACTGGGAGCGGATCGCCGCCGAGACCGTCGCCATCCTGCGCCTCGAAGCCGGACGCCACCCCGACGACCGCCGGCTCGCCGACCTCATCGGCGAACTCACCGTGAAATCACCGGAGTTCTCGGCCTGGTGGAATGACCACCGGGTGCTGCGCCGCACGCACGGCACCAAGCAGTATCACCACCCCCTGGTCGGCGACCTGACCTTCTCGTACGAGTCCTTCCAGGTCCCCGGCGACGCCGAACAGACCCTGTGCGTCTACAACGTCGAGCCCTCGTCCGACACCGCCCAAGCCCTCCGGCTCCTCACCAGCTGGACTGCGCCGCAGCCGACGGGCGCGCCGGAGGAACGAGGAGCGTAGCCGGCCAGGGCCCCTTGCAGGGCCGTCGGCGCGTGCCTACGCGACCCTCCACCTCCATGGAAGTGACGCGGACCCGGTCACCGGATATCTGCCGAACGGCAGATGTCTCAGGACCTCGGAAAAACCATGCTGGAGCCATCTACCAAGCTTTCCGGAGGTCCACGTGCTCAGCCCTGGTTCGTCGATGCGCAGTGTGTCCAGGAGCATCCTGGCCGCTGTCGCCCTGACCTCACTGGCCGCCGTCACGGTCCGCGCCGACGCCGAGGAGGCAACGCCCGAGACGAAGCCCTTCTCGCTCGCCGGCCCGCTGAAGGGCACACACCCGAAGGGCGCGCGCCTCAAGGGCACACAGCTGAAGAGCATGCACCTGAAGGACTCGCATCTGAGGGGCACGCATACGACCGCTTTCGTGCCGCTTTCCGGTGTGCGGGTCCACGGGGCGTAGGAGGTCACCATGCTCGAACTCATTGACATCACAAAGGACTACCGGGGCGGCAAGCGGGCCGTGGACGGCATGACGATGCGTCTCGAAACCGGGATGCTCGGCCTGCTCGGTCCCAACGGGGCCGGCAAGTCCTCGCTCATGCGGATCGCCTCGACCGTGACCCGGCCGACCAGCGGCCAGGTCCTGTTCCACGGTAAGGACGTGGTGGCCAAGCCCGACGTGCTGCGCCGCACCCTCGGTTACCTCCCGCAGGACTTCGGGGTCTACCCCAACCTCACCTCTCGTGAGTTCCTGTCCTACCTCGCCGCCGCCAAGGGCCTCTCGGCCCGCTCCGCCCGGGCCCGCATCGACGAACTGCTGGAACTGGTCAACCTCACCGAGGCGGTCAAGCGCCCTCTCGGGAAGTACTCGGGCGGCATGCTGCGACGGGTGGGCATCGCCCAGGCGCTGCTTGCCGACCCCAAGGTGATCATCGTGGACGAGCCCACCGCCGGCCTCGACCCCGAGGAGCGGGTCCGCTTCCGCAACCTGCTGAGCGACCTCGCGGCGGACCGCGTCGTGATGCTCTCCACGCACATCGTCTCCGACGTCGAGTCCGTGGCCTCCGACATCGCGGTGATGGCCGGTGGACGACTGCTGCGGCGGGGGTCGCCGGAGGATCTGCTGGCCGCGGTCGAGGGACGCGTATGGGAAGTCCTCGTCGACCCGGCGGACCTTCCCGCCATTCAGAAGGGGCAGATCGTCAGCAGGATGATCCGCACGTCGAGCGGGGTGCGCGTACGACTGCTGACCCACGTTCCGCCGTACGCCACCGCCCAACGGGTCGAACCCGACCTCGAGGACGCCTACCTGGCCATCGTGAACCACGCGACGCAGGCCGTGCCGTCGGCCGTTTCCGCCGGGCAGAAGGGGTGGCAGTGATGTCGCAGACCCTCATCAGGCTCGCTCTCGGGGACTTCTGGGACCGGGTGCGACGGCCGGCGTACGCCGTCATCCTGATCGCCGCGGTCGGGCTGGGCTACGTGGCCACACCGGCCAAGGAAGCCGGCTGGGTGGTCATGCAGATCGGCACCTACCGGGGCACCTACAACAGCGCCTACATCGGCATGGTCGTCGCGCTGGCCGGCACGGTCTGGCTCTCCCTCGGCGGCTTCTACGTCGTACGCAACGCCATCTCACGGGACGAGAGCACCGGCGTGGGCCGGCTCCTGGCGGCCATGCCGCTGCGGACGTGGGCCTATCTGCTCGCCAAATTCCTCAGCAGTGTGCTGGTTCTGTCCTCCATGCTGGGGGTGCTCGCGGTCACCGCGGTCGTCATGCAACTCGCGCGCGCCGAGTCCATGACGGTCAACCCGGTGGAACTGCTGAGCCCGTTCATCGTGATCGCCCTGCCCCTGATGGCGTTCACCGCCGCCGCGGCGCTTCTCTTCGAGGCGATTCCGCTGCTGAGGGCCGGGCTGGGCAACATCCTGTGGTTCTTCATCTGGGCGTTCATCGCCATCGGCGGGCAGTCCCCCAACGCACCGCTCGGCGGGATCGGCGTACACAGCGTCGTCCGGTCACTGGCCGCGGACATGAAGGCGCAGGGCATCGATCCCCAACAGGTCGGAGAATTCAGTCTGGGACTCACGGTGGTGGACAAGCCCCTGAAAACGTTCATCTGGCACGGCTTCGACCTGAGCCCCGGATTCCTCCTCGGCCGGTACGCGCTGGTGGCCATCGCCCTGGCACTCGCGCTGCTCCCCGTCCTGTGGTTCCCCCGGTTCGACCCGGCGCGGGCGGGCGCCCTCGCGGCCTCCGGAGCGGACCCCGGCAGCGCACCAGAGGGGGCCGCAACGCCCGCGCCGGTCATGTGGGAAGACCGCAGGAGTACGCAGGCCCGGTCCGCCGGATTCACCACCATGCCCCAGGCCTCGGTGCACTACGGCAACCCCGCACTGCGGCTGCTCCTGGGAGAAGTCCGCATCCTCATCCAAGGCACGCCCCGGTGGTGGTGGGCCGGCGTTCTCCTCCTCACCGTCGTCGCCCAGATGGTCACGCCGGCCACCGGCGTGACCCGGATCCTGCTGCCGTTGGCCTGGATCTGGCCGGTGCTCATCTGGTCCCGACTGGGCACCCAACGCCACGAATACGGTGTCGAAGCCATCCTCGGCGCCTACCCCTCGGCGCGCATCCGCGTGGCCGCGGAATGGGCAGCGGGCTTCGTACTCACGGCCGTCGCGGGCATCGGACCGGCACTGCGCATGTGTACCGGATCCGACACCCAGGGCCTGGTCCACTGGCTGTGCGGAGCGCTCTTCATCCCGTCCTTCGCCCTGGTGCTCGGCACGCTCAGCCGGACCCATCGGCTCTTCCCGTTCGCCTATCTGCCCCTGTGGTACGCCACGGTGAACGGCATCGCGCCGGTCGACTTCATGGGCGCGATCCGGACCGGCAACGGATCCCCGGCCGGCATGCCACCGGCATTCGTGCTCCTCAGCGCGGCAGTGATGCTCGGCATCGTCTTCTTGTCGAGCGCGGCCCGTCGCGTGACGGCGAGAATCTGACCTGTCTGACCCGTCTGGCCGGCCCGACCGGACAGACCGCCCCGGGCGCCGCTTTCGTCAGGCGCCTGGCCACGCGCTTGCCAGTGACGCCTCTGCGGGTCTGCGGGACGGGCTGTCCTCACATCCAGGCTTCTGGGTTACGGGTTTCCGTAGCGCCATCCTTGCCGCAGAAGGCGGTCCACAGCTTGGTCGAGCAGGGCTCGGCCCTCCCCGGCGTGCCACCAGAGTGACCAGTTGACGTGAATCACCACCTCGATGAATTCGTCGTACTCGTGCCCGTCGGAGTAGACCGTGCCGAAGGACTTGTGCGCGGCCAGCAGGAACGGGTACCTCACACTGGTCTCCGGCGTGGTCACCCAGGTGCGGCCGTTGGCACGCTCACAAGGGACCACAACGCGACGCAGTTTGTTGTCGTGGTCATCGATGCGCAGTTCATCGTTCTGCATGTGCCGGTCGGGTTCAGGCAACCGGGCCCAGGTGTGGTCCACAAGCATCTCCGCCCAGGCCAGGCGCCGGCCTTCGGGTGCCTCACACGGTTCGTCAAGCAGGCGGTCGACAAGGGTGAGCATCGACCGCTCGTCGACCGTGGCTGTCTCCACGACCTGAGGGTCCACATAAGGTGGGCGGGCGTCGGGCGGCGACTGCGGTGTCTTGAGAAACCAGTTCCCTCGCGACGGACAGCCGTCGGCCGGCCAACCGTACTCATCCACCCAGTTTCTGGTCGCACAGAACGTCAGGGGCCTGATGAGCCCTTCGCACAGCATCGCCAGCGCTCGGACAGCACATTGAGCGGTTATTCGCTCCAGCTCGATCGGATCCCGGTCAGGCGCGGATGCCCACTGAAATCCGCGCTCCAGTACGATCGTTCGGCTGTCGCTGAAGATGTAATGCTCGGTCGGCTCTGGGCGCTCCGACGGTCTCGTGTTTCTCATGGACCTCGATTATGCGACTGAGCGCAGCACCGACGGCCGGCGCCAGTTCAGGAGCCTGCTCCGCTGGCCGTCTCCGCCAGCCCTCCTGCTGCGGATGTCTTCCCCCACCCCCGCATCCGCATCCGTATCCGTATCCGTATCCGCCCGGAACACGACGACGGCCTTTACCAACCCAACGGGGTCGTACAGGCCGCCGCCACACACGCCCCCGGATTGCCCCACAGAGACCGCGGGGTCGGGGGCACCGGCGCGTCATTCATCGTCCGCGCGTGGCCGCAGGCAACGGTCGTGCTGGCTGCCCGCAGCCGCGCTGCGGGGATTAACGAACCGCGACCTTCGCCACGTCAGAGGTCCTCTCGCGTACGGGATGGCGGTCGTGCGGGCTGGTCAGGCCGTACAGAACCGCTCGGTATTGATGGACGCCGCTGTGCGCGGCCTTGACGTGTGCGGTGGCCCGCGCGTCGGTGCCCGTGTCGACCACGGCGCCACAGGTCACCCGGTGCCAAGCCTGCCCGCCGCTGCGGCCCTCCAGGCATATCTGCAGGTAGCTGGCAGCGTCGTCATCCCCGTGTGCCGTGACCTTGAAGGCCTTGCCAACATGCGCCGTGTGCGGCGCCGTGATCTCCACACTCCCCTTGGCGAACGCCGGCACGGCGGCCAGAGCCACCGAGGCCAGACCCAGCGCACCGACCACGGCCACACGACCGCCCCGCGCCCTCATCCCGGTCTTCTTCGTCCTGGTCATGGACTTCCCTCCCGTGGATCTCCCGGACATGGTGAGGCCCACCCGTTCTCGTAGGCGCCCGGTGCGCCTCGCTGACTACCCAGATGGGCTGGCCGCCCCGCCCGTTGCGTCCTATCCGGCACCTTTACCAATCCATGACAAAGCATCCTGACCGGGCCGATCCCACATCAAAGCGAAAAAGCCACTGGGAAGAAGTCGGCACGAGGGAAGGGGCCAGCCCCGACATCGGACTTCACAGGGCCGCATCGGGCATGTCGGCCATGTGCCGGGCGTCGCGCTGCTGCGTGCTCTGTGGGTCGTACTACGCGAACCAGGCGTCCAGTCTCGCGCGGTCAGAGGCGCTGCTGTCGCGTGTGTGTCTGCTTGGGAAGCAACCGTGAAGGGCGGACAGGCACCCTCGACCGAAGGGCTGGTGACAGGGCTGCGTTCGTGTGATGTCTGGCCAGTCAGTCCCGGTCACGGAGTGCGGAAGCCGCGAAAGGTCACGTGCTTGCGGGTCGCGAAGCCGAGTCGTTCGTAGAGCGCGATCGCGCCGGTGTTCGCTTCGGCCGCGTGCAGGAAAGGGCGTTCGTTGCGAGCCAGGATGCGTGTGATGAGGGTGCTGACCAGGCGGGCGGCGTGGCCTTGCCCGCGTGCTTCGGGGGCTGTGCAGACTGTGCTGATCTCGGTCCATCCCGGTGGCCGGAGCCGTTCGCCCGCCATGGCCAGCAGTCTGCCGCCGTCGCGAATGCCGAGGTAGGTGCCCAGTTCGTGGGTGCGTGGCCAGAACGGTCCCGGTTGGGTCTGTGCGACCAGGTCGAGCATCTGGGGTACATCGGCTGCACCCAGTTCGACCAGTTCGGGGCCGGTCGCGGCAGGAGCCTGGTCGGGTCGGCTGTTACCGGGCCAGATCAGCTGTCGGCCTTCGAGGACGAAGACCGGCTCCCAGTCCGACGGTGGGGACGCCGGGCAGCTGAACATGTCGGCGAACGCCTCGTGACCGAGGAGCCGCGCGAGGTCTGCCCAGTCCGCCGCGTCGGCATCGGCCGGTACCGCCGAGAAGGTCGCGACGTGCGGCAGGTAGGTGGCAGCCCGGCCGAGTCGGCGCCCAAGACCTGCATGGCGGCCGCGTAGCGACTCGCCCACCGGGTCGTCCAGTGCCGTGGTGTCACCGCTTGTCATCGTGCTGTGCCCTTTCCCGATGGGTGCGCTGTCGGCCGAGCGGCGCGATCCCGCCCGGCGCGTTCCCCAGTCTGGATACATGGATACCTGCTGGCGTATCCGGTAGTGGCTAGTGGCTCCGGGGTGTTGAAGTCATCACCGCTGTTGATCTCCTGGCACCGCGGCCAACCCGGCACTGCCGTCAATCGGCCAATCTCCCGGCACCGCCGTCGGTCTCCCCGGCGCCCGTCGGCGTGGTGCTCAAGGCCGGTCGAAGGTTTCTGGGTCGCAGCCCCCGAGCAACTCACAATTGCTGCAAGGCACTTGTCTCGCGCCCGACCCGGACGGCGACCATGTACACCGCACCGACGGCCACCTCCTTGTCGACATCCGATAGCAGTAGATGTCCGATAGGAGTCGACATCCGATAGGAGTGGACGTCCGACAGCAGTCGACGTCCGGCAGCAAGGGTTCAGCGACCTCAGCAGCGAACGTCCAACGTCCTCCCACTTCACATCGCCCCAGCCGCCGCACCGGAAGGAAGAATTCGTCCCGTGACCAGCACCGGCCCGGCCGCCACCGCCGGCATATCCCCCCGCCCCGAGGTGCAGCGCCGCACCCTCACTGTCCTGGTCACCAGCCAGATCCTCAGCGGGGCCGGGCTTGCGGCCGGCGTTACCGTCGGGGCCCTGCTCGCCCAGGACATGCTCGGCTCCACGGACCTGGCGGGGCTGCCCAGTGCGCTGTTCACCGCCGGTTCGGCCCTCGCCGCTGTCGCGGTGGGCCGTATCTCCCAGGCCCGGGGCCGCCGGCCGGGTCTGGCCACGGGGTACCTGACCGGGGCAGTCGGCAGCGCAGGTGTGGTCGCCGCCGCCCTCGCCGACAATCCGGTCCTGCTGTTCCTCGCCCTGTTCGTCTACGGCGCCGGAACGGCCACCAACCTTCAGGCCAGGTACGCCGGAGCCGACCTCGCCACACCCGGCCACCAGGCCCGCGCCGTGTCCACCGTCCTGGTCGCCACCACCCTCGGCGGCGTCATCGGCCCCAACCTCGCCGCCCCCACAGGCGCCTTCGCCGCACACCTCGGCGTCCCCCGCCTCGCCGGACCCTTCATCCTCTCCGGCACCGCCTACGCGCTGGCCACGCTCGTCCTCGCCCTATGGCTCCGCCCCGACCCGCTCCTCCTGGCCCGCACCCTGGCCGAGGTGAAGGAAGCCGACGCCGCGACCGACGCGGCCGTCACCGACCCGACTACCACCACCCCTGGCAATACGGCGGACGGCCGTGGAGGCGTCGTCCTGGGCGCGCTGATCATGGTCCTCACTCAGCTCGTCATGGTCGCGATCATGACGATGACGCCGGTGCACCTGCACGACCACGGCCACGGAACCGCCGCCTCCGGCCTCGTCATCGCCGTCCACGTCGGCGCCATGTACCTGCCCTCGCCGCTGACCGGCTGGCTCGTCGACCGCTACGGCCGTAGGAAGATCGCCGCCGCCTCCGGCATCACCCTGCTGACCGCCGGCATCCTGGCCGCCGCCGCGCCCGGTGACTCCGTCGCACTCCTGGCATGTGCCCTTGCCCTGCTCGGGCTGGGCTGGAACCTCGGCCTCGTCTCCGGTACCGCGATCATCACCGACACCGTCCCGCTCGCCACCCGCGCCAGGACCCAGGGCCTGGTCGACGTTTCCATCGCGCTCGCCGGAGCCACCGGCGGCATGGCCTCCGGCATCATGGTCGCCGCCACCAGCTACCCCGCCCTCGCCCTCACCGGCGGCATACTCTCTCTCGCGCTGCTGCCCGCCATCGCCGCCACCGCCTACCACCGACGAACCGCATGAACCACACGAACCCCATGCCCCCTGCGCCGGACATCACCATCGACGGCACCGGACTGCTGTGCGTCACCCTCCTGATGCGCATCCGCAAGGCCATCGACAGCGCCACCCCCGGCACCGTCGTCCACATCATCGCCACCGACCCAGCCGCCCCCCTCGACCTGCCTGCCTGGTGCCACATGACCGGACATCACTACCTCGGCCCCGTCCCCGGCAACGACCCGCCCGTCTACGCCCTCCGCATCTCAGCCCACGCGCTCCCCACCAAAGTCGACGCTCCTTGGCGTCCCACCGTCACAGACTGATCCCCCATCAAACCGAAAGGGCCCACGGAGGAGCGGTGGTTGCCCAAGCCGGAGGTGCTCGCACCCAGACCGACCGGGCAGGGGCGGCAACGGGGCAGCGGCGGCCTGGGCACGAGCCCGCCGTAGGACGGCTGGTGAGACATCGCGTCCTCACCGTGGGCGGTCAACTCACCCTTGGTCAACCTTGATCAACCGGCGGCCAGCGCACCGGGCCGAGTCCGGAAATCCGCAAGACTGCGGCGGTATGACAGACCGGGGCGACCAGAGAGCTGTGTCTCGCCGACGACCGCGAACCCTGAGCGAGCCAGCACGGCCCGCGATGCGGCATTGTCGAGCGTGGTCGCGGCCCGCAAGAAGGTCAGCCCGTAGCTGTTGGCAGCGAGGTCGCACAGCTTGCGCACGGCTCTGGTGGCCAGCCCCCGGCCTGCGGCACGCTCCGCGATCCGGTACCCGAGCTCGGCAGCGCCATCCGCCACGTCCATGAGGTTGATACGGCCCAGCACCTCGTCTTCGGCACCGACCAGCACGTGGAAGTAACAGACACCAGCCTCCTGCTCGGCGAGCAGGCCACGCAGTCGCTCGTCGAACCGAGCGAAGTAGTCATCACCCCGGTCGGGCACAGAGGCGGCGAAGTAGGCCCGGTTCTCCCGCTCGAAGGCGAGCAGCGCGGAGGCGTGGTCTGGACGGAGCAGCTGCATCTCGGGCATGACCACGAATATAGGCAACCCAACCACCGCCCGGCCCCTCTTTTATGGCAGCCCCGCACTCTGCGACTTCGGCAGTGTGATCATGACCGCTGACGCACCTGGTGCGGCGTCGGGGCCCGGTTCTCCGGAGCTGGGAGGCCCCGGTGGGTCCGATCTGCCCGACCTGCAGCCGGCTCTGCCCGGAAGCCTGGTACCTCAGTACGGTCTTGTTCCTGTTCGGCCTGCTCACACAGCCCCCGGGGCTTCCCGGTCGTGGACAGCCGAGTGCGGATGTCGGAACACGCTGCCCGCGGTTCGAGGGAGGCAGCCGACCGTCAGCGGAGGACCACCCTGCGCCTGCCCTGGACGAACACCCGTCCCTCGCAGTGCCACCGGGCCGCTCGGGCCAGGGCTGCCGACTCCGCGTCGCGGCCGATGGCGGCCAGGTCGTCGGGGGTGTGGCTGTGCTCTACGGGCGCGCCGTGGCGGAAGCTGCGAGATCAGTCATGGTGTCAGCACTCGATTACGTTGACGGCGAGGCCGCCGCGGGCGGTCTCCTTGTACGTGCTCTTGATGTCCCGGCCGGTGTCGCGCATGGTCTTGCTGGCCTTGCCCAGGCTGACCTTGTGCATGCCGTCACCGGCCAGGGCGAGCCGTGCCGCGTTGATCGCGTTGTTGGCGGCGACGGCGTTGGGCTCGATGCAGGGATGTGGACCAGGCCGCCGACCGGATCGCGGGTGAGCCGCAGGTGGTGTTCGATGCCGACTTCGGCGGCGTTCTCGACCTGCGCGGGAGTCATCAGGGGACCTCGGGGCCGCGGTACTCGCGCATCGCATCGATGAGCCAGCGCGCCAGGTAGTCGGCGAACGAGGAGCGCGGGAACAGCCGGTACGTGGGCCTGTCATCGACCTGCCAGAGCAGGACCGCGACGGGGCCCACCGTGGTCGACACGGCCCGGCCGGGTGCGAAGGACCGGGGGTGCAGGTCCAGCGGGCAGCCCTTCTCCAGCACCTGCCGGGCGCTCGGGCCGCTCAGCTCCAGCGTGGTGCGGTTGGCGGAGACGTCCACGACCGAGCCCGGGGCTTCGGCGAGAGCCTCGCGCAACTCGGCGGTCACAGCGGTCGATTCGGCCTGGGAGAGTACGAGCCACTCGTCGGGGCCGAGCCAGCAGACCGTGTGGGGGCCGGCTGCGGACGTGTGGCCGCACTGCCGCGGGAGGGGTGCCCCCAGGGTCTTCTCGATGCGGGCGGCCGCTTCGGAAGCGGGGGCGACGCGCAGGTTCACCATGGTGAGGAACGGCCACTCGGTCAGCGTGACACCGCGGGCGCCGGTGACGGTGGCGGCGCGGATCAGCTCCTCCAGATGTGCCAGGGGGCTTCTGCGCAGTGCGGCTGGACCTGCGCCTGCGCCTGCGCCTTGGTCGAACGTCGGCTCAGCCATCTCGCTTGGTCCCTTCGGGGTCGTAGAGGACGGGTTCGGTGACCTGGACGGGTACCAGGTCGTCGCCGACGGGGGCGAAGAGTGTGTCGCCGACGCGGTCCCGGCCGGCGGCGACCAGGGCGAGGGCGAACGGGCGGCCCAGCGCCTCGCTGTGGTAACTGGAGGTGACGTGGCCGAGCATCGGCACCGGCCCGGCTTCGGGGGTGAGGGGCACGTCCGGCGCGACGAGCTGGGTGCCCTCGGGCAGCCGGGTCCGGCGATCACTCGGTAGCAGTCCGACGAGTTGCTTGCGGTCGGTGCGGGAGGTGTCGGCGCGGGAGTAGGACCGCTTGCCGATGAAGTCCTTCTGCTGGGATACCACCCAGGACATGCCCGCGTCCTGCGGGGTGACGGTGCCGTCGGTGTCTTGGCCGACGATGATGTAGCCCTTCTCGGCCCGCAGGACGTGCATGGTCTCGGTGCCGTACGGCGTGATGTCGTACGGGCGGCCGATCGCGTCCACCTCCTCCCAGACCGCCAGGCCGTACCACGCGGAGACGTTGATCTCGTAGGCAAGCTCGCCGGAGAAGGAGATCCGGCAGATGCGGGCCGGGACACCGGAGGCCAGGGTGGTCTCGCGGAAGGCCATGAACGGGAAGGCTTCGGCGGACAGGTCGACGTCGGGCGCGAGTTGGGCGACGACCTCGCGGGAGCGGGGGCCGACGACGGCGATCGTCGTCCACTGCTCGGTCACCGACGTGCAGTGGACGTCGAGTCCGGGCCACTCGGTCTGCAGCCACTCCTCCAGCCAGTCCAGGACCCCCGCGGCGCCGCCGGTCGTGGTGGTCATGAAGTAGCGGTTGTCGTCGAGGCGCAGCGTGACACCGTCGTCGAAGATCATGCCGTCCGGCTTGCACATGACGCCGTAGCGGGCCATGCCGGGCTTGAGCTTCTTGAAGGCGTTGGTGTAGACGCGGTTGAGGAACTCGCCGGCGTCCGCGCCCCGGATCTCGATCTTGCCGAGGGTGGAGGCGTCCATGAACGCCACTCCCCCACGGGCCGCGCGGCACTCGCGGGCCACGGCCGTGTCCATGTCCTCACCGGGCAGGGGGTAGTACCGGGGGCGCTTCCACTGCCCCACGTCCTCGAACTCCGCTCCGTGCGCGAGGTGCCAGCTGTGCAAGGACGTGGTCCGCTCCGGGTCGAACAGCTCGCCGCGCTCCCGCCCGGCGAGGGCGGCGAAGGCCACCGGCGTGTAGGGCGCGCGGTAGGCCGTGGTGCCGATCTCCCCGGGTGACGCGCCCGCGCCGAGGGCCTCGGCGATCACCCCTATCGCATTGACGCCGGACGTCTTGCCCTGGTCGTTGGCCGTGCCGAGCGAGGTGTAGCGCTTGACGTGCTCGACGCTGCGCATGCCTGCTCCGGTGGACCGCCAGACATCGGCGACGGTGACGTCGCGCTGCAGATCGACGAAGTGGGTGTCCCAGGCACCGGGCTCGCCTTCGGGGGCGGGGACCAGCCACAGGGCACGCGTCCGGCCCACGGACCGGGCATCGCCGGGCGACGGAACGGCGACCGGGAACCCGGCGTCCGTCGCGGCCTGCGCACCGGCCCGCGCCCCCTCGGCCAGACAGCCGTCGAGGTCGTACGTCCCGCGCGCCGCACCGACCACCTGCTGATCCCTTACGTTCCCGTCGGGCACGAAGGCGACCAGGTCCTCGTCCCAGCGCAACCGGCCCTGGCGCTGACTGTGCAGGTGCACGACCGGGCTCCAGCCGCCCGAGACGGCGAGCAGATCGCAGTCGAACGCCTGTGGAGAGCCGGTGAGTTGGCCGTCTGCGTCGAGCGACTGGACGGTGACGCCGGAGAGCCGGCCCCCGCCCGCGGTGTCGACCACCGCGCTGCCGGTCAGCACCCGTACGCCCGTCGCCGCGGCGACCTCGGCGGCCCGGTGGGACAGCTCCGGACGCGCGTCGACGACGGCGGCGATGTCGATCCCGACGGCGTGGAGATCGGCGACCGTGTCGTAGGCGCTGTCGTTGGTCGTGCTCACCACGGCCCGCGAGCCCGGAGCCACGCCGTACCGGTTGAGGTACGAGCGCACGGCTGCGGCGAGCACCACTCCGGGCCGGTCGTTGCCGGCGAAGACCAGCGGGCGCTCGTGCGCGCCGGTCGCCAGGACCACCTGGCGGGCGCGGAGGTGCCACAACCGCTGGCGGGAGACGCCCTCAGGAGCCGCCGCCGCTCCGAGGTGGTCGGTGCGCGTCTGCAGGGCCAGCACGTAGTTGTCGTCGTACGAACCGAACGCCGTGGTGCGCGGCAGGACGGTGACCTCGGGAGCGGCGTCGAGCGCCGCGCGGATGTCGGCGACCCATGCGAGGGCGGTCTGCGCGCCGATCGTCTCGGTGCCTGCGGAGAGCAGCGCACCGCCGGGCTCGGGCTGGTCGTCGACGAGGATCACCCGGGCGCCGGAGTCGGCGGCAGCGGCGGCGGCCGCGAGCCCGGTCGGTCCGGCGCCGACGACCAGGACGTCGGTGTGGAGGTACTTCTTGTCGTAGACGGCGGGGTCGGGGGCCGGGTCGAGCCGGCCCATCCCGGACAGGGTGGTGGCGGACAGGCCGTCGTACAGCTCCACTGCCGTCGCCGGGAGCATGCCCTCCGAGCATGAACCACCAAGCTGCAGCAGGGCGTTGGGCTCCTCGACTCCGGCGGCGACGATGCCGCGCGGGCGGCCGCGGTAGAGGGACGGCGCGACCTCGATGATGCCGTTGGCCAGCATCGCGGAGGCGACGGTGTCTCCGGGGTGGCCGGTCAGCTCACGCCCGTCGACGGTGAACCGCAGCACGGTGCGACGGTCGACCCGGCCGCCTTGCCGGAGCCGGAAGTGCTGGTCGGTCATCGGTTCCCTCCGGCCTGGGGCAGTTCGGGGCGGGGTTCGTCGAGCCGGTAGACGGCGAGAACGTCGTAACTGACGGTGTCCCGCAGGACGTTGAACCAACGGCGGCAGCCGAGGCTGTGCATCCACCGCTCGGCGAAGTGGCCCTTGGGGTTGTCGCGGTAGAAGACGTACTCGGCCCACTGCTCGTCGGTGAGGTCCGCGGGGGTCTCGGGGTAGGGGACATGGGCCTGTCCGCCGTAGTGGTACTCGGTCTCGTCACGCGGACCGCACCAGGGGCAGCTGATCAGCAGCACGGTGTCCTTCTCTCAGCGGGCGTTTCAGTGGGCCACGGCTGCGGCGCCGTGTTCGTCGACCAGTGCGCCCGTGGTGAAGCGTTCGAGGGCGAAGGGGGCGTTGAGCGGATGGGGTTCGCCGGTGGCGATGGTGTGGGCGAAGGTCAGTCCGGCGGCCGGGGTGGCCTTGAAACCGCCGGTGCCCCAGCCGCAGTTGACGTAGAGGTTCTCGATCGGGGTGGTGCCGATGATGGGGGACGCGTCGGGCGTGACGTCGACGATGCCGCCCCAGGTGCGCAGCACGTGAGCGCGGGCGAAGACCGGGAAGAGCTCGACAGCGGCCGCCATCTGCTGCTCGATCACATGGAAGGAGCCGCGCTGGCCGTATCCGTTGTACGCGTCGACGCCCGCGCCCATCACCAGTTCGCCCTTGTGCGCCTGCGAGACGTAGACGTGCACATGGTTGGACATCACCACGGTGGGGTGCACCGGCTCGTGCAGTTCGGAGACCAGCGCCTGGAGGGGGTGGGACTGCACCGGCAGCCGGAAGCCCGCCCGCTCGGCCAGCACGCTGCTGTGCCCGGCGGCCGCGAGGCCCACCCGGCCGGCGCGGATGCGGCCGCGGCTGGTCTCGACGCCGACGACCCGGTCACCGTCCTTGAGGAAGCCGGTGACCTCGCACCCCTGGATCAGGTCGACTCCCATGTCGTCGGCCCGGCG
The DNA here is from genome assembly GCF_000720175.1 of Streptomyces sp. NRRL S-337. Lineage (GTDB taxonomy): Bacteria > Actinomycetota > Actinomycetes > Streptomycetales > Streptomycetaceae > Streptomyces > Streptomyces siderophoricus. The sequence goes on from NZ_JOIX01000002.1 coordinate 109,020, forward strand.
GGCGAGCGCCCAGGCGACGTGGTCGTGCTTGGCGATGCCGGCCCGCGGTTGATAGGTGCCGCCGAGGACCGGATACCGGGTGTCGGCCGAGACGTTGAGGATCGGGCAGACCTCGGCGACCTCGTCCGGTGCGAGCCATTCGGCGTCGACGCCGTTGAGGCGGTTGGCGTTGACCCGGCGTACGCCTTCGCGGACGTCCTGCAGGGTGTGCGCGAGGTTGAGCACGCCGCGCTGGCTGAACAGGAAGTCGTAGTCCAGCTCCGCCGGCAGTTGCTCCCACAGCTGGAGCGCACGCTCGTAGATCGCGGCGCTCGCGTCCCACAGGTAGTTGGAGCGGATGATCGTGGTGTTGCGCGCCATGTTGCCGCCGGCCAGCCAGCCCTTCTCCAGGACGGCGACCTTGGTGATGCCGTGGTGCTTGGCGAGGTAGTAGGCGGTGGCCAGGCCGTGACCGCCGGCGCCGACGATGATGACGTCGTACGAGGAGCGCGGCTCGGGGTTGCGCCAGAGCCAGTCGGGGTGCTCCGGGAGGGGTGTGGTGGTCATCCGGCGAATCCGTTCCGGTCGGCGTAGAGGGGGAACTTCCCGGCGAGCGTGGTGACGCGGCCGCGCAGCTCATCGGTGTGCTCGTCGGTGCGTTCCTCCTTGAGGGCGAGCGCGATGATGTCGGCGACCTCGCGGAACTCCGCGGCTCCGAAGCCCCGGGTGGCCAGCGCGGGGGTTCCGATCCGCAGCCCGGAGGAGACCATCGGCGGGCGCGGGTCGAAGGGCACCGCGTTGCGGTTGACGGTGATGCCGATGCGGTGCAGCCGGTCCTCGGCCTGCTGCCCGTCGAGAACGGAGTTCCGCAGGTCGACGAGGACCAGGTGGACCTCGGTGCCACCGGTCAGCACGGTGATCCCGGCCTCGGCCACATCGTCGGCCAGCAGCCGTCCGGCCAGGATCCGGGCGCCGTCGAGGGTGCGCTGCTGGCGCTCCTTGAACGCCCCGCTCGCCGCCACCTTGAAGGCCACCGCTTTTGCCGCGATGACGTGCTCCAGCGGACCGCCCTGCTGGCCCGGGAAGACCGCGGAGTTGATCTTCTTGGCGAGGTCGGCGCGGCTGAGGATCACACCACCGCGCGGGCCGCCGAGGGTCTTGTGCGTCGTGGTGGTCACGACATCGGCGTACGGCACCGGGTTCGGGTGGAGACCCGCGGCCACCAGGCCGGCGAAGTGCGCCATGTCCACCATCAGGTACGCGCCCACCGCGTCGGCGATCCGCCGGAACGCGGCGAAGTCCAGGCGGCGGGGGTAGGCCGACCAACCGGCGACGATCATCTTGGGCCGGTGCGCGAGGGCGAGCTGCTCGACCTCGTCCATGTCGATGCGCATGTCGGACCCGCGCACGTGGTACGGCACGACGTTGTACAGCTTGCCGGAGTAGTTGAGGCGCATGCCGTGGGTCAGGTGACCGCCGTGCGCCAGGTCGAGGCCGAGGATCGTGTCACCGGGCTTGAGCAGCGCGAACATCGCGGCCGCGTTGGCCTGGGCGCCCGAGTGCGGCTGCACGTTCGCGGCCTCGGCGCCGAACAGTTCCTTCACCCGGTCGACGGCCAGCTTCTCGATGACGTCGACGTGCTCGCAGCCGCCGTAGTAGCGGCGGCCCGGGTAGCCCTCGGCGTACTTGTTGGTCAGGACCGAGCCCTGGGCCTCCATGACGGCGGCCGGGGCGAAGTTCTCCGAGGCGATCATCTCGAGGGTCGACTGCTGCCGGTGGAGCTCGGCGTCCACCGCGGTGGCGATCTCCGGGTCGATCGTGCTCAGCGGGAGGGTGAGGGGCGAGGCGACCGTGGCGATCGACGGGTTCGTTGCCATCTGCACACCATTCTGGGAGCCAACTAATGAGCAACTGATATATCAGCCTGTGCGTTAAGGTATGGGAGCTTGCCGAACACGTCAAGGGGGCCTCATGCAGCACGTGGCGACCGAGCCCAGGGGCGAGGAGCTCTCCCTCGCCGAGCGCGCCTACCGCGCCATCCGCGACCGGCTCGTCATGCTCGAGATCCGCCCGGGCGCGCCGATCAACGAGGACCAACTGGCACACTCCCTGGGCGTCGGGCGGACACCGGTGCGCGAGGCGCTCAAACGGCTCCAGTACGAGCGGCTGATCACGACCTACCCCCGGCGCGGCACCTTCGCCACCGATGTCAACATCACCGACCTGGCCCACATCTCCGAGGTGCGCCTGGAGCTGGAGCCACTGGCCGCAGCCCAGGCCGCGCGGCGCGCCACAGCTGCGGACCGCACGACCCTGACGGCCGTACGGCGGGAGCTGGCGAGCGTGGATTCCCGTCGCCACGACGCGGACGAACTCATGCGCCTGGACCTTCAGGTCCACCGCGCCATCTACGCCGCCACACACAACCCGTATCTGGAGGACACCCTCGTCCGCCACGACAACCTGGCCACCCGTATCTGGTGCCTGTTCGTCGAGCGCATGTCAGACATGGCCGGCCATGTCGAAGAGCACGGGCCGTTGATCGAGGCGATCGTCGCGGGTGACCCGGAGAAGGCGGCGCAGCTCGCCCGCAGTCACGTCGAGGGCTTCGAGCGGGCCATCCGCGAGGCCATCTGAAGGAAGGGCGACACCACCACGTCCGGAGACATCTTCCTCGGCACCGTCACCGCTGCCGCACGCCGCACTCCTCGTCCGGCTCCGCCCGTGATCGAGGAGACAAGGCACTAGGCATCCCGGTATCGGTCCCGGGTCTCGGCGCACTGCTGGAAACCGGCCGCCTTGTACGCGGCGACGGCACCGACATTGGAGCTCGGGGTGCAGACGATCGCGCTCGACGAACCCAGCTCCCGGAGTGTGGCGGCCGCGGCGACGGTGATCGCCTCGCCGTAGCCGCGACGGCGATGGTCCCGGTGCACGCCCATCGGTTCGAGCAACCCGGGCCTCCCCGGACCGGCCGACCACACCGTCACCGTCGCCACCGCGTGGCCCTGGTCGTCGTACGCGATCAGAGACCGGGCGTCGGCGTAAGGCAATCCGGCCGCCATCGCGTGCCAGCGCTCGTCCGTGAACCTCGACCCGTCGAACGCCGCCCGATGTACGGCGACGACCACGTGCGCCTTCTCCGGCCCGACCACCTCGATCCGTACGCCTGGGTCCCTCACCGGCTCCGTGAGGTCACGGCGCAGTGGCGTCCATGGCTCGTCGGCGTGCCAGCCGTTCTCGGTCAGCAGTTCTTGGACCAGTGCGCCCATCGGCGCCTCGACGTTCACCTTCCCCTCGGGCAGCACGCCTCGCTCCGGCTCGGTCACGTCTTCCACCAACTGCCGCGCCAGCTCCTCGTCCCGGTGAACGTCTGGCGCGATCGTCAGCCGCAACAGCCTGGGACCGTCCAGCAGCCCGACGGCGAGAAGCTGTCCGCCCCGGCTCCATGTCCTGACCGCCGCGGCAGTCGCTTCCCCACCTGACCGCCAGAACCAGCCCACGTCCCCCGGATGCAGCTGCATCGGCGCCCGGTCGTACTGCCACTCCCGCAGCACGCCCACAGCCTCGCTCAGCCCGTCGACTCCCGGCTTGCCCAACAGAATCGCCATACGCCCGATCACACACCACCGCACCGACCGTCCGCACCCGGTTTCCGACGGGCCGGCGTGGGGCGGGGTTGGGGAATTGGGAGGAGTACCCGCTGGCACCAGCAGTGGCCAGGGGCCCGGGCACCCACAGAGCGCCATCGCCGACGGGAGCCCGTACCGCACACCTGAGGCCGCCTGAGTCGTTGTTAATTCAGCGACAGCAGACGGCAGACGGCACCAGGTGGCCCGAGAGGCGGAGGCGGCGAGCGATGGCAGTAGCAGAGGCGGGCGCGAGCGGGGCGGCGCGGGACGGGAAGGATGGGGCGGCCGGCCAGGGCGCGGTGCGTGCGGTGGCGCGGAGGTTGTTGCCTCTGCTGTTCGTGCTGTATGTGGTCAACTTCCTTGACCGCGCCAACATCGGCGTGGCCGCGTTGGCCATGAATGCCGAGTTGCATCTGAGCGCGACGGACTACGGAACCGCCGCCGGTATGTTCTTCGTGGGCTATGTGCTCTTCCAGGTGCCGGCTGCCGCGGGCTTGAAACGGTTCGGTGCCCGGCGCTGGCTGGCGGGCGTGGTGACTGCCTGGGGGTTGTGCTCGGCCGCCACCGCCTTCGTTACCGACGCCCGCGGCCTGTACCTGGCGCGCTTTCTCCTCGGGCTCGCCGAGGCGGGGTTCTTCCCCGGTGTCGTCGCCTATCTGACCACCTGGTTCCCCGCCCAGCAGCGCACCCGTGCGCTGGCGGCGTTTTTGCTGGCCATTCCCGTGGCGACCGCAGCCGGTCTGCCCACCTCCGGTCTGCTGGTCGAGCATGCGGGCTTCTTCGGTCTCAGTGGTTGGCGGTCGATGTTTCTGATCGAGGCCGCGCCTGCCATCGTCCTGGGTACGGCCGCACTGCACCTGCTGCCGGACTCTCCACGCCGGGCTGCCTGGCTGACCGCCACCCAACGAACCGCGCTGGAAGGAGAGTTGGCCAAGGACACACCGCCGACCGTCACCGGCCGCACCGTGTTGGGACGCGTCGTACGCTTCGCGCTGGTGCAGGCGGGCGTGTGCTTCGCGGCGTACTCGCTGCAATTCTTCCTGCCGCAGGCCCTCACCGCCCTCTTTCCCGGCGTCAATGCCGCCAGTGTCTGCGCGCTCGCCGCCCTCCCCTACCTCGTCGCGGCCCCGACGATGCTCCTCTGGAGCCGCCACAGCGACCACACAGGAGAGCGGGCCTCGCTGGTCACCGTGCCCGTCGCCGTCGCCGCGCTCGCCGCCACCGCAGCGGCACTGTCCGACCTGCCCCTGGTCACCCTGGCCGCGCTGACCGTGACCGTCGCGGCGAACCTGGCCGCCGTGCCCGCCCTCTGGAGCCGCTGCACCAGCTCACTGGCCGGCCGCCACTCCGCCACCGCCATCGCCGCAACCAACGCACTCAGCAACCTCGCCGGCTTCGCCGGCCCCTGGGTGACCGGACACCTCGCCGATACGAGCGGCGGCTACCAGGCGGTCTACGCCGTCCTCGCCTGCGTCCTGGCAACCTCATGCGCCGCCGCCCACCGACTCCCCACCACCCCGGCCTCCCCGGACACCCCGACGACACCAGCCACGCACCCGCCGGCCACAGTGCCGGACGGTACGGCCCGATGACGGGTCCGGGGAGATCGCTCGACCTCGGTAAAGCGCGCCCTTCAACGGCGCCCCAACGCCTTCAGGCACGGGCACAACGGCCCCGCCCGGCAAGGCGGCTACGTACCCCCTCGGCGTCCCAAGGCGGCGACGCACGCACAGCCTCCCAAGGCTGCTACGCCCGCGCGGCGTTCCGTCGAAATCGGACGTGGCCGGCCCTGGAAAGTGCCCCTGCTCGGCAAGTCAGCCAGCCCTGTGTTGCAGCCGTCGCAAGGATGTGTATCAGCCGCGCCTCGATCACCCACCAGAGCTGTCACGGCCCGGGAAGCTGAGCCTGACCGAGGATTTTGCGCAAACTACGCGTGAGAAGCGCCGGCTCACTCCCGTGTCATGGCAACGGACGTCGCCGTATTAGGGTGACGATCTGTTGCCGTGACATGGCCCAAAAGCCGAGTAGCCGAGAAGGGGGTCCGACGGTGTCCGAATCGGGGCGGCTCATAGCCCGGCGGTACCGGCTGATCGAACGGCTGGGCCGGGGCGGCATGGGCACGGTCTGGCGGGCCGAGGACGAGGTGCTCGGGCGCCAGGTCGCCGTGAAGAAGCTCCACGTACCGCCGCATCTGCACGACGACGAGGTGCGCACCCTGCACGAGCGGACCCGTCGCGAGGCGCGCAGTGCCGCCCGGATCACCCATCCCCATGTGATCGTGGTGCACGACGTCGTCGACGACGAGGGCCTGCCGTGCATCGTCATGGAGTACGTCCCCTCCGTCACGCTGAGCGATCTGCTCAAGCGGCAGGGTGCGCTGCCGCCGCAGGAGGCGGCCCGGATCGGCAGTTCGATGGCCGGTGCCCTGCGCGCCGCGCACGACGCCGGAGTGCTGCATCGCGACGTCAAGCCCGCCAACGTCCTGCTGGCGCATGACGGCCGGATCGTCCTCACCGACTTCGGCATCGCCGTGGTGTCGGGGACGCCCTCTCTGACGCGGACCGGGGAGTTGGTCGGGTCGATCCAGTACCTCGCAGTGGCACAGGGCTTCTCGCTCCCCGTGCAGGACGGCTGGAAACGCAACGACACACCCGACGGGGAGATCCGCTACATCGACCCGACCAGGCTGGTGGGCCTGCGGGTCGACGTCGTGAGGTTCGCAGGGTCGGACCCGCTGCGGCACTGGGAGGAGACCGAAGAGGCCCAGACCCGCCGGGACAACCCCGGCTACGAACGGGTCCGCATGAGCCGCACCACCTTCCGTGGACTCCGGGCCGGCTACTGGGAGTTCACCTTCGACGGCACGCAGCGCGGATTCCGGGCCGTCGAAATGGCCTTCTCCGGGACGGACGGCACCCAGTACACGGTCTACCTCTCCGCACCAGAGGCACAGTGGACCCGCTACCGGCCCGTCTTCGACACCACCATGAGGGGCATTCGACTGCCGGACCAGGCGGTCAACTCCCCGTCCTGACCGGACAGTCTCTCGTTCTCGTCCTCGATCTCGAATTCCAGGTCGCGCCCCGCCACCGCACCCTTACTGAGCGTTTCCTTTCACCTTCTCCGCCCTCTGGCCGGCGTACGGGAACACCGTCGGAAGCTACCGATCAGTTCGGGGCAACCGGACGCCAAGGAATGCCATCTCTGTGGTCGAACGAGCCCTACAAGGCTCCAAGACCGAAGACGCCGGAACTTCACACCCAGAATTCCCGGACGCTTTGGTAGACGCGTCCTGCGTGATGCAGCGTTGTTTCCTCGTTCTTCTCCAGCACAGTTCCGTCATGCGCACCTTAACGAGTGGGGTAGGTGCGCGTGCCGGTCGAAGGGAATTCGCATGTCCGCATCCACACCTGCCGTACGACGTCAGCGCAGAAGTAGCCGCGTGACAATCGCCGTCGCCACCACTCTTCTCGCCGGTGCGTCGGTACTCAGTTCGCAGGCGCCGGCCTTCGCCGATGGCTCGTCCACCGTTCCCGACACCATCTATGAATCCGATGACCAGGTCATGGCAGACCTGACCAAGTGGTCGCCGCTCCAGGATTCCGAGAGCGTAATGGGCCTGCCCACCGGCCTCGACGACAAGCAGGTCAACCTCTCGGACGTACAGGGAGGACAGGTCAACTACAGCCCCGATCAGGCCATCAAGGATGCCCAGGCCGCGGCCAAGGCGTTCGCCGAGGACCCCAACACCAAGGAGCCTGCCCGCGAAAGCGCCAAGAGGCTCTACGAGCCCATCTCGGGACTCAACGAATCGCCCGACTACACCGCCCCCGTCTTCACCGGCAAAGCCGGCTACAAGGACGAGTGGACCCAGGAAAATCTCGACCAGCTCTGCAACCGGCCGAACCACGACCCTGCGCGCGTCGGCCAGAAGCCGCCCTGCGCCTTCGTCGGCAAGCTCACCGACAAGTATCCCCTCCGAGGCTCCGCCGGAGACGGCCTGGCCGGCGGTGGGAAGCTGACCTACAAGATCTCCAGCTCGGTGGCCGACGAGAAGAGCGAGACCGAAGGCTGGTCAATAGGCGGGAAGATCACACCGAAAATCAGCGACGGAAAGAGCGAGCTTCCGGGGGAGGCGAGTTTCACCTACAGCTACTCGTCCACCTCCACCAAGAAGCTGCAAAGCACCCTGGAAACCGACGTCGAGATGACTGTGCCCGACGGGAAGAAGAAGGGCTGGCTGGAGCCCCGGGGCAACGGCGGGTATTACACCGGCTATATCGTCTACCGGCAGAACAATGACACCGAGCAGAGGATGGTCGCCGTCCCGGCCCGTGTCTACGTCCAAGCCCACGACACCACCAGCCCGATCACCTGGTTCAAGCGTGTGATCTAGTCCCCCACGCCTCCACCGGCAGTCCATACAACGACGAAGTGGCCTCGGCCTGGGAAAGGGAGGGCCGGGGCCACGCAGGGGACCTCCCCGGCCTCCCCGCGGAAAGCGGAACTGGGGGGTTGCCCTCCCGGTCGGCACCGTTGCGCGCGGGCCGGGGCCGCCTCCTTGGCGTGCGCAACAACAACAGCGGCCCGCGCCATCCCGTCGGGCCGTGGGCGCCTGGTGAGACGGCTGGTGAGACGGCTGGTGAGGTGAGCGTGGAACACGCCTGCACCGAACAGGTCGCCTTACGAACGGAGTTGAGATGACAGACGACCACATTCAGCAAGGGGAATCGCGTGGTGGGCACAGGCCTCCCGGGTCCGCCTCTGAGGTCTCCGGCCCCTCCGTTCGCGGAGCCTCGACCGTGTCGGAGCCATCTTCGGCGCCCACACCCCGCGCACGGCCGCCCCGCAATGGTCTTGGCATCGCAGCTCTCGTCCTCACGGCTCTTGGCATCATCGGCCTCATCGCCGGGCCGGTCCTCCCGGCCCTGTTCTGGGCGGCGGGGGCTCTGACCGCGACCGCAACGGTCCTGGGCGTCCTCGGTGCCCGGCGGGCACAGCGGGCCGGCACCGGCAACCGCGGCACGGCCGTGACCGGCGCGGTCCTCGGCGCCATGGCCACCGCGTGGTTCCTCAACGGCGCGATGGTCACCACCAACGCTCTCCAACAGGTCTCGTGTGCCGCCCCGACGGCCGGTGGCGGCCAGCAACTCCGTTATGACACCACGCGGTGCTTTGAGGACGGACTGCAGGTCACCGCTTCGTCCTCCAAGCCGTACACCCCCGGCAAGGAAGAACAGCGGCGGCAGGACAGCAACACGCGGGGCAAGCGCATCGTGTCCGTGCAGATCACGATCCGCAATGGATCCACCGGCATGCTGGATACCGGGGAGCTCTACAGCATCGGGGCGAACGATGCCCACGGACACACGGCCGACCCCCTCTTCGAGGGCGACGACCATTCCAGCGGACTGGGCCGAACCCTGCTGCTGCCCGGCATGGAGAAAGTCATCACCCAGCGCTTCGCCCTGCCCTCGGACTCGGCCAACCACCTCAAGGTGGGCGTGGACTTCGCCCAGGCCGCAGACAACCGCACATGGCTGACCGTCCCGCACAACGAAAGCGCCGTCTGGAGCGGCCCTCTACGATGACCCGCCGCCAGACCGCAACCAAGGGGACGACAGACGCTGTTGCAGGTGGAGCGAGACGTGCCGGCCGGCCGCTCCCCTTCTGCCCGCACGGTGTTCTCCAGGAAGTCCGCAGTGCCGGCCCGGTGGGCGATCACCAGCGGACGGCGGTTGCTGCCTGCGGACCGTTCCCCCGTCTCCGTGGCCGCTGCCACTCTTCGCTTGTCCGCAGCAGACATCCCCACGCGGTCCGGGACCGCGGCGGACCCCGCAGCAGTGGCCGTGACGGCAACCGCCGCGACCAGACCAGCCGTTCACCTTCGCCTCACCGACATACAACTGTTCCCCTCCCGAACCGGACGCCCCGCCACAGCTACCAGTAACCCACGCGCCAGGACACCTCCACCGGCCTCAAACGCTACGGACGAGCGGACGAATGCCGGCCCCACTCGCTGAAACCCCCGCCGGTGAACAGCAGCTGGGCCCCAGCGAGTTCAATACGCGAGGGTCACGCAGCCGTTGCCGCCCCGGCCGGCGGCAACGGCACCTCCGTCACCACCGGTGCCTCCGTCACCTCCGGCGGCCATTTGGCCGCGTTCCGTGAATCCGCGCTCACGCCCGCTCCAGGGGGCGTACCGTCTCAGTGCTTGTGCTGAGTGCTTGTGCTGATCTGCGCGGTCCGGGAGCGTCCTACGAGCTCCCCTCAATTCATGCGTCCTGCTTGCCGGCCGAGCACCTTGTGGCCGACGCCGTCGTGGATGTTGCCGAGTTCCAACACCGCGCGAGGGCAAAACGCAAAACCCCACCAGACAGCCGCTGACCAGCACCCACACCACAAGAACCCTCCCGACAAGATGGAGCAGCAATCCGTGACAGACAGCCCGTTCGCCTTGGTCCCCGAGCAATGGCAGCACCTCGCCGCCGCCCGCCAGACCTATTCCGACACCGTCAGCCCGCACTACGACGAGACTCTGCAGCAGGTGACTCAACGTGCACGTGCCAGCGGGGACATCGGCAAAGCCGACATCGGAGCACTGCTGATGTGGAAACGACTCAGGGCCGACACGCCATGGGCCGCCGAACTCATGGCCCTCGCGGACGCCGACGTACGCCGCGTAACAGCCGCGGCCACAGCCGCCGCCCGGGACACCTCCCTTAGCCGCAGCTCCGCGGCAAAGGCCGGCCGAGCAGCCCTCGCCTCGCTACCGGGGTTCCGCACCGGCGACGCCCTCGCCTCCGCCGTCCTCACGGCGGCCGCCCCGGACCGCATGGCCATCTACGACCGACGAGCCCACAGCGCACTGCACACCCTAGGCGTCCCTCTCAGCCACGCATCCGGCCGCTACAGCCGCTATATCGAGGCGATCGACCAACTCCTGGCCGCTGCCCCACCACCGATCCGCAACTGGACCGCACGAGACATGGACACCGCCCTGTACTGGCTCAACCACCCCACCAACACCACAACCCCATAGCCACACTCAACAAGGCTGATCATCCAAGGACCACTACAACCGACTCGCTCGATCCCTGCACAGAAATGCCAAGCCCGGACCAGGCACCCGGGCCTGTGGCATGCCCCAGGTCAGGCGCCCTCAGATTCTCTCCGCTCCCGCTGTCTGCGCGTCAATTTCCGCGCAGTGGGCCGCTACCGTCTCGACGAGATCGACTAGAGATCCCGGCCAGAGCCGGACGTCACGCCAACCGGCTCGGAGCAGCGCGGAGCCCCGGCACCACCACCGAACTCCCGTGCTGCGTCGTCCCGGCCTACGGCAGACACGGGATCTGAGTACGCCTACTCATGCGCCCGGCCCCGCATCAGCGAAAGGTGGGGTCGGAGGTGCGGGGAATGAAGGAGACCCTAGCGGGCCGGTGGCGCCGAGTCCGTAGGCGTTGCGCCCAAGCGGGCGGAATGTTGCTGGCGTTCGCCCTGGTGGGGCTGACGGCAGCGTGCTCCCGCGAGCCGTCGGAGAAGAAGCTGCGGACGCAGGCCACGTCGCCTTTGGCGGAGTCCCGCAGGGCGGAGGAGGAGCACAAGATACGCACCCTGATCGAGCGTCTTACCGCTGTCGAGGGCCTGGAGCACGTACTCACACGTTTCACCGACTCCTGCGCCAGGCCTAGCAACGGCTCGATCTTCGAGAACAACCGGTCTCCCTATGTCCTCACGTGTGGCATGAAGGCCGTCGGCTACTTCGGCGTCCAGGGAAACATCACCGACGTCTTGCCCAGGATCCGCGCGGCCGGCATCGCAACCTGGGGAATGCAGGACGGCAAGGGGCGGGACCTGCCGCACGCGGGCGGCACCGTTTCCTATGCACTCGACTATCACCGTAAGCGCGGCCGGAACTCGGGCGGCAGCCTGATGCCCGCCCCGGACGCTCACAGCCCCGGGGCTCCGGATCGACTGGGACCGGCCGGACCTCCCGCTCCCGAACCAGGTCGAGGACCCCGCCCCGTGCCCTCCAGCCGGGACCGGGATCTACCAGCGCTGCTCTATCGTTCCGAAAACCCCGATGAGCATGGCGGCCGCACGGGCCCGGTACGGCACCATCCTGACCTTCACCCTCGGAGGCAGGTGGGACTCCTCCGCGGAGAACTACTTCACCGTGCCCCGCCGGAAGTGACCCACCGCAGCTGACTCCCTCGGCCGTGAACAGGCATCGACCACGACATCGGCCACACCTGACACCAGTCAAACCTTGACGAGAATGCTCAACTTTCTTCGCTGAGACAGAGACAGAGACACACAACGAAGGCAACAGCAACAACGAACCCTCGCCTGCGCCGCCATCGTGCTGTCCGATAGTCGATCGGTTCCTGCACAGCCTAGACTCCTGGTGCGTGGCAGGTGTCCGGCGCTCACTTGGTTCGACAGCTCTACTCGTGTTCCCATTCCCCACCGATGAGTTCATGAGCGCCGGCTGACTGGCTCGGTGGCCTGGGGACAGCCCACGATGCGGCCGAGGTAGCCGGCGATGCGGTCGAGCGCGGTCGCTTCGTGGGGCACTTCCTGGGGCGGGGCGAAGGAGCCACCGGGCGTCTGCGGCAGGCTGCCGTAGATCTCCTGTACCACCGGCAGGGCCGACTCGGCGAGGTCCGGGACGAGGTCATGCGGGTGCCCCATGGCCGTGGCCAGGTCCCCGCTGTGGTTCCGTCGGTGGAGGCAGGAGCATTCGAACTTCCTCGACGCACACTGGCAGAGGACCGACCTTGACACTGGCTGATATCAGCTGTCACCAGAAAGGTCCGGGTCCCTGGAGAGGTGGGAAGAGCCAGCATCACAGGGGAACGTGCGACACTGCGGACGCCCCAACCCACGCCACACACATGTTGGTTCGCTCGGCTCCACAGAATCGATACGAGAGGCTCGGGCCGCTCGGCCCACGGCGAGGAAGGTAAGGTTCGTTGAAGTACCGCAGGCTGGGCAATGAAGGCCCCGAGGTGTCCGCGATCGGCTTGGGCTGCATGGGCATGTCCATCGCCTACGGGGTCCCGGACGAAGAGGAATCCCAACACACCCTGGATCGTGCCCTGGAAATGGGCATCACCCTCCTGGACACCGCTGACGCCTACGGGCGAGGCAGCAACGAGCAGTTGGTCGGTCGCTGGCTGCGCAGACACGCTCATAAGCGCGACCGGGTCGTCGTGGCGACCAAATTCGGGCTCCGTCACGACGCGGCCACGGGCCGGGTCGGCGACGTGGACACCTCGGCCGACTACGTTCCCCACGCCTGCCGCGCCTCGCTGCGCCGCCTGGGTGTCGATCACATCGACCTCTACTACGCCCATCGTCGCGACCCCGCCACTCCCATCGAGGAGACCGTCGGTGCCATGTCCCAGCTGGTGCAGGCCGGGCTGGTAGGTCACATCGGACTGAGCGAGGTCAGCCCCGCGACGCTCCGCAAAGCCCACGCCGTCCACCCGGTCAGCGCGGTCCAGGTGGAGTACTCCCTCTTCACCCGCAGCGTTGTGGAGGGCGAACTGCTCGCCACCTGCCGGGAACTGGGCATCGCCGTCGTGGCCTACTCACCCCTCGGGCGCGGCATGCTCACCGGTGCGCTCTCCTCCCGCGGCGACCTCGGCCCGCACGACAACCGCCGGCGCTGGCCTCGGTTCGCCGACGAGAACATCCAGCGCAACCTGGCACTCGTCCAGGCCGTACGGGACGTCGCCGAGCGGATCGGCTGTTCGCCCGCCCAGGCCGGACTGGCCTGGCTGCTCGCCCAGGGCGAGGACATCGTGCCCATCCCCGGCACCAAGCGCCGGCGCTACCTTGAGGAGAACGCCGCTGCCGTGTCACTGGCTCTGACCGACGCCGACCTCGATCTGCTGCGCAAGGCCGTACCGGAAGAGGCCGTGGCGGGCGAGCGCTACCCGGAAACAGCCCTGAGGAGGCTGGGGCACTGAGCAGTGGGATCTCCACGAGAGAGAGTGCCTGGGAGAAGGCGGAGGCTGCGCCCACCTCGACGACGTATCAAGTCACCGTCCGGAGGCCCACTCACCATCGAGGGCAACAGGCAGCGTCATACCTCGGTTCCCAGCCCTCGGTTCCCAGCCCCCAGTCCGCAGTCCCCAGCTCCCAGTGCGCTGGCCCAGTCCTGTAGTTCGGGGTCGGTCAGGCTGGCGCCCAGCCAGTCGTGGTCCGGTTCCGCTCCTGCCAGGGACGGTACGACCGCGACGTAGAGCCCGGCGGCACGGGCCGAGGCAATGCCCGTGACCGAGTCCTCGAAGGCGACGGAATGCTTCGGGGCCGCACCGAGTGTCTCGCATGCCGTGAGGTAGAGCTCTGGTGCGGGCTTGGGCGAGCGTACTTCGTCGGCGGCAAAGGAGTGGGCGAAGCAGTCGGTGAGGCCGGCCGACCAGAGCGCGACATCCAACAGTTCCCGGGGGCTGTTGCTGGCCACGGCGATGGGTACGGCTGCCCGGCAGGCGCGCACCAATTCCGCCGCCCCGGGGAGGACTGCGGCTCCCCGGGAAAGCTCCTCGCGGACTCTTGTGAGCAGTTCGGCGGCGAGTTCGGCACCGGCGTCGGGACAGCCCAGGTATTGGGCCATGGCCTCACCAGCGGCCTCCACGCTACGGCCGATGACCAGGGCCTTCTGCTCTGGCCCAAACGGATGGCCGTGTGCCGCGAAGATCGCCGTTTCCGCAACGGTCCAGCAGGTTTCGGTGTCGACCAGCAGGCCGTCGCAGTCAAAGACCACGGCCTGGACGTTGGTGGGGAGCGAGCTCATGCATGTCCTTTCACACCGGGTGATGCGCGGATCGCCCGTTGGGTAGCTGTCGGTGGCCTTGCGGTGGTGTCGCCCGACGACTCACCGGCCGAGCGCGAGCCGAATGCCGAACGCGGCAATGACCGTGCCGGTGACGCGGTCGAGGTAGCGGCGCGCCGAGGACCGTTGCAGGCGGTCTCGCATCGCGTGCGCGAAGGCGATCAAGGCGCAGTCCGATACGAAGTGGGGACCCAGCGGCACGGTCACCCCCAGCGAGGTAAGTGCGCCCCGGGCCAAGGTTCCGCCTGGATCCCGAGAACCACGCCCACGCCCCAGGCGCGACGGCGGCGCCCGAGCGCCGCGATGCGCAGGATGAGTGCGGTATCCAGTCCAGGAGTGAGGGTGAGGATTCCCACTGTCAGGGTGAAAGTCCCTCTTGCGTCTGGGGTGATCATGAGCGATCACCCTAGGACGGGAGCCTTGGAGCGTCCACAATTCCTGCCCGACATCGGGCAGGAATCCTGCAATTGCGTGTGGATCTTGAGCATCACACCCGGCGTCGGCAGGCCCGAGCTCCTACAGTGCGCCCGAAATGCCCTGCCTAATGGCTTATGTCGGGCAGCGGCATCGGCGGACTGATGGTGCAGCTGCTCGGGCCGGCGGCGGCCATCGTCGTCGACGCGCTGGGCTTTCTGTGGTCGGCGTGGTGGATCGCGCGGATTCGGGCCAACGAGCCGAGCCCGCACCGCACCGCAAGGCCCGGCCCCGGCTGTGGCGGGAGACGAACGCCGGGCTGCGCTTCGTGCTCGGCCACCGGGTGCTGCGCGCGCTCGCCGTCAAAGGTGCCGTGACGAACCTCGCCCTCCAGCTGTGCCAGACGTCGTTCTTGGTGCTGTGCACGCAGCAACTGTGCCTACCAGTCGGCGCGTTGGGGATGGTGATGTCGCCCGGCGGCATCGGCGGCTTCCGTGGCGCGCTCCTCGCGCCCGTTGCCGGCCGAAGCCGAAGCCGACGCCTCGGGCACGGCCGCACCTTGCGGCTCGTCGGCATGTTGACGGGACCTTTAGCCCTGCTCACTCCGTTCAAGGCCCCAGGCCCACTGCTGTGGGCGGCCGCGGCCGGCTGGATGCTCACCATCTTCCGGTCCGGTCTGGCCAACGTCCTCGCGGTCAGCACCCGCCAGACCGTGACCCTGGCGGCGATGCTGGGCCGGATGAACGCCACCTACCGGTTCCTGCCCACCGGGGCCCTGTCCGTCGGTGCGCTGCTGGCCGGACGGCTGCACTTGGCGTTTGCACTTGGCGGTTGAGCGCGGCGGCCTCCCGTGTTCGTGCCTTCCCACCGGCGTCTACGCGGCGAGGGCGGCGGGCTCCCCGAGTTGGGAGGCCGCCGTGCGCCACGCGGCCGTCACCGCGGTCCGCGCCACGGCAGTGCGCGCGAGGCGGTCGCCGGTCAGCTCCACGGGCGCTCCCACGTGGACATGCATCGAAGGCCGCCGCACCGGCGCGGTGGCCAGGCCGGCGAGCTGCTTGGCGGCGTTGCCCGAAGCCAGTCGCCGCGCACCGGCCTGTCCCACGGGCACCACCGGTGCGCCGGTGCGCTCAGCCAGCCTGGACAGACCACTGCGGAACGCCGCCGGAGCCGCCTCGGCGGCATCCCGCCGCCGCGGCAGACCACCTTCCGCGTAGATCAGGACCAACCGCCCCCGCTCCAGTGCCCTTGCCGCGACTTCCAATGCGTCAACGGCGCGCCGGTCACCACGATGGACGGGAATGTGCCCTTCACGGCTCAGGCTCCGGCCCAGCAGCGGAATGCGCCACAGCCCCGCCGCCGCCATGATGATCGGCTCGGCGCCCAGGCGGTGCAGGGCGGCGAGCACGATCGCGGGATCCGCCAGCGACGTGTGATTGGCGACGATCAGGGTGCCCGGCACGAACTCGGCGCCAGGGTCGGCTGTCACCGACAGACGGCCGAAAACGGGCACCAGAGTGTCGGCGATGCGGCTGAGCATGAGCGGTCCCCCGGTTTCTGAACAATGCAGACCCTCATCCTCGCCGTTGGACGCCGCTGCTCGCGTGAGTCGCCGTACTCATCCTGACTGTGCAGCGGCTCGTCGGAACCATGAACCTCGGCGGCCCACCTCTCCCCCTTCCCCAACGCTCACCAGGCAGCCCCTGGTGGCGGACCGTGACCAGGCTCTTGCCGATCCAGCTGCTGGCCTCCGGATGGCGGTGGGCTCGACGCTCAGGCGACAGACGTCAGGAGGAAGCCCGCATGGAGGACTTCACCCGGTCGTATTCCTGGCGGGTACGTTCCTTGCTAGCGGGATCGTTGCTGGCGGTGCCGCGACGGCTGTAGTTGACGGCATCGTCCACGGACGCGGCGGACGCACGGTTGCCTCCGTCGTCGGTCCGGTGGCAGTCATTCACCGTGCACCGTCGAGCCCGCTCGTCGACGATGCCGCGGAGCACCGGGGCGCTCCCTACAGTTCAGCCGTGGGTGCGGTACTGAGGCCCGGTTCCCGCGTCTCAGGACGCAGTCTGCGTCGCCGCGTTTGTCGGCCGAGCGCCGCAGGTTACTCCTCTTCCGGGTAGAAGCGGTCTACCCAGCTCTCTAACTGAGCGCCGAACTCTGCCTCTGCGATGGCCAGCAGGTCGCCGGGGTTGTCCGGAGGGGTGAGGCCGAAGGTCTCGTCCAGCCAAGCGAGATACTCCTCATGGCGCGGGCCGGTTTCATCGTGGCTGTCGGGCTCCATGAACTGGGCTCCGTCCCAAGAAGGCCACTGCCGCCAGTCGCATCCGAGTTGCCGGAACAGGAATGGCTGGCGTAGGCGAAGCAGAGGAAGCTGTCGAGGAACTCTTGCTCGTCCGAGTAGGCCGCGGCGGGTTCAGGCTTGCCAAACTCAGCCAGCTCAAAGCCATTGGCGTAGAACTCGTTTCCGGTTCGCTCGTCGAACTCTTTCAGGCTGTTGAGTTAGGTATACGGCCGTTGCTGCGCTTCACACTCCGGGACGGAGCGCCCGAGCGCGCCCTCCGGGTGGAGGCACGATGTCGAGGGCGGCGAAGGCTGATGAAGGCGGCGAGGGCGGTCGAGGCGTCGTGGCGCTCAGGAACAATCCGTCCTTGCCACCTCAGCTCCGACGGCCGGGATGGGGGTGGGCCTAGCGGTCTCATGGCGGTTCGCGCGGTGCGGTCTGCCCGCCTGTGACTTCCTGTCCGAACGGCAAGTCCGAACAGCCGCGGGAAGGATCACCAGCGCCATTGATTCGCTGCTGCTGCGGTTTGGCGAGTTTTCGCCCGCACCGCGATAATGGGGGATGGATCGCCCGAACGGCAGCAGATGAACACCGCGTCACAGGAGCCGAAACATGGCAGACATCATCTTCGCCAACGGCGGAAACCCCATCACCGCGGACAAATCCATCATCCATGACAATGAATCGTTCCGGGTTCAATGGAAGGCGCTCAACAACAGCAGTCAGGACTTCCCCGCATTCATCGACCGCCTGCTGATCCAGAGCATTCCCGAAGGCTGCCCCGGATCCGACGATGTCGGTCACGACACTGTGTTCGACAGTGATCAGAACGGCGACCCGAGCGACTTTTCCGAACCGGATCTGCTGTCCGGCCAGCCCGGGCCACTGTTGAACCCTTCGGTCGGACCATTTCCTGTCGGGTCGTACAGGCTGACCGTCACCCTGGCCAACGATCTCGGCGTGGGGCACACGACGTTCAACTGCATCAATATCGTCGCAGCGGTCTGAGCACGGGCGTCGCCCAATACTCCGATTAAGGTCGCATGCGCCATCGGTCCGTCCGGTGCGGCTAGTGCGGGCAGCAGCCCGG
This sequence comes from Streptomyces sp. NRRL S-337, assembly GCF_000720175.1. Taxonomy (GTDB): domain Bacteria; phylum Actinomycetota; class Actinomycetes; order Streptomycetales; family Streptomycetaceae; genus Streptomyces; species Streptomyces siderophoricus. The sequence continues at coordinate 127,259 of NZ_JOIX01000002.1, forward strand.
CGCCGAAGCGCGAGAGCGGACCATGAGTCAGCGGGTCCAATGGTCCAATGCCGAGGCGACGTAGCTTACTGCTGGCCCTCCCCCTGCTGCTGGGGACCACCGGCGGCTCCGTACAGGCAAAGGTCGCCTCGCGCACGGACGGCCAAGGCTGGAGCCTCACCGGGGAGATCACGGCCGAGCCGGCGATCCCCGGCGTCAGCGGGTCGCTCACCGGCCGCTACGGCGTCTTCCCGCCGCTGCATGCCGAGGGAGACCGGGGGAGGCCAGCGGACTTCAGCTTCGACAGAATGCGCTTCGAGTATCCAAGCATCGACGCCGCCGGACTCGCCCGCGGCGTCCCCCGCCCCCTCATCGACACCTGACGAACCACAGCGCGCCACCCGGGTCCACCCGCTGGTAGTGCACGGCAATCCGCCCGGGGAACTTCGTCACCGCCGCCCGCCGAACTCCCAGTCGTGGACCTCGATGTCCGCGTACAGGCTCGGGGGCAGGACAGCTCGTGCCGCATCCGGGTCCGGGGCCCACACCAACGCTGCCGTCCCCAGCCACGTCATGCCGTCGTCGGACAGCAGCGGTCCGAACGCGATGAGTTCGTCCGGGTTGGGTGGCACCGCAACGTCGGCGGCCTGCTCCGGGCCGAGACCAAGCACCAGGTACCGATTGCCGTCGCTCCGGCCGCCGGAGAAATCCCACATGGCGCGCCCCAGCAGGTTGCGCCACCGGCGCAGCAGTACGTCCCGGTACACGCCCGCCTGGTAGTTGGGCTCGTCGAAGGCGAACGCACGAGCTGCCGCAGGATCCGGCAGGTCGACGAGGTGCACGCTTCCGGTGGGCGTTTCGCCGTCGGCGGCGAAGGTCGGGCCGCGCGCGATCATCTCCTTCGCGTACTGGTCCATGTAGGACCAGTGCTCCTCCAGCAGTTGGTCGCGTAGCGCCCCGGAATCGGCCCGATCACGGTGGTAGCAGAAGAACTCCATGACCGCAGATCCTCCCCAACGCACGGCAGCATCTCAACAATGTTGGGCGACGAGGACCCCACATCCCCTCCCAACGCGAGGGAGGCGAGGAAGATCGCCCGGGAGACGAAGGAGCACAAAGCTCCCATCGTGATCGGCGAGACAGAACCTCAGGCACCGGCCAACTCGGCATTCGCCCGCTCCGTGACCAGTGTCAATACACGGCCCGCGATCGCCAGGTCCTCGACCGGAATACCGGCGTACAGCCGGGCGGAGATCTCGGCGGTCTCAGCGGCGGTGCTCTCGCACAGCTCCCGTCCGGCGTCCGTGAGCCGCAACCGGGACCGGGACACCTCCGCCGGGTCCTCTTCCAACAGCTTTGTGGCCGTCAGCTCCTCGATTACACCGCGCACGACCGACTCGTCGATCTTCAGCGAGCCGATGACGTCGCCGACGGGCTCGTCCCTGCCGATGGACTCGCCCGCGACCACGACGGCCCGGAGGGCCACACTCTGGTGGAACGTGGCGCCGTGCTGGGCCATTACGCGCTCCACGAGGGCACGCCCGGCATAGTGCGCCAGGGCTACGACCCGGCCATTGACTGTGGGTACGGTGGTGGTCATGACTGCTCCTCGTCGTTCTCGGTGTGCGGATCAAGAGGTGTGTCGAGCAGGGTCGCCAGTTCGTGGGTGAACTGCCGTGTGCGCGGACTGTCCTGCCCGCCGAGCGGCTCCAGCAACTGGTCCAGCAGTCCCTGAACCACCTTGATCGCGCGGCGTGTGACGTCGCGCCCCTGCTCGGTGAGCGTCAGCTGCATGGCACGCGGGTCGTTCGGATCCCGGGTGCGGGTGACGAGTCCGGCGGCCTCGGCCTCCAGGGCGCGGGCGAGCTTGGAAACGTACAGCGGTTCAAGTCCTGTGGTGTCGGCGAGCTGACGCTGTCTGGGCCGCAGTCCGGAGCGCCCCATGCCGTACAGCGACGCCATCAGCGCGTACTGGGCATGGGTCAGACCCAGCGGCGCGACCGCCCGGCCGACGGCCACCCGCCACTTCATCGACAAGCGCCAGACCAGGAACCCTGCGGTGGCGCCCTCAGCTGCTGAACTCACAATGGGGTTCCCCGGGCGACGAGCGAGCGGTGCGAGAGCGTGCTGATGCCGGTGATGGGCGAGTCGCCATGTTGCACCGGCCGCATGTTGCACCGGCCGCAACCGTATGACAGTGACATGTCGGCGACCACCGAAACACCCCGAGCCTACGGTCCCACCATGAGCTCGCACACCTACGCCACCCACCTGCGCTGGGACGGCTCCACTGCCGCCGGCATCCGCTCCTACTCCCGTGACCACGTCGCCATCGCACCACCCCTCCCCACGCCAGTGGCCTTGAGCGCGGACCCGGCTTTCCGGGGCAACCCTGAGCGGCTCAACCCGGAGCAGCTCGTCGTCATGGCCGCCTCCTCCTGCCAGATGCTGTCCTTCCTCGGCGTCGTCGCCCGCGCCGGCATCAACGTGCGGGCCTACGAAGACGAAGCAACCAGTCACCTCGACCTGACGGCCAGGCCCACCCGACTTGGCGTCATCCACCTGGCCGTCACCGTCAGGGTCTCTGCCGGGACCGACGCGGCCATGGTTCAGGAGCTGGCTGAACAGGCTCACCGTGAGTGCTACATCGCCAACTCGCTTTCGGTACCCGTCGAAGTGACCACCACGGTGGTGACCGCATGACTGCCCACCTGCAGGACCTTGAGGTCCACCTGCCCGACCGGCCGGGCGCACTGGCCGACCTGGGCCAATCCCTCGGCCGCGCCGGAGTCAGCCTGGAAGGCGGCGGCGTGTTCACCCATGACGGCCTGGCCCTTGCGCACTACCTCGTCGACAACGGCCCGCTCGCGCTCCAAGCTGCCACCGAGGCCCAGCTCGGCCCGGCGACCGTCCGGGATGTCGCCATGACCCGGCTGGACCAGGAGACGCCTGGGCAACTCGGCGCACTTGCAAGGCGGTTGGGCGATGCAGGAGTCAACGTACTTGTTCAGTACAGCGATCATGCCGGCAATCTCGTCCTGGTCGTCGCTGAGGAGCACTCGAAGGCGTGCCGTGACGTCCTCATGTGCTGGGAGGACCGCTGACTCCGCGGTAGGAGAATCCGAGGTGGGAGAAAGGGAGACCCTGCCCGGGCACAGCCGAGCCGCGCACGCCCCGCAGCGTGTGTTCCAGTGCCCTGACGCGGAAGTGCAAGGCACGTTCTTTTCGCAGGCGACATTCCCCAGCATCTCAACCAGGAGCTGTCCGGCCGATCACGCGTCTGGCTAGGGTGACCCGATGGCTGCAATGGAGATGAGTCGGGCCGAGGCGGTTGCGCTGGTGCAGAGGATCATGGATGCCGACTACGCCTCCGAAGAGGAGGCGGACAGTCGGCTGGATATGCTCGACAGAGCCCTGGCATGTCCAACTGGATATGTCAGTGACTTGATCTTCTGGCCGCCAGAGCGGGAACTCTCGGCTGATGAGGTGGTCGATCAGGCCCTGGCCTATCGGCCGATCGCTCTGTGAGGGCCTCGCTCAGCGCCGAATCCAGATGACGATGGCTGCAGGGGTAGCTAGCGGTGGCGAGGAAGACGTAACTGCGTTTGTCGAAGCGGGTGGCGACGGCTCGGAAGTGCTTGAGCCTGTTGACTGCGTGTTCAACGGTGTTGCGCTTCTCGTGCCGCTCCTAGTCGAAGCCAGGTGGCCGCCCGCCGCCGCGTGAGCCTTTGCGCCGGCGGGCAACCTGGCTGGCGGGCTTCGAGGGGGTCCGCCGGGACCGAGCGGTGACGCACCCTGCAACCCTGCAACCTCCCCCAGCAGCAGCTGGCGCCCTCTCCCCCGGTGCCTCAAAAGGGACCGAACGAAGCTCAGTTCATGTGCGCGCACCTTCTCACGCCCAGGCTACGTCTGTGGGCACCGCCTCCGCTGGCAGCTGCAGATCCAGCTCCGCTGCTGATCCGGGCCCGCTGCTGCCCGGGCCTGCCCTACCCGACCTCCGCGGTGACCACCATGGGCGTGTCAGCATCGGCCTGTGCGAGCAGGGCGCCGCCCGGGGCCCACAGCGCGGAGCGGCCGCAGCCAGTCCACTCGCCGGCCGGGCCAACATGGTTGGCCATCACGACGTACAGATCGAAGTCCTTGGCGATGCCCGGATACACCGTCGCCAGCTCTTCCACGCCGCCGCCCGTGCCATAGAGGGAGCTGGCCAGATGGACCTGACACCCATCGGCGACGCTACGGGAGACCAGTTCCGAGAAGTGGTTGTCGAAGCACGTGGCCAGAGCGAAACGAAGCCCTCCGAGCTCGAATCGCCCGTCACACCGTCCTGCCTGGAACACGCCCTGCTCGTGCTCGAACAAATGTTGTTTGCGATACGTGGTAATCAGCTCACCGGCGGCGCCGAAGACCAACGTCTCGATGGCAGGTCGCTCTCCGTCGGTGGGGGCAACACAATTGACGACGCTGGCCACACCAGACGCCCGAAGCCCATCCAGGCGCGGATCGTCCGCCTGAACCCAAAGATCACGACGGGCAAGCACCGCTTCGAGCTCGTACCCGGTCAGCGCCAGCTCAGGGAAGACCACCAGCTCAGCTCCCTGAACACGGGCCTCGTCGGCCAGAGAAGCCATCTGCTGCACGTTCGCCGAAATATCCGCAGGAACGCAGGTGAACTGAGCTGTCGCGATCTTCATGGACCTGGCATGCCAGCCTGCTGCGTCGACGGTTGCCGGGGGTGCTGCCAGACACCACGTGCTGCGAGGCCCGCGGCAGGGTGCCGGTGCAGGTCGGTGTCGTGGGGGCCGACGTAACCCCTCACTAACGACCCGGTCCGCGATTGCCGTCAGGACGTGCCGGCCGGGGGTCGGCTGGCGGATGATCAGCAGGTCGCCTGCCAGGCGAGCACCAGTTCGGCACTCGGTGGTTGGTCGGCACAGCAGCCCATGAAGATCATCACGTCCGCCAGGAACCCTGTCAGACCGTCGTGTGCGCTGGTCGCTGACGTGCCGGGTCGGCCGCGGACGGCTGGATCAGACCATGCAGGGCCTCGATCACCTGGCGGCCCGTCGGTGTGGTGAAGTCGCGCACGAGGTCGGAGGCGAAGCTGGCGACACCGGTGATCCGACCTCCGGCTGCCTCGATCTGACGGAAGGCGGCTTGCTCGGTGCGCGGCGAGAGTCCACCGCAGGCGTCCAGGAGCACAGTGACCTCAAAGCCCGCCGTGATGGCGTCCAGTGCCGTGTGCAGTACGACGATCTCGCTGGTTACGCCGCAGAGAACGAGGCTCTTCCGGGACTGGGCGGCGATGGCCTGGCGGGTGGGCACATCGTCCCAGGCACACGGGCCGCTGCGGACGAAGACGGGCGCTGCGGGGATGGACGCCTCCTGGATGACTGCGGGGCCGCCGGGACGTGGCGCCGCCGAGAGGGTGACCGGGATATCCAACAGTCGGGCCAGCTTGGCCAGGAAGCTGACGGATCGCCTGATCGTGGCCGGTGGAGTCGTGCCACTGAGCTCGACGATGCCTTCCTGGAGGTCGGCGAGATGCAGCTGAACGGTGGCAGGGCTGAGCATGGCGGGGCCCTTCAGTCACGAGTCAAATCATTCAATGCATGAATGATTCGCATACTGTAGCATGCTGTCCGTGGCTCTCGGCAAGGTGAACTCCAGCGTCGTTTTCCGCCTTGGCGTGCTCGGGGCGATGGCGACCGATCTCTTCGCGGCCCGCATCGAAGCCCATGAACTCAAGCCCAAACACGTCGGGTTGATGGTTGTGTTGGACGCCGGGAGGGCCTCGTCGCAACTCGAGATCGCGGGGGTGATGGGCGTCGCGCCCAGCCTGGTCGTGGCACTCGCCGACCGCCTCCAGAAGCTTGGTGCGATTGAACGGGTGAGAGACCCGGCCGACCGCCGACGCCAGGTGCTGACACTCACCGAACACGGCCGGGAACTACTCGCCGTCTGCGAAGAACTGGCACAGTCCGCCGACGCCGAATTCGCCGCGGACCTCACCGCGGCGGAAAGCGCGGTACTCACTGGCCTATTGGACCGGCTGGCTGCCCGTCAGGGGCTGCCTTCTGCGTCCAACGACCCCAAATAATCGTCCCGCGATGCTGCGGCGGACGGGGTTCGAGCGCACCAACAAGATCGCGATCTACCGCTGGAGCTACAGCTCTGCCGGGGCGCCGTACGGCCGGGGGGCGGCCCGATTCGTCAAACGGCCGGATCATCTCGCCGACCGTTACCTCGCTTGGAGGTCCCTTGATGCCGGCCCGGAGCCGGCGGCTACGTGGGGTGCGGGTGGTGGGGTGCCTGATTGTCTGTGCCGGTCAGGGCGATGCGGGCGGTGATGCGCTTGCCGACCGGCTCCTGCGCGATGACGAGCGCCGCCGTGACCGCCTTGACGATCTCCAGACCGTGCTGGCCGATCCTCCCGGGATCGGTGGCCCGCGCCGAGGGGACGGTGGGGTCGCTGTCCCACACGACGACGTCCACGCTGACGGCGTTGATGCGCAGTCCCATCAGAATCGGACCAGGGGCGTACTTGCGGGAGTTGGTGACCAGCTCGCTGACCACCAGCTGAACAAGGTCCCTCACACGTGCGGGCACCGACAGCTGATGGTTCGCGTGTGCCTGGTCGAGGAAGGCCATGGCGTAGTGGCGAGCATCAGCGATGCACCCGTCGTCCCCGTCCAGGGCGTAACCGGCACGCATCAGATGCCCATCCAGCCCCCTACGGCCGTCCCCGTCGGCATGGAAACCCACCGCCCTCACCTCACTCCCGGTTCACGCGTGCGTCAGTACCAAGCCTGCCACCATGCATGCCGTAAGGGGTGTGGCGTCGCAACCAATCGTGCGACACCACCGCCGCCGAGTGGGCCCTGATCCGGCCCTGGCTGACCGTTCCGGCTGCCGGACCAACACCGGCGGAGGTCCGAAGAAGATTCGCGGCGGGAGGTGATCGACGCTATCCGCTACCTCGTCGGCCACGGCGTCAAGTGAACGGCCTACCAGCGCACTTCCTCACAGTCGTGAAGAACGAGGAATCCCTGACGGGGGCTGTCCTTGAGGGATTGCCGCTGATCCCGCCACCTCCCGCCCCGCTTCGGGGTCCGGTCCAGCAACAGCGGCTCGATCCAAGCCCGTTGGGCATCTGTCAGCGACACAATCGGACCAACGATCAGATGAGCCGAGGGAAAAAGCCTAGACCTGTGCGACGTCCTTGACGAACACGATGCCGTCGATTCCGGCCAGGTGTGCCGGGTCGAGCGGAGAGTAGCCGTAATACGGGGACACGCGAGGGGCGGGCCGCGTGTCGCCGAGGGTGGTGGCCAGTCGGGGGGCTTCGATGAGGCAGCGGTTCTCTGGGAGCGCGTACAGGAGCCCTTCGACGGTGTCCGGCGGCGGCGTGTCCACTCCCTGGTGCCGGATCGTGCCGATTGCCGTGGCCAGGAAGGCATACCGCTCGCCCAGGTGGGCGCTCACGAGCGCGCCGGCGCTCCACCACTCCAGCAGCGGCTGGTCCCACATGCGCATCGTGCTCTTGTCCCGCTGGAGATGGCCGTTGTGGGCGTGGACCAGTGCCGGGCCCCGTTCGGCGAGGGCGAGGAGGTTGTCGGCCATCATCTGGTCCCGCAGCCCCACCAGCCGCGTCATGCGGCTCGGTGAGGTGTCGGCCATCCAGAAGTGGTAGCGCAGCAAGCCGGTGGCGGTGCGCCCGTACAGGCGCGCCCGGTCCCAGTCGTCCCGCGAGGTCGCTGCGATCAGATGCGGTGTCTGCGTGTCGAGCAGCGTCACCAGGTCGTCCGCGAGCAGCCGCAGTTGCCTGGCCTCAGCCGACTGTCCCGCGGACTGGGCCGGGTCCATCATCGCGGCGGGGTTGGTCCACCGCTCGTCGGTGCCGAGCAGGCGGTCCAGCTTCTCCATGGTGCACGGGAGCAGGCCCGCGTCCACCCGGGCCGCGAGGTAGCCGTGGAGTGCGGTGAGGGCTTGCCTGGGGCTGGCGGCGCCGGTGATCTCCAGCGGTCCGTCGAACCCGGCGAAACGCAGCCGCTCGGACGCGGGTCGGCCCTCGTTGTAGGCGCGCATCCAGCGCACGAGTTCGCGGTTGGCGGCGGAGGTGCCCCAGCCGTGGCTGAATCCGCGCTCCATGACGTCGTCGAGGGTGCCCGTGGCCGAGGTGACGTAGTCGTCCACGACCAGGCCCATCATGCAGTCGCTCTCGATCGCGATCGTCCGGTAGCCCTCCTCCTCGACGAGCTGCCGGAAGAGCTCGTTGCGCAGGTCGAGCAGAGTGTCCTCGCCATGCGTGGGCTCGCCCAGGGCGAGCAGCCGAGGCCGGGTCGGGAGCAGCCGCATGACGGCGGAAGCCTCGACGGCATGGGTGGCGTTCTTGATGTCGGTAGCCATGCCTTCAACGCTATCGTTGAAACATCGGTTGAAACTTTTCTGCGATATCAGCAGGCACAGGGGGGTAAACCTTCAAACGGCGGCGACGCGGGCCGGTTGGTCAGAACATCAAGATCGCCGAGCCGTCCACTAACTGTTGGAGGGCGCGGGTTCGGCATCCGGGAGATCGAGGTGTTCGTCATGACTGCACTCCTTCAGATCGGCCTAATCGGCGGCTTCACCGCACCGACGGACCAACTCACGAAGGTGTGACAGGAATCCGAAGAAATTCTGTCCGCCACGCTACCCAGGCAAGCCCACCAGACACTGATCAGGAAAACCGCTACCGGACAAGGGAGGCGTTGGACCGTCGGGATGGCTGCTTGCCTCGGCTCTGGCCGGAGGTTCGGGCCGAAGGTTCAGGCCGACGCTGCTTGAAGGTGTCGAGTCAGCGTGGCGGACGTGGAGGCGCCAGGCGAGGCCCCGGTCCCCTGGCCGTTTTCCGGCCGGCGCCCCGTCCGGCCCGGGGGCTGCCTGGCGCCTTGGGGTCAGCCTGGGGGCAGTTGGGGGGTGAGCGGGTGCGGCGTCGGTGCCTTGTGGTGCTCTCCGGCTGTGCGGCCGACGTGCTGGGCGGGGATCTGGCGTACGCATTCGATGAGGTAGTCGCCGGTGTCCGGAACCAGGGTGACACCGTGGGTCTCGCTGCGGAAGCCGGGGAAGCGCCGGTCGAAGGATTCCAGAGCGGTCAGGTAGCGCAGCAGCGGGCCGTCAGGGGTGCCGGTGTTCTCGCCGGGCATCAGGACGGGGATGCCCGGTGGGGTGACGGTGATCATGGCGGCGGCCACCCGGTCGGCCGCGTCGGTCAGCCGTACGCGCTCGGTGCCGCCGCGGATGAGGCGCTGGTAGCAGTGCTGGGGCGGGGTGACGGGCTCGGGCAGGTCTTGGAAGGCGGTGTCGAGCAGCTCGACCAGGCGGGCGTCACGCAGGTGGTCGTGCATCTCCTGGCACAGCTCGCGCAGGGTCTGGCCGGTGTAGCGGTGGGGGTGGGCGGCGACGAGCTCGGGAAGCACGCGCTCCAGAGGTGCGTTGTGGTCGTAGAGCGTTTTGAAGTCCATGAGGGCGTCCATCAGGGTTCCCCACTTGCCCTTGGTGATCCCCATGGAGAAGAGGATGAGCGTGGTGTAGCTGTCGGTCTTCTCCACCACGATGTTCCTGGTGGCCAGGTAGGCGGTCAGGACGCGGGCCGGAATGCCCCAGTGGGCCATCTGCCCGGTGGCGTCGATTCCGGGGCAGGTGAGAGTGACCTTGACGGGATCGAGCAGGCAGTAGCCCTCGGTCAGGCCGGTGAAGCCGTGCCAGCCGGCATCGGGCTCCAGCTGCCAACAGGACGGTTCGGTGCGCAGCAGTTCGGGCGGTGCGTCGGCGAAAGGCAGCCGGTCGCCGGTGGCCGGGTCGGTCACGGTCTCGGGTTGCCAGACGCCGAAGAACCAGTCGGGCCGGTCGTCGGCGGCGGCGATGCGCCGGGCGACACGTACGACCGTCTGGCGGAAGCGGATGGCTTCGGTCACCGCTTCGTCGAGAAGGTAGCGGCCCTGAGGGCCGTCCATCATCGCGGTGGCCACATCGAGGGAGGCGATCATTGGATACAACGGTGAGGTGGTGCCGTGCATCATGAACGCCTCGTTGAACCGGTCGTGTTCCACCGGCGCCCGGGGTGCGGGTTTGATGTGCACCATGGCGCTCTGTGACAGGGCGGCCAGCAGCTTGTGGGTGGATTGGGTGGAGAAGACGGTGGGGCGTTCGGGGCCGGGGAAGGTGTCGGGGCCCACCGCCATGCCGTAGCGGCCGGCGTAGAGGGGGTGGAAGCGGGCGTAGGCGAACCAGGCTTCGTCGAAGTGGAGCCGGGGGGTGCTGGGTGCGAGGGCCTGGGCGACCTGGAGAGTGTCGTAACACAGGCCGTCATAGGTGGAGTTCGTCAGCACAGCGTACTGGGCGTTGGGCGAGACGGCGCCTTGGGTCAGTGGGTTGCGGCTGGTCCGCGAGACGACCGACTGTGCCTCGATCTCGGCGGGCGGCAGGGGGCCTGCCAGGCCGTAGCCGTTGCGGGTGGGGACCAGGTAGACCGGCCGGGCTCCGGAGAGGACCAGGCCGTGCAGCACCGACTTGTGGCAGTTGCGGTCCACCAGTGCGATCTCGTCCTGGGTGACGCTGAAGTGCCCGACCATCCGGTCACAGGTGGAGTCGCCATGGAGTACGAAGTAGGTGCGGTCGGCGCCGAAGACGCGGGCGGCGTTGCGTTCCGCCGCACCGACCGGGCCGGTGTGTTCGAAGAGGGAACCGAGTTCCTCGACGGAGATCGACAGGTCGCTGCGCAGCAGGCGTTCTCCGAAGTAGTCGTGGAAGACGCGGCCGACGGGGGACTTGAGGAAGGCGACACCGCCGGAGTGGGCCGGGGTGTGCCAGGAGTACTCGTGCGCGTGGTCGAAGCGGCGCAGTGCCTTGAAGAACGGTGGCAGTAGGTTGTGCTGGTAGCCGCGGGCGGCGCTGGCGATGCGTCCGGCGATGAAGGGTGCGGTGTCCTCCAGCGGCCAGATGTAGCCGATCACCGTTTCGGCCACCCACAGGGGCAGGTGTTCCAGGTCTTCGCCCGCCGTGACCAGGAAGACGGGGAGGTTCTGGAAGCGCCGGCCGGCGTGGCGCAGTACCTCGGCGCCGCCTGTTTCGCCGCCGGCTTGGGCGGCCTGGGGAAGGTCCCAGTCGACCACGGCGGCGGCCATACCTGCCTCGGTGCGCAGCACTGCCTGGGCCTCGACGGCTGTGGTGGCCCAGCGCACGTCGAGACCTCGGGTCGCCAACTCGTCGCGGATTCTGCGCAGTTGTTCGGCAGCAGCACCTTGGCCTTGTGGGAACTCGTGTACCGCGAACAGAACCGTGCCGTCGGTCATAGTGGCTCCTCCGCTTTGCGCGTGTCGGCACATGGTGCTGGTGCGCGCCATGCGTGCTGTCCGAGAGACAACCGGAAGATCACCGACAGCGGCCCGGTGGCTGGGTCAAACCACCCCCATGAGGGAAACGCCGCATCTGACCGCGCTATGTGAACGCCTCTGGCAGCGGACCGACAGCCCACGGCAGGTGACCGACACCGCACATCAGCCCCGACGGCACACCGCACCCGACTGAGCTGTCATTCAAGCTTTGCGAGGATCGACCGCGTCAGGTCCAGCGTGCGCCGGAGTTGGTAGCTCCTGCTTCCAGACCCACCGTCATACCTGATGAAGACTTCGTCGTCGCCATGAAGGACATGGACGGTGCTGTGGTTCGGGAGTGGTGGAAGGACACCTGTCTTGTTGGGCACGGCGGAGACCCAGCCGCACATCTGATCGCCGAACTCGGCTGTTTCGGACGACTTTATCAGGTCCTCCGCTTTCATTTCCTTCCGCGACTTCAGCTTTCGGCACAGATCGGTGTAGCTTTCCGCACTGTCTTCGCCTCGCGCGAGGTCAATGTTCAAGCTGAAGTCACCGGAGGGTGATTTGGATTTGCAATAGGCGAGGTTGGTCCCGATCTTGTCGGGCAGCACCTTGGGGTTGGGGACATACTTGGCGAGCGTGCCCTTGCCGACAACAGCGCAAAGGTCGTCCGGCGCCTCTTCCGGCTTGCCCTTCGGCCACACGAGTACGATTCCCGCGACTACGACCACCAGCCCGATGGCGAGAGTGATCCACTTGCGTGGATCTCGGAGGAGGGGCGTTCCGGGCCGGTACGGATTGCCGGCTCCTGCTGGCGTTGCCATACGTGAGTCTCCCGTTATCTGACTTTGGCGAGTACCAGCCGCGTCAACTCCAACGCGCGCGGCAGCGTTTCCTTCCGGTTTCCTGTTCGAATTTTGTAGCTGACATCGAGCAGGTCACCACCCCGGGCGACATAGAACATCGCGCCGGGGTCGTACTGACTTTTGTTGACGACGCCACACATATGCTTGCCGAACTCGGCTGTTTCAGAAGGCCCTATTACGTGGGCATCGTCGAAGGTCCATCTCTCCTGCCGGCAGAACTTGGCGATGAGGTCATCGGCACGGCCGAGCCCCCGCGAAAGGGACATGTTGAGGTAGACGTCACCGGACGGCGAACGGGCGGAGCAATTGACGTAGGCACCCGCCGGGTCCGCGCTGGGGCTCAGCTCGGGACTCGGGACGTATTTCGCGAGCGTCTCCTTGCCGATGAACGAGCAGAAGTCGTCCGGCACCTTCGGCAGCCCAACCTCCGACCTGTCCTGCGGCCACACCAGGACTGCTCCGGTCACGGTGACGGCCAAGCCGATCACGAAAGCGATCCAGTTGCGCCGATCTCGCAGGATGGGCTTGCGAGCAGGGGGCGGCGAGCCGGCATCGGATGGTGTGGTCACGGGTGAGTTCCCTCCTCGGCGGCGCGCCGCGTCAGCCGTTCAATCAGCCGTTCAACCTGAGCCACAGCCATGGCCCTCAGGCAGTTCCTGAACCGTCGCGCCTCGAGGGGTCAGCCCTGGTAGGACGCCGGCGGTCGACGATCCGCCAGCCGATGAGCAGGGCCAGGACGCCGATGACGATCAATTCGATCCCCAGATGCCGGTTGGATCCGGCGATGTCCGAGAGCAGCGCCCAAGGACTCGACGAATCCGGCGGCTTCGGCTTGATGGGAGCGGCTTCGGCGCCAGGTTTCGGCTGGGACAAGCTGGCACCTTTCAGGTACGCCCGACCGGCCACCACATGGCGCCACTTCGCGTCGAATTCCGCCTTGCTCACGTTGCGCTTGACGACCCTGCCGAAGTTGACGCCACCAGACGCGATGCGATACAGCTGCTCCTTCGTACAGGTGCGACAGGCCGCCATCGTGTCGTAGTACTTCGCGTAACGCTCGAAGACGGTATGCGGAGACCATTTTCGCTTCGACGTCCACCTGGAGACATCACCGCTGTCGATGGCGTATTCGAATCCGGTCTCCTGAACCGCGGTCCGTTGGCGGATCCACTCGGCGGCGATACGGCTGAGGTAGACCCGACGCAAGGCAGCGAACTCGGCGCCTTCGTTGACCTCTCGAACGATCCGGGGCAGGACGAGAGCATTGTAGGCAGCGGAGACCCTGATCTCGGCGTCCGCGGATAAACGGGGACATCCTCGATGGCTACGGTTTCCGGTATTCCCGATGTTGTCCGGTTCGGCTTCCACCTTCAATGGGGCATCGAGGATGTAGAGTTCGTCCCCTTTTGTGTAGACTTTTGCCTCTCCGGGAGTGATCCACAGGCGCTGATCGAAACATCGAACGTTGTTCCCGCGCCGCTTCCAGTACTCGTTGCCGACCGCGGTATCCCGATAGAGGAGGTTTGCGTCGATCTGCTTCAAGCGCAGATCGGCCTCAAGGAGAACTCTTCCGGCATCGGTACGGGCAAGCTGCTTGTCGATGATCCTGTCGGGCTCATTGGGATTCAGGTTCACCCAGAGTTTCGATGGGTCGAGAGCCAGCCAGACGTAGAACGAGTCGGATGTCTCACGCAGACTCTGCAGGCCATTGGGAGGCTTCTTCCCGGCGCCCCGCTGCGCGGTGAATCCATAAGTGAACCCGAGCCGATTTCCTGGAGAGGCCGAGAGGTACCGCAGCTCGACGGTCGTGAAGTCGATACCGCCGGGGGCGCCGATCGCGGCTCCGGCCACCATCTGCCGCGGCGATCTGGGTCCGCTGCTTCTCTTCGCACCGCTTGTGCGGCTCGCGGCCCCGGTCGGTGGTGGGTCGAACAGTCCGTCTCCGTTCCGGTCCCGCCACTCATTCTGCTGCTGAATCAGCCCCTTGACACGGCCGGTTGCCTGCCTCTGCTCCTCCTTGGTGCCGTACGGCACCAAGAACCTCATGTCCTTGGAGTATCGAGCGCAGCGCGGTCCACCCGCGTAATCGCAGGGCGCCCGTTCGGACGCACCGCCGATCAGCCGCTCAGGGGTGATGTCCACCCCGTTCTTGGTCTGCAGCTCCTTCTCGATCTCTGCGAGTGAGGCGTGGGCCTTCAACCGCTTGAAGGTGTACTCGATTTCCCCCAGGCGCCGGAGGATGAGTTCCTCGGAATGCCCGACCGCCTCCCCGCGGTACCGGGCGCTCCTGGCCACCACCTGCAGCGTGACGTCGTCGGGCCGCAGCCCGAGCTCGTTGAGCTGATGGAAGAGTCCGGGGTCTTCCCGCTTGATCTCAGCCGCCGTACGTAACTTGCGGTAGATCACTTCGTCCCACTTGCCGCGCCGGCGGTCGAACCGGGAGAAGAGCTCCTTGTCGAAGATCCGCAATTGCCTGGCCGTGTAGTCGGTCACCCTGAGCCACGCGACGGCATAGTTCACACCCGCGCGGTCCTCGGAGTCGTACCCGTCGAAGATCCGCCCCTCGTAGAGGTACCGGTACATCGGATCGCCGTACGGAGCAGCCGACTCCTGACCCAACGCGACCGGGGCCACCTTCGGCCTTGCCACTGTGGCGGCCGGAGACGGCCCGTCGAGGCCGACCAATCCGATGAGCAGGAGCAGAAGACCGGCCACACGTCTGCGTCGGTGGCTCGTCCTGCCGGCGCTCGCCACAGCTCGTTTCTCCATGCCCGTCATGACACCCCCGTATGACGACTGGCAGGCATCGGACGGTGTCCCTGCTTGCCTGGCGAAGAAAGCCACTCATGGGAATCGGCGGAGGATCTCCGGTCCCTATAATCGTCCATAGTGGAACGTCCACTGTGGAGCGTCAAGAGGGCCTTGATGAACGATGTGAATCCGACGGCCGCCGCGCTGCTCGGCCTCCTGCACGCCGGCGAGGCGACCGGCTACCAACTCTGGGATACGGCACGGGAGTTCATCGGTGACTTCTGGACAGTGACGCGGAGTCAGGCATACCGGGAGCTGGCCAGGCTCGCGGAGCGGGGCATGGTGCAGGCCCAGCCGACCCGAGCGAGGTCGGCCCGCCCGTACCGCCTCACCGATTCCGGACGCGCGGCCTTCGCCGAATGGCTGGTGGTACCTCCTGGCCCGGAGAACATCCGCTATCCCCTGCTGCTGACGCTGAGCTTCGGCCAGTTCCTCGACGATGACCGGCTGCTGGAGTACGTCGCCGAGCACCGGTCGGCCCATGCGGAACGGCTGCGCCGGTACCAGGAGTTCGACGCCGACCCCATGTTCGACAAGTACCAGCGCAGTACGCTGCGGTTCGGCATCCACTACGAGAGAGCGGTGCTGGCTTGGATGGACGAACTGCCCGGCATCCTCCGCGGCTCCGATGACGACTGAACCGCCGGGTTGCCCAGGCCGCCTCGATTCGACCCATCGGTTCAGTCACACCAGCAGGGCCCCACGGCATCCCCCGCGGGTCGGGGCGGCCGCTTTGCGGGACCATGCCCGTCACGGCGGATCAAGCCCACGTCTCATCCGGCACCCACCCGCCGCACCAACGGCCGGACAGCACCCGATGGCGTACCAGGAGCGGCCAAGTGGCGGGCCGCCGGATCCGCCGTCATCCTTTTCGGAAGAGACTGCATCCTCTTCGGGAGAGACTGCGGAGTCCTCACCTCCGGCATCGGCACCTCTGGAGCCGTCATGGCAGTTCACTTCGACATCAACCTGATCGTCGTCTCTGAGGACATCTTCACTCCGGCCGAGTTGAAGCAGGTCAGCGACTCCGTGGACATCATGAAGACGATCTTCGCCACCCATGGTCCGGTGATCGGTACGGTAAACCGCTTCAAGATCGACCACAGGGCCGCCGGGGTGAACGCGATCATCTTCAACTCGGCCGACGCCATGGCCCTGGCCGACCGGTTTGCCGTGCGCAGCAACGACGCTCTCGACGTGTTCGTCGTGAAGCGCATGTTCGACCCCAAGGCCGTCGGATACTCCCCCACGCCCGGCGCGTGCGGGAAGAACAAGGCCAAGGGTCGGCTGAGAGCACCGGTGGTGTCCCTGAACGGCAGCACGGCGGACAGCGGCAACACCTTCGCCCACGAGGTCGGTCACTTCCTGGGCCTGCCCCACTGCGAAAAGGACGAATCGCTGTGCGGCCCCGCGAACTTCATGCGGGCGCAATCGGGTACCAACACGGGGGTCACGCCCGACCAGGCGGTCAAGATGATCAGACATTGCCAGGTCACCCTGTAGGTCAGGCCACCTGTCAGACCTCAGTGTCAGACCCCAGAGGGTCGCGAGAGAGGCGCGGAGACCACCATGACCGACCGCATCGACCAACTGCTCGCGTCCAAGGACGGGGCGGACCCCTCGCTCCTGGCCGCGCTCGACGCCGACGACCTCGCCGACGTCCTCGGCCGTTCGCTCGCTGCGGACGACGAAAACCGGGTCCGCGCCCTGGGCCTTCTCTCCCTGATCGACCCGAGCCCGCTGGGCGCGCTGGCCCAGGCGGTCGGCCAGGTCCTGGCGGAGCCTGCGCCCGACCCCTTCACGGTCGCCGCAGCGCTCGGCCGGGCGGCGGTGATGGGCCGGGACGCCGTTCCGTTGGCCCAGGCCGCGGCACTCTCCGACGAGCCGGTCATCGCGCTGGCCGCCTGGCGCACCCTGCAGCAGGTGGCTCTCTCCGACTCCCTGGGCGCCCTGGCCCAGATGGCGCCCCCGGCCGGGGATCCGGTCGGCGACCAGGCCGCCTTCGCACTGTCGGTGATCGCCTACCGGGCGGGGCTGTCGGGCTTTGAACTCACCCCTCCGGACGATTCACGCATCGTGGCGATCCCGGCCGACGAGGACAAGGTGTTCTTCATCAACACCTCTCCGCCGACGGAGGAGGACCTCGCGCTGCTGAGCCGGATGCCGGCCGGTGAGCTGTACATGGTGCGGCCCGCACAGGAAGGGATGCTCGCCATCGAGTGCGGCGAGGAACGGATGCTGCTCTGCATCGACTCCGACATCCAGATGGACATGCCGGACACGTTCCTGCAGGGCCCGTCGCTGGCCGGAGTGGTCACCACGCTCGCACCGCTCGGCACGGACTATTCCGTGCGCTATCTGGTCCTCACCTGGCCCGACGGCACCGGCGGATTCCATGTGCTGCTCTGCCAGCCCGATGGGGTTCAGGTCTATTACGGCCACGCCCACAGCGACGAGATCGCCGAGGGGACGGCTGCCTTCGGGCTCTTCGCCGTCGACCGGCCCGGTGCCTGCCCCGTCTCCCTCACGCCGAGCGTGACCGCGAGCGGAGTCACCCTCGGCGGCGACTGCTTGTCGATGACCGAGATCGTCACCGACCGGCTGGAGCCCGAACCCACGGACTGACCCTTCCGGCCTCTGGGCCGGGCCTCTTAGTGGTGCAGGCTGCGCACCGAGACTCCATGCCCGAGACTCCATGCCCCTGACCGTTCGCGCCGTTCTTGAGGGCGATGGGCAGGGGTGTCGATAAGGGCTTGTCGACTCCGTCCCAGGGACAGGTGCGGCCATCGTGGTCGCAGCGCACCGAGGAGACCCACCATGGCGATTCAGCGGATGGACAACGTCCTCATCGTTGTCGACGACCTGGACGCTGTTATCGCGTTCTTCGTCGAACTGGGCATGGAGCTGGAGGGCAAGGCGCCAGTGGAGGGACGCTGGGTGGAGCGCGTCATCGGGCTCGACGACGTCCAACAGGACATCGCAATGCTGCGGACCCCGGACGGCCACGGCCGAGTAGAGCTGGCGAAGTTCCACCGGCCGAAGGCCATCGCCGCCGAGCCGAAGGACGCGCCGGTGAACACGCTGGGCATGCGTCGCATCATGTTCGCCGTCGACGACATCGAGGGCGTCATCGCCCGCCTGCGCTCTCACGGCGCCGAACTCGTCGGCGAGCTGGAGCAGTACGAGGACATCTATCGGCTCTGCTACGTCCGCGGCCCCGAGGGCATCATCGTCGGACTGGCCGAGCAGCTCGGCTGAGCCCTTCGCATGGGTCACCCGCCCCGGGGGCCTCGGGTGTGGCTTCACACGTCGGGTCCCCGCAGGCGCACCGCGAGGGCGGCGATGTCGTCGTCCAGGCGTCCTCTGCTGTAGCGGAGGAGGTCGCGGTGAAGAGCCGTGAGCAGCTCGTGGGGCGGCGTCAGGGGCTGCTGGCTCATCCAGGCCGCCAGCGGGAAGAACCCGCCGTCGCGGGCGCGGGCCTCGGCGATCCCGTCGGTATAGAGAAGCAGCAGGTCGCCGGGGGCGAAGGCGAAGGTGTCGGTGGTGTAGTGATCACCGATCAGCTCCGCGAGGTTGAGCAGCGGTGAGGGAGTGGTGGGCTCGAGGGCGCGGAGTTCCCCGCGGTTCAGGAGCAGCGGCGGGGGGTGCCCGCAGTTGAGGATCTCGATGCGTCTGCCCTCATGCGGGATCTCGACAAGAAGGGCGGTGGCGAAGCGCTCCATCGGCCCCTCGGGGGGAAAGGCGGCGTTGTAACGGGTGCTGCTGGCGTCCAGCCGGCGCGCGACGCTGACCAAGTCGGCCTCGCCGTAGGCCGCCTCCCGGAAGGAATTGACGATCGCCGCGGCCGCCCCCACGGCCGGCAGGCCCTTGCCCCGCACATCGCCGATGAGCAGCCTGACCCCGAATCGCGTGTCGACCACTTCGTAGAAGTCCCCGCCGATACGGGCCTCCGCCGCGGCCGCGAGATACAGCGAGTCGATCTCGACGCTCCCGAAGCGGCGCGGCATCGGGCTCAGCACCACCTGCTGCGCAGCGTCGGCGACGAGCCGCACCTGAAAGAGGGTCCGCTCCCGCTGGAGCCGGACATGACTTCCGTACGCGGCCGCCACGGTGACCGCGATGATCCCCGCAGCCGTCCACCACGTCCCCAGACCGGGGAACACCAGGCTGAGGCCGATCATCAAGAAGAGGCAGACCGTCCCCAGCAGGACGGTGGGGAGCACCGGCCACATAGCGGCGGCGAGGGCCGGCGCCGCGGGCAGGAGGCGACTGAAGGCCACTTCCGGAGGAGTGGCATATGCCAGGCTGGCGATGACGACGGTCAGGATCACCGGCGATAGCCGCACAAGCCACCGGCCGTGGCGATGGCGGAGCCGCGGCCGTCCAGACTCGATCACACTCCACAGAATATCTACGCAAAGGGGACGTAGCGCTCTGACAGATCCGAGTCGGCCACCCGCGCCGGACCGGCTCGCCGACTTTGCCATATCGCAAATGATCAAGGTTCGGCGGCCCAGGGCACGGGGACGCGGGAAGGCGAGCACGCGAAAGGCCGGCCCGGCGAGCGAATTCGTTCACGTGTTCGATATATGACAGGATGCGGGAATGGCGAAGGAACGTGAAGAGTCTCGGACATTCGGCGCCCGCGAGCCCGAGCCTTGGTCACCCAGGCCCGGTGTCCCCGGTGACCTGCTGAGGGCGAAGACGCTGGTGTACGACCCGAGTGGGTTCACATGCTCACCGCCCGCACCCGAAGCGGAGAGTGCCGAGTACGGGGCATGCGAGTTCACGTTGGACGGCCTCTCGGTCAGGTTCCGCGTGGCCAAGACGACCCCGACGAAGGTCGGCCAGTTCGTCACGGTGTGGAAGAGGTCCGAGGGCGGGCCGATCCAGCCCTTCGATGCCGAAGATCCCGGTGATCTGTTCGTCATCAGCGCCCGCGAGGGCGAACGATTCGGGCAGTTCGTGTTCCCACGAGACGTGCTCCGTGAACGGGACATCGTGTCAACGAACGGTTCCGGCGGGAAACGGGCATTCCGCGTCTATCCCCCGTGGGTGACCACCACCAACCGCCAAGCCCGCAGCACCCAGACCTGGCAGGTGAACCACTTCCTCCAGCTGCCCGAAGACGAGCCCATCGACGTCCCCCGCGCCCACGCGCTCTATCACCCCCGTGGGAACTGATGACGTTGCTTGACCCCAACAGGTGCCTCGTGGAGGTGAAGGTCTTGCGCCTTGCCGGCGCGGGGCCCTTGGCCCACACCGGCAAGGCTTCGGTGTTCAGGGTTCCCGCTCTCAACCCCTGGGCAACGGATTGCCCGCGGCGAGGTGGCGCAGCGTGGTGATCGAGGGGGTGAAGGCGTACACGGAGCCCTTGGTGGTGACGCACTGCGCCATGGTGATCGTGGCCTTCGGTCCGTGCGGGGGGTCGAGCGCGATCTCGCCGCCGCCGTCGGGCCCGGTGACCTTGTCGAGGCAGTTGGGCGCCCCCGATTTGCCCGGGGTGAACCTCGCGTTGTTGGACCAGATCGCCTGGACGAATTCGAACTGCTCCTCAATTGACGTGCCGTAACAGACGAACATCAGCCCGCGGTCCGCCCTGGGGTCGTCCTCCAGGAGGGGGCCGTAGGGGATGCCCCGGCGCATGATGCGGTTGCTGTCCACGGGGATGTCGGGGTTGGCCATGCGGGGGTTGGTTCGGCGGATGTGCGCGGCGCAGGGGGTCTGGCCGCCGTCCGGGTCGTTCGCGTAGTCGAAGTCGTTGGCGTCGCTGCCGAGGCCCTTCAGTCGGTCGGTGGGGGTCGCCAGGGGGGTGCCGTCCAGGTGCCTGCCGACCAGGCACGCCCCCAGTTGGGTCGCGTCGAGCTCCGGTTCAAAGTTCTCGGCCTGCTCTGCCACCGCGTCGCGCCAGCCCTGGACGTCCTGGCTCATGCGGCGTACGACCTGGAGCGAACCGTTCTTCATCCAGGCGGGGCCGGTGCGGTTCTTGCTGTTCGGCTCGGTCTTGTAGCCGAAGACGAATTCCCCCGGCTCGATGAGCTTGGCTCCGGGGCGGTTCTCGCGGAAGCCCGGGTTGGTGGGCTCCTCGCGGTGGAAGTCCTTGACGCCGGGCTGGGAGATGCCGTCCTTGTAGCCGAAGTGCTCATGCCCCTTCAGCTTGCCGGGCAGGGTCTGGCCGTCGTCCTGATGGACCAAGGTCATGTCGTGCGCCTCGTCCGCGGCCTTGATGTTCTGCAGCTTCGCCTCAAGCTCCTCCTTGCTGTCCGAGGCCACCAGGAGGATCGCGTGCACCATGGTGCTGGGCGAGCCGAACAACCAGTTCTTCGGGTCGCTTGCTCCGGTGTCCTTGAGTTTCTCGGCACTCGCGGCCGCACCGTTGAGCAGCTGCGGGAAGTTCTTGAGGTCTTCCCTGAGCACCTGCTCGTCGTCCGCGGCGACACTGAGCAGGCCCGGGAAGGTGAGGGAAACCCCGACCCAGGTCGCCTGCTTCGCCGGGTCCTGTCCGTACGCCCGGCGGGCCAGCGAGAACTCCTCGTTGAAGTCCTCCACGTCGGCGGTCACCGCCACGCTGTTGAGGATCACGGACAGCCATCCGCGCCCCTTTGCCTTGTCCTGGGGGAACCGCATGTAGCGGAACGCCATGTGGTCCTTGTTGAACGCGGCCAGGACATTGCCCTGGATCTCCCGCGACGTACGCAGCGTGGGTGTGGGCAGCTGCTCCATTGCGGGCGCGGCCGTGGGGCGCACGCGGGTGGTGGTCATGCGACACTCCCGATCACATAGAGTGGTTGTATGATTACGAATATGTCATTGTGAAAATTTCCGTCGTTTTAAACAGGTGCTGCGCCAGTCGAGTCCTGAGGTTGTCCGACGAGCACGGAACCATGCCGTAGTGCGCCATTGCGGTGGTCGGCACTCGTCTGCCATTGCCGGAACGCCATGCCCGGCGCACTGCGACGGAGCCCGGTGGCGCCCCTTCAGCCGGCCAGGAGGCACGTGTGGTTCCGACAGGAGCTGACGCCAACGACGAGGCCCTGACCTGCGGACCGCATCCACTGCGCCATTACGCCTTGCTGGCCGATGGGGAGCGCGGAGTGCTGGTCGGCCCACGGGGAGAGTTCGTCTGGATGTGCGCTCCCCGTTGGGACTCCGGTGCGGTGTTCTCCGCCCTGATCGGCGGGTCGGGCAGCTACGCGGTAACACCGATGAGCCGCAATGTCTGGGGCGGCTACTACGAAGAGGGCTCACTGATCTGGCGCAGTCGCTGGGTCACTGACGACGGCGTGGTGGAGTGCCGTGAGGCCCTCGCCTTCCCCGGAGACCCGCACCGAGCCGTGATCCTCCGCCGCGTCGTCGCCCGCGAGAAGACCGCACAACTCCGGGTGGTCCTGGAACCCTCCGCCGACTTCGGACGCCACTCCCTGCGCGACCTGGCACGGCACGACGACGGGACGTGGCATGCCCGCTCCGGCGACCTGGCTCTGCGTTGGTCCGGGTGTGCCTGGGCGAGACCGACCGGCCCGGGTGCATGCCGGCTGACGGCTGAACTGACGGTCGAGGCCGGGACGCATCACGACCTGGTCCTGGAAATCAGCGACCAGCCCTTGACCGGCCGCCCGCCCGACGCGGTGACGGTGTGGGAGGACACGGAGGCCGCGTGGCGCCGAGAGGTGCCAGAGCTGGGAAACGCCATCGGTCGACGGGACGCCCAGCAGTCATTCGCCGTACTGCGCGGACTGACCGGTTCGGCTGGCGGCATGGTGGCATCGGCGACCACGAGCCTGCCGGAACGAGCGGAGGCGGGCCGCAACTACGACTACCGCTACGTATGGATCCGGGACCAGTGCTACGCCGGCCAGGCGGCCGCCGCGGCCTGCGCCCACCCGCTGCTCGACGACGCCGTACGGTTCCTCACGGCCCGGCTGCACGAGGACGGTCCCCGGATGGCTCCCGCCTACACAGTCGACGGTCGCAGAATTCCCAGGCAGCAGCAGTTGAGCCTGCCCGGCTACCCGGGAGGCTTCGACCGCATCGGGAACCAGGTCAGCGATCAATTCCAACTCGACGCCTTCGGCGAGGCCCTTCTGCTGCTCGGCGCGGCGGCCCGTCACGACCGGCTCGATGGCAACGCCCGGCGAGCCGCGTCCCTCGCCGCCGACGCCATCGCGCGCCGCCATCACGAGCCCGACGCCGGCGTATGGGAACTGTCGCCCCGCCGTTGGACCCACAGCCGGCTCATCTGCGCCGCCGGACTGCGTGCGATCGCCCGGGCCAAGGTCTCGCCCACACGGTCGGCGGAGTGGCTGGCGCTGGCGGACCGGCTGGTCTCCGCGGCCACTGCCGAGTGCTTGCATCCGTCGGGGCGTTGGCAACGGTCCCCCGATGACCCGGGGTTGGACGGTGCCCTGCTCTTCCCTCCGTTGCGGGGAGCGCTCCCGGCCGACGACCCGCGCACGGTCGCGACGCTGCGGGCGTACGTCGGGAAACTGTCGCAGGATCACTTCGCCTACCGGTTCCGCCACGACGACCGGCCGTTGGAGGAAGCCGAAGGCGCCTTTCTCCTGTGTGGCTTCGCGATGGCGCTGGCCGAGCACCAGCAGGGCAACGAGGTGGCAGCGCACCGCTGGTTCGAACGCAACCGCACAGCTTGCGGACCCCCCGGGCTCTTCTCCGAAGAGTACGACGTCGTCCAACGTCAGATGCGCGGCAATCTGCCCCAGGCATTCGTTCACGCGTTGATGTTGGAATGCGCCATCCGCCTGGCCGACCCCTGGCGTGGACCGTAGGACCGTGCTTCCCGGGGGTCCGCCTCACCCCTGAAGTAGGGATATCCCCACCACCTCCGTCCCCCAGCCGGTGGAGGCGAAGTACAGCCGGTCGAGGGTGTCGAGGGCGGGGGCCGAACGGCGAGGCTCAAGGCATGAGAGAGCTACCCGTGCGGGCCGCTCGGTGGAGTGCGTTGCACCCCTGGCGGGCGATTGTTGGTTGGTTGGTTTTCGTGGTGGTGTGCCTCGGACTGGGGGCGGCGGTGGGGACCCACAGCGCCTCCACCGAGGACTATCGGGTCGGTGAGGCCGGCCGGGCCGAGGCGATGGCGGCCGAGGGGCATCTGCAGCGGAAGCCCACGGAGCAGGTGCTGGTGTCGGCGAGGCGCGGGGCGCCGGACCGGCGCGGTATCGACGCCGCGGCACATGGGGTCGCCGCACGGATGAGGACGTTGCCCGAGGTCGAGAGCGTGGCCGAGCCGCGTGCCGCGCACCACGGGCGCGCCCCGGTGGTCATGGTCGAAGTGACCATGAAGGGCGCGGAGTTGGACGCGCGCCAGCACGTCGGGCCGTTGCGGGCACAGACCGCGGCGGTGCAGCGGAGCCATCCGGAGCTGGTGGTGGAGGAGACCGGGGCCCCGTCCATCAGTCAGGGGGTGGATGCCCAGCGCGGTAGCGATCTCGCGCTCTCCGAGGCGATCACGCTGCCGGCCACGTTGGTCACGCTGCTGCTGGCGTTCGGCTCGCTGGTGATGGCCGTGGTGCCGTTGCTGCTGGCGCTGTCGTCGATCGCGGCGGCCCTGGGGCTGTCCATGCTGGCCTCGCACCTCTTCCCCGATGCGGGCGTCGGGACCAATGTCATCATCCTGATCGGACTCGCCGTGGGTGTCGACTACACCCTCTTCTACCTCAAGCGGGAGCGGGAGGAGCGGGCGCGGTACGGCGGCCGGCTCGGTCCGGAGGCGGTGGTGGAGCTGGCCGCGGCGACCTCGGGGCGGGCGGTCGTGGTGTCCGGACTGGCGGTGGCGGTCTCGACGGCCACCCTGTACCTGGCCGCGGACGTGATCTTCTCGTCACTGGCCACCGGCACCATCGTGGTCGTCCTGGTGGCCGTGGCGAGTTCGTTGACGGTGCTGCCCGCGGTGCTGGTCAAGACCGGACAGCGGGCCGAACGGCGGGCGCAACGCCGAGGAGCCGCAGCCGGCCCGCGGTGGCGGCGAGCTGCCCGGACCGGCCGGAACGGGGCGGGTCGCAGCGGCCGGGTGTGGGCGGTGCTGACCCGGCCGGCGAGCCGGCGACCGGCGCTGACGCTGGCCGTGTCGGTGCTGCTCCTGCTGGGTCTGTCCGCTCCGCTGGCGGGGCTGAAACTGGTCGAGATGGGCCGGGACACGCACTCGCGGGAGGTACCGGCGATGCGGACGTACGACCGGCTGAACGCGGCCTTCCCCGAGCACCGGGTCACCCATCAGGTCGTGGTGCGGGCCCGGCCGGACCGCGCCGAAGCAGTGGCCGAAGCGCTCACAGAGCTGGGACGCCGTGCGCAGGCCGACCCCCTGTTCACCGGCCGCCCGCGGCTGCGTACCTCGGAGGACCGGCGCATCAGCGTGCTGGAGCTGTCCGTGCCGTACCTGGGGAACTCCGCCAAGGCGCGGACGTCCCTGGACCATCTGCGGAGCACCTACCTGCCCGCCACGGTCGGGCGGATACCCGGTGCGGAGGCGGGGGTGACCGGTGATGTCGCCCGGACCACGGACTACCCGGCCCACCAGAGCGCCAAGCTGCCGCTGGTCATCGGTGCGCTCCTGCTGGTCACGTTCGTCATGACGGCGCTGGCGTTCGGCTCCGTGGCGCTGGGGCTGCTCGGCGTGGCCCTCAACCTGCTGTCGGCCTCGGCCGCGCTGGGGCTGCTGGTGGTGGTCTTCCAAGGCACCTGGGCCGAGGGCCTGCTGGGCTTCCACTCCACCGGGTCGATCGGCTCCCGGGTACCGCTGTTCCTTTTCGTGATCCTCTTCGGGCTGTCGATGGACTACCAGGTGTTCGTGGTCAGCCGGATCCGGGAGGCCGTCCTGCGGGGCGTGCCGACGCGCCAGGCGGTGGTCGACGGGATCGGCAGCTCGGCCGCGGTGGTGACCAGTGCGGCGGTCGTGATGGTGACGGTGTTCGCCAGCTTCGTCTTCCTGCATCTGATCGAGATGAAGCAGATGGGGTTCGTGCTGGCGGCGGCCGTGCTGCTGGACGCCTTCATCATCCGGATCCTGGTGCTGCCGGCGGCCATGACGCTGCTGGGAGAGGCGAGTTGGTGGCCGGCGCGCGGGCTGCGGCGGACGCGGCGGACGGCGCCCGTGCCGGTCGGCGTAGGTTGATCACCATGAATCGGTGGTCGAGGGGTGCGAGCGGCCCCCACTCCTTGGGTGGAACGGTCTTCGGCGGAACGGCCTCCGGCCGCCTCGCCGACCCGTTCCGGGCCGGCACCCTGCGCCGCTGGAACGCGGTCTGCTGGGTGTTGTTCGGCGCGCTGTTCGTCGGGCTCGCCACGACGGAGCGGCCGGGCGGACGCAGCTACGCGGCGCTGGCGCTGCTGGGCTGTGTGGTGCTGTGCTACGCGCTCCTCGACCGGTTCCCCGGCAACCCGGTCCTCCGGCCGTACACCTACCTGTGGGTGGTGGTCCTCGGGCTCGGGGGCAGCGCGTACGTCTGGAGCGGCTATGCGGCGCTGTTCATCGTGACGCTGCCGCACTTCTGGCTGTTCGGCCGTACGGTGCGGGCCTCGCTGCGCTTCACCGGGCTCGCCACGGTGTCCACGCTGGCCGGGAGCTGGCTGCGGAAGGGCTGGAGCGCCGAGTTCTTCGGATCGACGCTGGTCTCCACCCTGATCGTGGTCGCGGCCAGCGTACTGATCGGGCTGTGGGTGCACTCGGTCGTCGAGCAGAGCGGTGAACGGGCCCGGCTGATCGAGGAGTTGGAACAGACCCAGCTGCGGTTGGCCGAGGCCCACCGGCGCCAGGGAGCCGCCGAGGAACGCGAGCGCCTGGCGCGGGAGATCCACGACACCCTCGCGCAGGGCTTCGCCTCCGTCGTCGTGCTGGCCGAGGCCGCACGGGCGGCCCTGGCCACCGACCCGGAACGGAGCGCCCAGCAGCTGCGCTCGATCGAGCACACGGCCCGCGAGAACCTCGCCGAGGCGCGTGAACTGGTGGGATCGGCCCAGCAGAGCCGGGTGGCCGCCGGCTCGCTCGCCGGCACACTGCAGCGGACCCTGGACCGCTTCACCGAGGACACCGGACTCACGCTCACGGCGGAACTGGCCGACCCGGTGTGCGAACAGCGGACCCGGATCGCGCTGCTGCGCTGTCTGCAGGAGTCGCTGGCCAATGTGCGCAAGCACGCGGCGGCTTCCCATGTGAGCGTGGTGCTGGCCCAGCAGCCGTACGGGGTGGAGTTGGAAGTCACTGATGACGGGCGGGGGTTCGTGGTCGGCGAGGCGCCGGGGTTCGGGCTCGACGGGATGCGCAAGCGCCTGGCGGAGTTGGGCGGCCGGCTCACCGTCACCAGCTCGGTCGGCGACGGGACCCGCGTGCTCGCGACGGTCCCCTTGCTGCCCGCGGAACCGACTCCGTGGGAACCGACTGCGGTGGGACCGACTCCGGGGGGACCGACTTCCGGGGAACCCACTTCCCTTGAGCAGGAGGAGAGGACATGACGGGCGACCTGACCCAGCACCCGACCAGCGGCGCTGTCCGCGTCATCGTGGTCGACGACCACACGGTGATGCGTGCGGGCGTCGTCGCCCTGCTCGCCGCCGACCCGGACATCGAGATCGTCGGCGAGGCGGCCGACGGCCGCGCGGCACTGGAACTCGTCGGCCGGCACGCCCCCGATGTCGCCCTGGTCGATCTGCGCATGCCGGTGATGGACGGGGTGGCCACCACGACCGCCATCGTGGCCGGGCACCCGCGGACCCGGGTGCTGATCCTGACCACCTACGACACCGACGCCGACATCGAGCGCGGGGTCGAGGCCGGCGCGATCGGATACCTCCTCAAGGACACCACCCGCGAGCAATTGGCCGACGCCATTCGGGCGGCGGCCCGGGGGGAAACGGTGCTCGCCCCCCGGGTGGCCGAGAAGCTCGTCGCCAAGATGCGGCAGCCCGTCCAGGTACCGCTCACCGCCCGGGAGACCGACGTGCTCAACGCGGTCGCCGACGGCCTCTCCAACGCCGAGATCGGCCGACGCCTGGTCATCGCGGAAGCCACCGTGAAGACCCATCTGCTGCGGCTCTACGCCAAACTGGACGTCAACGACCGTACCCGCGCGGTGGTGGTGGCCCTGGAACGCGGACTGTTGCAGCGGGGCCGTTGAGGCGGGCGACGCACGTGCCGATGCGGGGAGGCCACCTGGTCGAGTACGGCGAGGGATGCCGGTGCCGCCGAGCTCGGTGAGGGTGGTGAATGGGGATCGCGGGAAGTAGGTGCTCGCGCAGGATGTGCGGGGGTCCACCTTGTCGGGGCACCCCCAGCGCCACACCGTCCACCTACCGGCGGGCCCTCCTGCAGACAGCCATGGCCTGACCTGGTCTTCCGGCGCCCACAGGGCACCGGAAGACGAGGGCATTCCCCTCCGTGGAGCACGAGGGCGAGGGCGAGGAGCAATTCGCGCCCGGCCCGGGAGGGTCAGACGGCGCGGCCGAGCCAGCCGGCCAATCGGCGGTGGATGTCGGCGTCGTCCGGGACGGGGCGGGCCGCGGCGAAGGGCATCTCGGCATCGCGCGGCTCGGCCGGCAGGACCTTCTGGGCGATGGTGAAGGCGAGGTGGCCCAGCTCCTCGTCCAACTTCGCCTCGGGAGCGATGACCTGGGCGATGTCCCAGGTGTGGGTGACGATCTCCATCACATAACCACTCAGGGCGATCCGGCCCGTGGCCACACCCCACGGAACCTCGAACTCCCGGTCGAGCTTGTCGTCGTCCGCCCAAGCCGCTGCCGCGCGGGCGCGAGCCCTGCCGAGCGCGCCGGCCCAGTCGGTGTCGGCGATCTGCCCGGTCGCTGCGGGGACGTCCATCCCGCGGCCGCCCTCGCCGATGTAGGAGATCCGATGGACCGCGCCGACCGTGTGGCTCAGCAGCGCCCGCAAGTCGTACTCCTCACAGGGGGTCGGACGGCCGAGCAGAGCGGGGTCGAGGCCGCTCAGCAACTTCTCCAACTGATCCAGAGCGTGGAGGAACTGGGGACGGGGGTCGAACGCGTTCATGGACGCACCTCTCGTACGGGCCCGCACGGTGTGCGGGCCGATGGGACCACTCTGCGCGTGATACTTGACATCTACCGTCATGTTTTCGCTTTTTTCGCCTTCGCTGTACGAAAGTCGACGGGCTGCCGGCCATCCATCCTGTCGCCGCTGGGCCCGCTGTGCCGGTCTGCGCTGCTCAGCGGCTACTGAAGCGGGGTACCCACGATGAGGAGGACGGCGGCAAGGTGGGCTATTACCCAGGCCACCCGGTAGCTGATCGTGCGCCGATTCCTGGTCACGAGCAGGCGCTGGAAGGAATCCTCCGCTCGTTCGAACTCGTCCGTGTCCGTCCACTGAACCCAGACGACCGGAAGACAGAGCACGGAAGACACGCCACTCGTCGCGAGCGCTGCGACGATCAACGCCTTGCCGATGGACATCCCGTCCGGGACGACGGAGAGCACGATGGAGGCGGCGGCCATGAGGAGCGCGTCATAGCCGAGGAGAACCTGGGCCTTCGCGTCGAGGACGCTCAGACACGTGTACAGATACTCGTGCTCGTAGACCTCTTCCCTGCGTGGCTCGAGCCGTCGTATGGCAGCAAGGTGCAGGGGCAGGTCCTGCCCCCGGTAAGTGCCTTGAAAGAGCCAGGACATCAGACGTCGGCTCGGATTCCGCACAGCGCTGTCCCCCTTCAGCCGCTGGCTCCATTGAGCACGAAACCCTCGAAGAGCACAATGGGGACATGGATCTCATCCGGGAACGGGCCCTGCTCGACGTCGCGCTGGAGGAGGCCCGCGTCGGGCTGAAGGAGGGCGGCATCCCGATCGGGGCCGCGTTGTACGGCGCGGATGGTGCCCTGCTCGGGAGGGGGCGAAACCGGCGTGTGCAGGACGGTGATCCCTCCATGCACGCCGAGACGGCCGCTTTCCGGGCGGCCGGACGGCAGCGTACCTACAGCGGGACGACCATGGTTACGACGCTCTCCCCCTGCTGGTACTGCTCCGGGCTCGTGCGGCAGTTCGGCATCTCCCGTGTGGTGATCGGAGAGGCCCGGTCCTTCGACGGGGGTCAGGCATGGCTCGCGGAGCACGGTGTGCAGATCGTGGTGCTTGACGACGCCGAATGCGTAGCGTTGATGCGCGACTTCATCGCGGCCAGACCGCAACTCTGGCTGGAGGACATCGGGGAGCCGTAGCCGGAGCCGGAGCCGGAGCCTCAGCCAACGGGGCCAGCAGCGAGTCCTTCGCCACCAGGCCCAACGACCGGCCGTACCACTCCCCCGACCTCGGCATCTGGGGCGTCACCTCAGCGGACGACAACGCACCCCGAGAGCGAGAGCCTCATCCGACGCCCCTTGGCGGCCGTGTGTACTCCCTCTGCGCAGCATGCCCGAGGCTTTCTCAGCGGACGAGGTCGAGTGCGACCATCGGCAACGGGGTGTTCCGCTCGGTGATCGGGGTGCCGAGGGTGTTCTCCAGGATGGACTTGAATCGCTCCCACGCGCGGGGGTGCCGCGTGATGTAGTTGCGCAGTGCCTCGTCCGCCTCGTCCTGCGGGAGCACGCGTGCGGTGGCCGGTGCCGGACGGTGCGTGCCGACCGTGACGCGGACGTGCGGGTGTGCCTGGATGTTGCGGAACCACTGGGCCCGGTCACCGAAGCCGGACGCCACCACGTAGGTGTCCGGGGTGGGGTGGTCGATGACCTCCAGGACGACGTGGCGGGTGGCACCGGTTTTCCGTCCGATGTGTTCCAGCATCAGCGTCCGTGAGCCGAACAGGAAGCCGAGCCTGGCCCGGTACAGCCGGATCGGGGCGCGCATCAGCCAACGGGTGCGCAGTATCCGGGCGCCGTGTTGGGCGATCGCGTCGGAGGGCGTGGGCGTTTCGGGCATGGCATCTCCGTCTCGATGCGGAATGTCAGGTGGGGTCGGTGTTGCCACCGAGGCCAGTGCGGTAGACCGACAGCGTCTCGGTGGCCCAGCGCTGCATGCCGTCACCGGACAGCGGGTCGACGCCCAGCACCTCGCGCAACTGAGGGCGCAGGATCAACACGGCGAGGTCGTTGACCAGCAAAAAGGCGGCGCGCACGTCGGGGTCGGCGCCGGTGTCCGCGGCGCCTGCCTGTGCCAGGGCGGCCAGTGCGTCTTTGCTGACTTCGTGCAGCCGGCGGAACAGGGCCGTCCCCACCGGGCCGGCGGCCAGCAGAAGTCGGCCGAGGTAGCTGGGAATGGGGGAATCGGCAGGCAGGAACTCCGCCATTGCCTCTGCCAGGGTGGGCAGGGCCGCCTGATCGAGCGGGTCGCCGTCACCCGTCCCCACGGCACGCGTCAGCATCGCCTCGAAAACGGCGGTCACATGCTCGTCGACCGCCTGGCGCAACCCGTCTTTGGACTGGTAGTGCCGGATGACGAGCGCGGGCGACACCCCGGCCGCCGCCGCGATGTCGCGGACAGTAACCGCGTCGGGGCCCCGCTCGCCGAACAGGCGCAGGGCCTCATCGCGGATCTTCGCCCGCGCGGTCCGATCGTCCGGGAGTGAATGCATGTTCACGATGATAAACAATTGTTCAGCGTGGTCAAGTGGGGCTGGTGCAGGCGCAGTTGAACGTTCCAATGGCGGTCAGCGCATGTGCGACTCCCGCCGCGGCCGGCGCATGTGCGTCTCCCGCCGCGGACAGGGCATGCATGACTCCCCGCCGCGAGCGGGGCATGTGCAACTCCCGCCGCGACCGCTCTGCATCCGCGAGAACGCCTCGCCTCGCGCCGAAGACAACAGGAAACAGACCTGGCGGCACCGATGGGCGCTCAGGTCTGGTGGGTTTGGCAGGCGTCCAGAAGGGGGGCGAGACGGCGGGCGGGTGTGGTGGGGCGCACGGCAAGGTACGTGTCGAGGCCTGGGCTCTGGTCGACGCCGCGGACGAAGGCGGCGTCCAGCTCGCCGTCCCGTACTTGTTGCAGCCGTGTGGCGGGCTCGGCGCTGGCGAGTTCCACCGTGACGTGCGGGGCCCGCTCGGCGAGCGTCGTCAGGAGGTGTTCCAGTCGTACGCCCAGCCCGACGTTGGTGCCGATGCGCAGCACCGTTTCCTGTTCGGCCTGCAGGGCGGCCATGGTTTCCAACGCCCCTTGCTCTGCCGCTGTGATGGCGCGGGCGTGCGGCACGAACGCGCACCTGTGGCGGTCAGGCTGACGGTGCGGGTCGTGCGGTCGAACAGCTCCAGGCCGAGCTCGCGTTCCAGCCGCCGGATCCGTTGGCTGACGGTGGGCTGGACGACACGCAACCGTTCGGCTGCCCGCCCGAAGTGCAGTTCCTGGGCGACCCGGGCGACCCGCCATACGGTAGATCGCCCATGGGCCAGCCGGCCCCGGATCAGGCCACCCATTCACCGGTGAGGCCGAGGACCGCGGAACCGTCGAGGTCGGTCAGCTTGGTGCCGGTGAAACCGCGCGCCCAGTCAGAGGTCTGGATACGGAACGCGGGCCGGTCGGCCTCCAAGGCCTCCATGACGGCCTCGGCCACCTCGGCCGGCGTCTGCGCGTTGCTGCCGAGGAACTGGGCGACGGTACGGTCCAGGTAGGCCTGCAAGGTGTCTGCGTAGGGGCCGGCGGCGACCACCTCGGCCTCCAGATCGACCCCGAGGTTGTTCACGAACTCGGTCGCCACGGCGCCGGGCTCGACGACGGACACCTTGACTCCGAGCCGGGCCGCCACGGGCGCCAGGCTCTCCATGAAGCCCTCGACCGCGAACTTGGCCGCGCAGTAAGCCTCGTTGAAAGGCTGACCGACGACTCCCCCGACACTGGTGACGGTGATCAGGCGTCCCCCGCCGGCACGCAGGTGAGGAAGGGACGCCTTGGAGACGTGGAGCACGCCGAAGAAGTTGACCTCCATCACCTCGCGCACGTCGGCGACGCTCTCGTTCTCCAGGGTGCCGAGGTGGCCGGCGCCGGCATTGTTGATCACGGCGTCGAGCCTGCCGTAGTCGGCGATCACCCCGTCGATCGCCGCGGCGACCGAGGCCTCGTCGACGACGTCGAGCCGCCGGACGTCGAGCTCCACCCCGGCCTCCGCCGCGGCCGCGCGCAGTGCGTCGGCCCGGCCCGGGTTGCGCAGCGTCGCCACGGCGTGCCATCCGGCCCGGCCGGCGGCGACCGCTGCGGCGAGGCCGATGCCGGAGGACGTGCCGGTGATCAGGACGACCTTGGAGGTCGAGGGAGCCTGGGAAACGGCGTAGGAAGACTGCGAAGACTGGGAAGAGTGGGAAGACATGGAAAAACCTTTCGACTCCGGTACCGGAGCAATTTAAGTGCGTGTACACACACCATAAACATTATGTGCGTGCACACGCAACCCAGTAGGCTGGGCGCATGGCGAAGAAGAAGCTGACCCAGGCCGAGATGCCCGTGGCCGACCACGCCTTCTACGGCCTGGTCTGGGCCGGAACCGTGCTGACCGAGCGCGTCGACCGCGCCCTCACCAAGGCGCACGATCTTCCGGCCTCTTGGTTCGAGGTGATGCTCTGGCTCGCCTCCAGCCCGGACCCGGTCCCCGCCTCCGTCCTGGGCAACAGCACCATGCTCAGTCGCAGCCAGGTGTCCCGGGTCGTCGATGCCCTGCAGGTCCGGGGACTGGTCACCCGCACCCCTTCCCCACGTGATGCCCGCTCGATCGAGGTGGCCCTCACCCCGGAAGGCCACCAACTCTTCGAGGAGGCCGACGCCACCCGCCGCGCCTGCCTAGCTCCCGTGTTCACGGACCTCCTCGACGAGACCGATCTCGCCGCCCTCAGCACCGTGTGGCACAAACTCAAGGCCAACAAAGACGCGCAGTAGGAACACCGGCGACAGGGGGGAGGCGGAGGGCGAGGGTGAGGGCAAAACCGGAGGTGCCGTTCGTCGTCACGCCTTCCCTGTGGTCCCCCTCTTCGCATGCGTTCCCATACGTTCCCATGCCTTCCCGTGAGTTCCATGCGTTCCCCCTGGCCCCCTCTTCGTCAGGCCCCCCTGATCCCCCTGGTCGCGCGAGGCGTCTTGTACGACACATCCGGGCCTGCGCGTGGATTGCAGGCCCCTGGGGACGAACGGCCGGGTCGTCGGCGACGACCCGGTGGGATCTCGACCGCGGTGGCGCCGGCCGGACGGTCCTGGCTCTGCTCCGTCAGAGGCTGCGGGCGGTGATGTCGCCGTGGGAGGTGGTGGCGCGGATGTCGAGTTCGGCGGTGCCGTTGTTCTTGAGGGCGTTGTTGATCCGGCCGTAGCTGGTGCCGGCGTCCAGGGCGGCCGAGACGCCGGCGGCGGCGCCCACCGTGATGTCGCCGGACTGGGTGCGGAGCACGACCGCGCCGCGCACGGCCTCGGTGATGCGGATGTCGCCCCGTGCGGTGCTGATCTCCGCGGGACCACCCAGCCGGCCGACCTCGACATCACCGTCGGTCGCGGTGAGGCGGACGCTCGCGGCCTCGTCGATCTTGACCTGGCGGTAGGCCCCTTCGAAGACGACCTCGCCAAGGCGGCCCACGCCGCGGAGCTCGCAGGCGGCAGTCTTGGCCTCGATGCGTGAGCCGGCGGGCAGCTGGACGGTGACCTCCACAGATCCGGAGGGGCCGAAGAGCTGATTCTTGGGCTCAGGGGTGCGGATCCTCAGGACTCCGTCGGCGTAGGCGACGGTGGTCTGCTCGGCGGTCTTGACGTCGCGGCTCTTGGAGGGCTTGGCGGGCAGGACCTCGACGGTGGTGTCCGCGCGGTCGGCGGCGATGAACTGGATGCGCCCGGCGGGGATGTCCAGGACGGCGGAGATCGGGGCGGGGGTGTCGAACTTCTGCATCGTGCTCTCCTGCGCTCACTGGGTGTTTCTGACAACGAAAACGCTACGTTGCTTTCCATATTTTAGCAACGCACTCTCTGCTTAGGATTGACGTTTGCACAGGTAGAAGCAAGGAAAATGTTGCAACGGTCTCGCCAGTAATGCAACGACATCGCTGCGATCATTGCAATGTGTTGGAAGTGAACGCTATAGCGGAGGGACCCCAGGCAGGGGCCAGGGGTCAGGGGTCAGAGACCAGAGGCCGGAGACCAGAGGCCCGGGGACGCCACGAAGGCCGCCAAGGAAATCGCGATACCGGGGAGGCAGGCTCGCCCAGCAGGAACGCCAGCAGATCGCGTAGGGCTGGCCGACGGCCTCGCCTACGCCGAGATCGCCAGGCACCTCGAACGTTCGACCTCGACAGTCACGCATGCGTGAGGTGATGCGCAACAGCAGCCCCACCGCCTACCGCGCCGACCCGATCCACCGCGCCACCGAACGCCGCGCCCACCGGCACAGACAGGCCACACTCCAAGAGCCACGGACGCCCGACCAGGCTCACGGGTGCGACACCGAGGAGGTGCGCCAGCACGAGGAGACGTTCACGGCCCCTCACTCAGTCAGGCACGCCCAAGCTGACTGCTCGGGCCCTGACCTGCCCGTGCATCAGCAACCCGGGCGGCCTCACCACGTCCGAACTCGCCCAGCGCCTCCAAGTCAGCCCGGCGTCCATCTCCAAGGCGATCACATTCCTCGAAAGCCAGGTCCTCCGACCGGAGGGAACGAGCGCCTGACGTCCTCCGGGCTTCTGGTGCCGAGACTTAGCCATGAGCATCGGAAGGTGCGCCCCGGGGTGGCCGAAGTGGGTCAGCCCGGAGTGCCGCCAAGTGCCGGCGGGTGACGTGATCACTGCGGCGGCCGGTGTCCGAGTGTGGGGGTATACGTAAAGTGCGACCAGGGCGCATAAATCGCATATCGGGCAACGCTGTGGAAGGAAGGTTGGTCATGAAGTTCGCAGTCGTCGGCGGAACCGGGCTTATCGGGTCACGGGTGGTGGAGAACCTGAACGCGGCCGGACATCAAGCCGTACCGCATTCCCTGTCCACGGGCGTGGACATCCTCACCGGCCAGGGGCTGGAGGCGGCTGTGGCCGGCGCCGACGCCGTCATCAACCTGACGAATTCCCCGACCTTCGACGACGCCTCGCTCGCCTTCTTCCAGACTTCGATGGACAACCTTCTTGCCGCGAGCGAGAAGGGCGGGGTCAGGCACTTCGTCATCCTCTCGATCGTCGGCGTGGACCAAGTGCCCGACCTGGACTACTACCGGGCGAAGGTGCTTCAGGAAAACATCCTCAAGGCCGGACCGATCCCGTACTCCATCGTCCGCGCCACGCAGTTCATGGAGTTCATGGAGGCGACCCTGGCCATGACCACCGACGGCGACACCGTGCGCCTGCCGCGTACACCCATCCAGCCGATCGCCGCTGCGGACGTCGCCAGCACCGTCGCCGAAGTCGCCGCAGGCAGTCCCCTGAACGGCGTACTCAACGTCGCAGGTCCCGACGTCTATCCCCTCGACGAACTCGGCCGACTCACCCTGACCGCCAAGAGCGACGGGCGCTCCGTCGTCACCGACGACAGCGCCGGCATGTTCGCCGCCGCCCACGGCGACGTCCTCACCGCCCCGAACGACGCCCGCATCGCCCCCACCCACTACACCGATTGGCTGTCCTGAAAGGGCCCCTCCTGCCCCGAAGGCCTTCTTGCTGTGCTGAATGGTCTTCTCCAGCGGTCAACCTCCCCCGTGATGGTGCCTGGCGACTGGTGCTGGCTGGACCGACGCCGATGCGGCGCTGCTGGACGAGTCCGGGGGGCACCCACGAGATCCTCTCCACCACCCGCGGCCTGCGCGCTCACATCGCCCCGGGCCAGGCGCCGAGCCGTGCGATCCGCCACGGCCCGGTCCCCCGCGAGCTCACCACCCACCGGGACCAACTCACGCACGTCCTGATGGCGGAACTCCGGGCCCAGGCCGCAGCCCATCCGGGCGATCTGCTCGCGGTGATCTGCGCGGACAGGAGAGTGGCCGCCCTGCCCACTGCAGGGATCGACCTGTGGGCCCGTATCATGCCGGTCTCCCAAGCCCGCGGCCTGGGATTCGACCACGTGGTCCTCATCGACCCGTCGGAGATCGCCACAGCTCACCAGGCGGTGACCGCGACCTGTACGTCGCCCTCACCCGGGCCACCCAACGGCTCTGCACGCTCACCGCCCAGTCGCCGAGTGAGTCCACCAGCGCCGGCGTGCTGGTGAAGGACACCTAACAGCGCAGCCAACTCGGGGCCGTAGAAGGAAGGTTCACCCTCACCCTGGGCTGCGCGCTCATCTGCCGGCGGCGACTCGTCTCCGTTCTGCCGACGGCGACTTGCCTCCCTACGCTGACAGCATCGGGACCCAGTGATCCATCACCTTGCGTAGACGCTGCCGGTGGTCGGCAATCCAGTCGTCCGGCGGGACGACCGGCACCCGCACGGTGACCATGGAGCCCGACTCGTCCTCGACGACCACTTCTGGACAGCCACGCTCGCCGAGGAGCTGGATGAAGACCGACGGCCCCCTGCTCATCTCCATCCAGGCGCCATCCTCACCGGCATCGAGTCTGTTCAGCACGTCGGACCAGTCTTCAAGCTTCGAGCCGGAGAGCGCCAGGTCGATACGGCCGGACACGAAAGGTGTCCTGACCACGACCTCGGCATCGAGCCCGGCGCTCCACCGGGTATGGCGCCCCAGGACGCTGACGGTGACGCTGTTCCCCTCGTCATCGGCGAGGCAGATGAGCTCCCTCGGTGCGGTCTCCCCCATAGCTGCCCCTTCATCCGCGAGTACCAGAGATCACCGCCGGGCTCCCCGAGCGAACCCCCCAACCGTCCGCTTTGCTGCCAAGGGCACGGCGGCCACGGTGACACGATGGTGACATACCATGCCACAACTCCCCCCTTGCCTCAGGGGTCTTTCTCATCGGGTGCAACAAGCGCCCCCTGAGTGAACCGGGGAGAGACATGAAGCTTATGCGTAGGGCCGTCAATGCCACGGTGTTGGCGTCCGCCGCCACGGTCGGCTCCGTTGCGTTCGCGTTGCCCGCATCCGCCGCGGACGGTTCCGCCGCGTCCGCCGCGGACAGTTCCGCCGCGTCTGCCGTCGCCGCGTACAACGGGGTCTGCGGGGCGGGATACAAGGTGGTGGACTTCAGCAACATCGGCACCTTGGGAACGGCGTACCTGACGTGGAACGACACGACCGGGGAGAACTGCGCAGTGACCGTGCGCGCCCGGACGGGTGCGGCGGTGTACATGCATGCCAAGGTGTTCCAGACCAACAACACCCAGGTCAGCGCCTCGGATTCGGGTGCCTACACCTCCTATGCCGGGCCGGTCTACATCCCCGCGCGCTTCGAATGCGTCACCTGGCGTGGGCAGATCGCAGACCAGTACGTGACCGAGGCCGGCCACTGCGGCTGAACAGCCTGTGGGGGTAGGAACACGGCCTCAGCGGCGGTCGCCCCGGGCGAACTCATCGAGACGCTGCCTCACACGGTGAGGCAACTCGGCGTCCATGTGGACCGCAGCAACTTGGCGTTGCAGTTGTTCCTGCTCCAAGTCGTCCGTCGCCGCTTCGCCCGCCCAACAGAATCGGAGGATGGTCTCTGCCAGCAGGACGAGGGTGGCGAGGGCCGTAGCTGCCAGCGTGCCCTCGGCCAGCCATGGGGCTCGACCATGTCCTTCCATGGCCGACCACCAGAGTGTCGCAACCACGGAAACCACCAGCCAGACCGACATGATGGCCCACATCAAGCCCACGGTTGCCGGCCTCTCGAACCGCCGCCGCAGGTCTCCGGTTGCCTTTCGGGACAAATCATGGGCCCGGTGCAGTTCGGCGTTGGTCGGCTCTTCACCTGCACGAAGCCGGTCGGCGATCACTC
The DNA here is from genome assembly GCF_000720175.1 of Streptomyces sp. NRRL S-337. Lineage (GTDB taxonomy): Bacteria > Actinomycetota > Actinomycetes > Streptomycetales > Streptomycetaceae > Streptomyces > Streptomyces siderophoricus. Next base: position 166,048 of record NZ_JOIX01000002.1, read on the forward strand.
TCATGGCTGCCGCATGCCGCTGGTTCACTGCTCTGATGCGTTCTCTGACCGTGGTGACGGTGCCGTGGGACTGCACGGCCCCCACCACCAGCAGCCCAGCGTCGACGGACATGACAAGCGCGGCATAGTTGTCGGTCATCGCAAAGCGCATGAGCTCTCCCCCCGGTACAGACAGCCTACAGAGGCGCCTACCGTCGTTCGCCGCGTCAGCGCTGGGTTCGCATGCCGTCCTTCCCATGGCTGTGACACCGGGCCGGTCTCCTCGCAGGTGCCGGAGCGGGGAGAGCCCGCCGATCCACCGTCCGCGCCGGGAGCCGTCCGCGCCAGGAGCTGTTCGCGCCGGGAGCTGTTCGCGTCGCGGGCAGCGCCTCCGTCCCCCTTGGTGAAGCGGTCCCGGCAGAGTAAGGCGCTGCTTCATTATGAAGCACGTACATAATTCTCCTGAGGGCTTGACCAGGGACGATGCCGGCCTCCTCTACGACCCCGGCGTCCGGGCGGCCATGGGCACGTTCACGAGCGACGGCGACACCCTGGCGCTGGAAGCGGCCGCAGCTGTCCGCTCGGCCTCACAGGCCGTCGACCGGCTGCGTTCGCAGGGAGCGGCCGGCCGCGGCCTCAGCGCCGGCGCACTCGACGTTCTCGTACGGCTGGGTGCTGCCGCTGACGAGGGTCTGAGCATCGGCGAACTGGCGCGCGCCGGCGGGGTGAGCTCCCGGAACATCACCGGCCTGGTGGACACCCTGGAGCGCGGCCATCTCGTGAAGCGGGTCCAGGACCGGCACGACCGCCGGTCGGTCCGAGTGCGGATCACACCGTCCGGACGCGACTGGCTGGAGTCCTTCCGCCAACCGACGCAACGCGCCATGTCGGCGGTCTTCCAGGGCTTCACCCCGGCCGAACTGGACCAGTTCCGACACCTGTGCCTGCGCCTGGTCGAGAACCAGCAGCGGATCGAGCACTACCTGCGCACGAGTCCCCCCGACCAGTCCGCCTCTTCTTGAACCGGTCGTTCCCTTTCCCATTCCCCTATCAACGACTCCCGAGGACGCCGTGACCACCGATTCACCGACCCGACGCGCGGTCAGGGCGTATCACGACGCCCGGTTCCGCGGCGACGTCGCGGCCGCCGCCGCCCACATCGGCGACGGCTTCACCTTCCGCAGCCCGTTCGTCGCCTCCAACAGCCCGACCGGCCACCTCGACGGCCTCGACGCACTCCTGGGAATCGTCACCGGCGTCGATCTCATCAGCGAGCTGTACGGCGACAACGAGGCGACCCTGATCTACGACATGCATACCGCCTCACCCGTCGGCACGCAGCACACGGCCGAACACTTCCGCCTCCACGACGGTCGGATCACCGCGATCAGGCTCCTCTTCGACTCCGCCCCCTGGCAGGCCGTTATGGCCGCAATTGTCCCGCATTGCGATGAGGTCACGCCCGCCAGGCGACTGTCTCGGTGGCGAATGCACGCCTTCCCGGTTCACGCGGAGACGGTCCGCCCTGCCTGACTGATTGCGTCGAGTGGCGGTTTCGCGGCCATCGTCGCCCCGTCGGTGGAGGTTGCGCAACGCCGCTGTTTCAGGCGGGAGTTGGAGTCGTTGAGGAGTTCTCCGGCGGCGGGGGGGGCGGTATGCGTGCAACATCAGGCGTCCGGACACCCGACGGCTCTCGCGTGCGCCTCTGCGCGGCGCTGCGCAGCCGGCAGACTTCCACGGCGCAGTCCTTTCCGCGAATCGCCCACCTCAGCCCTCTCCGTCGATCGCCCACGTCAGCTCTCCCGCGATCACCCCATCTCAGCTCTCCGGTGATCACCCCATCTCAGCTCTCCGGTGATCTTCTCGGAGCGTGCCGCTGTGCTCCCTCTCGTGCCAATTGTGTGCAAATTGTGGAGCACGGTCAGCCTGGGTGGGGCGCCATAGTGACCCCTCCGAGCTGCGATTGTGAGGGAATCGGAGTCATTAGTTTTACCAATGTTTACCTGACGGACACCATAGTTGGGCCTACTGAGGCCCAACTTGTTCAGGCAAGTCGTCGGACAGGTGCTCACCCCCCACGTGCATCCCCTGTGTGGCCCCGCATGAATCCCCTCAATGCTCTGTGCGTACCCCTGGAGAGACCGTGACCGTGTTCCTGCCGAGGACTGCCGTCCTGACCGGCATCCTCGCCCTCGCCGCCGTACCCGCCCTAAGCGCCTGCAGCGCGGCCTCCGACGAGTCGAGCACCGCCGGCGGAAAGAGCAGCGCGGCCACCGCGACCACGGCCGAGGCCTTCGGCGGCATCGACGCCCTGGCCAGCGAAGCCAAGAAGGAGGGCACGCTGCATGCGATCGCACTGCCCCGTAACTGGGCCAACTACGGCGCCCTGATCGACGGCTTCAAAAAGAAGTACGGCATCAAGGTCGAGGTCGAGAATCCGAACGGCGCCAGCCAGGACGAGATCAGCGCAGTCACCTCGCGCAAGGGCAAGGACAACGCACCCGACGTCCTCGACCTCGGCAGCTCCTTCGCGCAGAGCGCCGCCCAGGAGGGGCTGCTCGCGCCGTACATGGTCGCCGGTTTCGCCGACATCCCCGACGTCCAGCGGGACTCCATCGGCCGCTGGGCCAACGACTACGGCGGCTACATCTCCTTCGGCTGCGATGCCAGGCGTGTGCAGACCTGCCCCACCAGCTTCAAGGATCTGCTCAAACCGCAGTACAAGGGGCAGATCGCACTCAACGGTAACCCCGCCAAGTCGGGTTCGGCCTTCGGCGCCGTGTACGCGGCCGCCCTCGCCAACGGCGGCTCGTTCGACGACATCCAGCCCGGCGTAGACTTCTTCGCCAAGCTGAAGAAGAGCGCCAACTACACGCCCGTCGAATCCACCCCGGCCACCATTGAAAAGGGCAAGACGCCGATCAGTATCGACTGGGACTACCTCAACGCCGGGTACACCGACGAGTTCAAGTCCAAGGGCCTCGACTGGACGGTCGTGGTCCCCTCGGACGGCAAGTTCTCCCAGTACTACTCGCAGGCCATCAACAAGGATGCGCCGCACCCCGCGGCCGCGCGCCTGTGGCTGGAGTACCTCTACAGCGCCGAGGGCCAGAACCTCAGGCTCAAGGGATTCGCCCGTCCGGCTCTGATGACCGCCATGAAGAAGGCCGGCACGCTCGACAGGGCCGCGGCGGCGAAGCTGCCGAAGGTCTCCGGCACGCCGAGCTTCCCGACCGAGACCCAGCAGAGCGACGCCAAGGTCGTCATCAGCCAGAGCTGGGGCACGGCCGCTACCGGCTGACCTCACCCCGCATCCGGACCGACGTGGTGCCCGCCGCTTCCTCCCAGCGGCGGGCACCGCGCGACCGGCTGGCTCACCTCCCTCGACGATCCGGCTGCTCATCGTCAACGACCAGCCGCACGCCCGAGGTGCTCATCGTCAACGACCAGCCGCACGCCCGAGGTGCTCATCGTCGACGACCAGCCGCATGCCCGAGGTGGACGGCTGGCAAGTCACCCGGCTCCTACCCGAGCCCGACGTCCAGGCACGCCCCGTCACAGCCGCGTTGACGCCGGTCCTCCGGCATCGGGGCGCGGGAGGCGAACAGGCCGCGAACCCTCGGGCGCCCAAAACCCGCACGCTCAAACCCCCGGATACCCAAACCCCCTCCCTTTGCGCCGAGTTCGGGCCGTGCGCGGCACCACGATGTGCGGTGCGGAGAAAAGGATCTGCGGTGGATGGCGGTGGAAACCGCGGAATATCCGCTTCCAGGGAGCGTCCCGACCGCCACACAAGGACGATCAACGCCGTTGAATTCTCCACTTCGGTACGGGAGTTGTTCCATCGTGGCCCGAACATGCGGGCCGACTTGATGCTCCGTTCTTCCCTGCCAGCATGGGGCGGCGCGCGCCGATCGTCGGCGCGCCGGCTCCTGCCCTCCGCGGCGGCCGCGTCCCGGAGGGGAGCCGAGGCCCCATCAGAGGAGTGGAAGATGTCGCGTCCCACCCGGCGCCAGGTGCTGTACGGCAGTGCCGCATCGCTCGCGGGAGTGGTGCTGGCCGCACCGGTCGCCCACGCCGCCCATGCCGACCGCGCCGTCGAACGATCCGCCGACGGCCACGGACACCCGGCGGCAGGCGGGCACTCCGGCAGCGGCCACGACATGCCCGAGCCCGAGCCGTTCGACGAGATGTACCAGGGCCGCCACATAGCGGGCTGGCCGGCGGATTCGGGCGATTCGCCCGGCGGCCAAGGAGGCCACGGAAAGCGAGCGCGGCGGCTCGCCGGCCCGCACGACGGTATGGACTTCGTCGTCCGCATCGACAACGACGACCTCCATGTGATGCGGAACGCCGACGGCACCTGGATCAGCCTGGTGAACCACTACGAGAAGTTCAGCACCCCGCACGCCCTGGCGCGCGCTGCCGTCCGGGTGCTCCAGGGTGCCGACCTGGTCCCCGTCATCACCGGCTGAGGCCCGACCCTGCCCGTCCCCCCACCGAGGAGTCCTCGACATGGCAGTCAGGAAGAACCAGGCGAACCTCACCGCCACCGAGAAGCGCAACTTCGTCGACGCGGTGCTGGAGCTCAAGCGCGCCGGCCGCTACGACGAATTCATCAGCACCCACAACGCGTTCATCATCGGCGACACCGACGACGGGGAGCGGACCGGCCACCGGTCGCCGTCCTTCCTCCCCTGGCACCGAAGGTTCCTGCTGCAGTTCGAGCAGGCCCTGCAGAGCATCACCCCATCGGTCACCCTCCCCTACTGGGACTGGACCGTCGACCGCAGCCCCCGCAGTTCCCTGTGGGCCGACGACTTCCTCGGAGGTGACGGGCGCAGCGGCGACGGCCGGGTGACTTCGGGCCCGTTCGCCTTCAGCGGCGGCAGGTGGCCGATGAACCTCAGGGTGGACGGCCGGACGTTCCTGCGCCGCTCCCTCGGCACCGCCGTGCGCGAGCTGCCGACCCGGGCCGAGGTCGACCGGGTGCTCGCCATGGACGTCTATGACGCGCCCCCGTGGAACAGCGCGTCCGACGGCTTCCGCAACAACATCGAGGGCTGGCGCGGCCCCAACCTGCACAACCGGGTGCACGTCTGGGTCGGCGGGCAGATGACCACCGGCGCCTCCCCCAACGACCCGGTCTTCTGGCTGCACCACTGCTTCATCGACAAGCTCTGGGCCGACTGGCAGAAGCTGCACCCCACCTCGGGCTATCTCCCGACCGGCGACACCCCCGACGTCGTCGACCTGCACGACACGATGAAGCCGTGGAACGACGTGACACCGGCGGACCTCTTGGACCACACCAAGTTCTATACTTACGCGTGACAGGTACCTGACAGCGCCGCCACAGCTCACGCAGCTGGCACTCCTGCGCCCGTACCTGACGCCCAACCCCTACCCTCCCTCCCAGGCACCTCCGCAGGATGCCCCGCCCGGGCGGCTTCCCCAACGGCCGCCCGGGCGGGGCGGTGCGACTGCCTCCGGCGGTGACGGCGTCCACGACTAGGGAGTCAGCTCGGCCGGCCCCGCTCGGCAGTGGGGATCAGACGTCCTCGACGAACGAGTGGTACAACGTGTACCGCTTGAAGCTGACGTCACCGGCCGTGGTGGCTTCATGAGAGAGGGCGTCGGTCCATTCTGCGACGACGATCGCACGCTCGCCATCTGCTGCAAGGTGGACGTGCGCCGCGAGCAAACCCGGCGCCGGCCCGCCCGTGGACTCCACATCACCCGCCGCCATCGTGCTGACCACGAAGACGCCGGCTGGTCGTTCTGCGTCGTGAACAACGCTGCGATGCAGGCGACTTCGGGTCAGTCCCGGGCGTTTGATACCCGGCACGAGCGTGTCCACACGGCTGACGACGCCGGCGCGGCGGGCACGAGCCCATGCCAGGTGCTCTTCATCGCTGGTCCACTGCGCATGGAAGAGGAGACCGGCCCCGTCCGTCGACAGGAAAACGTGCTGTGCCAGGCGCCCGGACGGTGTCGCGGCTGCCGCCCACTCATCAATCAGAGCGTCAGCGGCCGCACGCGAACGCTCGGCAGTGCCAGTAAGCCACTCACTCCACAACGTTGTTCCAGCAGCAGGGGAAACGAGATCCAGGAACCGAGTCATGGACATGGACTCTCATACATCAACTGCGGTTGAGGTCAAGCGGCAAGCGCTTCACACCACCACACCACCGCTTCACGTCGGACGGGGCCCCCAATGGGTTCTCTCTTCTGGCGGTCCTACATGTGGCCTGCTCCGCCCGTGGTCAGGCCGCCTGTGAGGCGGCCGGACACCACCAAATTGCCGTCGGGGGTGCGCCGCGCGAGGTTGCCGGTGCGGAAGTAGCCGTCGGTGGTGAAGGAGCGTGCGTTGTGGTCGGGCGCCCGGTAGTAGCCGCGCAGGGTATACGGACCGCGGGTGAGGAGTTCGCCGACCTCGCCGTCGGGCACGTCCTTGCCGTCGACGTCTACGATGCGGATCTCATCGTCGGGCGAGAGCGGGCGGCCCTTCGTGGTGAGCACGGTCTCGTCCGGATCGGCGGGCCGGGTGAGAGTGAGCAGCCCCTCGGCCATGCCGAAGACCTGCTGCAGCCGACAGCCCCATTCGGGGCCTATCCGTTCGGCGGTCGCCCGATGCAAGGGCGGCGCGCCGCCGATCTGCACGAGACGCAGTCTGCTCAAGTCAGCCTGAGCGGCGGGGAGTTCGTTGAGCCAGGCTTGGGCAACGGAGGGCACCACCGAGGTGATGGTGACCCGCTCTCGTTCTATGACTGGCAGGCATGCGGCGGGATCCGGGCTCTCGACCAGGACGACGGTGCCGCCGACGGAGAAGGTGCCGACGATGCCGGGGCAGCCGAAGGTGAAGTTGAACTCGGCGGGCAGCGCGGCGAGATACACGTCGTCCTCGGCGAGCGACACCAGCTCGGCGGCGGCACGCGCCTGGTAGGCGTAGTCGTTGTGGGTGCGCGGAATGAGCTTGGGCGCTGGTGCTTCGGTGGTTCCGCCGGAGAGCAGGAAGAACGCCACCTGGTCGGCGCTTTGCGCGTGCGCCGGGTCGGGCGGGGCGTCGATGGAGCTCAGCGGGAAGTAGTGGCAGCCCGAGGGGTCGGTGGTCAGGCCGCCGTACGAGGAAGCGGTGTCTGGCGCGTCGAGGGTGAACACCCGGCGCAGGAACGGGCCTTGGGCGGCGATGGCTGCGGCCATCGCCGCGTGGTCGAAGCCCTGGGATGTCGAGGGGCCGACGTAGCCGACGGCCTCGGTGACCCGCACGAGGTGGGACACCTCGGGCTCGCGGTGCGAGACCGGGCAGAACACGGGGACCGCGCCGACGCGCATCAGCGCGAAGAGGGTGATGACGAACTCGGCGACGTTCGGTAGCTGGACGACGACCCGCTGACCTGGCCTGAGGCCGCGCAGCCGGAATCCGGCGGCCATACGGCCCACGCGACGGTTCAGGTTCGCGTACGTGATGCGGGTGCCGCCGTGCACGAGCGCGGTCCGCGGTCCGTACTGCAGGGCCCAGCCGCGCAGCAGATTGTCCAGCGTATTGCCACGCCAGTGCCCGGCCGCCCAGTAGCGGTCGACGAACTCCTCGGGCCAGGGCGTACAGCCGTCGAGCATGGATGTCATTCGCTTTCTTCTGTACCCGTTTCGGGAACCGGAGGCCGGAAGTCGGAAGCCAAAGGCCGGAAGCCGGAATCCGTGCGGGGCGTAACTCGCTGTGCCGGGTGGCACAGCGGTGATCTCGACGACCGTGGCCCCGGATGAGTGGCCGGCTGTCGGCGTTCGGGGGATGTCGGGCCGGAAAGTCTCGTCAGTGGAAGCCTCGGTGCGCCAACGGGACCTTCCGACCCGAAGACCGAGCCTGTGGGCACCGTGAGAGCGCATTTCACAGGCCGGGCGGCCGGGATTTCCGGTCGGCGGTCAGGCGCGGCAGCGCAGCATCTCCAGCGGGGGGTTGGCGAGGAGGTCCGCCCAGAAGTCCGCACCGAACCTGCGCATGCCGGCGTCGGACACCTCCAACGGGACCCAGGTCACCTCGCCGAATCCGGCCGCGCGCAGACACTCTTCGTAGACCTCGCGGCGCGGGCAGGTGGTGACGAACGAGATCGGCGGGTCGAGGAGCGCCGTGACCCGCACCCGCGGCCCGGTCTCGGCCTCCTCCCCCGTCGACTCGCAGCGGAAGCCGTACTGGTCCAGGGGCGGCCCGTCGAAGCGGTAGTCGGGTGTCTGGGCGAGCACGAAGAACTCCGCGCCGGGTGCCAAGCTCTGGTGCACGTTGCGGCACATCCGCTCCATGGCGGCGACGTCCTCCGCGTAGTTGAGCAGTTGGACCGCCGTGGCGACGTCGAAACGCCGTGACAGAGGCGGAAGTTGAGATACATCGCCGACCTCGTAGCGCACACCCAGCGGGTCACGCTCCTCGAACTGCCGTGCCACGGCGACCATTTCACCGGAAATGTCGATGCCGAGCACCTCCGCGGCACCGCGCCGCATGAACTCCCTGCTGTAGAAGCCGGTGCCGGAGGCCAGGTCAAGGACCGACTTGCCGCGCACGTCCCCGACCATGGCCAGGAAGCTGGGCACCTCCCCGTACTGCGCCAGCGGCAGGGCCTTGAAGCCCTCGAATGCCTCACCGATCTCGTCGTACTGCTGCACGCTCACCGTGCTGTCCTCCCCGTGTGTCGTCATGTCCTTGGCCCCGGGCCCATGCCTGGGCACGCCGTGGCCTCTGCCGGGCAGTCTCCCCGCACCCCGGCGGCCCGTCGTACTGGCAGAAGCCACAAAGATCCGGACACCGTCCCGGTCTCGTGCACGGGCGGGCGTACGGATTCGATGGGATGCGGGACCGTCGTCCGCGCGTCGCGTCACATTCCCGGCGGTCGTGCCGTCCTACTGCTCAGACGCCGTTGAGCACACGGCGGAGGCACAGACCAGAGGAGAGAGCGCATGTCGGCAGCTGGGGCAACAAGCAACACAGCGACGCTCAATCGCTTCCACTCCGCCGTGAACAGCGGCGACCTGGAAGTCATTTCGAAGGCCATCGACGAGTTCGTCGCACCGGAGTTGGTCTTCCACGCGCCGGTACCGATGGGCGCGACGGGAGCGGAGGCCTTGAAGCGGGTGTGGGAGGTGCTCCTGCGCGCGTTCCCCGACCTCCACGTCACCGTTGAGGAGACGATCGCGGAGGGCGACAAGATCGTCTCCAGGAACACGGTGACCGGAACCCACCGGGGCGAGTACCAAGGCCTGCGGCCCACCGGAAAGACCGTCAGCTACAGCGAGATCTTCATCTTCCGGTTCGTCGGCGGGCGGATCGCCGAGATCCGGGGTGTCGTCGACGTCCTCGCGCAACTGCGCCAACTCGGCGCCCTCCCGTCCTGACGAGCCCCCACAGGACCTTGTCCACGACCGGCGCGAATCGAGTGCGGTCCGCCCGCAGCCCTGGCGTGATGACCAGCGACAGTGGGCGGCCCCTCGGCCGCCGGACCACACCAAAGTCCACAGCCCACGGCCCACAGCTGTCCGGGCCCGCCCTGAGGCAGTGAACACAGAGCCAAGTGACTGTGGACTTACAGCTGACAACACCTGATTGGCGCCAATCCGGCCTAGCCGCGGGGGCTGCTGATGCGTTCGGGTTGGATCACATAGATCACCCGGACTTGGTCGCGGCCGCCGAACCAGGGGTAGGGCCCACCGAGGTACTTCTGCGCGAGCGCCTCGATGTGGTCGACCGCTCCCTCGGTGGTCATCCGCACCACCCGACCGCGGATCTGGATGTAGGCGAAAGGATCCGAGGGGTCGGCGACCGCGACGGCCACCCGCGGGTCCCGCGCGATGTTCCGCGTCTTTTGATGCGTCTCGACGCTGTTGATCAGGACGTGCTCACCGTCGGTGTCGACCCAGGTCTGGGTGAGCTGGGGCGAGCCGTCGGGCATCGTCGTGGCGAGGTAGCAGGTGCTGGGGCGGCGCAGCAGCGCCACCACGTCCTCGCCGAGGGGTACGGGCACGGGGGCTCTCCAGGGATCGGTTCGGTGGGGTTCTGGGCCACGGTAGCCGCGACGGGAAACCGGCCCTCCCCCAACCCGGACTCCGCGTGCCTGGATTGCCCACCGCCTCAGCTCCTTCGAGGCGTCGGGCCGGGCCCGTGGTCAGGACGACGCGGGTGCGAGCGACGTGGCCTCCCAGGCGAAGCCGTCCGGGTCGGTGAAAGGCCCGGCGGTGCCTACGAGAACGATCCGGTGCGATCCGCTGCCGTCGGCGGGAACGCCTACGTCCTTGGCCAGGGCGCGGCGCTTGTACAGGGCCAGTTTGAGGGGACTGGACCCCTCGGCGGCGAATTCCACGTACTTGCCGCCGAAGCTCTTCGCCACGGCCAGACCTTGACCGACGTAGAACTGCTTGCTCGCCTTGACGTCCTCCACTCCCAGCAGGAGCACGATCTCGTCGATCTCCCGGGTGGCCGGGCCGGTGTCCTTCTTCGCCGAGGTCGCGACCTTCCAGATCGTCCCGTCCGGGGCCTGTACGACACCGCCGTAGCCCCAGAGCGACTTCGCGGACGGCTTCAGCGACGTGGCGCCGGCATCGAGGGCAGCGTTGACGAGGCTGTCGACGTTGGCCGGCTGGGACACCGTGAGCGCCAGCGTGAAGCCGCGGAAGCCGGTGGTGGGTGCCTGCGATGCCCGCAGACGTATCTGCGCGTCCAGCCCGAAGGCGGCGGTGTAGAAGTGGTGGGCGGCCGTAGGGTCGGCCACCTCAAGGGTGACGGATTCGATGGTTGCCATGGCCCTTACGCTAGGTGCGGCCCGGTGACCGGTGCTTCTTGATTCCTGACCGGTCTGCTGTCACCCGCTGGGGCGAAGGGATCAACGCCCAGCTGATCCAGAGCAACGGGGTCGGCCCTGGAAGAACCGCTCGTCACCTCCCTGGGTTCCGAGGATGTCCCGGCCGGCCGGAGAGTGGCCGACCGGGACATCGGGCTCAGGCGAGGTCGAACCGGTCGAGGTTCATCACCTTGTCCCAGGCCGCCACGAAGTCGCGTACGAACTTCTCCCCCGCGTCCTGGGACGCGTAGACCTCCGAGACGGCTCGGAGCTGGGAGTTCGAACCGAAGATGAGGTCGACGGCGGTGGCCGTCCACTTCGCCTCGCCCGTGGCGCGATCCCGTCCTTCGAACACGTTCTCAGTGGAGTTCGACGCCTTCCACTCCGTTCCCATGTCGAGCAGGTTGACGAAGAAGTCGTTGGTCAGTGCCTCCGGCCGGTGGGTGAGGACACCGTGCGGGGATTGCTTGAAGCTGGTGTTCAGGGCCCGCATGCCGCCGATCAGGACCGTCATCTCGGGAGCGGTCAGTGTCAACAGGTTGGCGCGGTCCAGGAGGAGGGTCTCCGGCGACAACTTCTCTCCCGCCCGCAGGTAGTTGCGGAAGCCGTCCGCCCTGGGTTCGAGCACGGCGAACGACTCGACGTCCGTCTGCTCCTGCGAGGCGTCCGTACGTCCCGGGGCGAACGGGACGGTGATGTCGTACCCCGCGTTCTTCGCGGCTTGCTCGACGGCCGCGCACCCGCCCAGGATGATCAAGTCGGCCAGCGAGACCTTCACTCCGCCGGTCTGAGAGCCGTTGAAGTCCTGCTGGATCTGCTCAAGGGTCTGCAGCACCTCGGCCACCTCGGGCAGGTCGTTGACCTCCCAGTCCTTTTGCGGCGCGAGTCGGATCCGTGCCCCGTTGGCCCCGCCACGCTTGTCGGTGCCGCGGAAGCTTGCCGCTGACGCCCAGGCAGTGGTGACCAGCTGGGGGATGGACAGTCCCGAGGTGAGGATCCTGGCCTTGAGGTCGGCGATGTCCGCGTCCGCAATCAGTTCGTGATCGACCTCGGGAACGGGGTCCTGCCACAGCTGCGGCTCGGGGATCCACGGGCCGAGGTAGCGCGAGACGGGGCCCATGTCGCGGTGCAACAGCTTGTACCACGCCTTGGCGAACGCGACCGCGAGCTTGTCCGGGTTCTCGTGGTAGCTCTTCGTGATCGGCCCGTAGACCGGATCCAGCTTCAGCGCGAGGTCCGTCGTCAGCATCATGGGAGCGTGCCGCTTCGACGGATCATGGGCATCAGGCACGGTGTCCTTGGCCGACGGATCCGTGGGAGTCCACTGATGCGCGCCGGCGGGGCTCCTCGTCAGCTCCCAGTCGTACTTGAACAGGTTGTCCAGGTATCCGTGGTCCCACTTCGTCGGCTCCGTGGTCCATGCGCCCTCAAGCCCGCTGGTCAGCGCGTCGGGGCCGGCGCCGCTCCCGTAGGTGTTACGCCAGCCGAGGCCCTGCTGCTCAAGGGGACAGGCCTCGGGTTCCGGACCGATGTACGAGGGATCGACCGCGCCATGGCATTTGCCGAACGTGTGGCCGCCGACGATGAGCGCAACCGTCTCCTCGTCGTTCATCGCCATGCGCCCGAACGTCTCGCGAATGTCCCTGGCGGCGGCCATCGGATCGGGGTTGCCGTTGGGCCCCTCCGGGTTGACGTAGATCAGTCCCATCTGCACGGCGCCGAAGGGACCGGTGAGTTCCCGGTCGCCGCTGTAGCGCTCGTCTCCGAGCCAGGTGTCCTCGGGCCCCCAGAAGATTTCCTCGGGTTCCCAGATGTCCTCTCGCCCGAAGCCGAACCCGAACGTCTTGAACCCCATCGACTCCATGGCGCAGTTACCGGCGAAGACCAGGAGGTCCGCCCAGGAGATCTTCCGGCCGTACTTCTGCTTGACCGGCCAGAGCAAACGGCGTGCCTTGTCGAGGCTCGCGTTGTCGGGCCAACTGTTGAGTGGGGCGAAGCGCTGAGCGCCGGCACCGCCACCGCCCCGGCCGTCGGCGATGCGGTACGTTCCCGCGGCGTGCCAGCTCATCCGGATGAAGAGCGGACCGTAGTGACCGTAATCGGCAGGCCACCAGTCCTGTGACGTCGTCATCACCTCGAAGACGTCCTGCTTCAGCGCGTCGAGGTCGAGGGTTGCGAACTCTTCCGCATAGTTGAAGTCCTCGCCCATCGGATTGGATTGGGGCGAGTGCTGGTGGAGAACCTGAAGGTCCAGCTGATTCGGCCACCAGTCCCGGTTCGTCCTGGGCCGGGTCGACGTGGGGGCCGGGGAGGGGATTACTGGGTTCTCACTTTCGCTGCCGGACACGTCCGTCCTTCTTCCTGTATCGGGTTCCTTCTGTTGGTTGCTTGTCTGCGTCAGCGCCCTATGGGTCTGCAGGCAGGTCGTCGCCGCTTCCGGCGCTCGCTCGGCGGATCGGCAGGTCGTCACAGCTGGGAGTAGGCAGTCCGCCATCCCGGCCGGTCCGCCTCCGACCGGCGACCGGCGACCGGCGACCGGCGACCGGCGACCGGCGACCGGCGACCGGCGACCGGCGACCGGCGACCGGACGGACGCGTACATGGCAATCGGTCCCCTGCCTTCCACTGCAGGGAACTCGGTGAGGGCGGGGAGACCGAAGGCTAGGCTTCGCCGTCGGGTCGCTTGCCTTCCGTCCTGCGCGCGCCCTCGACACCTGACCGCGCCCGCTGCGCTTCCCGCTCCGCCCCGGACCCCAGGCGATCGCCCCGCCCGGTGTCGTCAGCCATCCGGTCCATGGCGCGTTCCGTGCGGCGGCCTTGATCCCTCGTGCCTGGTCTCGCCCGGCCCGACTGGGCACTCATGACATGCTCCTTCCGGGAGAATGCCGGCATCCGGCCCATTCAGACTCGCACGCGCGCGGACACCGCGCCTCTCCACAGCCGCTTCCTGGCTCACGGAGACTGAACCCGGGGCGTTCCGCCGAGCCCGAGCCGGTCGGACCGGTGCGCACCGGACGTCGATGGGGCCCGACGGCACGACGGTGGTGGGGGCCGGGTGCACCCCCCGGACGGATCCGGGCTGGCTCGGCGTCGCCTGAGCAGCCTGTGTGTTCAGCGCCTCAATGGGCGCCCAAAGGGTTGACGCGTCAGTAAGCGGAATCCAGAATCCCGCTTACTGTTCGACATTGCCGAACAGGGGACACAGTTGTCGTCAGCGCCGAAGGGGCCGAGCCGCCGCATCCAGGCTCCCGTGCGCAGTCGGCACCCGGTGGCCACGCGGGTCTCGCCTGCGCGGTCCGCGAAAGGAACGGCATGCGTCTGAGGACCCTCCCCCTTGCCCTGATGGTGGCCACCTGCGCCTTCTTCGGTTTCACCGCCGGCCCCGCCCAGGCCGACGGCGTCTCGCCGCCCGGCGCGAACGACTGGACGTGCAAGCCGTCCGCCGCTCACCCCTATCCCGTCGTGCTGGTCCACGGCACCTTCGAGGACATGGCCAAGAACTGGTCGATCCTGTCGCCGCAGATCAAGGACGCCGGATACTGCGTCTTCGCACTCGACTACGGCAACCAGGCCACCGCCCACATCGCAGATTCGGCCCGGGAGCTCGACACATTCGTCGACTCCGTTCTTGGTGCGACCGGCGCCAAGAAGGTCGACCTGGTCGGTCACAGCCAGGGCGGGATGATGCCCCGCTACTACCTCGACTTCCTCGGCGGCGCCACCAAGGTCGACGAACTGGTGGGAATCGTGCCCTCGAACCACGGCACGACCAACCCCCTGACCATCCCGACCGGGTTTGCCGGCTGCGACGCCTGCACCGACCAGATGGCCGGTTCGCCGTTCCTGACCCACCTCAACGCGAAGGGGGACACGGTGGCGGGCCCCGACTACACCGTGATCACCACCAAGCACGACGAGGTCGTGACCCCGTACACCAGCGCCTTCCTCAGCGGGCCGGCGAAGCAGGTCACCAACGTCACGCTCCAGGACCGCTGCCCCCTGGACGCCTTCGAACACGACCAGAGCCCCAACGATCCGGTCGTCGCCCAGTGGGTACTCAACGCACTCGGCCGCAGCGGCCCCGCGGACCCCGCCTTCGTGCCCCGCTGCGTCTGACCGGTTTGCTCGCGTACGGCTCCGGGCGGGACGGACCGCCCGGAGCCCTCGTCAGTCAAGCGGGGCCTGGACGAGGCTCCGGCTCCGGCTCCGGCTCAGGGGGGTGAGGCGGCGGAGGGACGGGCTCGGGTCCGGGCGGGACGGGCCCTGGCCCCGGCTCCGGCGGAGTGGGCGGAGGACCAGGGGTGGGCGGGACCGGCTCAGGATGAAGGGGCCCTGGCGGCGCGGGCGGCTGCGGAACAGTCATCACAGGTCCTTTCCGAATGTCCTTTCCGGATGTCCTTTCCGAATGCCGTTTCCGTACGTCTCTCCGATCAGCGTGCGGTCCACGTGGCCCGTCGGGTCGAGTGCCGTACGGCGACTACCTGCAGTCCCTTCTCACTCTGACCCCCGCCTGAGACAGGAGCAAGCGGCCCCGGAGCCGCGGCTTCCCAGGGCCCGCCCGCACCCGTACCCGCCCCTTCGCAGCACTTCGCCCCGCCGGCCAAGCCGACGGGGCGAACCCACAAGGCACCAAGACACCAAGGCAGCAGGGCACCTGCCAACAAGGCACCGAGTCCCGAATCAACCAGCGGCGGCGTCTTCCTCGCCTCCGGACCCCTGACGCGTGGTGCCCCGTGGCCGTCAGCCGATAGGCAGGGTCATGGCACGCAGTGCGCTGTACGGCGAGTAGTTCCCGGACGCGTCGTAGGTGCGGGCCCGGTACTCATAGGTGCGCCCGTCGGCGGACAGCGGGTCGCAGACGGTGGCGGTGGCCGGGTCGCGGCGCGGGTCGTAGCCGTGGTGCAGGACGACCGACCAGGTGTCCGTGCCCGCCGCGCGGCGCTCGATCTCGAAGCCGACGAAGTCGCGGATCGGGGCCGGCGTGTTGTCGGTGGCGGTCGCCTGGATGCCGGTCGGGCAGGAACCCAGGGTCAGGTCGGGGGCGTAATAGGGGGCGATGCCGTCAGGGATGTTGAGCCAGAGCTCATTGGTGGCGGTGGCATCGAGCCCGTTGGGGTTGTAGGTGGTCGTGCCACCGTCGTTGGTGACGAGGACGCGGTAGTGCCGGGTCTCGCCGTCGGCGGTGACGGGGCCGGTGGTCCAGGTGTTGCCCTCGGTGGCGCCGAGCGGCACCCAGACGTAGTAGCCGTCCACCAAGTCGTTGCTCAGCACCGTGTAGTGGTCAAATTGCGGCTCGGTGTTCAGCGGCCACTTCAAGGTGACCTTGCCGGTCGCCTTGTCGTAGGTGCCGGTCAGGGAGGTGACGACGGGCAGAGGTCGGACGATGGTGTCCGTGCTTCCCGACGAGGTGTTGCCCGCCTTGTCCGTGGCGCGCACCTCGTAGTAATAGGGCGTGCGGTCGTCGGGGTTCACCAGGGGGTCGGTGTAGCTGCGGGCGGTGGTCGTGGTGACCTTCGTCCAGGTGCTGGAGCCGACGGGCCGCCGATAGAGGGAGTAACTCGCCAGGTCCATCTCCTTGTTGGCGGACCAGGAGACGGTCGTCTTGCGGGTCGTGGTGTTGTAGGCCGTCTTCACGCCGGTCGGGGCGAGCGGCTTTATCTCGTCGTACGTCGCCGACGTCCGGGGCGTGTACGTGAACGCGACCTTCGCGGCGCCCGACCAGTTCACGTAGTCGACGCGGATGGTGTGCTTGCCGGACGGGATGTTGAAGCCGAGGAACGTGGAGCGGGCGGTGTCACCGGTGGCGTACCACAGGTCGATCTGGCTGACGCCGTCCAGGTAGACGCGGACGCCATCGGTGGCGGAGACGGTGAACATGAAAGGGCCGCCGGAGCCGAAGTCGCGGGTCACCGACCAGCGGACACCGAAGTTGTTCGACGACACGCCGGAGACCGGGCTGCCGGACCAGTTCTGGCTGATGGTGCCGTCGCAGTCGGTCTTCACCGGGGAGCCGGAGAACGAGGTGTTGTTGTAGAACGTCCGCTTGTAGACGTTGGTCGAGCAGGTGACGTCGGCGGCTGCCGCCTGTGGGGCAGCGACCAGCAGGCTGCCGAGGATGACGGCGCACATGGCACCACCCGTCCGGGCGGCCACGAGTCTCTTCTTGTGCACGGGGACCTTTCACACTGTGCGAGTAAGACGTACGGCGTGGAGACCCGTGAGGGGCAAAGAAGGTTGCACAGCGCGCCCGATGATGTGAAGGAACCCGGTCCCGGACCCGGCAGCGACCGCGACTCTGCTGGTCAACCGGGCCTTACTTACCCTCTCTGCCTGGCTTCTCTGCCTGGTTTCTCGCCCTCGACTCTCTTCCGCGGCTCTCCCGCGTTCCTCGCCCTCGGCTCTGCCCCTCGTTCCTCTCCCCCGTCCTCATCGGCAGCTCTACGTGCGCCGCTCATAGCGTGAACGCGCGAGGTGATAGGCCGTATGCAGCAGCTCACGGGTCGCCACCTCGGTACGCGGGCCGGGGTTCACCACTGCCAACCAGCCGACGGTGCCGTAAACGGGGTGCGCGAGCACGGTGTCGGCGGTGCTGGGGTCGACCTCGGTGGGGGCTGATTCGCGTGGCGCGTGACCGGTCCACCGGATGAAAGCTTCTTTCCCGGCAGAGATGTTCACGCGGAAGGTGTCCGGGCGGTCCAGACGTGATGCCTGGTCGCCGGGATAATTCTTGATCACGATCGTCGTGAACGGTTGGGTCGCCGTCGGGGTGACGCCATCAGGTGCGTAGTAGAAGAACGTGTCGCCCCAGCCGATTTCCGGCGAGCCGTCGCCGGGTGTCGGCCTGAGGGTCAGAACGCCGTCGAGGCCGCCCACGAAGCTGATGATCTCGTCCATGGTCATGTGCTCTAGCGTTGCATTGAAGTGCTTGTGGAGACTTTGAGGCTGCGATGGAGGGACTTCACGATGTCAGGTCTCAAATCCGGGGGCATGCGCACCGTCGACATCGCACGGCGTGCCGGGTGCTCCGTGCAACAGGTGCGCAATCTTGAACACGACGGTGTGCTTCCGTCGGCGACGCGCACGGCAGCCGGCTACCGGGTCTATACGGAGATACATCTGCAGTCCGCGCTGGCCTACCGGGCCCTGGCAGCAGGAGCGGGCCCGACCGAGGCCAAGAAGATCATCCGGGCCGTCCACCATTCGCCCACCCCGCAGGTGGCGCTTGCCCTTCTCGACGCAGCGCACGCCCGGCTCGACGCGGAGCGCACACAACTGAGGCAGGCCAAGGACGCAGCCCGGGCAATCTCCAGCGAGCCGATCGAAGACGTGCGCGCGTCGGACGCGATGAGCATCTCCGAACTCGCCGCCGCCTTGGACGTACGTCCTTCGACGTTGCGGCACTGGGACAGGGAGGATCTCGTCGTCCCCGACCGCGACCCGGTACGAGGCACGCGGCGATACACACCAACCCACGTGCGAGACGCGCGGATCGTTCACCAACTACGTAAGGCGGGTTACCGCCTCGCACCTCTTCGGGCCCTCATGCCGGAGATGCGGTGCGCCCGCCGGTCGGAGGAGGTCGCCGCCGCGCTGACTGTCAGGGACGCAAGCATCACGGCGCGCTCCAAAGCCCTCCTCGACGGAGCCGCCGCACTCAGCGCCGTCCTCGCGCTGGCCGCCGGTTGACTTGACAGCTGCTTCCCGTCGTGGCAGCCCCAGTTGCGGGCGGCGAGCGGCGGGTGTCTCCTGAAGTGGGGAGGGACGGTGCGGGACGGTTTGCATGGCCGTGTACTGCCTTGCACCGCTGCCGTCCCGCAGGGGCAGGCGTACCGTCCCACAGGGGCAGGCGTACCTCCGGACGAGCGTAACTTCCGAATCCGGGTCACCGAGTAGGTGAGATGACGACCATGAACATCACGGTGACACAAACCAACCCTCTCGCCCTGACGCTTCCGCACGTCGTGACCAATCCGGTGATCAAACCCGTGGTGCAGGGTGACTTCCTCGAAGAGATGCAGCTGACCTCGACGATCCACGAATTCCTGTTCAAGGTCACCAAGGACAGCCAGGTGTTCTGGGTCGGTGTCGCGGTACCGTTCGGCACCACCGACTTCTCCCGGATACAGGTCTTCTTCCACCCGACAGTGGTCCAGCTCCAGCCCCCGCCGCAGCCCCCCATCATCCACGCCAAGGAAGCCGACTACCCCACCTTCACCGGCGGCTGGTCCGGCAGCCTGCAGCGGTACATCGCGCTCCAGGGCTGCCAGTTGGCGTCCGTCCGGCGTCTTCCGCTGCTGGTCCCGTTCACCACGATGGCCGCGCTCGGCGTCGATCCGCAGCAGAACATGTTCTCCATCGACCCGGTCGCGACCCTCAGTAACATCACGGCGGCCACCCAGGCCGAGTTCCTCCCGTTCCTCCCTCCGTCGAATCTCACGGACGTCGGCGTCACCTCGTTCAGCTCCGGCATCCAGGCGATGCGGAAGTTCATCGCCGCGATGAAACCCTCGGGACTCATACGCGAAGTCATCGACTTCGACAGCCCCTTCATCCTCACCGAACCCGCGGAGCTGACCCCCTCGCCCGGCGCCGTGTCCAGCTGCTACACCCAGCGGTTCCGGCAGAACCCGCCCGCGGGCTACCGGTTCATACCGACGAACAGTTTCTCTCAGGTGCCGAGCTTCCCCAACTCCGACGCCGGCGCGCACGCGCACGCCTGTATCGGCTTCATGATGTACCACACAGCCATGATCACCAGCAGCGTCGCCGCATCGTCGGACGCCGCGATACCCCACTAGGCGTGCTGTGCGGAGAGCTTGGTGACGCCACTGCGTCGGGGCCGGACGCCCAGTCAGCCGGTCGGAGCGGCGGTGATACGGCAGGTCGCCTCTACCTGTGTCGGGCGCCGCCCGCATGATGTCGTGCTGCGTCCCATGACCGGTCGTGCGACACGATCACCGGACCAACGCGCGACACCATCACCGGACCGCGACGGCACCGATGACACCCACGGGGAGCGCCGCGTCCGTCGGCTCAAGGCAGGAAGGTCACCTCCGGAAAGGCTCGGGACGGGCCGTCGAGCAGGTGCCCACGTCGGTACCGAAGGTGCAGGTCGAAGAAGGCGAGCGGGTACGCCTGCTGAATGCGTACCGCCCGGGCCGGGGCGAGGGTACCGATCAAGGCACGCAGCTGCTGGTCAGTCATCTTCACCACCTTCGCCAACTGCGGGATGAGCACCTGGTTGTCGCCGTAGGACGAGTGGACGGCGCCCTCGGCCTGTATGTTGAGCCGCCACCCACGCAGGTGCGTCCAGAACTCGGCGACGCTGGGCTCCTTGGCCCGGGTGAACTGGGCGGTCATCATCATGAACGGCCGGTCGAGGTCGCCGGTGATGGTGGGCAGCAGGGGGCCGTCGAGGCTCAGCCCTGCCTGAACACGCGGGTCGTCGAGCATGACGCGGGCGGTCGCCGTCCCGCCCTTCGACCAGCCGAACATGCCGATGCGCCGTGGGTCGATCCCGCCGGCCAGGCCCTCCGGCAGCGACCGGCCGTCGGCGTCGGGATTGCGTCCGGCGGCGAGCTCCTCGACGCAGTCGAGGACGAACCGGATGTCGGCGGCGAAGTCCGCCGGCCCCATCGCGCGATCCGGGTCCGGGGCGAGGACCCGCCCGTCCGGGAACTCGGTGTAGGCGTCGTAGGTATGGTCCACCGTCACCACCACGTAGCCGTGGCTGGCGAGTTCCTGCACCATGAGGGTGTGGTCGGCGCGGTGGCTGTGCGCCCCGTGCGAGTACACGACGACGGGCAGCAGCTCGCGGCCGCTCCGCCGCACCGGGGCACTCTGGTGGCCGGCGGTGAGCGGCACCTGCGCCACCTCGGCGGGGAAGTCCGCGGACGTGAGCAGTGCCCGCAGGTTGGCGGGGGACGTCCACGGCGCCAACGGGTGCCGCTCGACGTGCCGGGCGGGGTACCAGACGCTCGCCATCAGCTCCCGATGACGCCCCGGGCCCGCCAGAGGGTCTGGACGGGCGGCGTCGACGAGGTGCAGCGCCACCGTACCCACCGGGTACGGCCCGGTCGGCCCGGGCAGGGTGAGCTGCACCGAGGCCGGCGCGCCCGCGGCTGCCCGAGCCGTCCCGGCGAGGCCGAGCGGCACGGCCGCGCCGACCGCCAGCGCGGCTCCCAGCAGGCGACGGCGCGTCAAGGTGTCTGGACTGGTGAACGGTGTGGTGGTCACGGCCCCTCCCTGGGTCTTCCGGCGGATCCGAGCTCAACTGACGGTCAGTCAGCCGGGCTCGCGGTGGCGCATCGGTACGCGATGCCGATGATCCGTGCGCATGGAAGGAACGTTGTCACCCGCCCCAACCGAGCCGCATCAACCCACGGGTTGCAATCCCTCGCCCTCGTCAGCCCACGGGTTTACACCCGCAGGTCGACGCGGTCGGGTCGGGGCCTGGCCCGCGCCGCCCCGGTGGCCATCGCCCTCGAAGGAGCCGTGGCAGTTGCTGGGACCCTCGATGCCCCGCTCCGACCCCCTCCGGCAGGCGCGGGGCCTATGCTCGGCTCGGCCCTCGGAGGCCGGAGGGGAAAGGCGCCATGGACGACGACGAGGACGGTTCGCTGCGTGAGATCGGCTGGGGCCGGGATCTGCCTCTGCGCTTCGCGCTCGTCAGCGAGGAGTGGGACGGGGAGCAGACGGTGTGGGCGCGGTGCGTCGACGCCGACGGGCTGTTCATGGACCGGGCCGCGTTCCGGGAACAACTGACCCTCATCGGCTGCGCGCCCACCGGCCGGCTCCTCAAGGCCGCCGAGCAGTGCGCGAGGCACACGCCTGTTCCCTTCGGCGAGTTGCACCTCATCGTGAACGACCTGGACGCCGAGGATCCGTACACCGATGACTATTTCGGGTTCGACGACGCCGTCGTCATCGACAGCAGGCCCAGCGGGGAGGACCCCACGCTGCTCGACCTCGTCGTCGAGTGCGTGGTCACCGACGCACCGCCCTCCTACCGCAAGGAGCCCGCGAGGGCGGACGTCGTCCTCTTGAACGGCACCAGCGGAAGCGCGATCGGGCGCTGTCGGCGGGTGGTCGGCCTGTACGGCGACCGGCCGGACCCCGCCCGCCAACCGGTTCGGCTCATCGGCTGCGAGCCCTCGCCGAATTTGCTGCGCAGGATGGTCCACCCCCGCCATGGCGGGGGTGATCACATGCAGCTCTGGCTCCTGGACCGTACGGGCCGGCCGACCCCGATCCAGGAGCACATCACCGTGGAGGTCGACGAATGCCGCCCCTCCATGCTGGGCGGTGCGCTGATCGACGTGAGGCTCAAGGGTGGGCTCTTCCGCCGCATTCTCTCCCCGCCTACGGCCCGGCCCGTGTGGGACGCCTGGCGCGAGGGCCCGCCCCGCGAACGTAACGCATGGGCGCGGTTCCCGACGGAGGGCCGCAGCGAGTGGCTACGGTTGACGGAGGTGTGTCTGGGCCCCGAAGCGCCCGGCGCGGTGTGCGAGATGGACGGGCGGTACGCCACGGACATCACGGGCCTGCACTGTGCCATCGGTGAGGCGGTCGGCGGCCCGGGATTCCAATGGCACCAGTGTTGGAACGCGCTGCGCGGCTGCCAGTGCGGCGGCGAGGCGCCCCGCGTGCCTTTCACGCTCGTCTGGCACGACGCGGACGTGGCCCGGCAGGCTCTGGCGGGCGTCACCGTGGACCCGGCCGGTGAGCTGAGCTACTTCGAAGCGGTGGTGCCGTTCCTGGAGCGGATGGGCGTCACCGTGGAGCTGCACTAGGTCGTGTCCGCACGTAATGGGGCGACGGGCCGTTCGCGGTGGCTCCACGTGAACTGACCGAGCCAGGCACGGGCCCGGAGCTTTTGACAACTCCCTCGCACATCACGCCTGTCGCCCGCCGAGGCCGCCGTGCACCCACGGTGCCGGCCTCGGCGAGCAAGGCGGGCAACCGCGATCAGCCGAGGTCGGCCGGGGCCTTGGGGAAGGAGATGCGCTTTACCGTCTTGCCGTCATGCTTGTAGATGATCTTGGTAGTGGCGTCGGCCTGCGCTGCGGGCTTGGGCTCGGACAGCGTGAAGGTCCCGTTCGGATCCATCCGGCTCGGCACCGGGCCGGGCTTGTCGTGGTTCAGCACCCTGGTGACGCCGTGCTCAGGGTGCTTGATGGTGGCGGTATCGGTGTTGCCGTCCAGCGTGATGGTCTCGCCGCTGTCGACCTTGACCTGCTTGACGTGATCCGTCGGCATGGCGGATGCCGCCCCGACCGGCAGGGCGACGGCCGCGCCGGTGACCGCGACAGCAAAAGTGGCGCGGAGGGCCGCGCGCTTTCCGCGTCGGAGGGGAGACGAAGCCTGCGTGGGCACAAGGAAAAGCGAGGAAGTCGAGGATCTCGACGCCGTTCGATCCGGCAGCGGAAAGGGGGGATCGGCAGGAAGGAGAAACAAGCAGGAAGGCGGAACGAGCAGGTCAGTTATCGACGCTGCTCCGGGGAGGGTGGCAGGTGGAGTTCGGCGACGGCTCCGCCGTCGGGGGCGTTGGCGAAGCGGAGGGTGGCACCGAGCACATGGGCCTGGCCGGCGGCGATGGTCAGGCCCAGGCCGTGACCGGTCCGCTTGCC
The DNA here is from genome assembly GCF_000720175.1 of Streptomyces sp. NRRL S-337. Lineage (GTDB taxonomy): Bacteria > Actinomycetota > Actinomycetes > Streptomycetales > Streptomycetaceae > Streptomyces > Streptomyces siderophoricus. The sequence continues at coordinate 189,479 of NZ_JOIX01000002.1, forward strand.
GGCGTCGGACCCGCCCGACTGGCTCCGAAAGCGCTGGGGGCCCTGGTCGAGGAGGTAGGCGGGGTATCCGTCGCCGTGGTCCCGCACGGTGATGACGGGGGCGTCGACGGTGACCACGACGGGCGGACAGCCGTGTTTGTGGGCGTTGGCGACCAGGTTTCCCAACACGCGTTCCAGCCTGCGCCGGTCGGTCTCGACCTGGTCGTCCGCTACGACGCGAACCTCGGTTGTCGTTCCGGTGGCCCGGACCGCACGTTCGGCCAGTGGGCCCAGTTGGTGGATGTCGAGGTCGGCGCTCTCGACCTGCGCGTCGAGCCGGGAGATCTCCAGCAGGTCCTCGGTGAGCCTGCGCAGGGCCTGGACGCGGTCGCGCACCATCTCGGTCGGGCGGCCGGGCGGCAGCAGCTCAGCCGCGGAGTGCAGGCCCGCGAGCGGGGTGCGCAGCTCGTGGGAGACATCGGCGGTGAAGCGCTGTTCGCTGTGCAGTCGGGTCTGGAGGCTGGCGGCCATCGCGTCGAGCGCGGTCGCCACGGCGGCGGCCTCGTCCTGGGCCCGGTCCGGGCGCCGGGCGCGGGGGTCGTTCACGCGGGCATCGAGATCACCGGTGCTGATGCGTCGGGCGACGCGGGCGGTGTGGTGCAGTCTGCGGGTGATGCGGGAGACGGAGATCAGTCCAGCTGCCAGTGTGAGGGCGATCGCGGCGGCGGAGGAGCCGATGATGGCCCCGTCCAGGCCGCGGAGGGAGGCGGCCTGTTCGCTGTAGTCCAGCCGTAGCGCGAGCACCTTCCCCCCGGCGACGGGGGTGGCGGCCCACATCACGGGGCGGCCCTGGTGCGTGGCGAGCTGGGTTCCGCGCTCGTGGCGACGCACGGTCATCTCGCGCAGCGGCGTGGGGAGGTCGGGCGGACTCACCGAAACGTTGCGGTCCAGGGGGTCCCCGGCGACGTACACGGCCTTGCTGCGGTCCAGTTCGGCCAGCGCCGTGTGGCGCGCACGGTCCTGGGTCTGCCGGTCGACCAGGACGTGCACCAGGATGCCGAGCACTGCGGCGAGCAGGCAGCACATGACGGTGATGAAGACGGCGGCCTTCCAGTAGAGCGTCGCCGTCCAGGCATGCAGCCACCGCGGCGGGCGCGGTCGGCGAGTGCGCACAACTCACCTGCCCGAAGAAGTGGTAGAGGCCGGGGCCCGCCGGCCGTAGCCGACGTCCTGGATCGTCATGACCTGGTGCCGCGCATCCCACGCGTAGACGGTGCGGCTCTCGTATCCGGGCGCGTCGCCGGGCTCGTGGATGACCAGCTTGTGGTCGGCGACCTCCACCGACTGCGGGGAACTGGTGGAACCGAGGATCGAGGTCACCACCCCGTTCTTGAGCGTGTAGGCGTAGATGATCAGGAGGTTGCTCCCGCTGCGCACCCCGAGGATCAGCTCGTCCTTCCCGTCGCCGGTCAGGTCGTGGTACTCGGGGGCCCGCACAGGACAGGAGCCCGCACCCGGCCTGCCGGCGCAGGAGCGGATCGTGCGTTCCTCTCCGTCGTCGAAGACCGGCTGGTCGCGGCGCTTGTCCGCGTCGATCTGGGCCAGGAGTACGGAGCCGGCGGACACCTTCCGGATGTCCCCGGACCGCACCCGCGGCACCTCGGTCAGCGGCTGCGGTTTCTCCTGCCCTCCGGTGGCCGGCGAAGCCGCCGGTGCGGGCTTGCTGCCGGGCCAGAGTTCCGCCGGACCGGTGACGGGAGCGGCATGCCCGGCGCTCTTGGGCGCACTGGCCTGCACACAGCCGCCCAGCAGCACCACAGTGGCCGCCGCCACGCTCGCCAGCGCCACCGCCCGTACCCCGCCACGGGGCCGGCGCAGGCCGCGCACAGGGGAAAAGGCGCTGGTCCGAGAAGGGTCGGAAGGCGCAGTGGCTGAGTTGTGAGGAGTCAAACGTTCTCTCCGCGTGGCTCTGCGACGATCCGACAAGTCCGGAAACCGTAACCCATCAGTCGCGCGACAGGTCGTGTCCCGTCGCCGCACGGGGGCTCTGCTCGGATCGGAGGGCCGTGCCTGTCCCCATGCTCGCCTGCCCGGTCGGCATGGCGCCGGTGAGGTGGCGGCCGCCCCGGTGGGCACAGAGGATCGTTTCATTTTGCACGAGCGGTGTGAACGGGCGTCAGGTCCACCTGGTGAGCGTCTGAGCCGTCTCGACGGTCGCGCCGCCCCGGGCCGCGCCCCCCACAGTCTTGCCTGGACCCTACGGCTGGTCGAGGAGCCGGTTCACGGCCCGGCGGGTGCGGGCGGCAGCCGTGGGATCGGCGAAGAGCTGGATTTCCTGGTTGAGGGCCAGGTAGAGAGCCACCATCTCGTACACGACCTGATCCGGGTCGGTGTCCGCCGGCAGATCGCCCGCCGCGACAGCCGTGCGCACCTCGGCGGCGAGGCGGTGGCGCCAGACCCGCAACAGGCGGGCCACGGCGTCGCGGACGGGGCCGCCCCGGGCATCGAATTCGGTGGAGGCGGTGGTGAAGAAACAACCGCCGGGAAAGATGTCGCGCCCGGTCTCCAGGTAGGCGATCCAGGTGTCACGGAGCGCCCGCAGGCGGGGCAGACCCGGCTTCTCGTGCGCTACGGGCTCCCAGACCAACCGCGAGAAGGCCGCCGCGGCCCCTTGCAGGGTCGCGAGCTGGAGCGCCTCCTTGGTGCCGAAGTGCCCGAGTACGCCGGCCTTGCTCATCTTGAGGTCGGCGGCGAGACGCCCGATGGTGAGCCCTTCGAGGCCCTCGACCGAGGCGAGCGCAATGCCGCGCTCCACGATGCGCTCCCGAGTCCTGCGGGCTTCGATGCGGGAGTTGCGAGGGCTCATGGCGTCGAGTGTACCGAGCCGCCCAACCTTTAGCTTCCGACCGATCGGTTGTTATATTTCGGAGTCCCGTCGCCGAGCCGAGGAGATCACCTGTGCGTTCCACCGTGCCGGGAAGCCGCATCACCGCCATGGGCCACTACCAGCCGACGCGCGTCCTGACCAACGACGACCTGTCCGCCCTGGTCGACACCAGCGACGAGTGGATCCGGCGCCGTACCGGCATCGCCACCCGCCGAATCGCCGCCTCGGACGAATCAGTCACCGACATGGCCGCGACGGCCGCCGGCAAGGCGCTGGCCGCGTCCGGGCTGGAGCCCTCCGACATCGGCCTGATCACGGTGGCGACATGCACCGCGATCGACCGCTGCCCCTCCATCGCCGCCCAGGTCGCGGCACGTCTGGGCCTGCCTTCCCCGGTGGCCTTCGACCTCAACAACGGTTGCGCGGGCTTCTGCACCGCGCTCGCCTGCGCCGACCACACGATCCGCGCGGGCGCCGCCCGGCATGCCCTGGTCATCGGCGCCGAGAAGATGTCCGACGTCACCGACTGGACCGACCGCCGCACGTGTGTCCTGCTTGGCGACGGGGCGGGCGCCGCCGTGCTCAGCGCCGCCGACACCGCCGGAATCGGCCCGGTCGTCTGGGGCTCCGACCCCACCCGAGGCGATGCGGTCCGCCTCGTCGACGACTGGCACCCCCACTTCGCCCAGGAAGGCCAGACGGTCTTCCGCTGGGCCACCGGCGAACTCCCCGCCATCGCCCGGGAAGCCTGTACACGCGCCGGCCTGGCCCTGACCGATCTGGCGGGTGTCGTCACCCACCAGGCCAATCTGCGCATCATCGACGCCGTCCTACGCCAACTCGACCTCCCCGAGAGCACGGTGGTCGCCCACGACGTCGTCGAGTCCGGCAACACCTCCGCCGCGTCCGTCCCGCTCGCCCTGTCCAAGCTCACCGAACGCGGCGAGCTCTCCCCTGGTGCCCCGTTCCTGCTGCTGGCCTTCGGCGGCGGTCTGTCCTGGGCCGGGCAGGTCGTCACGTGCCCCTGAATCCGAGCACCGCGGCTACGGCACAGGACTGCAGGTTGCACCATCCAGGGCCGGGTGGAGCAGCCGGCCAGGAGATGCGGTGAGATGGGGCCATGACGAGGACTGACGCAATCGTGGTACCGGGCCTGTACGTTGGCTATCCCGGGGTGGCCTTCGGCGGCTATGTCGCCGGCCTGCTGGCGGAGCGATCCGAGGCGAAGACGGTACGGGTGGACTTCCGTGGGCCGGTGCCGACGGAGGCGCCCGTGCGGATCGCCGAAACCGCGGGAGGAGGCGTGGAGCTCGGCGAGAACGAGCGGCCCCTCGCCACTGCGCGCCCCGCCGAGCTGCTCCTTGACACGCCGGCCGCGCCGTCCTGGGACGAGGCGGTTGCCGCGGCCGAGAGGTTCCGGGCGGCGCCGCCGTCGGGGGTGGTCGACTGCTTCGGCTGCGGTCTGCGTCCCGCTGACCGCGGCCTGCGGATGCACCTCACGCCGGTGCCGGGTCGCGACCTTGTGGCCTCTGCCTGGGTCCCGTCCCCCGTTTTCGCCGGCCCCGACGGCCTCCTCCCGACCCGACTGGTCTGGGGCGCCCTGGACTGCCCGGGAAACTGGGCGGGCCGCCTGCTCGGCACCCAGCGTCCGGGCGCGGTCACCGCGGTCCTCACGGGGACCGTTCTGCGGCCGGTCACCGCAGGTGAGCCGTACATGGCGTACGCGTGGCTGCTGTCCGAGTCCGGCCGCAAGCACATGACGGGCGTGGCGCTCGCCACGGCGGAGGGTGAACTGTGCGCCTTTTCCGAGGCGCTGTGGATCGATCCCCGGCCGGCGCCCTGAACGAAGGCGCCGTCGACGGCGTACGGGGCCGGCAGCGCGCTCGCCGCGCGCCGCCGATCACCCTGCCTACCGGCCACGACGTCGTCCTGGATCACGGGCTGCGGCTCCGACCGGACCGGGAGGCGTGGACGCCGACCGTTGAGGCCGCGGGCCGGGAAGGACGCCATGGGAAGGTCGATCTCATCCGCCGATGGCATCCGTGAGGACGGTACGGATCCGTTCGATGAGGGGGTTGGTGTCCTCGGCCCGCCACACCAGGTGCAAGGTGGTCGAGGTCTCGGCCAGTGGCCGCGGGGTCACTCCGATGCGGCGCAGCGCGCGGTGCGAATCGGCGAGCACCGCTGCTCCGAACTTGGCCGCGACCAGGGCCAGGAGTGTCTGCACACTACGGCCTTCCGCCCCGATCTGCGGCACGATACCGGCGCCGTGGCAGAGAGCGATGATCTCGTCGTAGGACCGAGGTGAAACGTCCCGCGGCCAGATGACCAGGGGGATCTGGCCCAGTGCGGTGAGCGGGGCAGGTTCGGACGGGTAGGCCAGCGGGTGGCCGGCGGGCAGGAACAGCGTCAGCGGTTCACGCCACCACTCCTGGGTGGCCAGCCGGGCATCGCGCACCGGAAGGCGCTGGACCGCGAGGTCGTAACGCCCCTCCAGAACACCGGTCGACATTTCGGCATCGTTGAAGCTTTCCTCCAACTGCAGCTGCACTCGCGGGAGTTCACGTCGTACGCGACCCAGCGCGGCGCCGAGCGGTCCGTTGATGCCCGAACCTGCGAAGGTCACGACCAGTCGCCCGGTCATGCCCTGTGCGGCCAGCCGCACGTCCTTCAGGGCGGCCTCCGCCTCGGCGAGCACAGTGGCCGCACGCCGCACCAGAACCTGGCCGGCCTGCGTCGGCGTCAGCCCACGCCCCTGCCTGACGAACAGCTTGATACCCAACTGCCGTTCCATCTCGCTCAGTTGACGACTGAGGGTGGGCTGCGTCAGATGCAGTCGCCGGGCCGCACCGCTGATGCTGCCCTCTTCCGCGATCGCCACTGCGTAGCCGAGTAGCCTTAGCTCCATCCATACCTCCCAGGCATGGAAAGTATAGGCAATAATGCCCGTGGAGCAGATTTGGTCCCGGCTCAGGCCAGGCTGGACACAGCGCACCGGACGGAACCGGAACGCACACCTGGCTCTGAGGAGAAACCATGAACCGCGAGGACCGCTACGGATACGGCATGAAGGTGCTGGAGCAGGTTGACGGCGAAGCGGGACAGCGAATCGTCGACTCCCTCGCAGACACCTCACCGGAGTTGAGCCACCAGGTGGTGGCATGGGCCTTCGGCGACATGTACTCCCGTCCCGAACTGCCCCCTCGGGAGCGCCAGTTGGTCACCTTGGGCGTGCTCACCGCGCTCGGTGGCTGCGAAATCGAGCTGGAGGTGCACATCAACGCGGCACTCAATGTCGGCCTGACTGCCACCGAGGTCTCCGAGGCGATCCTGCACTCGGCCGTCTACTGCGGCATGCCGCGGTCGATCAACGCCACCCTCGTCGCCAAGAAGGTCTTCGCCGAGCGCGACCTGCTCCCTCTCACCAACCTCAGCTGACCCGTCCCGAGCCTCGCGGCCAGCAAAAAGGTCTCTTCCCCTGGCGGGGAAGAGACCTTCGCTGGAGCGCCCGGCAGGCCTTGCACCTGCATCTCCCACCGGTTGGTGGACGTCTTTCCTTGGACCACAGACGCGCGACTCCCACCCGCGGGCCGGAGCGACGTCATGATCATACTGGATCGGCGGACGCTTGGTCCACGCCGTCCAGAGGCGAGCTGTTCCATGCCCGCAAGGCGTCGCACTCGCGGACCTTCGCGCTTCCTGCCGGCCCTGATCCGATCCGCTCGAACACCCCTGGTGTCGCGAAGAGCTCCCACTGAACTCACGTGCATCAGCGTTGAGTTGTTCCTCAGGCGCGTCATTGTCGCCGAGCTCTTCGGCACGCCCCTTGGCTCAGCCGAGGGTGTTGTCCACATGGTGATGCGCCGCAGGACCGGACCCCTGCGGCGCATGGTGGAGAGTGCCGGTGAGTAACGTCAGCTCTCACCGGCAGTGGGGCTTGTTAACGGTGGCCCCAGTGGCCGTGGTGACCCCAGTGGCCGTGGTGACCCCAGGACCGGGAGTCGACGATGCGGCGGTGGTCGTTGCGCAGGGTTGCGGTGTCGGAGTAGTTGTCCCAGAAGTAGTCGTGGCGGTCCTGGAACAGGTCGGTGCGGTTGTCGCGGCCGATGCCGGTGTGGACGCGGACCTGGCTGTGTCCGGCCAGACGGACGTTGCCGAAGCGGTAGCTGTGTCCGGTCTTGTCGGAGAGGGTCCAGCCCTTGATGATCACCGGCCAGCGGCCGGTGTTGCGGAGGGTGACCCATTCGGCGTTCAGGCTCCGGTTGGAGCCGTCATCGCGGCCGGGGCTGTCGTACTGGATCGGCCCGAGCACCACCGCGGAGCGCACCCGGTGGTGCCAGCCCGGGGCGTGGTGGCCGCGGTGGTGGTCGGCCGCGGCGGCGGGCAGCGCGGCGGTGGCAGCCAGAGCCGCAGCCCCCGCTACGGCAACGGCGACGCGCGAAGCGTGACGGAACACGAAATCCCCTCCTGAGGCACCCCGATGCAGGTGCCGGACAGAAACCGGAAACCCGGCCGGTTTGACCGGGCCCCCACACAGTGACCCCACGTCATGCCTTGCCGGAAGAATTCGGGTTTCGTGTTACAAAACACAGACATTTACACAACCTCTCCACGCCAGGCGCACACTCCCCCGCCCTCGCCCACGCCAACGCGACGCCCCCTACACCCATCCAGACGCCCCAAGGGGTTACCCGCGGCAACACCTGCCACCGGACTCCGGACGCGAGCCGGCTCAGCCACCGCGGGGGCTGGTGCTGCTGACAGTTCGCGCTCCCCGGATGGGCGCCCGCACACCGGGCCGCTCAGGGGCCGAGGTAGGAGTGGAAGAGGTTTTCCGGGTCCCAACGGGCTTTGATCTCGGCGAGGCGGTCCCAGGCGGCCGGTGTGTACGAGGCCCCGGCGCGCGCGCCGCCGGCCTCCAGATCGGCCTCCGCGATGTAGTGCCGGCCGACGCCGCGCGGGTCCACCGCGGCCATCGCCTGCCGAAGCCAGCGACCGTTCGCCGCGTCGTCGGCCGGATCGTCCCAGATCGCGTAGCAGACCAGGTAGGAGGCGCCGAGCGGGGCGAAGGCCATGGTGCTCAGCAGCGCCGGGTCGTCGGAGACCGGTTGCACGGGCGCGAGCACCAGCGACTTGCCCGAGGGCGCGGTGGCCATCGAATCCACCAGGCGGGTCAGTTGGGTGCGGTAGCTCTCCGGGGCCCACAGGGTGTCAGCGCCGTAACGGTGGCCCGGTGGCCAGACCGCGCTCGCGCCCTCGTGCAGGGCGGCGTACGAGGTCGGTGCGGGCGGCTCCCCAGCGACTTCGAGCTCGCCGAAGGGGCAGTCGGCGAAAGGTCTGAGGGCTTGCCGGGCCGCCTCGGGGGAGGGTGCGAAGGCTGTGGCGGCAACCGTGATGCGGGGCCCCGCGGGTACCGATGCCGTCGCCGGACCGGACGCCGCGAGCACGAAAGCGGTCTCCACGTACGGAGGCAGCCCGCGCGCGATCGGCTCCGCCCACTCCGTGACCCGGGCGGTGTCGGCCAGCGGGAAGGTGCGGCTGGTCGTCATGATCGACCCGGGGTGGGGGTGCAGGGCGAGCCGGAAGCGGGTGACGATGCCGCAGAAGCCCGGTCCGGCGCCGCGCGCGGCCCAGAAGAGGTCGGGGTGCCGGCTCTCGCTGCAGTCGACGGTCCGTCCGTCGGCGGTGACCACCCGGACCTCCTGGACGTCGGCGCAGGACACGCCCCAGGCCCGGGAGTTCCAGCCCAGGCCGCCGCTGAGCAGGAACCCGCCCACCGCGACGGTGGGGCAGTGGCCGACCGGGAAGGCCAGTTGGTGTGGGGTGAGGGCGGCGACCAGCTGCTCGCCGGTGACGGCGGGCCCGACGACGGCCGTCGGAGGGCCAGGGCCGTCGGCCGGGGTCAGGGTGCACTCGCGCAGTCGGGAGAGGTCGAGCAGCAGCCCGTCGTCGCGGAGCGGGGCGCCGGACCAGTTGTGCCCGCCGGAACGGGTGGAGAGGCGCAGCCCGTGGTCGCGGGCGTAGGCGACGGCCCGTACGACGTCGCTCTCCGTGGCGGCCCGCACGATGACGCCGGGGAACCGCGCCGGTGTGACACGGTTCCAGACCACGTCGGCCCGGGCGTCCTCGTATCCGGCATCACCGCGGCGGATCAGCCTCCCGTCGAGGTCCGGCGCGAACACCGGTGTCCGTCGGCCCATGTCGCCTCCTCGATGCGCAGCGGACCGTCAGGGACGTCAGTGGGTGATCAGGGCGAAGACGGCGAGGGACACGAGGTAGCAGAGCGCCACGGCAGCGATGCCCGCCAGCTGTGACCGGCGGCCGAGTGTCCGGCCGGGCGCCAGCCAGAACCCGAGAGCCCTGTTCACCAGGGGCATCAGAAGCCAGGTCAGGGCACTGACGCTGAGGATGTTCGAGATGAACATCGCAAGGTAGAGAGGGAATTTGACGCTGTTCAGTGCGTCTCCGAGGGTCAGTGTGAGCACCATGACGGTCGGATAGAGCGCCAGGAGCACGGTCATCGCCTGTTTCCAGTTGGGCGGCGCGCCCTCACCGTTGCCGTGGCCGAACCTGAACCAGCCGCTGAACGCCGAGCTGACCTTGCGCACGTCATAGGCGGTGAAGTAGTTGCGCCCCTCCTCGAGGAGCGCGGCGCGCACATCCGATTCGAGCCAGTCGTCGAGGTGCTCGCGGGAGTCGAACCGGAAGACGACCACCCAGTGTTGCTGAACGCCCTCGACCGGCTTGAAGAGTTCGGAGCCCATGAATCCCGGCGCCTTCTCCTGGGCCTTGAGCGTCTTCTCCTGCCATTTGAGGAAGCCTTGTTCGCGTCCTGGTTTCACGTCGTGGGAAATGACGGCCGTGACGACCTTCGGCGTCACCTGGGCCGGGCTGCCGCCGCGCAGCACCTCTTGGGTCGGAGGCCCTTCGAAGAGTCCGTGCGCTTCCTTGAGCAGCTCCGCCCGCCGGTCGGAATCCAGCCAGGCTGTCAGGTGGTCCACTCCGGAAAAGCGGAATACAGTGACCCATTCGTTTGCACCGTCGGCACCGGGTGGGTATACCTCGGCGCCCACGAAACCCTCGAATTCGCGGGCCGCATGGTTGGTTCTGTCCTGCCAGAGCCGGTACTCATCGGCCCGGCCTTCGCGGACCTTCTGCGAGGTCACCACGGTGGCAATGTCGGCCGCGGAGTCACGGCTTGCACGGGCACTCACCTTGAGTAGCCTAGTACATAACGCAATTAGACGGCAAATGGGGCATTTAATTCCGGTTCTCGGAAAGGCCGATTGGCCGACGTCGAGGGAGACTCCGCTATGGAACACAAAGAGCTCATGGCCGAGGCAGTACGACTCGCCACAGAGTCCGTCGAAAAGGGCTGGGGCGGCCCCTTCGGGGCAGTGCTCACACGCGATGGCGAGATCATCGCCCGCGGGCAGAACCGCGTGCTGCTGACCGGCGATCCCACCGCCCATGCCGAGGTGGAGACCATCCGGAAGGCCGTGCAAACGCTCAACCCCGAGGCGCCGTCCATCTCCCCGGACCATCAGAACGAGGCCACGCTGGAGTACGTCCCACGCCCCGAGGGATCGCCGGACCCCGTCCCCGAACGCGCCCGTATGCTGCAGGGCTGCTCGATCTACATCAGCGGCGCCCCCTGCCCGATGTGCATGAGCGCCATCTACTGGTCGCGGATCGACGAGGTCTACTTCGGTTGCGATCTGGAGGAAACCCGGAAAATCGGCTTCGATGACTCGTTCCAGTACGAGGACTTCACCAAACCGCTCGACCAGCGCCGGATCAAGATCAAGCAGATCTACCCCGAGCTGGGTTCCAAGGCCTACGCGGCATGGACGAACCGGCAGGAGCGGCATTCGTACTAGGAGGGGCCGCTCTCCCGGACTCCTGTCCTTGCGCGGCGTTCAGTACCTTCCGCAAGCGTCGGCCGCCGTGGTCACCGGACGCGGATGACGCTCTTTCCACGGGTGGCACCGGTGGCCAGGTTCGCGATCGCGGTCTCCACGTCGGCGAGCTCGTGTTCGGCGGTGATGTCGATGCGCACCGAGCCGTCGGCCACCAGCGCCAGCGCTCCGGCGGCACTGCCGGCCAGCCGGGCCGGGTGGGTGCGGCTCAGCAGGTTGCTGTTGTACGTCATCACTGACTGCCCGTTCATGAGCAGATCGTTCGTCGAGATGTCGACCGGGTCGAAGGTGGCGATGTTGCCGTAGACCACGAGCCGGCCGTGTGGCGCCAGGAGCGCCAGGTTCGCGGTGCGGGTGGTACCCCCGACGGGGTCGAGGACGGCGTCGAAGGTCTCCTCCCCGAGCGCCCGGGGGAACTCCTCACGTGTCAGCACCCGGTGACAGCCGAACTGGCGCGCATAGTCGGCCCGATCGGCGTCGCCCGCCACGCCGATGACGCGCGTCGCTCCCGCCGCGACGGCGAACTGGGCTGCCAGGGTGCCGACTCCGCCGGATGCCGCGTGGATCAGCACGCTGTCGCCGGGGCCGATTCCGGCGACGGTGTTGATCAGGTCGTACGCGGTCGGGGCGATCCAACCGAACCCGCCCGCGGTACGGACATCGACGCTCTCCGCGGTGATCGCCAGCGCGGACGGCGCGAGGACGACCTCGGCGTAGCCGCCCCCACCCACCAGCGCGACGACCTGTTCCCCCACCCGGTCCTCCGCCACCCCCTCGCCGACCGCCGTGATCCGACCCGCGACCTCGAAGCCGGGCACGAACGGCCGCGGGATGGGGAAGTGCCCCTCACGCACCAGCACATCGCCCCACTGAACGCCCGCGTAGGCGACCTGCACAGCCACCTCACCCGGCCCGGGAACCGGGTCGGGGACCTCGGTCAGACGGAAGCGATGGTCGGCCTCCAGGACAACAGCCTTCATCGAGCTTCAACCCCCTGCGTTGACTCAGTAACCTGACACTGCCGAACCTATGAGTCTCAGGTAGCTGAGTCAAGTAAGGGAGTTGAGAGATGTCCGAGGTGCCTGTCGAGGAGTACCTGTGCACCCGCCTTCGCCGTGCGGAACAGGCGCTGATGGCACACCACGAGGCGGTGCTGCGTACCTATGGACTCACCATGACCCAGTACACGGTGCTCCTGACCCTCTCCCGCGGGGACGGCCGGTCCGGCGCTCAACTCGCCCGGGCCTGCGGCGTCTCCCAGCAGAGCATGGCGACCGTCCTGAACGGCATGCAGGCCAAGGAACTCATCAGCCGCAAAGCCTCCGCGACCCACGCGAAGGTCATGATCGCCACCCTCACCCACACCGGGCGAGACCTGCTCGACCGGGCGTACCAGGAGGTCATCGTGCTGGAACGCGCCCTGACCGACCGCTTCAGCACCGACGAACACCGCCAATTCTGCGAGTTCCTCGACCGCGCCACCGCCACCCTCATCGAGCAGACCCCCAACGCCCCGGCACGCTGAACGGCGACGCCGACCGGGAGATCGGCAGCGTGTGGTCCGGCGTGTCGGGAGGGAGAAAAGCGGTGCACCGACTGAACCGAAGAGCGAGGCCGGCCATCTTCCTGCACGATAGCCGGAAACCAACCCCCCACCAGTTCATGTGCCGCTGTGCGCTGCGCCACCCCTGCCGCGGCGGCATCCCCGATGTTCGCAAGGATCGAAGAGACAATTCCTCACTCGCCCACGGGGAGCGAGGACGACGCCCGACACTCCAGGAAGAATGAGGAATCGCGGTATGCGCTTGGTCGCGCCTGACGGTCCGGCACCTTCGGAATCGGCACTCGGGCGCCCCAGACTCTATGTGCTCGACGGGCTGCGGTTCGTGGCAGCGCTGATGGTCCTCGGCTACCACTACCTCACCCTTCGCGACGGGTGGGGCGACGATCCGCAGGCGTTCTCACCGGAGCTCTATCACGTGGCGCAGTTCGGCTGGCTGGGTGTCGAAGTCTTCTTCCTGATCAGCGGATTCGTCATCTGCATGAGCGCGTGGGGACGCACCCTCGGCGATTTCGTGAAGTCGCGCGTTTCGCGCCTTTATCCCGCTTACTGGGTCGCCGTTCTCCTGACGGCTTCCGTCCTGACGCTGTGGCCCCGCGTACGCAGTGCGGACAGTCTGGAGACGGTGCTGACCAACCTCACCATGTTGCAGCAAGGCGTGGGGGTGTCCGATCTCGACGACGTCTACTGGTCGTTGTTCATCGAGCTGAAGTTCTACCTGCTCTTCGCGCTCGTCGTCTACAAGGGCGTCACCTACCGCAGATGCGTACTGTTCTGCGGCCTGTGGACGGTGGCCGGTGTGGTCGCCTACAAGGCCGACACCAGCTTCCTTTCGGTGTGGGCCATCGCACCGTACTCCCCCTATTTCATCGCGGGAATCGCCTTCTACCTGATGCACCGCTTCCGGCCCACCATGCTGCTGTGGGCAATCGTCGCGGTGGAATTCCTGCTGGCCCAGCACTACGTCAAGGGCCGCGTGGTGATGAACCTCGGGGACAAGGCCGCGACCGCGCACGACTGGCCGGCACGCATCGGAGTGCTGTTGGCTTTCCTCCTCATGGCGGCCATCGCACTGGGGCTGTTCGACGGAGTGCGGTGGCGCTGGCTGAGCCGGGCCGGCTCGTTGACGTACCCGCTGTATCTGCTGCACATGTACATCGGTTTCACGCTCATCGCCCTCCTGCGGCACCGTCTGCCGGCACCCGTGCTGCTCATGTCGATCATCGCCCTCATGCTGGTGCTCTCGTACGCCGTCAACCGGTGGGTGGAGCGTTCCGTGGGTGCCTGGTTGCGCGACGGGATCGACAAGGGGTTGCAGGAGATGCGCCGCGGATCCCGGGCGGCTCCGCCGCGACCTGGGGCGCGGCGCGCGGGCCGGCAAGGTGTCGCCCGCACCGCGGAGGACGAAGGGAAGAAGAGCCTCGCCTGCGCCGAGCAGGTGGACCGCACGGAGAAGGAGAGTGACCGGGTGGGGACACTCTCCTGACGGCGGACCAGCTCCGCTTTCCCCTCTTCCGGGAGGTCTATCGGAGCGTCCAGCGTTGGGATTTGCCGCCGGTGCACGGCGCGGTGGAGACGCGGTCGTTGGCCATCCGTGCGAGGCACTTGTGGCTGACGCTGTTCCTGATCAGCACGGGTTCCGTTTCGTCGATTTGCCACTGTGCTGCCTGGTCAGCAGCGGCACAGGGCTTCATGGTCAGTCGGTCGTTGCGCAGCGTGAGGCACAGCTTGGTTGCCACCTGCCGCAACGCGGTGTACTCGTAGTCATCGTCCCAGTGCCACCTTTGGTAGTCGGTGCGGTTGCAGTTGAAGACGTAAGGACCGTAGTCGGCCCGGAAGTCCAGGCACGGCTTGTCCGTGGCTTGATTCCTGAAACCGGTGGTGCGTGGGATCGCGTTCGCCGGTGTGCTGCTCAGGCCCACCACGAGAGCGATGCCCGCCCCCACGGCGGCCAGCCTCTTCAAGAGCATGAGTTCCCCCTCTGCTCGACGCGTCGGCGAGATGCTAGCGGGATCCGTTCTCGATGAGTCCGGAACGGGCACACCTCCACATCCCTCCCCCAATCACCCCGGAAGCCCCCGTACCGGAACCATCAACGGCGCCGGCCGGAGCGCTCCTCCCGGCCGGGAGGGAGGGTATCCGGCCGGCCGTGGGCGCTTCCGTGCGCGCTCATCGCCTCGCCGGCGCACCCCGGCGCGAAGAGGCTGCGAGGACGTGCCACATCCCATCCGTCACTCGCCTCACGGTCCTCGGTGTTTCGGCCACTCCCCGTCCCCACCGCAGCGGCCGTAGCGCCGCGCTCGGGGTGTCAACTCCTTGCGTTTCCAGGGTCTCAGGCAGTCCGGAATCGAGCGCGTTCGATTCCGTCGGCCCGTCGTTATGCCGTGCACCGCCGAGCCATCCAGACGCGGCGCCCGCCCCCAGGGAGGATGCAGATGACTGTGACCGACGCCTCGACCGCCCACGCGGAGAATCCGCCCCCTCCCCCGCCGGCCACCCTCACCTTCGAAGGCAAAAACGGCAAGAATCCCCTGGCGGAAGCCAGCTTCGCAGCCATGTGCCGGCGCCTGCCCGCTGTGCTCGGTCACGCCGCGCGGATGGCCTGGTCCGTCGACAAGCCCGCTGTCGCACTGTTGCTGGTCTGCCAGCTCCTCACGGGCGCCTCGGCCGCCCTGGTCCTCGCGTTCACCGCGAAGGCCATGACCCACCTCCTCGGACCGGGCACGGTGTCCCCGCGTCTGCACGCCGCGCTGCCCGCCCTGATCGTGGTGGCAGCCGCCGCGGGCGTGGGCCGCATCAGCAGCGCCCTGTCGTCCTACGCCGACGGACGCATCACCCCTCTGCTGATGACCGAGGCGGACGTCGCGCTGGTGTCCGCCGTGTGCCGGGTCGAGGCGTCCGCCTACGGGGAGAGCGGGTTCGCCGATCGGCAGGAAGCCGCCGAAGTCGGCGTCACGCGCACCCGGATGATGGTGCAGGACGCCCAGCGCTTCATGGCCTCCCTGATCCGCATGATCGCAGCGAGCAGCGTCATCACCGCCCTGCACTGGATGATGCTCCCGCTGCTCCTGCTCGCCGTCATCCCCGCCGGCGCCGGCGCGGTGCTCTGCGCGCGCGTCGACTACGAGACCCATTACGCCAACGTGGGCGACCGCAACGTCCGCGGCATGATGCGCTGGTGGGCCACCTACTCCCGGCACGGTGACGAAGTCCGCGCCAACGGCATGACCGGCTACCTCACCTTCTGGTACCGCGCCCTTTCCGAGCGCATCGACAAACGGACCCTGAGCGCCGCGCCCCGCATGCTGCGCATCGTCCTCGTGACCAGTGCGGTCGGGGGAGGGTTCCTCCTGGCCACCTGGGCGACCCTGGCCTGGCTGGCCACCACCGGCCGGGTGGCCCTGCCCGTCGCGGCCACCGCCGTCGTCGCCGTGCAAACGACACTGGCCGCGCTTTCCCAATTCGTCATCTACGGCGCCGCGTTGTTCCACACCTCCCTGTACCTCGCCGACATGCGCGGTTTCCTCGACATGGCCGCCGAGCGTGCGCCGAAGCGTGGCGAGCTGACCATCCCCGACCGTGTGGAGGAGATCCGCCTCGACGAGGTGGTGTACCGGTACCCCGGCAAGGACGAGCCGGCGGTCAACGGGGTGTCCCTCACTCTGCGCCGCGGCGAGATCCTGGCCATCGTCGGCGAGAACGGTTCGGGCAAGTCCACGCTGGCCAAACTCATCACCGGAATCCTCCTCGCCGACAAGGGCAGCGTGGTGTGGGACGGCATCGACCTGGCCCACGCGCACCCGGACGCCGTGTGGAAACGCACCGCACTGGTCCCGCAGAACTTCGCCTGCTGGCCACTGCGGACACGGGAGAACATCACCCTCGGGCAGCCCAAGACATGGGACGACGAGGCGGTGTGGGAGGCCGTGGACGCGGTAGGGATGCGCGAGGCGATCGAGAAGCTGCCCCGACAGCTCGACACCCTGCTCGCTCGGGAACTCTTCGGTGGGGTGGAGCTGTCCGGAGGTCAGTGGCAGCGCCTGGTGTGCGGACGCGCTCTCTACCGGCGCACGCCCCTGTTGATCCTGGATGAACCGACCTCGCAGATGGACCCGCGCGGCGAACACCAGATCTTCCTGGAGGTCAAGCGCATTGCCGCCGAGCGCATGACGATCGTCGTCACCCATCAGCTGGAGAACACCCGGCTGGCGGACCGCATCCTCGTGATGCGCGACGGACGGGTCATCGAGCAGGGCGGATACGACGAACTGGTCCACGCCGGTGGGTTGTTCGCCGAGCTCGTCGCGCTGGCCAAGGACCGCTAGCGGCCGCCGTGCCGGACGGACTGCCCTGCCGTGGCGCCGTGCTGACGACCTGTGGATCGAGCCCGCGAGGACGTACCTTCGGGGACGATTGATCCACAGGTCACCGAGCGAGGCCGACGTTGCCGCGTCGGCCGGGAAGGCAGGTCCGTGCTCACGATGGTCCATGCCGGCAGAACCGCGAGCGGCGGCTCGCCGCTGATCGACGAGTCCGTCCGGGAGGGCGCCCGCTGCGAACCGGGCCATTTCGTCGGGGTCCTGGAGGCGGTCGCGGCATGAGCACCCTCGCGGCCCGAGCCCTCCGCACCGCGCGGCTGGACCTGCTGCCCCTTCGCGTCGAGCACGCCGAAGAGATGGCGGCGGTACTGTCCGATCCGGTACTGCACACCTTCATCGGCGGCACCCCGGCCACCCCACAAGCCCTGCGCTCGCGCTACCGGCGCATGACCGTGGGCTCACCCGATCCGGGCGTCGCCTGGCTGAACTGGGTGATCCGGCTGCGTGACGAGGACTGCCTGACGGGCACGGTCCAGGCGACGGTCGGCCCCTCCGGCCACGGCTCCCTCGCCGAGCTCGCCTGGGTGGTGGGGACCCCGTGGCAGGGAAGAGGCATCGCCACCGAAGCAGCCCGAGGACTCGTCGACTGGCTCGGCCAACAGCCCGTGCAGGCCGTCATCGCCCACATCCACCCCGAACACCAGGCATCAGCTGCCGTCGCCACCGCCGCCGGGCTCATGCCCACCGATGAATGGCACGAGGGCGAGATCCGATGGCGCCGGCCGGGCTGGCGGGCGATAACGCGTACCCCGGGGGCCCGTCCAACGCAACGGTGAGGCAGCCTCGTTCACGGTGCGATCGTCAGTACCTGGTCCACCGGGCGTCGCGGTGTCCGGGGCCCCAGCGGGCCGTAGCCCAGGCGGAGGAGCATCTGGACGTACCCGGAGCCCGAGACCGGGTCGCGCAGGATCCATCGCAGGTCGGGCCATTCGACGGGCTGTGTCGCGAACGAACCGGCAACTCCCTCCGAGGTGGCCACGAGCAGTACGCGTTCGAGTGCCTGGCCGGCGCGCAGCCAGTCGGCGGGGCCGTCTCCGGCGGTGCTGAGCGAGGCCAGTTGGGGGTTCTTCTCGAAGGCGGCGTCGCCACGGTCGGGTACGGCGTGCCGGCCGGCGAAGTCCCGGACGGGAGTGTCGCCGGCGCGTTTGCGGGGGCCGAAGGCGTAGGCCGGGATGCCGTCGTCGGCGGACGGTCCGGGACCGGTATCGCGGGTCCAGCCGTGTTGTTCGGCGTCCCGGGCGTCGTCCATGCGGTTGTAGCCCTCGGCGTGCTTGATGAGGTCCAGTACGGTCTCCCGGTGCGCGGCGGTAAGGAAGCTCAGCTGTGCGCCTTCCCGGGCCGCGGCCTCGATCAGGGCGGTGCGGACGGTCTCCGGGATCTGCCGCTCGGTGAACGGGTAGCGGCTGGTGTGGCGTTCGCGGATCGCCGGGTGGAGGGCGGGGAGGGCTTCGTCGGCGTGGCCGTGCGGGTCGTCCAGGCGCACCGTCGCCAGCAGTGCCGGGCTGTCCGGGTCGGGCAGCAGCGTGGTCCAGGTGCGGTGGCCGGCATGGGCCGCAGCCACCCGCAGGTTCAGCAGCGCCGCTCCGCAGCCCAGGTGCATGCCGCGGGCCGTCGGATCGGCCTCGGGTATCGCGCGGTCCGGGTCGGTGGAGAGGGTGAACGTGCGGCTGTGGCGGGTGTAGCGGAAGCGCCACGGCTGTGCGTTGTGCATGGACGGCGCGGTGACCGCGTCGGCGACCAGGCTTTTGACCAGGGGGTCGTCGAGGATCTTGGTGAACACCGGGTGCCTCCCGAACCGGCGAGCGGTGGGTCGCTGAACCTCTCCAGCGTCGCCGGTGCGCCCGGGTTCGCGTCAGGGGCCGTAGGGCCCTGTCCGTGGGCCACCCGGGCCCTTTCGGGCCTGCCGGCCACCGCTCGGAGGCCGATCCGCTCATCCCCCGGCGCGTCTGGACCGTACGGCCGAGACGAAACCGCTCAGGGCGGGGCCGGCCTGGTGGTGGCCCCCGGCGCGCACATGTCGGCCAGCCGGTGCCGGGTGGCCTGGAGGCGGCGGGCGAGCACGCCGAGGACCCGGCGGGTCACTGCCAGACCGAGATCCCGGTCCGCCTCGCACAGCGCACGCACTGCCGTGGCGTCGAACTCGTAGGCGCGTACCGGGGTGGCGGCCTCCGCGCCCATGCGCCAGGTGTACGGCGGGACCAGCCATGACCAGCCGACCAGGTCGCCGTGCCCGAGCATGTCGACGACCGTCGGTGGGCCGGGCGCGATGTGGACGTCCAGGTTCACCGAGCCGGTGCGGATGATCCAGAACCGGTCGGCGAGCCCGTGCTCGTCAAAGATCCGCTGCCCTGCAGGGAACGACACTTCGTGGGCGAAGCGCATCAGGCGTTCCCGCCCTTCGGCCGGCAGCGCTGTGAGCAGTGGCTCCGTGGTCATGACGGTTGCTCCCGGTTTCCGGCCGGCGGCGTGCGGGCCGGCCTTCCGCAAGTCGGTCAACCTTCAGCGTGCGCACGCGGACGGTGCTGCGGGCAGGGGCTGTTCGGCGCGGGCCGGTGGGCCGAACAGCCCAGTTCGCGACGCCCTTGGACGCGCGGTGACGGACCGCCGACCGGGAGCCAGGCACGCACCGCCACCCGGCCCCCACCCGGCCCCCGTCCGGGCCCACTCGGCCCATGGGCTCCGTTCCGGGCTGCGGCGATGCTGGAACGAGGAAGCCGGTATCCGGGCCCTGGGTGCGCGGAGGTACGTCATGGGCGGGTCTGTTGTCGTAGGTCTGGACGGCACCGGGAACAGCGTGCCGGCCGTGCGCTGGGGTGCCGCGGAGGCGGCGGCCCGGGGCCTTCGGCTGCACCTCCTCCATTCCTGGGTCTCGCAGCCGCTGAACCTCCCCGGCGCCCGGGCGGCCACCGACCGGAAGCACTACGGGGACGAGGTGCTCGGAGCGGCCGAAGCCATGGCGCACGAGCTGCATCCGGACCTTGCGGTGACGACCGAGCAGGTCTCGGAGCAAGCGGTCGACGCGTTGGTGGACCGCAGTGGTCCGGCCACGATGATGGTGCTCGGGTCGCGCGGGCACGGCGCGATCGCCGGCTTCCTGCTCGGTTCGGTCAGCCTGCATGTCCTCGGGTGCGCCACGTGCCCGGTGGTGACCGTGCGCGAGGAGGAGAGCGCCGCCTACGAGCGGCCCGAAGTCGTAGTCGGCGTGCAGGAAGCCGGCTCGCGGGGCGAGGCGGTTCTGGAGTTCGCGTTCGTGGCGGCCGAGGCCCATCACACGCGCCTGCGTGCCGTGCGGGCCTGGGAGCCGCCGGTGGTGGAGTGCGTGCCCACCACCGCGCCTCCGGTGGACGAAGCGGAACTCGCGGCGGTGGAGGAGCGGAAGCTCGCCGAGGTTCTGGCGCCCTGGCGTGCGAGGTTCCCCGACGTCGACGTCGTCGCACATCTGCGACGGGGCCGGATCACCCCGGTCCTGCTGGAGTCCTGCTCCCGGGCGAGTCTGCTGGTCGTGGGGAGGCGCGTGCAGCGCACGCCGATGCTGCTCGGACCCGTCGTCTTCGCCGTGCTGCATCATTCCCGCTGTGCCGTGGCGGTCGTGCCGCGGATCTGAGCGGCCCGCCCGGACACGCCCGTCATGGGCCGGGGCCAAAGGCCCTCTCAGTCGTGGGGCACCACTGCCACCGGACACGTGGCGTGGTGCATCGCGGCGTGCGCGACCGGGCCGACCCGGGGTGCGAAGCGCGGATGGTTCCTCCTCCGGCCGACGACCAGGAGCTCGGCGCCCGGGACCGTCTGCACGATGGTCCGGGTCGGGTTCTCCGGCAGCACGGTCAGCCGTACCGGTACGTCGGGGAAGCGCTCCCGCCAGGGGCGGATCGCCTCCCTCAGCTCAGCGTCCGCCTCCTTGGCGACGTCCTCGGCCACTTCCGGTTCGATCCCCCACGGCACATAGGCGGTTGCCGGGAGCGCACGTCCGTGCACGGCCTGCAGCGGCAGGCCACGGCTCGCCGCGCTGTCGAAGGCGAAGTCGAGCAGGGGGTCGCAGGGACCGTTCAGGCTCATCCCGACGACGATGCGTGGCTCCGCGACCTGTGCCTCGGATCGTGGCACCTCGGTGGACCAGCCCCCGCGGACGAGCACGACCGGCCGCTCTGCCTGGCCCACGACGTCCAGGCTGACATCGCCGAGCACATAGCTCTCCCATGCCGTCAGCGCACGGGTGCCGAGCACGACCATCCGCGAATCGTTCGCCGCGTACAACAGCGCCGGCAACGGCTCCGAACCGACCAGGTCCTCGATGACCTGCACATGGGGATGGCGGTCCCGCACCTCTTCCCGTGCCCGGCGCACGATGCGCCTGGCACCGGCGTTCTGGTCGCGATCGGGGGGCGTGTCGGGTGCTTCGGCGGCCAGCAGGACCCAGGCATGGAGGAGGCGCAGCACGCAGCGCCGCCGGTCCGCTTCGTCAGCTGCCCACTGTGCCGCTGCCAGACTCTCCGGAGAGCCGTCGAGCCCCACGGTGATCACTTCCGGCTCCATGGCTGCCCTTCTTCCAGGGAGGAGGGGTACGGGTCGCGTTGCACCCGTCCCACGTGTCCGAGCCTGCTACATGCCCCCGGGTCCGGCAATGAGCCGAAGGGTGCCGTCAGGAGGCCGAACGGCCCACCGCTGCGCTGTCGGACCGGTCCGGCGCCCCGCACGCCCGGCACGGACGTGCTCGTCCCGCCGCGGTCACTACCGTAGAAGGTGTGGCCGCGGATGCCGGGGCGGCCACCGCGGAGGAGATCGTGGCTGGCGAGAGGCCTGACCGGGGCGACGGGGCGCACCCGAGCCTGGGTGCGTTGCCGCACGATCTGCAGGAGCGGCTCCGCGCGATCGAAGGCACCTCGGACCGGTCGCCGCATCTGCTGCTCGAAGCGGTCATGTCCGTGGGTGGCAGGCTGGAGCTGTCGCAGGTGCTGCGCCGCATCGTCGAGGTCGCGGTCGTCCTCGTGGACGCCGAATACGGGGCACTCGGGGTGATCGGCGAAGACACCCGGATCTCCCAGTTCCTGACCGTCGGGATCCCCGACGGTCAGGCCGAGGCCATCGGTCATTTTCCGGAGGGGCACGGAATTCTGGGTGAGCTGATCCGTCACCCCACGCCGCTGCGCCTGACGGAACTCGCCGGCCATCCCGCGTCGTACGGGTTCCCGCCGGGCCACCCGCCGATGCACTCCTTCCTCGGGGTGCCGATACGGGTCGGCGACGAGGTGTTCGGCAATCTCTACCTCACCGAGAAGCGCGGCGGCCGTCCCTTCGACGCCGCGGACGAGACGGTGCTCGCGACGCTGGCCGTGGCGGCCGGTGTGGCCATCGAGCACGCCCGTCTGTACGACGAGGTCCGCTACCGGGGGCAGTGGCTGGAGGCCAACAGTGAGATCGTCGCCGGTCTTCTGCCCGGGCCGGGTGAGAACGACGTGCTGGAAATGATCCTCGGCCACGCCGTGCGTATTCTCGCGGCGGATCTCGGCGCGCTGGCCCTGCCGGTCGACGACGACCATGTGAGCGTCGCGCTCGCCGTCGGCGTGGAGGCCGACGCGCATCGCGGCCTGGTCCTCCCCCTCAACGGCTCCTTCGTCGGTAGGGCGCTCCGCACCGGACGCCCGCTGACCAGCCTCGATGTCGAGCACGACCGGAGGATCACGGCCGGTCCGCCGCGCTGGAGCGGTCTGGGGCCCGCGATCGCCGTGCCGATGATCACCGGCGACCGGGTGCGGGGTGCGCTGTTGCTGGCCCGGATCCGCGGCCGCGATCCGTTCACCGAGCCGGAGACCACACCGCTCGTGACGTTCGCGGGCCAGGGAGCCCTCGCCATGGAGATGGCCGACCAGCGCCGGGCCGCCGAACAGCTGGCTCTGCTGAAGGACCATGAACGCATCGCGCGCGACCTGCACGATCTGGCCATCCAGCGCCTCTTCGCCACGGGCATGACGCTGCAGAGCGCGCTGCGTTTCGTCGATCATCCGGAGGCCGGTGAGCGGCTGTTGCGGGCGGTCGACGATCTGGACGAGACGATCAAGATCATTCGTTCCACCATCTTCGGGCTCCGCGCCCACGAGTCCGCCCGTGTCTCCCACGGCCTGCGGGCCCGCACGGTCAGCTCGGTGGAAAGGGCCGCGCGGGCACTGGGCTTCGCGCCGTCGCTCCGTATGGAAGGCCTTCTGGACACCGAGGTGCCCGCGGAGATCTCCGAGCAGGTACTGGCCGTACTCGACGAGGCGTTGAGCAATACCGCGCGGCATGCGCACGCCGGTGCTGCGGCCGTGTCCCTGGTCCTCCGCGACCGGACGCTGACCCTGACCGTCCAGGACGACGGGGTGGGCATCCCGGCGGACGGCCGGCGTAGCGGTTTGCGCAATCTGGCCGAACGGGCCGAGAGTCTGGGGGGCGCGCTGGCCGTCGAGACGCCGGTGGGGGGTGGCGCCCGGTTGGTGTGGCGGGTGCCGCTGCCCGCGGGGTGACGCGCTCCCGCGCGCCTCGGCCGCCTCGCGTGTCCCGGCCGTGCCGCCTCAGCCGTGCTGCCGGCCGGGTACCCGGTCCGGGGCGGGGGCGGCCTGGGTGGCGAGGACGGCCGCCTGGATGCGCCGCTCCACACCGAGCTTGGCAAGCATGCGGGAGATGTGGTTCTTGACGGTCTTCTCCGAAAGGTAGAGCCGCTTTCCGATCTGGCGGTTCGTCAGCCCTTCGCCGATCAGGCCGAGGATCTCCGTCTCCCGGGGAGAGAGGCTCGACAGCGCACCGGCTTCGGACTGCTCGTCGGCGTCCTCGCCCCGCAGCGTGCTCATCAGCCGCGCGGTCGTCGCCGGGTCGAGCATCGAGCGTCCGGAGGCGATCGTGCGCACTGCGGCGACGAGATCCGCACCCTTGATCTCCTTCAGGACGTAACCGGCCGCACCGGCCATGATCGCGTCCAGCAGCGCCTCGTCGTCGTCGAACGAGGTGAGCATCAGACAGGCCAGACCCGGCATGCGCGAGCGCAGCTCCCGGCAGACGGACACCCCGTCACCGTCCGGCAGCCGCACGTCGAGCACCGCCACGTCCGGCCGCAACGCGGGTCCGCGGGCCAGCGCATGGCTCGCCGTCCCCGCGTCGCCCACCACCTCGATGTCCGGTTCGGCATCCAGCAGGTCCTCGACGCCACGACGGACCACCTCGTGATCGTCCACGAGGAACACACGGATCGGCCGCTGCGGTGAGAAGCCGTCTGCCTCGCTCATGGCGTCCTCCGGGCTGGTGGTACGGGCCGACGCCGCCTACCCCCATCGTGAATCACGCCCGGGGGCCGCGCCAGGCCCGGACGGTCCCTCCCGTTCACCGGCAACCCCCGGCCACCTCCCGATGAGTCCGTTCGGCCCTCGCCCGCGCCCACCGGGTGTGCCACGCTCGAAGGGCAAGGCGAGAGAGGTGTGCCATGCCTCTGACGAAGATCCGGTGGTTGTGGCTGCGTAACCCGCTCAAGCGCGGCACGGACGTGGCGGAGTCCTGGCTGCTGCTGGTCACGGGGGTGCTCATCGCGGTACTGGCCCCGGCCACCGGGGTGGTGGCCGCCGGTGTCGTGAGCCACACCGCCGAGCAGCAGAGCCGCGCGTCGGTGCCGGTGTCCGCCGTCCTCACGGAAGACGCCCCCACCGTCATCGGTGTGGATTCCCCGGGTGGCACCGCCGGCCGGGTCCATGCCACGGTGCGGTGGACGGCCCGGGACGGCACGGTGCGGACCGGAGTGACGGCCGTGCCACCCGGCCTGCGGGCCGGCGACCGGACCACCGCACGGGTCGACCGGCACGGATCCCTGCTGACGGACCCGGTCACGCCCGAAGACGCCGTCGTCCAGAGCATCGCGGTCGGCATCGTGGCCGCGTCCACCACCGGTTTGCTGCTGATCGGCGCCGACAAGGCCGGAGTCGTCCTGCTGAACCATCGGCGTTACACCCAGTGGGAGAAGGACTGGGCGGAAGCAGACGCCCAGCGACGGCACCGGCAGCCCTGAGCCGGGGCCAGGTGCCCACGGTTCTGCTGAGCGTCCGCCGAGCCGCTACACAGGCCGGCCGTACGGCGCCTCCCGCGCCGAGGTCAAGCGATTGACCACCGCCGTGACACCGTCGACCTGCCGGGTCATCTGCACCGCGACGGCCACCGTGCCGCTGCTCTCCAGATGCCCGCTGAGGGTCACCACCCCGTCGTGGACCACGACGTCCACGCTCTGCTGCCCCAACCACAGCGCCCGCACCACGATCTGGTCGATCACCTCCTGACGGATGTCCGCATCCCGCCGGGCGAAGATCTGCAGCACGTCCCGCCGGGTGACCATGCCCACCAGACGGGCCTCCTCGTCCACCACGGGGAGCCGTTCGACGCCGCACGCACACATGAGGCGGGCCGCACGGACGACGGAGTCGTCGGCGCGGACCGTGCGCGCGGGAGCGGACATCACCGCGCCGGCGGTGAGCATGCCGGCGCCGGCCCCCGAACCCCGCCGGCTCGCCAGGTCCGTCCCGGAGATGACGCCGATCACCCGGTCCTCGGCGTCCACCACGGGCAACCCGTTGATGTCGTACTCCGCCAGCCACCGCGCGATGTCCTCGGTCGAGGTGTCACGCCGCGCACTGACGACGTCATCCGTCATCACGCTGCCGACCCGTCGCTGCTTCATTTCGCCCCCGCCGCGGGCGGCTCCGTCGGGGCCGGAGCCATGGCCGTGACGTCGAGCGTCACGTCCACGACGCCTTCCACCGCCCGCACCAACCGGGCCGCGACGGGCAGCAGCGAGGCCGCGGCGAAACTGCCCCTGAGCGTGACCACACCGTCGGTGACCACGGCTTCCACGTCTTCGGCGGCGCCCGCGAACAGCCGGTCGATGACGTCGGCACGCACCTCCGCCGCCAGTTCCTCGTCCGAACGCAGGAAGACCTTCAGCAAGTCGGAACGGCTCACGATCCCCTGCAGCAACCCCTCACCGTCGACCACCGGAAGCCGCTTCACCGACTTGTGCGCCATCGTCCGCGCCGCCTGGGCGAGGGTGTCGCCGGGGTGCACCGTCAGAGCGGGAGCACTCATCAGGTCCCGGGCCGTCACACCACCGGCCTTGCGCACATCGTCCAACCGCCGTGCCTGTTCGAGACGGCTGGGCGCGCTGCCCCGGAACTCCTCCTTCGGCAACAGGTCGGCCTCGGACACGACACCGATCACCCGCCCCTCCCCGGCCAGCACAGGCAGCGCGCTGACCCTCCACCGCTCCATGGTCTCGACGATCTCCTTGAACCGCGCCTCCTGCCCGACGGCCACCACGGCCCGCGTCATGACATCGCTGACGGTGTGCGGAGAGTTCTCCATGACGCCTCCTCGATACGGACCGCAGAGGCACGGCCGTGGTCACACCTCCAGCCTGCGGCCGTCCGCCCTCGCCGGGCAGGGGCCGTCCGGCCCCCCACCGTGCCGGCCGGCCGATCCCGGATGCGCTGCGCCCCCGTGCCGCGCCCCGAGCCGGATGCCCCGGCTCCGTTCAGTCCATCTGCCCGAGCCGGAAGCCGACGTTTCCTCGTACCGTCGTCTCATGGCCAAGGAGCGAGGTGACAAGGACCGCGCCAAGCTGTCCCGGTCGGTCTACGAGCGGGAGCTGTACCGCCTGCAGACCGAGCTGGTGGCGCTGCAGGAGTGGGTGCGTCACGAGGGTGCCCGCCTCGTCGTGGTCTTCGAGGGACGCGATGCGGCCGGCAAGGGAAGCGCCATCAAGCGGGTCACCCAGTACCTCAACCCGCGGGTCGCACGGATCGTGGCACTGCCCCGGCCCACCGAACGCGAACGCACCCAGTGGTACTTCCAGCGCTATACGGAGCACCTGCCCGCAGCCGGCGAGATCGTGCTCTTCGACCGCAGTTGGTACAACCGCGCCGGCGTCGAGCGGGTCATGGGCTTCTGCACGCCCGCGGAGCACCAGCGGTTCCTCCGGCAGTGCCCGGTCTTCGAGCGCATGCTCGTGGAGGACGGGATCCTGCTGCGGAAGTACTGGTTCTCGGTCAGCGACGAGGTCCAGGAGCGACGGTTCCGGCGGCGGCTCGAGGACCCCACCCGGCGCTGGAAGCTGTCCGCCATGGATCTGGAGTCGCTGACCCGCTGGGAGGAGTACTCACGGGCCAAGGACGAGATGTTCGTGCACACCGACATCGCCGAGGCGCCGTGGTACGTCGTCGAGAGCGACGACAAGCACCGGGCGCGGCTGAACATGATCGCCCACCTGCTGTCCACAGTGCCCTACCACCACGTCTCCCCGCCGGAGCTCGACCTTCCACCGCGGCCGCCGAACACCGGCTACCAACGGCCACCCCGCGACCTCCAGCACTACGTCCCCGACCATGCGGCCGGACTGGAGTGACGGATCGGGTTGACCTTCCCTCCGGTCCGCCGTCCATGCCGTGCGCGGTCAGATCCGCGGTTCCCCGGCCTGCGCATCGGGCCGCACGGACGCCGGACCGGTCACGTCGAACGCCACGTCCACCACCCCTTCGACCGACCGCACCAGGCGTGCGATCACCGGGATGAGCGAGGTGTCCCGGACTCGCCCCCTGAGCGTGACGACGCCGTCGGCGACCTCGACCCGCAGGCCTTGGGCCGGCGGCGCGAACAGCTCGCTCAGAACGTTCCGGCGGACCTCCTCCGCCAGCTCCTCGTCCGAACGCAGAAAGACCTTCAGCAGGTCCGCGCGGCTGACGATGCCGCACAGCACACCGTGCCCGTCCACCACCGGAAGCCGTTTGACGGACTCACGCGCCATGATCCGCGCGGCCTGGGACAGCGTGGCGTTGGCCGAAACAGTCAGCGCGGGGGTACTCATCAGCTCCCCCGCCGTCACCGCTTCCGCCCGCCGGACGTCGTCGACCCGCCGTAGCTGCTCCAGCCGCTCGGGGTCCGACTCACGGAACTCCTCCTTCGGCAGCAGATCGGCCTCGGAGACCACCCCGACCACCCGCCCCTCCCCCGCGAGGACGGGAAGGGCGCTGACCTTCCACCGTTCCATGGTCTCCACGATCTCCTTGAACCGCGCCTGGCGGTCGACCGCGGCCACGGTCTCGGTCATCACGTCACTGACGATGTGCGGAGCGTTCAGCATGATGCCTCCTCGGTAACCGGACCGACGGCCCATGACCGCCATGACACCTCCAGCCTTCAAAGCACGGCCCTCCCCGGACAGGGGCCGTCCGGCCCTTTCCCCTGCCGTTCGGCCGGCTGCGGGAGCCACGGGGCTCAACTCCCGCGCCGCGAAGACACATCACGGTGTTGCAATTCATTGCACCCGGACGGCAGCAAGTTGCACCGCGGTGCGTGTGTGCCTATCGTCTCGCCGCAGAGGCCCTGTAAGTGGGCCAGAGGGGGTTGACCATTGTTCGTCATCGCTCGTGCCGCTACTCCGTCCACCGGTGAGTCACCGTGCCGTCCCGCGCCAAGGAGCCGGCATGGGCACTGATCGGAACAGTTCTCTCTCCAGGAGCTCACGCCAGCGGCTCCCTTTCCTCGTGACCCCGGCACACCAGCCGGTCAGCTTGACGCTCCAGGTGCTCCTTCCCCCCGCCGCCGGGAGAACAGCGGCCGGCGCACAGCCCGTTCCGTTCCGCCTGGGAGGGGCCTGGCAAGTCGGAGAGAGCCTCTACACCCAGGTGCAGGACGACTTCACCGGCCGTTTCACCGTGTTCGCCACCCGCGCCTCGGGGCACGTGGAGCGGGTGACGGGCTACTCCTGGGACATCAACCCCGTCTGGCGCCAACTCACCGGGCCGAGCGCCCCGCGAACCACCTGGTCCCAGCTGCGCCACGAGCACGTCGTCCACGATGCCGCGGCACGGGAAGAGCTCGCGGGCGATGATGCGGAGATCTGCGAGTACCTGACGGAGGGACAGCTCTGCCTGCCGCCGGCCGACGGCTGTGCGGACCACCCTCCCGTGCTGCAGGCTTCGCTCGGGGCCCGGGATCCGCTCGAAGACCTCTGGGAGGAGTCGGCTCCGAGCGGGGGCAGCGTCCAACAGGTGGCGGAGGGAGTCGAGTTGCTGTACTCCCGGGTCGCTCGCTTCCTCGACGGGCAGCATGTCCCGCCGTTACACGAGCGTCCGCACGCCCAACACCCGGACGCCGCCCTCTCCTCCCAGCTCCTGCGGGCGTACGACACCTACAGCAGCGCGCTGGTGCTGCAGTGCTCACAGCAGGCCGCATGGTTCGGCGCCTGGGCGTACGGGATCGCCGAGGAGTTGGTCTGGCGCAGCCGGCTCGGGTCTGCCCGCAAGGAAGCCGAACGGATCATTCGCCGGTCCATGCAGTACCTGTCGTACGAGAGCCTCGGCCTGACCTCGACCGTGGTGGCCTGTGCCGGGTTCCGCTCCGCATACGACGAGACGCCGGGCTACTGACGACTCGATCCGCGACCGCCAGGGAGATCGGCTACCGCTTCATCCCATGCGTACGGGCAGTTGCCTGAGCGCATGCGACCTGAACGAGGCCCGCCACTGCAACGACTCGGCGGGCACGGCGAGTTGCACGTTCGGGAACCGCCGGATGAGGGTGGCCAGGGCGGTGCCGATCTCCAGCCGGGCCAGGGCGGCTCCCAGGCAGTAGTGGAGTCCGTGGCCGAGGGAGAGGTGTGCCACGTCCGCTCGGCGGATGTCGAAGCGGTCCGGCTCTCCGTAGCGGTCCGGGTCGCGGTTGGCGGAGGCGAGGCACAGCAGCACCGTCTCGCCGCAGGGGATGGGCACGCCGCCGATCTCGATCGGCTCGGTGGGGAAACGGCGGATGGCCATCTGGTTGGGGTGGGCGAAGCGGAGGATCTCCTCGACCGCCCCGGGCATCAGGTCCGGCCGGGAACGCAGCAGCGCCAGCTGGTCGGGGTGGCGCAGCAGGGCCAACAGGCCGCTGCTGATGAGGTGTTGGGCGTTCTCGCTGCCGGCCATCAGGATGAGGAAGGCCAGCGACACCAGCTCGTCCTCGCTGAGCCGGTCGCCGTCGTCGCGGGCGTCGATCAGCGCGGAGAGCAGATCGTCGCCCGGATGCGCGCGTCGGGTGGCGATGAGGTCGAGCAGGAAGTGGTGGATACGGTCGATGGATTCGGCGGTGTGGCCGGGGTGTTGGGGGGCGAACATCGCGCTGACCCAGTCGGAGAACGGGCGGCGGTCGGCGGGTGGCACGTCCAGCAGGTCGCCGATGACGACGAGGGGAAGCGGGTTGGCGAACTCGCTGACCAGGTCGGCCTTCCCCAACGCCGCGAGGTGGTCCGCGACGTCTTCCGCGGCGGCGGCGACCCGGTCCCGCAGCCGTTCGACATGACGTGGGGTGAAGCCCTTGGAAACCAGCCGGCGCAGGCGCAGATGGTCGTCCGGATCGATGTTGAGGAGATTGCGGTCCAGGGCGGCCGGCAGGGAGAAGCCCTGGTAGCCGGTGGTGGAGTGGGCCTTGTTCACCGACAGCCGCAGATCGGTCAGCGCCGCCCGCACATCGCGTTCGCGGGTGACCAGCCAGGCGGAGGAGCCGTCGGGAAGCGCGACCCGGTGCACCGGGCCCTGTGACCGCAGCCGTGCGTAGACGGGATACGGATCGTTGAAGAAGTCCTGGTCGAACGGCTCGCTGAGGGCCGGCGACGGGATCTGCCGGGTCATGATTTCTCCTGGACGGACGGGCTGGGCACGAAGTCCGCGGCCACGGCGGCGACGACGGGGGACGCCGCGAACGCGCGGGCCATCTTCCGTTGGAAAGCCAGTTCCGCGGCCAGGTCTTCCGGTTCCGCCACCCGCGGCGAGAGGGTGTGCGGGACCGGCTGCCGTTGTGCGGCCCGGGCCTGCAGGGCGGCCTTGAGCTGTGCGGCTTCTATCGTGGCCGCCAGGTCGGTGTCGGCCAGGCCGGCTGATCGGCCGCGTAGCTCCGCGGCTTCGGCGACGGCTGCGGGAGTCCAGGTGCGAAGGGCCCACTGGGCATCGCGGATCTCGACGAGCCGGCGGTAGAGACGGGTGCGCAGATCCGTGTCGGGCTCCAGGTGCAGAACGGGCTCCGGCACCTGTCCGGTGACCTCCCGGTGCAGGGGTGCCAGGTCGCGGTAGGCCCGGCGATCGTCGATCCGCTGCCAGAGGTCGCTGAGGCTGCGGCCCCAGTCGGGGAGCACCCAGCCCAGTGTTTTGGTGAGGGTGGCGATCGTGACGGCGACCTGGGCGAGCGGTTCCCATGCCTGTCCGCTCACGTCGAACTGTGCGGCAACGACGTCCGCCGCACGGCAGCCGGTATAGATGAGCGCGAAGGGCAGGGTCGCCGCGATGAGATACAGTCCGCGGCGCATCCAGGGATGCGGGGCGATCTTCGCGTAGCGCCAGCCCAGCACACCGACGTCCACTTGGTTCGTCGCGTACGCCAGCAGATAGATGGTGAGGTAGGCGGGGTAGTACTGGGCACTGTCGATGGCGAAGTCGTCGGGCTTCTCGCCCCGGCTGGTGGCCGCGACGAACAGGCCCACCATGCCGGCCAGGACCAGTGCGAGCGCGATCAGGCGCGGTCTCGCCTTGCGCCAGGCGGTGGGGGTTTCATGACTCAGGTGCAGCAGGACGACCTGCTGGCAGGCGGTCAGCAGGATGACGCAGCTCTGCGTCAGCAGGCCGGAGAAGTTGACGACGCCCACGGCCTGGCTCGTCGCCACCCATACGACGGGTGTGGAGACGGTGTACGTGATGAACAGGAAGAAGAAGTTGCCGACGAGGGCGACCTGGGTGACGGAACGGTCGGTGCGCAGCACGCGAAGCTTGTAGAGGAGTGCCAGTAAGGCTATTGCGGCGCACAGGGGATAGAGAACGCTATTCATTGCTCCCTCGGAAGGCGGGATTGTCCAACGCACTGAGCCGGACTGCGAGTTCTTGCATTTCAGGGGGGACCGGCCGGACCTGTTCCGTCGTCCAGGTGCCGATGCGGCGGCCGATCAGCGTGCCGATGTACTCGGCCTCCACTTCGGCCGATGACTGCGAGTGCTCGCGTCCGAGGGTCCGCCGGATCAGGTCGGGATCGAGCGAGGGAAGGAGGAGCCGGGACGCCTCGGGAGTGAGCACGGGGGTGGCCTCGTGGTCGCAGATGAGGTGCCCCAGTTCGTGGAGGACGACCTGCTGCTGGTGGATCGGCGCGAGCCGCTGCTCGTAGATGACGTACTCCGCCCCTGCTGCCGAGACCCACAGGCCGTCCGGGCTTCCCAACGGCAGCGGGAAGGGCATGAGCTGGATGGGACGCCCGGAGAGCTGGCTGAGGTGCTCGCACAACGCATCGACCGACAGCTTCTTGCGGGTGGGCAGCCCCAGCGCGTCGACCCGTCGTTCGCACTGCTCACGCAGCCATATCGCCTGCAGGTCTCCGCCCTTGCGTCGCCAGCGCATCACTATCACGACTGGGTGTCGTCAGGGAGGTCCTGCCTGGGCAAGTCCTCAAGGGTCGCGCGGGCCGCCTCGGCGGTGCTGACCAGATGCGTGATGAGGTGGCTCAGCTCGTTCAGGGAGGAACCGGCCGGCGGTCCCGCGGGCCCCGACTGCCGCAAGGCGACACTCTCCACCCGTTGGCTGCGCATCTTCTTCAGCCACTCCAGTTCCGAGTTGACCTGGTCGAAGACCTGGTCGTCCAGGAAATAGCCCACGCGGGAGATCCCGAGACTGTGCGCCACTTTGACGAGGGTCTCGACGGTCAGATTCGTCCCGTCCACGGACTCGGCGGACGCCAGCGTCCGCTTGGAGACCCCGGCACGTTCCGCCAACCCGGCCATGGTGAAGGGGCCCTCGGGATGCTGCTGGCGGATGTACCGCAGCCTTCGGGCAATGGCGGTCTTCGTGGCCTGCATGGTCTCGTCAAGACCGGCCGACGCATCTGCTGAATTGGCGAACTCTTGGTGATCCAACCCTCATCCCCCTCCGACAACACCTGCGCTACAGGGTGACACGTACCGAAAGTGCCCTCCGCAGGGGGCGCCGAGCTCCGAAGGCGGTCGCGGAGGAAGAGCGTGCACGAACCGGCACTGCCTGCTGCGCGCGAGCGCGCGCCGGTGGGCAGCCTCCAACGGTGTCTCCCGGGCAGCACACCCACGGTTTGGCGTAAAGCCAGCTGGGGCGTGGCTGAAAGCCGCTCGACGGCACGGAGGCATGGCCGGAAAGCCCGCGGTCCGCTTCACCCTTGGCTGATCCGGCCAGGCGACCCCCTACGTCGGGTCGGCTCCTCGCCCCATCCGTACGAAGCGCGGCATTCCGCCGCCGCCGGTGGCGACGCCGCCGATGGGCTTGCGCGCAGAGCGGGAGAAGGGCGGCGTGTCCGGTCGGCAGGTCGTACCGGCCGGCGGGAGGACGCCGTCGATCAAGTAGCGGCTCTCATGGGCCTTGATGCAGCTGCTGGGGTTGATCAGTGCGGTGTGACCGTACCCGTGGTGGGTGAGCAGGCGGGCGTTGGCCAGTTCCTCGGCCATGGCCTGTGCGTCCTTGTACGGGGTGGCGGGGTCGTAGGTGGTGCCGACCACCAGGACCGGGTGTGCCGTCGGCTCGTTCCACGGGCCGCGATAGCGGTTCGCCGCCACGGCGGGCCAGGGGGCACACCCCGCGGTGGCCCATGTCCAGAAGCGTCCGGCGTCGCCGGCACGGGCGGCGCTTGCCTCCTCCAGGGCGTGATAGGCGCGGGGGTCGCGCGGGTTGGGGCTCTCGGCGCACACCACCGCAGCAGCTTGTTCCTCACCCAGGTAGGGCTGGGGATGCGGGACCGGTGGTGCGGGTGGGAGGGGGGACCGTCTTGGGACGCGGCCTCGCCACAGGTCCTGCAGTCTGCCGGCGAGCTCCGTCCATCCGGGATGAACGACGTAGAGGCTGTTCACCACGTCGCCGACCGTGCCCGCGTAGGTCCACATGCCCACGGGACGCTTCCGCAGCCGCCTCATCAGCTGGTCGAACTTGTCCCGGGTCGCCTTCGTGCCGCCGGCGGAGAAGGCGCAGTGACCGGTGGTGGCGGATCCGCACAGGGTGAGGAATTGGTCCAGGGTCGCCGCCGCGCTGCGGTCCGAGCCCATGCGCAGGAAGGTGGTGAGTTGGGGTGCGTGGTCGGAGGCGTCATGGGTCCAGGCCTGTGGATCGATGGTGCTGTCGAGGACCATGGCGCGGACCTTGCCGGGGAAGAGGTTGGCGTAGGTGGCGCCCAGCATCGTGCCGTAGGAGATCCCCTGGTAGGTGAGTTGTGACTCCCCCACGGCTCGGCGGAGCTGGTCGAGGTCGCGAGCGGTGTCGGCGGTCGACACATGGCGCAGGAGCTCGGGGTCACGCCGCTGACAGCGCCGGGCCAGATCCTGGTACGCGGCGATGAAGGCCGTCCGCTCCTGCGCGCCCACCGGGAAGCCCGCGGCTTTGCTCGCCCTCCAGTCGGCGGCTTCCCGCGGACCGGCGAAGCAGTTCACGGCGGTGCTGTTGCCGACCCCGCGGGGATCCCAGCTGACGATGTCGAACCGCTCCCGCACCTCGCGCGGGAAGGACCGGTAGTTCTGTGGCATCTGCACGGTCCCGGGCCCGCCGGGGCCGCCGGGGTTGAAGAACAGGGTGCCGATGCGCCGTCCGGGGCCGGTTGCCTTCCGTTTGATGACCGCCAGCTGGATGGCTCGACCATCTGGGTGGCCGTAGTCCAGGGGTACCTTCGCGGTCGCACAGTCGAACTCGCTGCCGCGCACGCAGGGACGCCAGTCCAACTGCGGGGCGGGCACCGGAGGTGTGGGCATTCCGTCAGCCGCGGCGAGGTCCTGCCCGATCAGCACGTTCGAGCAGGTCACCAACGCGGCCAGGGCAGCGGCATCACGTCGGCGGCGGGCTACGAACCCGGGTATGAGGGGCATGGCCATCTCCGTCCGTCCCTCTCCATGGCGGAGCGCCCGAGACCACCGGGCCCCGAATCTCGACACGCGCCCGTGTCCACGACACTACGATTCGGCAGCGGGCGCGCGTCAGCGCCCCCGAACGGCCCAGTCAGGCGCATGACGAGAGCAACGAACCGTACGGCGCAACGACAACGAACCGCCGCCCGCCGGCCGGGCAGGCACCTCGGCCGCGGTGCCTGCCCGATGTCTGGTTTCCGAGCCGGAGCCTCAGCCGTTGGCCAGGCTGCGCTTCAGGAGAGGAAGCAGGCAGTCCCAGTGGCGCTGCAGCCCGGAGGCGCTGAAAGCGTCGGTGTCGGACATGGTGAAGCCGTGGACGGTGCCGGGGTAGATCTCGGAGGTGTAGTCGACACCTGCGGCATCCAGGGCCTGGTTGAGCTCGGCGAGGTCCTCGGGCGTCAGGTCGGTCTCGGCGTGGCCGAGGTGGACCTGGGCGGTGAGCTTGGAGAAGCTGTCGGGCCCAGCGGCGCCCACCGGGCCGTGGAATCCGGCGACGGCGGCCACCCGGCCGGGGTGGGCCGCGGCGGTGCGCATCGCCAACAGGGCGCCTATGCAGTAACCGGTCACCGCGACCGGTCCGGCGCCGACCTCGGGCTGGGCGGTGAGGAACCTGAGGTAGGCGTCGGCGTCGCTCAGGACCCGTTCGGTCGTGTGCGCCTCGAGCAAGGGCATCAGCTGGGCGACGAGTGCGGACCGGTCCTCTTCCCCGATGTACGCGGGAAGCTCGACCACCGGCGCCGGGCCGTGCCGGTAGAAGAAGTTGGGGACGAGCACGTAGTACCCGTGCCCGGCCAGTTCGCGGGCCATCTCCCGCACCACGGGCCGGATGCCGAAGCCGTCCGCGTACATCAGCACCCCTGGGTGCCGCTCAGCACCGTCAGGGAAGGCGGCGAAAGCGTCGGCCTGGCCGTCAGGGGTGGGAATCTGCACTGTCTTGGTGGGAATGGCGGATCTTCCTTCCTGGAATTCGCTCAACAAACGTTAGCGCTACTAACGAAGTTGGCACGAGTGAACGTACATCGTTAGTGGGACTAACGCAATGGATAGGATGGGCGCCATGACCAGAGCCGAAGCCGTGGACAGGCCCGACGACGGCGCGCCCAAGACGCCCGACCGACTGCGTCGACGGGCGAGCCGACTGCTGTCGCAGCTGACCACTCGGTCGGACCGGCTGATCAACGAAGGGCTGGCCCGGGCCGACGCCCGCAAGTGGCACTACGCCGTGCTCGCCTCGCTGCAGGAGTGCGGACCCGGCAGCCAGGCGACGCTGAGCCGGCTCAGCGGCATCTACCGCAGCGACATGGTCAGCGTGCTCAACGAACTGACCGAGCGTCACCTCGTCGAGCGGGCGCCGGATCCCGACGACCAGCGCCGCAACATCATCACGATCTCCCCCCGAGGCCGCCGTCACCTACGCCGCCTCGACAAGGTCCTGGACGACCTCCACGACGAACTGCTCGCACCGTTGACCCCGGCCGAACGCGACCAGTTCGTGCAGCTGCTCACCCGCCTGCTGGACCACCACACCCGGACCCCCTGACCCCGGTTCAGCGGCATCCGACATCGGGCATCCACACTGCCCTCTCCCTGAAGTCCCAGGTGTGGCCCTCCTCAGACACCGCTACCTGACGACCCGGCGGACCGGTCTCCACCCGGCCGGCCCACAGCGGGCCATGATCCGCGCAGGTCAGCGCCCACCCGGCCACGCCGCGGAGCGCCCCGCGAGCGAGGGGTCCGTCCGGCCCCGGTATCGATCTCGCCCGCTCAGCCGCGGGCTGGATGGAGTATCCCTGCGTGATCTTCAGGAGACGTGGTCGTTACCGCGACGAACCCGACACAAGATCGGGACGAGCATCAGGAGGAAACAGCACCGTGAGAAAAATCGGTCGGATCGTTTCGGTGGCTCTTGGCGCGGGTGCGCTGGTGTTGTCGGCAGTCGGCGCGGCGAGTGCTGAAGGCGGGCGGTCAGGTTACGACCCGTTCGGGCTGGGTCATCGCCAGTGCGGCGCCCCGTCGTTCAGTCTGCTCTTCCCGAGCCGCAACGACTGCCGCACGTTCCTTTTCATCGACAACGAAAGGTTCACCGACGCCCACAAGCGCTACTCCCGCTTCGACTTCCACCAGCGCCTCGACAACAGCACCATCGACGGCGACTTGATCAATGACCTGGGCGGCCGCGGAAGAGGCGGCCGCGGTGGCGGCGGCGGCCGTTAGGTCCTGCCCGACGGTCCACGGCCGGGCCGTGTGAGGCTCCGTCCCGGATGGCGCAGGGGTGAGCGTCGAAAGAATCACCACAGGGTGATCGACGGTCCTCCCTTCCTGAAGCGGACGCCACCCGGGACCGGAGCCTGGCCGGGGGCCCCTCAGCCACACCGGCGAGGACATCGACACCTGCCTCGTCGTGGCGCGCGAAACGGTGCGCCGGACGGACGGGTACCGCCCGTCCGGCGCACCGTCCACGGACACGGACATGCGCGCCCCTACGCCGTCCGGGCAACGCTCCGGGCGTCACTGCCGTGCTCGTGCCCACAGGCGTCGTCGACGCCGTACGTCTCCCAGGACGGGAACGGGTCGCACAGCCGGGTGGCGGAGTCGCCGTCCTTGAGGAGGCAGGCGGTGAGCCGTTCGGCCAGAGCCTCTTTGCGCAGGCCGGTGCCGATGAAGACCAGCTCCTGCGCCTGCTGTTCCCCGCCGCGGACACCGGCCGGCTCGAAGCGTGCGACGACGCCTGCCTGGGACCCCATGAAAACGATTGTCGTGTGCAAAGGCGCGGCCCGTTCCGTTGGCCTCGAAGGAGTGCGCCGGGCGGCGGCCGCCGGTTACCTGCCCTCGTCCCGGTCGTTCCGCGGTTGCCTGTCGGCGGCACGGTTGGCGAGCGCGCGCAGTTCGTCGGCGTAGGTGGCCCAGACATCGCGGGCGAGGAAGTGGCCGACTCCGGGCAGGGTGCGCAGGCGGGCTCCGGGGATCGCGGCGGCGATGTCGCGTGCGGCCGCCACGCGCAGGAGCGGGTCACTCTCGCCGTGCAGGACGAGGGTCGGCGCGGCGACCTGGGCGAGCCGGCCACCCTGCCACTTCGCGCCGATCTGGCGGCTCTGCGCCACCTGGTCGCGGAAGCTGGCGACCTGGTGCGCCGCCTCCTTGTCCACGAACTCGCGCACATCCCGCTCGTCGATGTGCCGGTCGGTCGCGGCCAGGATGCGGGCGATGGCCACGGCCAGGTCCAGGTTGCCCTGAGGGGTCTGGGGGTGGTGGAGCCGGGCGAAGCGGGGCAGGCATGCCAGGCGCAGGTACCGCAGGACGCTCAGGCCCTTCGCGTCGCTGGGGACCGCCGAGGAGGTGGCCAGGCCGAGTACCCGCTTCGGGTGGCGGATCGCGGTGCGCTGGGCGACGAGCCCGCCCATCGAGTGGCCGAAGAGGTGTGCGCCTTCCCAGCCGAGGGCGTCGAGGACGGCGACCGCGTCGTCGGTGAGGTCCTCGGCGCTGTAGGCCGGAGCTTTGCGATGCAGCAGGGCCTTGACCGGCGGGCCGACGCGCCGGTTGGGCAGGTGACTGGATTCGCCCGCGTCGCGCTGGTCGTAGGCCACAACGTGGAAACCACGGCCGACCAGTTCGGCCACCAAGCCGTCCGGCCACCAGAACCGTGAGGCTCCCAGGCCCATGACCAGCAGCAGCGGATCTCCGCCCGCGCCGCCCAGGTCTTCGAACGCGATCCGGATCTCGTCGTTGCGCGCGAAGCGCGGCATGGCGTCCCTCCCTTTCACGAAACCGTTCCACCCATTCGCATACAGTGTTCGCGAACCATGTATGCGAACACCGTATGCGATAGGTAGGCTGGTGGGCAACGCGGGAGGTGGCAGTGGCAGAACAGCAGGAGCCGGTGATCTGGATGCGGCCGGAGCAAGCGCCGGTCGGGCGCCGGGCCGAGCGCAGCCGCGCCGAGATCACCGCCGCCGCGGTGGAACTGGCCGACCGGGAGGGCCTGGAGGCCGTCTCCATGCGCCGCGTCGCATCGATCCTGGGGACTGGCGCTGCCTCGCTCTACCGCTATGTGGCCACCCGCGACGAGCTGCTCGACCTGATGACCGACAGCACGGCGAGCGAATACCACCTTCCCGCTCCCAGCGGCGACTGGCAGGCCGACCTGCTCACCCTCGCCCGTCAGGCCCGGCAGATCATGCGCCGCCACCCGTGGCTACCCACCATGGTGATGGGCCGTCCCACACTCGGCCCCCACGGGATCGACCTACTGGAGCACGTGCTCGACGTGCTCGCCGACCATCCGGCCGACCCCGCCTGCAAACTTGAGGCGTTCGCCCTCATCAGCGGCTTGACCGCGCTCTTCGTCCAGAACGAAAGGGCGGCCACGGACACCAGCGCCACGCGCCGGTCCGCCTACCTGCGCCACGTTGCCGCCGCAGGAAGCCACCCCCGCATCACCGCCTTGCTCGCCGCTTGCACGTCCGACGGCAACCCCGGCGATCGGTTCGACGTCGTGGTCGTCCGCGCCCTGACCGGCGTACTGGGCTGACTCCACCCCAGTCGGCCACACGCCTCGGCGGCGCGATTCAGGCAGCGGCAGACAACCCACGGCCGTGGTCAGCTGTCCAGCAGACGAGCCGCCGCACCGGCCGCGGTGGAACAGAGGAACAGCAGACAAGCACAGGCGGCATGCCGCCTGAGCAAGGCGCGGCGCAACTCGGCGTAGCGGGCCTCGTATTCGCCGCGCAGGCGCTTGGCCCGGTCAGCGGTGGCCTGGAGCGCCTGGCGTGTCAGACCGAGGCGCTGCTCGGTGTAGTGGCGGGCGAGGTCTTCGGCCTGCCCCGCCGTGAGCCAGGTCAGGCGCGCGCACAGAGCTGCGGCCTCGCGCCGTGCCTGCTCACGTTCCGCTTGCGCAAGCAGATAGCCCTCGACCTCGTTGGCGAGTGCGGCGCTCTGCCGGTCCAGCGGTGTCCCTTGACGGCTCGGGGAGGTCACGGCCGGTCGCCTTCATGTCCGGGCGCTTCCACCGCGTCCCGC
Organism: Streptomyces sp. NRRL S-337; assembly: GCF_000720175.1. Taxonomy (GTDB): domain Bacteria; phylum Actinomycetota; class Actinomycetes; order Streptomycetales; family Streptomycetaceae; genus Streptomyces; species Streptomyces siderophoricus. The sequence continues at coordinate 229,143 of NZ_JOIX01000002.1, forward strand.
TTGCCGAGGTACGCCGCGTGGTCCTGTTCGGCGATCTCGGGGTGGTGCAGGTCGAACGCCGGGGATTCGCTGCGGATCCGCGGGAGGGTGAGGAAGTTGTGCCGCGGCGGCGGGCAGGAGGTCGCCCATTCCAGCGAACGGCCGTAGCCCCACGGGTCGTCGACGCCCACCGGCGTGCCGTACTTCGCGGTCTTCCAGACGTTGTAGAGGAACGGCAGCATCGACAGGCCCAGCAGGAACGAACTGATCGTCGAGACCGTGTTCAGGGCGGTGAAGCCATCCGCCGCCAGATAGTCCGCGTAACGACGCGGCATGCCCTCGGCACCGAGCCAGTGCTGGACGAGGAAGGTGCCGTGGAAGCCGATGAACAACGTCCAGAACGTGATCTTGCCCAGGCGCTCGTCGAGCATCTTGCCGGTGAACTTCGGCCACCAGAAGTGGAAGCCGGAGAACATCGCGAAGACGACCGTTCCGAAGACGACGTAGTGGAAGTGGGCCACCACGAAGTACGAGTCGGACACATGGAAGTCCATCGGCGGGGAGGCCAGGATGACGCCGGTCAGACCGCCGAAGAGAAACGTGACGAGAAAGCCGATCGCCCAGAGCATCGGTGTCTCGAAGGACAGTGAGCCCTTCCACATCGTGCCGATCCAGTTGAAGAACTTCACACCGGTCGGCACGGCGATCAGGAACGTCATGAAGGAGAAAAACGGCAACAGCACGCCACCGGTGACGTACATGTGGTGCGCCCACACCGTGGCCGACAGGCCGGCGATCGAGATGGTCGCGGCGACCAGTCCGATGTAGCCGAAGATCGGCTTTCGGGCGAACACCGGGATGACCTCGGTGACGATGCCGAAGAACGGCAGGGCGATGATGTACACCTCCGGGTGTCCGAAGAACCAGAAGAGGTGCTGCCACAGCAGCGAGCCGCCGTTGGCCGGGTCGTAGACGTGGGCGCCGAATTTGCGGTCCGCCTCCAGGGCCAGCAGCGCGGCGGCCAGGACCGGGAAGGCCAGCAGGACCAGCACACCGGTCAGCAGCACGTTCCAGGTGAAGATCGGCATCCGGAACATGGTCAGGCCCGGGGCCCGCATGCAGATGATCGTGGTGATGAAGTTAACCGCACCCAGGATGGTGCCGAAGCCGGAGAAGGCCAGGCCCATGATCCACATGTCGCCGCCGACCCCCGGGGTATGGGTCGCGTCGGACAACGGTGTGTAGGCGAACCAGCCGAAGTCGGCCGCGCCCTGTGGGGTGAGGAAGCTGCCGACCGCGATCGTTGAGCCGAACAGGTAGAGCCAGTAGGCGAACATGTTCAGCCGTGGGAACGCCACGTCGGGCGCGCCGATCTGCAGCGGCATGATCCAGTTGGTGAAACCGGCGAACAGCGGCGTCGCGAACATCAGCAGCATCACCGTGCCGTGCATGGTGAATGCCTGGTTGAACTGCTCGCTCGACACGATCTGCAGGCCCGGCCGGGCCAGCTCGGCGCGCATCACCAGCGCCATCAGCCCGCCGATGAGGAAAAACGCAAATGACGTCGCCAGGTAGAGGGTGCCGATGGTCTTGTGGTCGGTGGTCGTCAGCCACCTGACCACGACGTTGCCCGGCTCTTTGCCCTTGAGCGGAATTTCGTTTTCGTACGAGTCCTCGGCTGCCGCGGCACCGTGGGGTTCGTTGAGGATGCTCACTGGTGGGTCTCTCCCGATGCTCGCGGTTGGCTCGCCAGTCAGTCGCCATCCTGGCCGCGCCAGGAGCCGGACGGCCGTCTTCAGCGGTCGAAACGCCGCCAATGGGATGCGGTCATGCCCTGACTGGAGTAGTCAGGGCATGACCGTCGCGCATCGAGGCGGTGCCGGTGGTGAAGGCGGCGCGGACCGCGGCCCGGTAGGTGCGCACGCTCGATGCCTCACGCCTCCAGTCGGCTCAGCGCTTGCATGGCCTCGCGTTCCATGCGCGAAAGATCGCCCAGGATCGTGCCGGCTTGCAGGAGGAACGCTGTCTCACCCGATGCGCCAGCCCTGGTGATCAGGCCCGCCACCTCCGTCCACAGGGTGGCCGCCTCGGTGTACAGCCCCAGGCCGGTGCGCAGATGGCTGCTGCCGTGCAGTTCGGTGCACTCGGTGAGGAAGTCGCGGTAGAGGTTGCGGAACAGGGCGCCGCCGGTGCCGGCCTTCTCCATCAAGAGCGCGGCCTGCGGGAGGTCGCGCTGCGGGTCGTCGGTCCGCTGGAGCCATGTGCGTACCAGCTTGCCGGCCTTCTCGATGCCCCGGTGGCCGAGATTGGCGATGGGCGGGTTGAGGAAGGCGTCGGCGCAGGCGGTGATGGCGGGAATGATCCGGCTCTGTGGGGAGGGCAGGTCCCTTGGAGCGGTGAGGGTGAAGGAGCGGTGCTTGGCGGTCATCGGGCCCCGCGCAGCCCTGGCCCGGGCGAGACTGGTCAGGCTGGTGGATACCGCTCCGCCTTGCTGGTCGGTGTCCACCAGATAGGCAGCGTGCTCGTCATAGCCGTACATGGCGACGACATGGCCACCGAAGTGCACCTTCGAGGCGAAGTGGTCCAGGTGGTAGCAGTCGAGCTGCAGCCCGACGGGGTGGCCGGCGTCGATGGGGGCGGCCACGTTCTCCCAAGCCCTGCGGGGCGAGGTGGTCTCCTGGACCTGGAGTTGCAGCCCGAGTCCGGCGGCCAGGGTTCTGGTGAGGTCGAAGGGTTTGACCCGTCCCCCGAGGAAGGGAAAGCCCATGTTCTTGCTGTCCCAGTAGAGGAAGGACAGACCGGAGCCGAGACCGAAGAGCATGGGCTCGGACAGATCGAGTCCTTGGTGCCGTAGCAGTACCCCCAGAGCCGTCGTCTCACAGTGCTGCCCGCCACGGGCATCGAGGTCTCTTACCGTGCTCATGCCATGCCTCTCTCCACCACAGCAGCGGCTCCCCCGCTACTACTTCGGCTGGATTTCCAGGGCCGCTCCACGGAGGAACGGCCCGGAACCCATGCTCGCAGCGGCCACCGACGCATCGCTTTCAGATCGGTCGGCGCCACCCCCGTGATGCGCGATGGCCCGCTTCGTTCGGTTCGGTCCGGCCCGGTCAGACGAAGTCGATGCGTTCCTCGCTGATCGGGTAGCCGACCCTCGCGAAATGTGCCGCCATCGGAAGGTTCGACCGGTCGGTGGCGGCTGCGATGCGCGTCGCGCCCCGCGCCACCAGGTCGTGTGTGCACTCGATCAGCAGGTCATGCGCATAGCCGTTGCCGCGCTGCTCAGGCACGACGCCGATGAAGCCGATGCAGGGGCCCGAGGGATTGTGGGCGGGGACATGCAGGCCCGCCAGTTCGCCGGCCGGGGTGTAGGCCAACCGCCACCAGTCGCGCGGGGAGGGCATCCAGTTGAGGATTTTCAAGAACTCCTCGACGGCGCCGTCCCTGCCGTACGTGGCGATGTCATTGACGTCATGGGCGTCCAGCGAACCCTCCTGGATCCGGCGCACCACGCCCCGCAGGACGTCGTCGTCCGGCTCCGGCCGGTACACCAGGCGCCCGGTGCGCTCGGGCAGCGCACAGTCAGAGGTCCAGCTGTAGCGGTAGCGCTCGACCAGCTTCCGCAGGCCGGCCGCCTCCGCAGCGGCCGTTCGGGCCTCCGCTGCCGCCCGCACATCCGGCTTCTCGCGCCAATCGGGCGGCAGCAGCAGGCTGTACTCGGCGTGAAGCGGTGCGGTGCGCAGCAGTTGGACAGCGGCCTCGGCATCGGTGAAGTCGAACCAATCGAGGGCGAGGGGCTTTTCGTCCCCTGGCTTGGCCCACCAGGCCGCGCGGGCAACCACGACGCCGTCGCGCAGGGCGACCCAGGTCCATTCGGGCCGGTACTCGCCGCCGTCGGCAATCATGCCGTAGGCGTCGCCGAGGACGGCGCGGCCTACGAGGCCCGGGTCGGGCAGCGAGGCGAACAGGGGGGTCTCGCCCGCGGCGAGCGGACGAATGACCAGTTCAGTCATGGAGAAACAGTCCTTCGGGAGAGTGACGCGCTCCCGAATCAGACCAGCAACGCCCGGTGGACGGGGCGGGAGCGCACGGTTGTCGCGATCAGCATCGCTCTCGCCTCCTTCCTCGTGATCATGGGCGTGCGCTCAGCCTAGGCGAGGTCACTCCCAGACGTCCATCGATTTTCCATCTACCTTTCGGCACCGCGTAGTTGGGGCGGGGGCGGGCCTCGGGGGCCGCGGCACGCATTGCCACGCTCGATCGGTTGTCCTTGCGAGCGATGGAGGACAGAGACTGACCTATATGGGCTTTAGCGTGGTCCTGACCGACGGAACGGGAACACCCGAAAGGCAGAGACCATGAGCGACAACGAACGGGCCATCCGTGACCAGGCAGAGCGTCCGGCCGTCAGCGGCGAGCGCGCAGAATGGCTTGAGGCACTGGCCAAGCACCGGGGCTTCCTCCGCCTTACCACGCGCGACCTCACCGACGAGCAGGCCAGACTGCGGACCACCGCCAGCGAACTGTGCCTGGGCGGACTGATCAAACACGTCACCGCGGTCGAGAAGCTCTGGGTGGGCTTCATCCTGAACGGTCCCTCCGCGATGCCGGACTTCACCGCGATGACCGAGGCCGACTGGGCCACTTATGCAGACGGCTTCCGGCTGCTGCCCGGTGAGACGCTGGCCGGTGTGCTGGACGACTACGCGGAGGCGGCCCGCCGGACCGATGACGTGGTGGCCACCCTGCCCGACCTGGGGGCCGCCTGGCCACTGCCGAAGGCCCCGTGGTTCGAGGCCGACGCCCAGTGGTCGGCCCGCCGGGTACTGACGCACATCATCGCCGAGACCGCTCAGCACGCCGGCCACGCCGACATCATCCGCGAATCCATGGATGGCGCCAAGAGCATGGGCTAGCAGAGCGGGCGGGAACGGAGCATCATGCGGGCCCATGACGGAGACCCTCATGCCTTGACTCAGCAGCGCTGGTCACGGGCTCCCACCTGCTCGCTGGTCATGGCCAGCAGGAGCAGCGCATCGTGTTCGGCGGTGCCGGGCGCGGCCTGGTAGACGAGCATGCGCTGGCCGTCGCCGGCGATGCCGAGTATCTCGTTGGCCAAGGTGAGCGGGCCGATGACCGGATGCCGGAACGCGGTCTGGCCGCCGCGCTTGACCCGGACGTCGTGCCGGCGCCACAGCGCGGCGAACTCGCTGCTGGCCGCGGACATTTCGGTGATCAGGGCGGCGGTGCGCTCGGGTGCGGTCACCTCGGCGGTGTGCAGGTGCGCCACGCAGTTGCCGGCCACTCGGTCCCAGTCGGCGAAGACCGTCCGCGCGGCAGGGTGCAGAAAGGTGTACCGGATCGTGTTGCGCTGGGCGGAAGGCCAGTCGTCGAGTCCTGGCATCAGGGCCAGGCCCTCCGGGTTGGCGGCCAACACGTCGTTGACGTCGTTGAGTACGTATGCCGGTCCGGGCCGGAGCGATTCCAGCAGCAGTCGCAGACCGGGGCGTACGGGCTGCGGGTCGACGGGCCGGCACCGCGGCGTGCGCCCGGCGGCGCGGTCGGCCAGGGCGAGCAGGTGAGCGTGCTCGTCGTCGGTGAGCCGCAGGGCGCGGGCCAGTGCGTTCAGCACCGGGTCGCTGGGCGCGGTCTCCCGGCCCTGCTCGATGCGGGTGTAGTAGTCCATGCTGACCCCGGCGAGCGCGGCCAGCTCCTCACGGCGTAGGCCGGGGGCCCGCCGGATGCCCGGACCGATGGGCAGGCCGACTTCGGCCGGGCCGATCCGCCCGCGCCGGATCCGAAGGAACTCAGCCATCGCGTTCACGCCGTCGAGTGTGCCATCGGGTGGTCCGTTCCTGGGTGGCCGTATCGCACCCAGGAACCACACGGCCTTCCCAGCCCGGCAGCGGACGGCGGAACCTCGGCTCATGACTGACGCACTCATCATCGGAGGCGGCTCCGGCATGGGCCTGGCCCTGGCCCGGACCCTGCTGGCCGAGGGCATGGACGTAACGATCGTCGGCCGGTCCGCAGACCGGCTCGACGCGGCCCGGGCGGAGCTGGAGCGAACCGCGCGGGGAAAGGTCGGCACGGTACGGGCGGACATCGGGCGCGAAGAGGAGGTGGCCGAACTGTTCGCCGGGGTGGGGCGGGTGGAGCATGTGGCGGTCACCGCGATGGACGCGAGTGGGGCCTACGGCCGGACCGCCGAGGTCACCTCGGCCACCGCGAGGGCCGTTGTGGACACCAAGCTGCTCGGGGCGTGGCTCGTGGGCAAATACGCGTCAGGGCGGGTGACCGGCTCGATCACGTACACCTCGGGCATCAACGCCTACCGGCCGAACGGTTCCAACACGATCGTGGCCGCTGCCAACGGCGCGCTCGCCTCGCTGACGTACGGGCTGGCGATCGAACTGGCCCCGGTGCGGGTGAACGTCATTTCACCGGGCTGGGTGGACACTCCCATCTGGGACCAACTCGGCATGGACAAGCAAGCGGCGTTCGCCGAACTGGCCGGGCGGCTCCCGGTCCGGCGTATCGGCACCCCCGACGACATCGCCCAGGCATTCGTCTCGGTGATGCGCAATGGATTCGTCACCGGGACGGTCCTGCATGTCGATGGCGGCCACCGCCTCATGTGAACGTGCACCGGCGCCGCCGCCCGTCTCGCGGCCGGCGCCGCGTCATGTCTGTGAAGGGGAGCGTCCCTGGGGAGGTGCGCTCGGCGCACCGCATACGAGCGAGTTGGCCCAGGGCCGCCACCACTCCGTGTTCTGGAACGCCCTCGGGTGACCCACGGAGACGTGCCGTGAGCGATGAGCCGAGCATCATGCGCGGGCGAGGAGGGTGGTGGCCCGGGCGCAAAACCTTTCATCCGCCGCGGTGTTGTGGCGGAAGCGCGTACGGGTGGGCCGGCCCGGGTTGTCCAGGCGACGTGGGTCGGCCAGCTCCTCGCGTAGGAGGGCGGCCAGTCCGGGCGGGAGTGGCGCGGCCGGGTCCTCGCGGTGGAGTCCGGCGGCGATGACGGAGCGGACCGAGCGATCGGCCTGCCATGCCGCGAGCAGCGCGGCATCCGCGGCGGTCCGGTCCGCGGCAGTCCGGTCCGCCGCGTTGCCCGTGCCCGCGGTGATCGCTCGGAGGGCCAGCGCCGCGCGGGCGGCGGTGAGCGTGCTGGTATGCGGCGTGTCGAGGCAGGCCCGGACGGCGGGCGCGAGGGGGGTCGCCGCGGGGCCCATCACCGCAACCAGCTCCAGCGCCTCGTGGCCGGCGTGCCAGTCGTTGGTGTTCTCGACGATGTTCTCGACGGTGGCGGTGAGCACCGGCAGTATCTCCGCCGTGCCCTGTCCGGCGTGCCACAGCGCCCGGGCGGCACCGATCCGGGCGTACGGGGAGGGGTCGGCAAGGAGGCGGCACAGCACCGCCGCGTGGTCGGCGGCGTCGGGACCGATGCCGTCCGGTGACGCGAGCAGGAGGATTCCGGCTCGGTGCAGTCCGGTCCCCCGCTTCTCCGCCTGCTCGGCCAGTGCGTCGAGAAAGGGTGCGATCACGCCGGCGGATTCGTCAAAGCCTGTCGACCGCAGCGCGGACAGCAGGCGGGCGGCCTCGTCCAGAGCGCTGTCGTCCCCCGGTTCCTCCCTCGTTCGCTCGGCGATTTGCTGCAGGCGGGCCCCCAACTCCGGCAGCATTCCGGCTGCGTGCGTGCCGAGGTCCCGGCACCAGCCGGGCAGCCCCTCAGGGAGTGCCCTGCCGTACAGCAACTCCCCGAGCAGCCGGGCGCCCCGCTCGTCCCCGGCGGCCACCAGGAGCTGGAGGCACTCACCGCCGGCGTCCCCCTCCCAACCGTGGCCGGTGCGGTAGCCGGAAGCGTCGGCGATGCGATGGGCGGCGTCCAGGATGTCGTCGGTCAACGGCAGGCAGCAGCAGCGCAGTTCCTCGGCCGCGGCGGCAGCGGTGGCGTCGCTGACGGGTGTGTCCGAGCCGGAGGTGGCGGTACTGACGGGTGCGTCCGACCCGGAGGTGGCCACCGTCCCGGCGTCCTCGGGCGTGCCGTCCTCGGTTTGCGCCTCCATGGTCTCGGCGTACGCCGCGAGCACGCCACCGAGGAGTGCCGCCGCCTCCGCCGCCTCCTGCTTGGGCACCCGCCAGCCGCCGTAGAGCTCCCTCACCCGGTCGAGAACGTCGCTGCGGACGCAGGGCGTGGTACGCCGCAGATCGTGCAGCACGAGCCGGTGGCGGTCGTGCAGCCGACTGCCGAGCGCTCCGTGGAGGTCGTGTACGGCGTCCACCAGCCGTGCCTCGATGTCCTCGGGGTAGGCCTGCGTGCGCAGGTCGCGCAGGTAGGAGAGCATCGTGCCGGAGTCCGGGCCGCTCTCCGGGGGCGGCGCCGACCGGCCGCTCGCCCGGTCGAGGGCCGCGATGGCCCGGTCGGCGACGTCGGGCGGCAGCGCGTCGGGGGCGTGCGCCGCGAGGGCGGTGAGCGCGGTGAGGACGGTGGACGGGTCTTCCGTGAGGGCGGATGCTTTCGCGAGGTCCGATGCCTTCGCAAGGTCCGACGCCTCCGCGAAGGCTGGCAGCTCCCCGGCGCGGTCCGCTCCGGAGTGCGGGCCGGTCGTGGCGTCGTCCGGCTGCGGCCCGGTGGCGAGGCGGCGCAGCAGGTCGACCGCCGCCTGGACGTGCTTGGTTCGCGCGCCGGCCCCGGCTCCGCGGCCGGCTTCGCGGTCGGCTTCGCGGTCGGCGAGCCGGCCGAGCAGGTCGGCCACGTCCTCGACGAGCGACTGCCGGGTGGCCGGGTCGGGCTCAGCGCGCAGACATCCCGTCAGTTCGGGCAGCAACGCCTCGGGCTCATCGGCGCACCGCACGAGGAACGTGGCCGCCGCCGCCCGTACGCCCGGGTCGGCGTCCGTGAGCAGCCGCACCATCGATGGCACCGCGGCGGCCAGCGCCCGCCCGGCGAGCAGTCCGTGGGCGCACGCGTACTCCTCCCACCACTCGTCCGGCTCCCACCCGGCGGCAGCCGCCTCGGCGAGCGCCGCCTCCGGGTCGGGCATGGAGGCTCCGGCCTCCTCGGCGGCAAGGTGCGCGGTGGCGCCGATGCTGGTCAGCAGGCCGATGACGGGTCCCCGGTCGGGCGCGTCCGGGTCCTGGGCGAGGGCCAGGAGGTGGGGTATGCACGCGAGCGTCGAGTCGTACACGTCCCCCTGGTGGTGCACGCCCCCATACAGCGCGTCCAGTGCGCGCTCCCGGGTCACGGCGTCGTCGGACCGCAGGTCGCGCAGAAGGCCGGGGACGTCCTCGGCGGTTCCGTACGCGTGCGTCAGCTCGGCCCAGTCCACGTGGTTCATGTCGCAGAAAGCTAACAGCGCGACGAGGCCGTGGGCCTCCCGGGCCCGGGGAACGAGAGACGCGCTACCCATCACTGACGCGGTGCCTGTTGGCCGGGGGATGTCGGCGAGCGGATCCCGGCGTGGTTCCCACGCCGGGATTCTGAGCCCGCCTGATCGACGGGAAAATGCTTTGCCCTCGCTTGAGTGATGCGGTTACCGTCACGCGGCGCAGGAAGCGCGTGATCACGGGACAAGGGAGGTTGATGAATATGGCCGCCGACGGCTCTCTTCAGCATGCCCTTCTCCGGCCCACCGCGTGAGCAGAGCGCGGTCCGGGTCGTTCCCACGACCAGGAGTGACACGTGAATTCCGCCCTCGCATCACCCCACGCTGAGCTGACCACCGACCGCCTCGTTCTCCGGCCCTGGACCGCGGCCGAGGCCGTCGCAGCCCTCGACGGCACCAGGTCGCCCCATTGGGCCGACGACTTCCCCGCCGAAGGCGACCGAGTCATCGCGGGCCTCCTCGACCAGCACCCCGACTGGCTCGGCGAACACAGCCACCGCCTGATCATCGAGCGTGCCGGCGGCCTGGTGGTGGGCTCCATCGGCCTGTTCTGGCCGCCCAACGAGGGGGTCCTCGAAATCGGCTACGGCATCGTGGCCTCCCGTCGCGGCCGGGGCTACGCCCCCGAGGCCACGCGTGCCCTCGCCGCCTTCGCACTCACCGCGCCCGGCGTCCATACCGTGGTCGCCACCGTGGAGTTGTCGAACCCGGCCTCCGCCCGCGTACTGGAAAAGGCCGGCTTCCAGCGCTGGTCGACTGAGGAGAACGTGGCCCGCTTCAGGGTCACGAAGCCGCATTCTCACGAGTGATGACCCCGTGGGTCGGCGGCCTGCCGCCGACCCACCCGGTCGCTGAGCGCTTCAGTCGAGGTCGTCGGCGCGGAGGATCAGATCGAGCAGCCCGGGGAACCGTGCGTCGAACTCCTCCCGGCGCAGTCGGTTGACCCGCTTGGGCCCCTCGTCGCGCTGTTCGACCAGTCCGGCGCCGCGCAGGACCGAGAAGTGATGACTGAGTGCGGCTTTGCCGACCGGTACGTCGAAGCTGCCGCAGCTGCGGGTCCAGTCGGCGGAGCCGGCCAGCTCGCGGATCAGCGTCAGACGCACGGAGTCGGCGAGCGCGGACAACGCGGTCAGGAGGGACACGTCCTCGGGATCGGTGTGCACCGGCGCCGCGCGGTGACTGCCGCCCTCCGTCTGGTTCGCCATGTCCCTCTCCTCACCGTGCGCGTCGCGTCGTCGCCGGACACCTGTGTGGCCCGGCCGCTTGCCGAGTGTTCGATGAGCATCGTACAGTGCGAGTGTTCGCTTTCCATTGAACACTCTGTCGAAGGATGCGTCCCACCCATGCGTGCAATCGAGTTCCAGAAGTACGGCGGCCCCGAGGTTCTCAAGGTCGTGCAGGCCGAACCGCCCTCGCCGGGGCCGGGTCAAGTCACCATCGATGCCGCCTATGTGGGCGTGAACTTCGCGGACCTCAAGGCACGCGCCGAGGGGTACCGGGTGGACTCGCTGCCCTTCCGGCCAGGCCTGGAGGTCTCCGGACGGATCCGGGCCGTCGGCCATGGCGTCGAGGGGTTGCGTCCGGGGCAGGAGGCCGTCGCACTCGTCAACAGCGGCGCCTACGCGGAGGTGGTGGTCGCCGACACCACCACTGTCTTCCCGCTTCCCGAGGGCCTGGACCTACGGACCGCCGCCGCGCTGCCCACCGTATTGCCGACAGCGCATGCCCTGCTCCACGAGGTGGGGCGCCTGCGCGCCGGAGAGAGCGTGCTGGTGCACGGCGCGGCAGGAGGTATCGGCACCGTGGCCGGACAGCTGGCCCGGGCGGCCGGCGCGGGTGCCGTGTACGGCGTGGTCTCCTCCACGGCCAAGGCCGGGCACGCCCTCCAGCACGGCTACGACGAGGTGTTCACCGCCGACACCTTCTCCGACGACATCCGCCGCGTCACCCAGGGCAAGGGCGTCGACCTGGTACTCGACCCGGTGGGCGGCGATACCCTCCGCCGCGGCCTCGACGCGCTGGCCGTCTTCGGCCGCCTGGTCTCCTTCGGCAACGCCGGCGGGGCCGAGCCGTGGCAGGTCGGTCAGCCCGAGCTCTACGCGCAAGGCCGTTCCGTCGCCGGCTTCTCCATCCTGGCGCTCGCGCAGTCGGCGCCCGAGGCGCTGCGCTCGCTGACCGAGCGGGCCTTCCGCACCGTCATCGACGGCACCGTGGCGCTCCCGATCACCGCGGAGTTCCCCCTGTCGCACGCGGCCGAGGCCCACCGGCTGATGGGCGGGCGCACCTCGACGGGCAAGCTGCTGCTGCGCACCACCGACTGAGCGCAGCGCGGCCGAACGCCAACGCCGTGCTCGTGGTCCGGCCCGAAGCCGTCGTCGGGCCGGCGTCGGGCTGTCATCGCCGCGCTCGCACCCGTTCTGGACGCGACACCCTCCGCATGCACCATCCCTACAGCGGCACCTGCCCCTCCGGGTCCTGCGACAGGAACTCCGCGACCAGGTCCGCCGGGTTGGCGGCCCTGGTCAGGGTGAACATCTCGTCCGGCTGGAACATGTCGTAGAGGATCACCGGCACCGGCCGTCCCAGTCGTGCGGTGATCCCACCGCCGCTGTGCAGCTGCCGCGCCACGTCGACGCAGAGTTCGTGGAACCCTTCGTCGAGGCGCTCGTCCCGCGCATCCCGCTCCGGGTCGGTGAGTTCGTCGCCGTCCTCGTACCACAGGCCCTGCGCCATCGACTCCCGCCGGTGCAACTCGGCGCCGAGCGGGTCGTGTTGGCGATGGTGGCCGCAGATACGTATGCCCTCCAGTCCGGACGAGGGGAAGTAGGCGTAGTTCCAACGGGCCTCCCAGGGCTCCGGCGGGCTCGGCGTCGCCAGCAGTCGGTTCACCTCCGCGTCGGTGTTGTAGCCGATCGCCAGGTACGGGAAGCGCGGGTCCTGGTCGACGCTGTCGATCCGGAACGTGACGGCATAGATCCCGGAGGCCGGTTCCTCGCGGAACGCCGCCAAGGCACCCACCGCCATCTGCGTCATGTGCGCCCGGAACGTCATCAGCTGCGCTCCTCGGGGACGAAGACGGAGGGACGAGCTGAGGGGAAGTGGTGGAGGGAAGGGCGGAGGGAAAAGCCGGGTCGAAAAGCCATGTCGCTCACGCTAGCGTTCGTTGGAGGGCGTGGGATACGCCACCGGCCAGGGCAGACAGCCGTCCTGCTGGCGGCCGCCCGGTGACAACGGAGCGACCCGACCGCGGACGTCCGGCAGCCCGAGCCGAACTCGTCACTGCTGCTGCGCCCCGGTACCTTTCCCACGTGAGCAAGACAAGCGAATCCCCTGCGGGCCCGTACGACGACCGGCCGACGGGCCCTCCCGCGGTCCCCGCGGACGCGCCCCACACCACCGCTGAAGCAGCCGCCGGCCGGCCGCGGAAACTCCCCATATCGCCGGTGAAGAAGCCCAGTTGGGATGCCTGGGCCGCCGGCAAGTCGGCAGGGATGATCCTGCTGATGCTTCCGGTACTGGCCGTGGTGGCCTTCGTCGCGCAGATCCTTGAGGCGCTGTATTACGCGGCGGTGTGCGTCTTCTACGTGGTGACCAGCCCGTACTGGATCACTCGGACCGTCTGGCGGGCCCTCCGCCCGGTGCGGACGGCCGAGCACGCGGCCCGCCGGATCGAGGCGCGGCAGGCCATCAGCTCTACGTCGAAGGGCTGCGGCTGTGTGCTGGCCGGCCTGGCGATTCCCGCGGTGATCATCGTCGTGGTGGCGCTCGCCAACTACTGAGCAGCAACTACTGACCAGCCCCGGCCGGGCCGGACGCGCCTTTTCCGTGCCTCGGGAACCCTGGCGGGTGCGCTCAGGAGGGCGGGGGCGGCTCCGGCAGGGACGCGGCGGCGAGTTCGAACAGTGCTTCCTCCGGAGTGTCCCGGACCGGTGTGGTGAAGCTGATCCCCGTCAGGTCGAGCAGTCGCCGGACGGTCGGTGACACGGCGGCCAGGTACACACTCCCACCGACCTGCCGGGTGTCGTTGTGCGCCCTGATGATGACGTTCAGCCCCGAGGAATCCATGAACGGAACCTCCCGCAGGTCGAGCACGAGATACCGCCGGCCGTGCGCGAGCTGATTGGCGAGCTGGTGGTGCAGGGCGATACCGGTGTCGGTGTCGAGCTCACCGCGCACCGCGACCATCGCGGTCCGCTCGTCGATGACGGTGACTTCCACGCTCAACAGATCGGAATCAGGCATGTGTGGGGCTCCCTCACTGTGGTCGACAATGCGCTGTGTCCTCGTGCGTGCGCTGTGTCCTCGTGCATGCGCTGTGGCCTCGTGCATGCACTGTGGCCTCGTGCATGCACTGTGGCCTCGCGCATGCGCTGCGTCCTCGCTCGGCGAGCGGACACCGAACACCCGGTCAGGCCCGGTCGGACTGCTGGTCCGTGGTGTGCCGGGGGATCCGCTCCAGCAGGCCGCGCAGGTCGTCGGCGTGTTCCTCCTCCTGCGCGAGGAGTTCCTCGAAGACCCTGCGGGTCGTCGGATCGCCGTCGCCCAGCCACTGTGTGATCTCCGTGTAGGAGGCCACGGCCACGCGTTCGGCAACCAAGTCCTCCTTGATCATCTCGATCAGGTCGGTACTGGCGTCGTACCCGGCGTGCGCACGCTTCGTCAGGGTGTCGGGATCGAAGTCCGGTTCACCACCGAGCTGGACGATGCGCTGGGCCAGTTTGTCGGCGTGCTGCTGTTCCTCCGCGGCGTGTTCCAGAAACTCGGCCGCGACGGGTTCCGAATACAGCCCGGACGCCGTGTAGTAATGCCGCTTGTACCTGAGCGTGCAGACGATCTCCGTGGCCAGGGCCTCGTTGAGCACCTGGAGAACCCGCTCCAGGTCCGCGCCGTAGGCATCGGTGATCGGGCCCTTCTCGATCTCCAAGCGCGCTCGCTCGCGGATGGTTTCGATGTCCGTGAGGAATTCAGCCATGACCTGCTCCGGTCCACCTCTCCGTCCGAACCCGTCAGTCGTGCTCCCGGGGGAATGCCCCTCACCCTGCTGGGAGATTCAGGCACTGCGCTACCGCGAACCGGAAGAACGGATGTCGGATGTTGTGCTTGATCTGTGCCGATGCATCGCCTGCCCCGATGACCAGGGGCTATTCCTGGTTCTTCGAACGGGCCACGCGTCATCGGCCGGGAACGGGAAACGCCTCACCGGTCGGCCGCCGGACGACTTCCGGGCAGTAGCGGAAAGGGAGTTGGGGATGAGCGGAACGGGAGGTGGAGGTGAGGTGACTGCCTGGCGGGCCACCGCGGCCGGGCTTGCGGTGTCCAGGAGGGTACGAGCCCCCGGCCGGGGCGGCCCGTCCTCACATCCCTGTCATACCGCCGCCGATCAGGCCCGGGGCCAGCGCCGGAACCCAGACCACGGCGACGGCCAGTGCGAGCGAGGCGATCCCCACGGCACGGGCCACCAGGCGGCCGGCCGGAACGAGCTTCTCGGCGGTGATCACGGTGGCCAGGACCACCATGGCCCACAGGTTCATCAGACCGAACGCCGCCAGCAGCACCATCAGCGACCAGCAGCAGCCCAGGCAGAAGGCTCCGTGATGGGCTCCGGCACGCAGATCGCGCGAGCGCCCCGGGTACGAGGCGTAGCGCAGCATCAGTCCGAGCGGTGAGCGGCACTTCGCCAGGCAGCGGTCTTTGAGGGGCGTCAGCTGGTAGACGCCGCTGACCGCGAACACGGCCGCGGCTGCTGCGGTCCCCACCCCGACGGGGAGGCTCGCGGCCCGGCCCAGACCGACCGCCAGCGCGTAGGCCGGCAGTCCGGCCGCGGCCCAGACGAGCAGGTAGGCGACCGTGAAGACGACCATGCGCGGCGCCCGGTGCACGGTGAGGGTACGTGCGTACAACGCGGCCACCGGCGTCGTGGCGGGCAACATCATCGCGGCCATCATCAGCGTCCACACGGCCAGGAAAGCGGGGAGGCCCAGTCCCATGGTGCCGGGCATCGCCGGCCTGCCGTCCCAGTGCGTCACCACCCAGACCCAAGCGGCGGCCGCCGCGACCAGCAGCAGCCCGGAGGCGCCCGCCGTGCGGCGGGCGGTAACCGGTCTGCCGTTCACGCCGCCCACGTGAAGGGCGCGTAGTGTCCGTTGCCGCCGGTGAAGTCCCAGGACCGGCCGTACACGCCCGCGCCCGTCGCCCGGGTGGAGCGGGCGATCGTCAGCGTGCTGTTCGCCGGATGGAACATGCCGGTCAGGCCCATCACCGGACCGTCCTCGCCGAACTGCGGGGCGACCTGGTCCTCGATCTCGATGTCGATCGCGTCGCCCACCCGTGCGGCGTGGCGGCGGCCGTCGTCGCGGTAGTCGATGGGAACGCGCTGTACGCCGAGGAGTCCGCCGATGAGCGGAGTGAGCACCGCCATCGGCCCACCTGCCTTGCCGGAGAAGACCTTGCCCAGTGCCTCCGCCTGACCGTCGTCGGCCGAAGCGTCGATGTACAGCGCCACCTGCCAGCCACCCTCGGCCATCACCCGGGGCCCGTCGACGAAGACGGCGACGCTGCGGTCGGACACGTCCACGCCGTCCACGTTCCCGCTGTCCACATGGAACGCGAAGGTCACCTGGCAGCGCTCGTGGTCGGCCGGAGCCGTGAGGCCCGAGGTGGTGCAGGGGCACACCACGTCGCAGTTGCAGCTCTCCAGGTACGTGCCGGTCAGATTCCAGGACATGGCTCTCCTCCCTGTTTTCGCGTCCCCGCCGCGAAGGGAATGCATCGGGCTGTGCGCCCCGTCCCGGTGTAGCTGTCTTCCATGCTATTCCCGACGGTCCTCCGTCGCGCAGATCCACTGCCGGGCGCTCACCGGCGGAGGTAAGCACCGACTCAGGTGATCACTGACTCAGGTAATCACCGATTCACGTGATCACCGCACTCGCGAGGCCACGCCGCCGCTCGTATCAGCGAGGTTCCTCCACCGCCCTGCTGATCCCGTGGGGCTGCTCCTCGACGGACGAGGAGCAGACCCACGTCGCTCGCTCTCGCGCGCTGGACGCGTTGTCACCGGATGAGGGAGCGGAGCACCGGGACGCTGGCGCCGGCCGCCGCCATCCCGGCGACGACTGCTGCCGAGACCGGCGTCCCGGCGAGAGCCGTCAGACAACCGACGACGATCCCGATGACGACGGAGGCCAGCAGCACGACGGTGGTGTGCATGGACAGGAACGGCGCCTCCGGCCCGGACTCGGCCCGGTCGGTGGAAGGCGCAGGGACGGATGGAGAGGGGTTCGAGTTCGACATGCCACAACTCTGGCCCCGAGCAGCGCCATGACCTGCATGGATCGAACGAACCCGCAGAGCGCTGATCAGCTCGGTACAACCGTTCAGCGAGGGCCGTGTTCAGTCGAACACTTTCGCGTTCGGGCTTGTTCAGGAAAGTTCACACCCGTTCGTCGGGCGAGCCCTAACCTGCTGTTCCGGGACGCAACGGGGAGAAGAATGTGGTCGACCAGCAGGTGGCAGAAGGCAGCTACGAAGAGGCACTCGCGGACTTGGGGACGCGTCTGACACGGCTGAAAGCGCAGCGCGGCCGACCCCCGCTGCGCAAGATCGAAGCGCGTGCGAAGAAGTTGTTCGGCGAGGCGGCCTCGTTGCCGCTCGGGACCCAGAGCGCCGCTTTCAACGGCAAGCCCGTCAGGATCGACACCCTCATGCTCATCGTGCGAACCCTGCTGTCCTGGGACGAGTACGGTGAGGAATGCGCCCCGCCCGACCGCAGAGCCCCGGAGCTGGACGAATGGCGGACGCGATGGACAGCTGCGACCGCGCTGCAATCGAGGCGCCGAAGTACCGCCCTCCTCACGCCGATCCCGTCCGAACGGCCGGACCACGACGCCGTCATGGATCGGGAACGCCCTGAAGGGGACTCGACGACTGCGCCACCCCTGCGCCTGCGCGACAAGTACGGCCTGCCCCTTGTCGACGGCAGCCGCGCTGTCTACTGCCTGGCTTTCTCCCCGGACGGGCGCTGCTTGGCGGCCGGCGGCGCGGACGGGACGATTCAGCTCTGGGACACCGCCACCACGCGCGGCGGAGGCGACGCGAAGCCGCTCGGCGCCCCGCTCACCGGACACGCGGGGCCGGTCTACGGGGTGCACTTCTCGCAGGACGGGCGGTACATGGCAACGTGTGGCGCTGACGGCTCGGTGCGCCTGTGGGACACCTACTCGCGCGAGCCGGTCGGCGACCCCCTGGCGGGCCACGACGGTCCCGTCCACGCCGTCAGGTTCCGGGGCAACGGAAGCCAGGTGGTCGCGGCCGGCGCCGACGGCACCGTCCGGCAGTGGCTCACGTACTCGCTCAAGCCGTACGGCCCACCACTCGACGGGCAAGGCACCCCGATCATCGCCCTGGCAACGCCCGGCTCCGGTCTCGCGGCCGGTGACGCCAACGGCCTGGTGAAGTGCTGGAGCCAGGACTCGGATGAGCCCACACGATTCCTGGCGGGCTGCGGCCCGGTGTTCGCGATGGCCGACCAGGCGTTCACCCTCGCCGTAGGGCACGCAAGCGGCGCGGTGTACGTGAGGGACATCAGACAGGACGACGCCGCCAAGGTGCTGACCTTGAGTCCTCCCGGCAGCGCCGTGTACGCAGTGGCGATGCTTCCCGGGAGCTCGCGTCCGGTGGCGGCAGGGAGCCATGACGGCACGCTACGGGTGTGGGCCCAGGAGGGCGATACGGGGCCGTTCGTCGCGGAACTTCACGAGGGACCGATCTTCGCGGTCGCCTTCTCACCTGACGGCACGTTCATCGCCACCGCCGGCGCCGACGGAGACGTCCAGCTGAGGAACTTCACCGTGGAACTCCTCGGTAAGGCCCCGCACGGCCGGCGGGCTTTCGCCCTCCCGACAGCCGCCCGCCCCACGATCCCCCGCACCCCCACCCCTGCCGGAGGCGACCACCCGCAGCTGCAGGAACCGCTCGCCACGAGCGCGGTGCACCACGCCCTGCGGCACGGCCACCACCTCGCACTACCTCCGCTTCGCTGCGCGCACAGCGTCCGAGCGGTGGTGTTCTCGCCGGACGGCCGTCTCCTGGCCACCGGAGCCGAGGACGGATCGGTGCAACTGTGGGACCCCCTCACCCGCGAGCCCATCGGTACCCGGCTGACCCAACGCGGCGGAATGGCCCGGTCGTTGGTCTTCTCGCCGGACAGCCGCTGGTTGGCCGCCGTTCACACCGGCCGGCCCGTCCAGCTATGGGATACCGCGGCCCATGAACTCGTCGGTGAGCTGCCTGCCCCCACCGGCTCGATCAGGGCAGCGGCGTTCTCCCACGACGGCAAGGTGCTGGCGACGGGCGGCACCGACAGCGCGGTACGCCTGTGGGATCCCGCCACGCAGGAGGCCGTCCGGGAACCGCATATCGGCCACGGAAGCCCGATCGAGTCGTTGGCGATCTCTCCGGGTGGGCTCCTCGTTGCCGTCGAGCGCGGCAACAGGGCGTGGATGTGGGACATGGCCGCATGGGAACTGACCCCGGCCGACAACAGCCTCCAGCCGTTGCTCAGCGCCGGGCCCTCCGTCACGGCCATGGCCCTCTCGCCGGACGGCAGGGTCCTCGCACTGGGTGGCTTGATGGAGGGAGTGCGGCTCTGCAACCTTCAGACCCGCCACCGCACCTGGACGATGATCCACGGCAGCCGTGTACCGAAGATCCTCGCACCGAAGGCACTCGCTTTCTCACCGGATCAGACATGGCTGGCCGTCGGAGGCGAGGAGCGCTCCGTGTGGTTGCTGCGGACGGACGGGGGCGACGGGGTCGGCGCGGAGCTCACGGGCCACTGCGACACCGTGCGCGCCGTCGCGTTCTCACCGGACAGCTCACTGGTCGCCACCGCTTCCGACGATCGACGGGTACGGCTGTGGACAGTCCCTCACCACCGGAAGCCCGAACCGGAAGCGCTGCAGACGTCTTGAGTGCCTGACGCGACAGTGACCGGGTATCCGACGTGTACGGCGGGCGAAGGCCTGCCCCGGAGGGAGGGATCCAGAATGGCCGTCGCCAAAAGCAGCGTGCTGGTGCTGGACGCTGCCGAACCCGAGGAACTGGCCGAGTTCTACGCCCGATTCCTCGGCGGCACGTCACGCGTCGGCAGCCACCCGGACTTCATAGAGATCGTCGAGTCCGCGGGCGTCCGCATCGTCATCCGACGGGACCACGGCGCCGCGCCGCCGAGCTGGCCTCGGCCGGACACCTCGCAGCAGGCACACCTGCACTTCGTGGTCCCCCAGGACGACATGGACCAGGCGGAGCGTGAGGCGATCGACCTCGGTGCGCGTCCCCTGGAGACGCGGGACAACGGCGGGTCGTTCGACATCCGGCGTTACGCGGATCCCGCAGGACATCCCTTCGTGCTGGCCGCCCTTGAGGGGCACGGGACCGCGTAAGTGCGGTGACGGCCGGGGCGGGTCACCAGCCGCCGAGCCGGCAACCGCCCCTCAGCCCCTCCCCGAGGTGCGATCCCCCGTCACGCCCGCTGCCAGGTCATTCATCGCGGCGGTTCCCCTTGGACGCCGGCGACGACCGCGGTCACGACCTTGCGGACGGCGCCGGCCTCCGGCGGCGTGCTGTGCCGGTCGGCGAACAGCATGTGCACGGCCCCGATCAGCGTCGGTGCGAGCGTGTCGACGTCGGCGTCTGCGGCGATGCGGCCGAGGTCACGCTCGGCGGTGAGGTAGGAGGCGATCGCGGTCGCGGCATCGGACAGGACGGGGACGCCGGTGGGCCTGGCCTTGCGCAGTTGGGCGCGTAGCTCGTCCCGGGAGGTGACGAGGCTGACGAGCGCCACCGCGACCGAACCGAACAGGTCCATCAGGGCTCGGGTGAGGTTGTCGGCGACGGTGCCGGTTCCGGCGGACTCGCGCAGGGCCGTCGCCTGGTCGTCGATGCGGGCGACGCGGTCCAGTACGAGCTCGGCGAGGAAGGCGTCGAAGTCGGCGAAGTGCCGGTGCAGGACGCCCTTGGCGCAGCCCGCCTCCGCGGTGACCGCCCGGCTGGTCAGCGCGCTCGGCCCGGCTCGGAGCAGGACGCGCTCGGCGGCACTGAACAGTTGATCGCGTACGTCGCGGATGGCTACTCCGGTGGGCACCACGCATCTCCTTCTTCTCTTGATCGGCCCGTATCGGTCCGTTCCCATTGACGAGTGGGCATGTGCCCACTCATAGTGGGCGCATGCCCACTTTACCGCCGGAGCGAGCCCCTCGTTCCCCATACGCGACCCCACAACGCGCGACCCCACAAGGCACGGACCAACACCACACGAGCCATCAAGTCCGCCAGGTGGCGGAGTCCTTCGGTTCGGACGCCGAACGGTACGACCGGGCTCGGCCCCGTTACCCCCAAGCCCTGGTGGACCGCATCGTTGCCGCCAGCCCCGGCCCGGACGTCCTCGACGTCGGTTGCGGCACCGGCATCGTGGCCCGGCAGTTCGAAGCGGCCGGCTCCCGGGTGCTGGGTGTCGACGTCGACGCGCGGATGGCCGACCTGGCCCGGCAGCGCGGGCTCGACGTCGAGGTGGCGTCCTTCGAGGACTGGGACCCGGCCGGCCGAACGTTCGACGCCGTCGTCTCCGGACAGACCTGGCACTGGGTGGACCCGGTCGCCGGAGCCACCAAGGCGGCGCAGGCGCTGCGCTCCCGCGGTCTGCTGGCCCTGTTCTGGAACGCGGGCCAGCCCTCGCCCGAAGTGGCCGAAGCCTTCGCCGAGGTCTACCGCCGGGTGATGCCCGACTCGCTCGCTGCCCGGCAATCGACGACGCCGGCCGTGGACGGCTACACGGCGCTGTGCACCAAGGCAGCCGATGGACTGCGCAAAGCGGGCACCTTCACCGACCCCGAGCAGTGGCGCTTCGACTGGGAACAGCGCTACGCACGGGACGAGTGGCTGGACCAGCTGCCCACTCAGGGGGCCTTCACTCGACTCCCACGGGCCGAGCTGGAGGAGGTGTTGGCAGGCATCGGCGCCGCGATCGACGCCGCGGGAGGCGGCTTCACGATGCACTACGCCACCGTGGCAGTCACCGCGAAGCGCACCTGAAGCGGTACCGCCTCCTCCCGGCCCAGCTCGGCCCGCGCCGCTCAATGGATGCCGCGCATACGCCACATAAGAAATGCGGGAAAGGAAAGGTATGACGACGGAAGGTGCGGGCACACGGTCTTTGGAGGTTGATAACTATGGTCCCCCTTCTTCTGGTTCTGCTTCTTGCCCTGCTCCTTTTCGGCGCCGGATTCGCGCTCAAGGCCCTCTGGATCGTGGCCGTGATCGTGCTCGCGGTGTGGTTGCTGGGCTTTGTCGTACGCTCGGCCGGCCCGACCGGAAAGCGGGGTCGCTGGTATCGCTGGTGACGACTGGCGTCCAGTGAAAGCCCAGTGAAAGGGTTGGGCCCCGGCACTCTTGGTGCCGGGGCCCATTCCTGTGGCCGCCGCATATGTGTCCCCGCGCAGACATTGCCGTTCCGTTCCGGCCAACATAGACCGAAAACGGTGGTGAAGTACGGCGGTGAAGCACCTCTTCACGGGTAAACGGCACTCGATGTCGATCTCCGTGAGAGAGGAACTGCTGTGCTGAAGCCCCATCCGGCAATACTGCGGGATCTTGTGAAGCAGTACGAGGGACTCCGCGCCCAAGGCTCGGACCGGAGTTCGCCGGAGACCAGGCGCCGCACGGAGGACCTCGCCTACACGCTCTGCGTCTCCACCGGAACCCGGACCGTCGAAGCCGCCCTGGCTTTCGCCGCCGAACAACTCGAAGCGGATCTGGCGGAGTCGGCGTACGCCACGGGCGCCCGGTCGGTACTTCCGCTCGCCATCTGAAGACTCCCAGCTGTTTTTGGTCTCAGGCCGGAGCCGCAGGAATTATCGGCCCCACAACGGACACCAGAGAGATATGAGGGTCCGGGGCTGCGGACACGAAATTATCGATGAAACTCGTTGAGCTCGATGAAGGGAGATTGCGATGAGCGCCGAGGAAAAGGCCAAGGCGAAGGCCGAGCAGGTCACCGGAAAGGCGGAGAAGGCGGCGGGCCGCGCCGTGGGGAACGAGCGCGCGGAAGCCGAGGGCTCGGCCAGGGAAACCAAGGGCGATCTGCGGGGCGCGAAGGAAAAGGCCAAGGACGCCCTTGACGACTGAGCACTGAGAAACACTGAGCGCGCTGGGCAGCACCGAGCGCTGAGAAACTGAGCACCGAGAAACAGTCGTGCCTGTCGGGTGCGGGTCCGTTCCCAAGTGAACTGACCCGCACCCGACAGGCGTTGGTGCACCCGTGAGCCGACGCCACCCCGCAGACCGCGGGCCGGCAGCCTCCGTCCCGGCACGGCTGCGCCGGGACGGCCGGCGCGGTCAGTCCGTGCGGAGCATGGCGGTGCGCAGCTGGCCCAGGCAGCGGTTGAGCAGACGAGAGACGTGCATCTGGGAGATGCCGAGGATGTCGCCAATCTCGGCCTGGGTCATTTCCTGACCGAAGCGGAGCTCCAGTATCCGGCGGTCGCGGTCCTCCAGCTGGTCCAGCAGCGGCTTGAGCGTGTGCAGATCCTCGAAGAGGTACATCTCCTCGTCGTAGTCACCGAGGAGGTCCGCGAGCGGTATGTCGTTGCCTTCGTCCCCTATGGTGGCGTCGATGGACGAGGCGCTGTAGCCGTTGGCGGCGACCTGCCCCTCCATGACCTCTTCCTCCGGGATGTCCAGGTGAGCCGCCAGTTCGGAGACCTTGGGGTCCCGGCCCAGCTCGTTGGCGAGGTGCTCATTGGCGCGGGCGAGGTCGACCCGCAATTCCTGCAGCCGCCGGGGCACCCGTACGTCCCAGGTGGTGTCACGGAAGAAGCGCTTCATCTCACCCGTGATGTACGGGATGGCGAGCGTGGTGAACTCCACGTTGCGCGACAGGTCGTAGCGGTCGATGGCCTTGATCAGGCCGATCGTGCCGACCTGCATGATGTCCTCGAGATCATCGCCCCGATTCCGGAACCGCCGGGCGGCGTAACGCACCAGCGAGAGGTTCATCTCGATGAGCGTGTTGCGCGCGTACTGGTACTCGGGCGTGCCCTCCTCCAGCTTCTCCAACCGCTCGAAGAACAGCTGGGTCAGTTCCCGGGCGTCGCCGGGGGCGAGGTCCTCGGGCGACTCGATCAGGGGCAACTCGGCGGGCGGAACGGGCGCCGCGGTCGGTCCGTCGACGACACCGATGTCCTGCGGGGTCTCCGCCCTCGCGCTGCTGACGCTCATGAGTGACTCCTCCCTCTTCGTACGGCCCCGGTCGAGGGAGCTCCTGCCCCGACGGCCACCGGGCATGTACATCTTTTGTGACGTCAGACGGTGAAGCAGTCCGGGTCGGCCGCCGCCCAGTCCGCTGCCCAGTCCTCCGGGGGAACGGCCAGCAGCTCGCCCGGGGAGAGCCACTCGTACAGCTCCTCGTACGAGCGGACGGTGAGCGGGTCGAGGCGGCGGCGCAGCATGTGGGGGCGGAGTTCGTCGGGGTGCTGGACACCCATGGAGCCCATGATCTGCAGGGCGCTGTCCACCGTCGCCTTCTGGAACCGGTGCACGCGCGCGGACTTGTCCGCCACGTCCAGCGCCCGGGCCCGGTGCGGGTCCTGGGTGGCCACCCCGACCGGACAGGTGTTGGTGTGGCATCGCCGGGCCTGTATGCAGCCGACGGCCATCATCATGGCGCGTGCCGCGTTGGTGAAGTCGGCGCCCTGGATCATGCGCTTGACCATGTCCGCGCCGGTGGCCACCTTGCCGCTCGCGCCGATCTTGATCCGGTCCCGCAGTCCGCAGCCGACCAGGGCGTTGTGCACGGTGATCAGGCCCTCGGTCAGCGGAGCGCCCAGGTGGTCGGCGAACTCCAGAGGGGCGGCCCCGGTGCCGCCCTCGGCGCCGTCGACGATGATGAAGTCCGGGGTGACGCCCTCCTGGAGCATGGCCTTGCAGACCGCGAGGAACTGCCGGCGGGAGCCGACGCAGAGCTTGAAGCCGGTGGGCTTGCCGCCCGCCAGTGCGCGCATCCGCGCGAGGAAGCGGACCAGTTCGCGCGGGGTGGAGAAGGTCCGGTGGTAGGGCGGGGAGGTCACCGTCCGCCCTTCCGGCACCTCCCGGACCCGGGCGATCTCCGCGCTCACCTTGTCGCCGGGCAGGACGCCGCCGATGCCCGGCTTCGCGCCCTGGGACAGCTTCAGCGAGACGCACTTGATGCTGTCGTGCGCCGCCTTGTCGGCGAACTCGGACGGTGAGAAGGCGCCCTGCGCGGTCCGGCAGCCGAAGTACCCGGTCCCGATTTCCCAGACGAGATCACCACCGTGCCGCAGGTGGTACTCGGACAGACCCCCCTCCCCGGTGTCGTGGGCGAAGCCGCCGAGGGCGGCACCGCGGTTCAGGGCGAGGATCGCGTTGCCGGACAGCGAGCCGAAGCTCATCGCCGAGACGTTCAGCAGCGCCATGTCGTACGGCCGGGTGCAGTCCGGGCCGCCGAGCCGGACCGTGGGGTGCCGGTCGGGAACCGGCTTGGGGGCCATCGACGGCACCATGAACTCGTAGCCGGCGGCATAGACGTCACGCTCGGTGCCGAACGGCTCCTCCGCCTCGGTGCCCTTGGCCCGCTCGTAGACGAGGCTGCGTACATCGCGGTCGAAGGGCCGGCCGTCGAAGTTGCGCTCGACGAAGTACTGCTGCAGCTCCGGCCTGATCGCCTCCAGCGCGAACCGCAGATGTCCGATGACCGGGTAGTTGCGCAGCACCGAGTGCCGACGCTGCGCCAGGTCAGCGGCGCCGACCCCGCCGAGGGCGAGGAAGACCAGCGCCGGTGGCCACCACCAGGGCGACGCCAGCAGCGCCGCCGCGACGAGCCCGGCGGCGGCCACGAGCAGCGCCGCCACCGAAAGCCACCGGAACAGGTGGGCGAAGGGACGCATGCGCGCGCCGCCCGGCCGTCCGCCGGAGCCGGCCCGCGAACCGCTGACGCCAGCGTTGGTGGTCACCATCAGCTCCCGAGAAGTAGGGCGACGGCCCCGCATCGCGACGGATGCCCGAGAGCGGGCGGGCTGGGCCGGGCCGTTCGATCAACGCTGGCCGTTTACCCGCCCGCCCCCGCTTCAGTCGGAGTCGTGCTGGTCGTGGGGTCGCCGGGCGACGTACCGCCGGCGCATGTCGCTCGCAGCTCCGCCCGGGGTACCAGCGCGCTCACTCCCACGGCGCCGGGCCGGTACCGGACGCCCAGCCGACGAGGTCGTCCTGGTCGAAGCAGAGGATGGCGCACTGTTCGGCGTATTCCCGCGCCGGATCGGTGAAGGCGCTGGTGGTGACGACGGCGGCGACATCGGCTCCGTGGACGGTGAAGCAGGTGCCGCCGAAGCGCTGCAGTTCCTGGGAGCCCACCTTGTTGTCCGCGCCGTAGCGCTTGCACTGGATGACGACGCTACGGCCGTCGGGGGCCACGGCCACCACGTCCGCGCCGAGGTCGTTGGCGCCGCCGACCACCCGGACGTCCTCGCAGCCGTCGCGCTCGCACAGGCCGGCCACCGCCTCCTCGAAGGCGTCGGCGTCCATTTCGGCGTAGTCGTCGATCTCCGGCGGGCGAGGGGTGACGTCCACCACCGGGCGGGGGCAGGCATCCTCCGTCGTAGGCGCGTCGAGTTCCTCCACCGCGCTGGGACCGACGGCCTCTCCCAGGGGGACGAGCACACGTTCCCCGGCCCCTCCCCCACAGGTCGCGCACGTCCGCCCGCCCGGCACCCTCCGGGCGGCGGCCCGCCGGCGCCGTCCACGACGCAGCAGCAGCACCAGCGCCACGACAAAAACCAGCCCGACGACAACCGCGGGGCCGGGGTGCGCACTCGCGGAGGCCATGGCCTTCTGCAGTGTCAGGCCCACTCCGGTGACGACGATCGCGAGGAGCCCGAACGAGAGGGACAGCTGCCGCAGGCTGAAGGCGGGCCGGCGGCGCGGGGGCCTGGGCCGGCGTATGGGGGTCACCATGGTCTGTTTGCCTCTCCCAACGGTCGACGAAGATCCTTTGGATCTTGTGCCCCCAACTCGGGGCTCATCACAACGACTGGGAGGGGGGAATCAACCTGGGACTGGTCGCCGAGGCGATCGGCTTCGTGGCCGCCCTTCCGGCCGGCCTCCGAGGCACGCTGCGGGTCGTTGACGAAACTGCCGCAGCAGGCGGAATACGTGCGGCCACCCGCGCCCGCCTGGGTCCGTCGCTCAGGCCGGGACGCCTGCCGTGGCCAGCACGAGCCGGTCCACCACCCCCGCGGGCCCGGCCCCGCTCCTGCCCCAGGCCCGCTGCCGACCCGCCCCGTCACCGCGGGCCGCCATCCGTTGGAAGAGCGCTGTGACCTCCGCCAGGTCCCCGTACTGCGCCAGCACCGGGCGCACGTGCCGCACCAGCTGTTCGGCAACTTCCGACACCGGACGAACCTGCCCGGTCAGGGCGTCGAAACCAGCGCCGTTCCAACCATCCCGAGCGGCACGCCAACAAGCGGCTCGCAGCACCTCACCGTCCCAACGCGGGCCGGGGTCACCGCGCCGTACTTTTTCCGCTGCGGTGACGACCAGCGCACGGAGCAGCACGGCGACCGCGATGGTGTCGTCGATGTCCTGCAGCACGTCCATGGACCGGATCTCCAACGTGGGCAGCCGGGGATTGGGGCGCAGGTCCCAGAACGGCATGCCGGGTTCCAGCATTGCCTCCGTATCAGCGATCAACACGGCGAGCCGCTCATGCTCCTCCAGCGAGCCCGCGTACGGCGGCGGTCCCAGGCACGGGAAGCGGCCTCTGATGACCGAGCGCCAGCTGGCGTAGCCGGTATCACGCCCCTCGAAGAACGGGGAGTTGGCACTCAATGCGATGAAGAAAGGCAGCCAGGGCCGCACATGATTACCGCTCAGCACGGCCAGTTCCCGGTCAGGGAGGTGGACGTGGACATGGAACGCGCTGATGACGAAGTCGTCCAGCATGCTGCGGTACTGCTCCCGCCCGGCCCGGTAACGCGGGTGGTCGCCCACTCGTGGCGGGCCACCGTGCCTGAGGACCGGGGTGCCCGAGGCGCACAGGCACGAACCCTCGGCACGGGCCGCGGTGACCAGCGCCCTGCGCACCCGCTCAAGTTCCCCGCGCAGCTCACCCGCTGTCCGGCACGGCGGGGTACGCCCTTCCACCTGGCACTCCGCGAACTCGTTCGCGGCCAGATCGCCGACTACGCGAGAGGCACGAGCAGCGACCCCGGGGCCGGTGGGAACGACGGCACGCGTATGAGGGTCAACGACGAAATACTCCTCCTCCACGCCGATCGTGGGCAGGTCACCGGTGTGTGCGGCAGGAGGCATGGAACGGGACTCATCGGTCACTCCTCCAGCATCTCGCGAACCCTCCGTCCTGTCGTCCGGCACGCGCGATGTCCGTCAGCCGGGCGGCGCATGCTCGCGCCTCTGGACCTGTCTGTCCGGTCACGGGCTCAGGGGATGGCGGCGCGGAATTTCTTGGTGAGGTCGGCGCCCCGTATGACGCCACCTTCCTTGTACTTGAGTCCCCAGGCGTCGATCAGCGATCCGTCGCCGAACATGCAGGCGGCGACGGCCTTGTCCGGATGCGTTTCGCCGGGCGCCGCCCAGCCGCCGGCGTCGGTCGGCCTCGGTCCGTACATCGCCGTGCCGTTGAGGGTCTGGCAGTAGGCGATGGACGGATTGCCCGGCTTGCCTCCTGGGTCCTTCGGTGCGTGAACGTAGGCGAGGGCGGCCAGGGTGGGTTTGTCGGCGGCCAGCGAGTCGGCCGCGACCATGATCCGGGAGCCGTCCTTGGCGGTGAACGTACACATCACCCGCTCACCGCCCAGCTGGACCATCTGCGTGCCGGTCTTGGTGTAGTAGGGGACTTCCTTCTGCGCGGTGCCACCCTGCTTCCCGCACCAGGACACGGCAGTGGGAGCGTTGGACTGCGGCTCCGCGGCGTGGGCACCTGCAGCGGCGCAGGTGAGCAGGATGAGAGCGCCGACGGCTACCGCTCGGGAACGTTGCATGCTGCCTCCTGGGCCAGGGGTGGGGGAAGGCGATCCCACATCGTTGAGCGGCGCCGATCCAACCGTCAACCGATGTGCACAACTTCCCCTGCAATAGAGCAAGTTGGCGTGATCCGTGCCGCCATACCCACTTGACGAACCCGCCGCCCCCGTCGCGTAGCGGGTGACGTTACTGTCATGGCGTACCTCCAGGCGCGTCTCAGGGCGTATCCAACGCCCGGCGCGCCGACCAGTCATTCACTTCCGTCGCCCCGTGCGGCGACGACCGATAGTTGACGACCCAATACTTCAGGGGGAAACCAACCTATGCGTATCCAGGCAGCCCTGGTGGAGTCCGTCGGCGGTCCCTTCACCCTGCGCGACGTCGACATCGACGACCCGCGGCCGGACGAGATCCTGGTCCGGATCACGGCGGCGGGGATCTGCCACACCGATCTCAGCACCCGGCAGGTCTGGCCACGCCTTCCCATGGTGTTCGGTCACGAAGGCGCCGGCCTCGTCGAAGCCGTCGGCTCGGCCGTGACGAACATCGCCCCTGGAGACAGCGTGTGTCTGAGTTACCGCAGCTGTGGCGCCTGCGGCAACTGCACCTCCGGGCGGTCCGCGTACTGTCAGGCAGACATCCACGCCCTCAACGCCAGCGGTACCAGGACCGACAACAGCACACCCCTGTCCCGGAACGGCTCCCCGGTCTTCGGCAGCTTCTTCGGCCAGAGCAGCTTTGCCACCCACGCACTTGCCTACGAGAGCAACTGCGTCAAGATTCCCGCCGACCTCGACCCGGTTCTCGCCGCCCCGCTCGGGTGCGGAGTGCAGACCGGTGCCGGTACAGTCCTCAACGTCCTGCAACCGGCCGCAGATTCGTCGCTGGTGGTCTTCGGCGCCGGAAGTGTTGGTCTGAGCGCGGTCATGGCGGCGGTTGCCGAAGGCGCCACCGTGGTCGCCGTTGATCCGGTCCCTGCCCGGCGCGCGGTGGCACAGGACCTCGGCGCCGTCGCAGCACTCGACCCGACTGACGTGGACGATGTGGCGACAGCCGTCCGCGAGATCACGCACGGTGGGACGCACCACGCCATCGACACCACCGGCCAGTCCGCGGTGATCTCCCAGGCCATCGCGTCCTTGCGCCCACGGGGGAGGCTGGCACTGGTGGGTATCGGCAAGACGGCCGAGTTCGACATCATGACCGTGATGACCAAGGGCATCCAGCTGCGGGGCGTCATCGAGGGGGACGCGGTTCCCCAGAGGTTCATCCCCCACCTCATCGCTCTCCACGAGCAAGGACGGCTCCCCGTAGAGAAGCTGATCACCCGGTACCCCTTCAGCGAGATTGAGGCGGCCGCGCGCGCCGCGGCTTCCGGTGAGGTCATCAAGCCCGTCCTCACGTTCGGTTGACCATTTCCGAGAGTCTGTAAGAGCCAGTGTCTGAACGCGCGTTCGTCTCACGTGGGCGCTATGCGATCACTCGCCTCGTCACTTCCCGAAGAGGCCCACCGTACGGTCGGCACATACATGGAACGGAGTTGATCGACCGGGCCCCGCCCGGTCTCGTCGAGGGCCTGTACCTGCACGGTTCGCTGGCCTGGGGCGACTTCCGTCCCGGGCGCAGCGACATCGACTTTTTGGCAGTGGTGAGCGAGCGTCGCACCGAAGAGTCCGTGAAAGTGCTCAGCCAAGCTTTTCGGTGAGCTGAGCAGCCATCACCCGAAACCATTTTTTACGGACTTCATGTTACCCCCGCCGATCTCGCCCCCGCCGGGCGATTGCTGTGTGAGGCGGGGGCGACGTGGCGGGCGTGTGGGTGGCGGTCGGCGCTCCTGGGCCCCGCGCGAATGTCGGTATCGGTGGGCGCATCGCGGCTGCCGCAGGAGGGGCGCGGGACGGTAGTTGGGGGCACGCGGCGCTGCTGGGTCTGGCGGACGCTGGCCTGCCTTGTGCCGTTGGGGGCTCGGTTGGGCGGGGCGCGATCGGGGGGTTGACAGGGGAAGGGGGCGTGGAGGTGGGCGTGGGCGGTTGCGTGGTGGTGCGGGGCCGGCGCGGGGCATCCGTCGGGTGCGAGGGAGCGGACGAACGTCACCCGGCGGCTCCCGGCGCTCTGTCATGCGCCCGCACTACTGTGCGCGATGCTGTGGTGGTGACTTGACTGGAGTCATGACGGATCATTCCCGGTTGTTGGGTAATGACCTTTGCAGTCCCATAACACTGGATATGCCAACGTAACGCGTTGTCAGCATGTGCTTGGAGGCACGTCATGGCCGCCCGACCTGTGTTCGCGCGTCAGAACAATCAGCGGCTGCGGTCGCTCATCCAGGAGGCGGCAGTGTCCAACTCCGCTCTCGCCCGGCAGGTGAACGTGCTGGGGCGTGAGCAGGGGCTCGATCTCCGGTATGACAAGACGTCTGTGAGCCGGTGGTTGCGAGGCCAGCAGCCGCGGGGCCGGGTCCCTGCCATCATCGCCGAGGCGCTGAGCAGCAGGCTCGGGCGGACGGTGTCGACCGACCAGATCGGCATGGCCAACGGCAACAGCGTGACCTGCGGGGTCGGGTTGCATTTCGCCGCCGATGTGAAGGATGCGCTGGGCCAGGTCCGTGAACTGTGGCAGATGGACGCGGAGTCGAGTGAGGCGTTGTCCGGTACGACCATGGGCACCGCGGCGTTGGTCGAACCCACCCGGGACTGGCTGATCAGTGCCGTCGACCCGGAGGTGGCGCAGAGCCGCCGGCTGGGGCCGCGAGCGGGGTTGGAGGAGGTCGAGATGGTGCGGATGACGACCCGGGCGCTGGAGGAGCTCGACCACAGGGTGGGGGGCGGCTATGTGCGGCCGGTGGTGGTGTCGTGTCTGAACAGCGTCCTGTCGGGGCTGTTCGCCGGGAGCTACAGCGAGACCACGGGACGCCAGTTGTTCGGCGCTGCCGCCCGGTTGACCGAGCTCGCCGGGTATACCGCGATGGACACCGGCCGGCCCGGTCTGGCGCAGCGGTACTACATCCAGGCGCTGCGGCTCGCGCAGGCGGCGGACGAGAGATGCTACGGCGGTTATGTGCTGGCAGCGGGGCTGAGCCGGCTCGCCGTGGACGCGGGCTGTGCCCGGGAAGCGGTGCAGCTCGCGCGGGCCGCCCAGGAAGGGACGCGGGGGCAGGCACCACCGGCCGCGCAGGCGCTGTTCTACGTGGCCGAGGCCCGCGGATACGCGCTGCTCGGCGATTCGCGGACCTGCGGGATGCTCAGGGACAAGGCCCTGGAGGCGATGGCACACGCGGATCCGGTTGACGCGCCTGAGTGGCTGGCGCACTTCGACCGGGCCTACCTTGCTGACGAGTTGGCGCACTGCCACCGCGATCTGCAGCAGCCCCGGCAGGCCGCTCGCCGGGCCGCCGAGGCGCTCGCCCGGCACCCTCGGACGCGGGTGCGCCGCCGGGCGATCGATCTGCTGCTGCTGGCGTCGGCGCAGGTGCAGGCCGGTGAGGTGGAGGAGGCGTGCCGGGTGGCCGAAGAGGCCGTGGGTCTGCTGCGGCAGCTGCGGTCGGCGCTGGGCAGGAAGTATCTGGAGCAGTTTCTGGCAGGACTCCGTCCCTACCGAGATACCAAACCCGCCAGTGATTTCGCCGTCCTGGTGCAGGAGTGCGAGGCACATCTGCCCACGCAGCGTGCGTCCAGCGACTGACGGGCCCGGGATGCGGCGCCGGCAGCCAGGCAGATCGTCCCGCTCCGGAGGGGAGAGAGGGAATCGAACCTGTCTGGCCGTCGTCCGGCGCGGCTGGTGCGCGGAACACGGGGAGCGGGCAGCGGGAGACGCCGGTCATGCGCGGTTCACGGCTGCGGGAGGCAGCCGACGGGTGCGCACGTGGACAGCGGCACCGTTGCCCAGACCGTGCAGCCGTCGTCGGTCTCCGTCCGGCGGCCCCATTGCAGGCAGGACTTGGCGACGAGTTCCAGGCCGCGGCCGTTTTCCTGGCCGTGGTCCGGGTAGCGTCTGCGCGTCACCCACGGGGTCCCGCCGCCGTCGTGGACCTCGATGTGTACCTGGTGCGCGGATCTGCGTAGTCGGCACGTGACGCGGAGGGCGCCGGAGTGCTGGATGGCGTTGGTGACGAGTTCGGACAGGGTGAGCAGGATGAGGTAGCGGGTGTCGTCGGCCTGGATCTGCTGCCCGTCGAGCCAGGCGCGGGCCAGGGCGCGGCAGACCGGCACCGAGCGTTCCAGTGATGGCAGGCTGAATGCGGTCTGCTTGCCGGGACGCCAGTGGTCGGGCGACATGACCGTGGCCTTCGCTTCGGGCCAGTTCTCGATCTGGTGGGCCGTCAGTTCAATGCCGGCCTCTTGCATGATGGGTAACACGACTACCCCTTTCTCAGGTTCCTCTCGGACCCCCGTACCCATTGGAGAACCCTCAGGCGGAATAACGCCCGGGATTCCTCGGCTGTTTTTCCACATTCATTGAAACAGTACGGAGGGCTTTACGGAAGGCGCATCGTGAGGCGCAAAAAGGGGTGCGGAGACATGGGGAAGCGAAATACTATCACCGCAAGAAAACGTTGTGCGGGAGTGGCGGGAATAGTGAGTAATTGGTGCCGTAAATGAATAATCGCCGCCGGACAGCACCACGTTCGGCGGATACCGTCGAGGTGTCCGCCGAACGGGAGAGAGCGTTCCGCGCCGCGTTATGTGGCGGTCAGTTCCAGCCCCAGAAGGTCCGCGACGCCCACCGCGAGATCGGCCAATGTGGGGTGCTGCCACACGAAGTTCCGTGACACGGAGACGGCGAAGGTCCGCTCGATGCGCACCCTCATCTCCATGGCCAGAAGGGAGTCGAATCCCAGGGATTTCAGCGGGATCTGCGGGTCGACGGTGCCGTCGCCCAGGCGCAGCACCGCCCGGACGTGGTCCGCCAGCCGCTCCTCCAGCGCTGCTCTGCGCGCAAGGCCGGTGGGCAGAGCGCCGAGCCAGGCGCGCAACTCCCCGGCTTCCTCGGGGGCTTCGGTCCCGTCGGTTTCACTCCCCTTGGCGGGCCGCTCGGTCGAGACCGCGCTGAAGAAGGGGAGGTGCCGGCCCGTGGGTGGGAGCCAGGTGTCGGACGGCCCGGGGAGCACACCGGTCTGCACTCGCCGCCGGGACAGCAGGGCCTGCAGCGCGGCCATGCCCTGATCGGTGGGGATGGTGTGGTAGCCGCGCCGGCCGAAGTCGGTGGCGACGCCCGTCTCGCCCCAGGGGCCCCAGTTCACCGCCAGGGTGGGCAAGCCGCGGGCGGAGCGCCAGGCCGCGAAGCCGTCGAGCCAGGAGTTCGCCGCGGCGTAGGCACCCTGGCCGGCGTTGCCGAGCAGGGAGGCCATCGAGGAGAACGCCGCGAACCAGTCCAGCGGGCACCCCTCGGTGGCGTGGTGCAGCCGCCAGGCACCCGCGGCCTTCGGCAGCCAGATCCGTTCCAATTGCTCGTCGGTGACGTTGGGGAGGGCCGCGTCGTCCAGGACCATGGCGCAGTGCACCACCCCGTGCAGCGGGAAGCCCCCGGTCGCCGCGGTCGTCACCAACCGCTCCGCGGTACCCGGTTCGGCGATGTCGCCGAGGACCACCGACACCTTGGTGGTGTCCTTGCCCAGGTCGGCGATCTGCCGTGCGGCGTCCGGGGAGGGCGCGGAACGCCCGTTGAGGACGAGATGACCGGCGCCGTTCGCGGCGAGCCACCGTGCGGTGGCCAGTCCCAGGCCGCGCAGGCCGCCGGTGACGATGTAGGCACCGCCCTTCCGGACCGGCAGCCCCATCTCGGGCAGTGCGGCGCGGGCCCGGCCGGCGTGCGGCACGGCCAGCACGATCTTGCCGATGTGGTCGGCGGCGGCCATGGTCCGGAAGGCCGTGGTGGCTTCGGACAGCGGGTATTCGGTGCAGTGCAGCGGTGTGAGCCGGCCGGCTTCGAACTCGTCGAGGACCTCCTGCCATACCCGGGCGAACGCGTTGGGACGGTGGCGGCGCAACTCGATCAGGTCGACGGTGCGCAGGGTGACGTTGTGGCGCAGGGGCAGCATCCCCAGCGGGGCGTCGGACAGGATGTCGCGCACCCCGAGCTCCACGAACCGGCCGAACGGACGGAGCGTCTCCAGTCCGGTGCGGATCGCCGCGCCGGAGAGCGAGTTGAGTACGACGTCGACACCGTCGCCGGTCGCTTCGCGGACCTTCTCCCCGAACTCCAGGGAGCGGGAGTCCATGACGTGCCGGATGCCCATTCCATGCAGGTAGCGGCGTTTCTCCTCGCTGCCGGCCGTGGCCAGTACATCGGCTCCCAGCGAACGGGCCACCGCGATCGCCGCCAGCCCGGTGCCGCCGGTGGCCGAGTGGATCAGCACCCGCTCCCCGGCCGCGAGCCGCGCGACGTGCCGCAGGGCGTACCAGGCGGTCACGAAGGCGACCGGCAGACCCGCCGCGGTGACCGGACCGAAACCGGCGGGGATCGGCGCCACCCCCTCGGCGGGGACGGTCAGGAACGAGCCGAACGCCCCACCGCGCAGGTCGATGGCGACCACCTCGTCCCCGACCTGCACATGGTCCACGCCGGCACCCACCGCACTGACGACACCGGAGCACTCGAACCCGATGCGGTAGCGGACGTCCTCGTCGCCGGGGAGCAGGCCCAACGCCGTCAGTACGTCCCGGAAGTTCAGGCCCGCCGCGGTGACCCGCACCTCGACCTCACCGCGCTGCGGCGGCCGCCGCCGGACCATGGCGTACTCCAGGCTCGACAGATCGCCGAGCCGGGCCGCACGCAGCCGGAACCCGTCCACGCCGTACTGCACGGCGCACGGGGTCAGTGCACGTTCCTGCTCGGCCGGGGCACGCCGCAGCCGGGCCACCCACCGGTCGCCGGAGCGCAGCGCGACCTCGTCGTCGCCGGCGTCGGCCAGCAACTCCTCGGCCACGTCAGCGGGGTCGGCGTTCCGGGAGTCGGCGTCCACCAGCGTCGGGTGCAGTTCCGGGTGCTCCAGGGCACCGACCCGCACCAGTCCCCGGAGGCTGCTCTGCCCGACGTCGACGGTGTCGTCCGGCAGTACGTCCCGGGCGCCCTGGGTGATGACGTACAGCCGCGGTGACGACGCGCTCGCGGTGACGGCCTGAAGGACGGCGAGGAGTCTTCGGGTGCGCCGCAACGATTCTTCGGTCGGTTCGGCGCCGCTCTGCCGGCCGCACACCAGCACCACGCCGCGCGGCGGCTGGAGTCCGGCGGCCAGGCGTTCGCTGAGGGAGTTGCGGAGGGTGTCGAGGGGAGTGTCGTCCAGGGGCCGGTCCCAGACGCTGGTGCGGGCGCAGCGGGTGCGCAGTGCGGCGGCCAGTACCCGGGCCGATCCGTCCGCCTCCCCGACGAGGAACCAGCTGCCCGGTGCCTGGCCGGCATCGGTGGTGGAGCGGGGAGAGGACTGCCAGTCGATTTCCAGCAGCCAGTCGTCGGCCGCCGGCGCGCTGCGTGCGGCCCGTCGTACGAAGCGCAGGCCGTTGACGGCGAGCACGACGGCACCGTCGCCGTCCAGCAGCCGGACGTCGGCGACCACGCTGTCCGGCGCGTTCTCGCTGATGTGTGCGTGGCAGTACTCGGCCCGTGCGGCATCGCCCAGGACGCGTACCGCCTGCACGGCGACGGGCAGCACGGGTGCGTTGTCGTCCTCGTGCATCAGCGGTGCCACCGCGAGCTGGGCGCAGACGTCGAGCAGCACGGGATGGACCGCGAGGCCGGGTGCGGGGTCCTTCGCCCGGGCCGGGAGGGTGACCTTGGCGAGATAGCTGCTGTGATGGCGTTCGGTGCGCAGTTCGGTGATGCCGGTGAAGGCCGGGCCGTGCTCCAGGCCGCGCCGGCGCAGGTTCTTGTACAGATCGCCCGGGTCCAGCCGGACCGGATGGCGCACCGTGAGGGCCTCGATGGGGCGGGGCCGGGGGTCCGGTCGTACGGTCAGCCGGTGCAGCACCGCATCGGCCTGCCGCTCCCAGTCGCCGTCGTCGCCCCGCGCGAGGATCTCGCAGTGTGCCCGGTCGGACGCTGCCATGGTGACGACGGTGCTGAGGTCGGTGTGCGGGGCGAGTCGCAGCAGTTGCTCGAAGTGCACGTCGGTGATGTCGACTTCGTGCGGGGCGGTCCCGAATGCCTCGGCGGCCGCCGCGAGTGCGATGCTGCAGTGGGCGGCGCCGGGCATGACCGGGTCGCCGTGGACCCGGTGGTCGGCGAGCCAGGGCAGTGCGTCGGTGCCGGCGTCGGCGCGCCAGCAGTGCCGTACGGGCTCGCCCGGCACTTCGGAGTGCCGGCCGGGCAGGAGGGTGTCGCCCGGGTCGGTGGGCGCGGTGCGGCGTGCGGCCTCGGCCCAGTGGTGGCGCCGGTCGAAGGTGAGGGTGGGGGCGTCGACGAGGTTGCCGCCGTCGTACAGGCGCCGCCAGTTCACCGGGACTCCGGCACAGTGCAGTGCGGCGAGCTGGGTCCGCAGTGTGGTCGGTTCGTCTTCCTCGCGGCGGAGCGTGGGCAGCACGGCCGGGGAGGTGACCAGCCCGGAAAGGCTCCGCTCGACGGAGTGGGTGACGACGGGGTGGGGCGAGAGCTCGACGTAGACCTGGTGCCGGTCGGCCGCCGCGGCGGCCACCGCCTCGGCGAACCGCACGGGGCGGCGCAGGTTGTCGCACCAGTAGTCGGCGTCGAAGGACGGGGTGGCGCCCGCCTCCACCACGGTCGAGTAGAACCGCACCGCGGGCGGCTGCGGCGTCAGCCCGGCCAGCGCCGAACGCAGTGCGGGAAGGACCGGGTCGACCAGCGGGCAGTGGGAGGCGACGTCCACGGCGATCGGGAAGACCGGGATCCCCCGGGCCTCCCAGGCGGCGGCCAGTCGGCTCACCTCCGTGGTGCGTCCGGCCACCACGGTCGTGTCCGGCGAGGACAGCACGGCGACGGACACGGTCTCGGCCGCGCCGTCCGCGAGTTCCTCACGCACCGCATCGGCGCTCAGCCCCACGCTCATCATGCTGCCGGTGCCCGCGATGTCACTGAGCAGGCCGGAGCGGCGGCAGATCACCCGGACTCCGTCGGCGAGCGTCAGCGCCCCGGCCACCACCGCCGCCGCGACCTCGCCCATGGAGTGGCCGATGACCGCGGCGGGTTCCACCCCGTACGAGCGCCAGGTCGCGGCGAGCGCGATCTGGAGCGCGAACAGCACCGGCTGCACCTCGCCACAGCCCTTGACGGGCTTGCCCTTCCGTATGGCGTCGACCACGGAGACCTTGCTCTGTGCCCGGATGAGTTCGCCGACCTCGCTCAACGCCTCACGGAAGGCCGGTTCGGTCTTCAGCAGGCCGCGTCCCATCCCGGGCCACTGGGAGCCTTGGCCGGAGAACACCCAGACCGGTTGCCGCTCCACCGCCGCGCCCACCGCCCCGGTCACCACCGCGGGGTGGCGCTGTCCGTCGGCGAACGCCCGGAGCGCGCCCAGGAGTTCGCGGCGCCCCGACGCCACGACCCCCAGCCGGCCGCGGCCGGTGCAGCGCCGCAGGGCGAGGGTGTGCGCGAGGTCCCGCAGCGGTACGTTCGCGCCCTCGCCGGACACCCACTCCGCGAGTCTGCCGGCGGCGGCCGGCAGCACGTCCGGGGAGCCGGCCGGTACGAGGAAGACGTCGGGCGCGGTGGGCGCCTGCTCTTCGTGGCGCCGGGGCGCCGGAGTGTTCGGGGCCTGCTCCAGCAGTACGTGGGCGTTGGTCCCGGAGAAGCCGAAGGAGGACACCGCCGCCAGCCGGGCCGGCGTCGGGAGGGGCCAGGCGGTCAGCTCGGTGGGCACGAAGAAGCGGGTGCCGGCCGCCGAGATGGCCGGGTTCCACTGCCGGAAGTGCAGGTTCGCCGGGATGGCGCCGCGCTGCAGGCAGAGCACCGCCTTGATCAGCCCGGTGACCCCGGCGGCCGGCTCCAGATGTCCGACGTTGGTCTTCACCGAGGTCAGGGCGCAGCGGCCGGGGCCGTGCCCGTAGACGTCGGCCAGTCCGGCGAACTCGATGGGGTCGCCCACCGGGGTCCCTGTGCCGTGGGTCTCGACCATCCCGACGTCCTGGGGGTCGATCCCGGCGCGCGCGAGGGCTTCCCGGTAGAGGGCTCGCTGGGCGGCGGCCGAGGGTGCGGCCAGTCCGTCGGACGAACCGTCCTGGTTCGTCGCGGACCCACGGAGTACGGCCAGTACGCGGTCGCCGTCCCGAACGGCGTCGCTGAGGCGTTTGAGCACCACCACGCCGCAGCCCTCGCCGCGGACGAAGCCGTCGGCTCCGGCGTCGAAGGTGCGGCAGCGCCCGCTGGCGGAGAGCATGCCCATCCGTGCGAAGGAGCGGGTGATGCGGGGCTGGAAGGTCAGGGTGACGCCGCCGGCCAGTGCCAGCTCGCACTCGCCGGCGCACAGTGCCTGGCGCGCCATGTGCACGGCCACCAGCGAGGAGGAGCAGGCGGTGTCCAGGGCGACGCTCGATCCGTGCACTCCCAGGAGGTACGAGACCCGGCCGGCCGCGACGCAGTGGCCGTTGGTCAGGATCGATCCTTCGAGTTCCCGGGACGTCCCGTTCAGGTGGTCCATGTAGTCGCCGTAGCTGATGCCGGTGAAGACGGCGGTCGGGGTGCCGTGCACCCGCTCCGGCGGAAGGCCGGCGTGTTCCAGCGCCTCCCAGGTGACTTCCAGCAGCAGGCGGTGCTGGGGGTCGAGGACATCGGCCTCCCCGCCCGCGACTCCGAAGAAGGCGGCGTCAAAGCCCGCCACCTCGCGCAGGTAGCCGCCCGGCAGGAAGGCCGGTGTCGCGGGATCTCCGCGGCCGAGCGAGTCACCCTGAACGAGGCGCCGGCGTTCGGGGGGAAAGTCGCCGACCGCGTCCCGGCCTTCGGACAGCAGCCGCCACAGGGCTGCGGGCGAAGGGGTGTCGCCGGGGAGCCGGCATCCCATGCCGATCACGGCGATGCGCTCGGTGTCGGTCGGGGTCTGCGGCGCGGCGGCCGGAGGAAGCGTGTGGTTGCTCATCGGGTCTCCCTACGTAGGCATGGTCCGCGGTCACACGACCTGGGTGCTGCCGAGGAGGATGGCGTTCTTGACCCCACCGACCTGGTAGTTGAAGTTCAGCGCGTAGTCGAAGTCGAGGGGGCGGGGCCGGACCCCGGGGACGGGGTCGAAGGTGAGGCCGTCGGCGGGTTCCTCGCAGTTGGCGGTGGGGCAGACCTGCCCTCGCTCGATCATCATCAGCGTCAGGGCGACCCCCGTGCAGCCCGCCGGGGCGCCGTTGTGGCCGAAGCAGCCCTCCTGCGACGTCATGAGGGGTGGGTTGTCGGCGCCGTACAGCTCCTTGATGGCGGCGGCCTCGAAGGCGGTGACGACGATGTTGCCGTCGCTGCCGCCATGGACGTACGGCACGTTGCCCAGGTCCCACCGGTCGCCGAGGCAGCGGTGGACGGCGGCGACCAGTTCGCCGCCGGTCTCGTCGCAGGCGAGCGGGTTGGCCAGGCCGTCGCGGGCCATGGCGGTGGAGAGCACCTGGCCGTAGATGTGCGCACCGCGTCGGACCGCGTGATCCCAGCTCTCGATGATCACGGTGGCCGAGCCCTCGCCGTGGTTGATGCAGCTCGCCCGGCGGTCGTAGGGGCGCATGAGGGAGAGGAAGGACGGCACCAGCTCCGGCATCCCGGGTGTCCGCACCGACTCGTAGGTCTGCTGGGCGCCGTGCAGCAGCCGCTGGATGTTCTGGATGAGGTGCATGTTGAAGACGTCGACGCCGGTGACGACGGCGATGTCGGCCTCACCCCGGGTGATCATCTGCCGGGCGTTGCCGATCTGTACGGCGGACGATGCGCAACCGCACGAGACGGTGTACGTGGGGCCGTTGGAGCGGACGAGCGCGGACTGGACCAGGGCCACGTCCGAAGGGGTCACCGCTTGTTGGGCCGCGACGAACAGTTCCATGGCTTCCGGCGCGCTGGTCGTCGCGGGATCGGCGCGGAGCACCGACAGATAACTGTCGATGTTGGCGTCCACTCCCCCGCGTCCGACAAGAATCGCGGCATCGCTGAGTTCTCCGTCCCGGAAATTCAGTCCGGCGTCTTCGCAGGCGTGCGCCAGCGAAAGAAGGCCGTATTGGTGTGCCGTGGTGTAGTGCCGGGAGAAGAACGGCGGAAGGTCCGGGAAGTGTTCGTCAAACATTTCCTGGGTCAGGCCGACGGAACCGTAGTAGACCTCGTCGTACCGCAGGCACGACCGGCCGTTTGAGGCCACGTCCCATGCCTCTTCGGCCGTGAAGACCGGTTTGGTCGGGCCGGGCAGACAGAACCCGACCCCGGTCACCACGGCCCGGCGACCGGTGTCGTGGTCTTCGGGGTACACGGCTTGTTTCATGGCAGGACTCCGTCCCTCACGAGGATCGTCATGTGCCGTCCTCTGTGACTTGGTTTCTTCGTCGGGGCGCGCGATGCCTACTCGGCAATGGACGTGCGGTAATGCCAGCGGTACACGGGCACTTGTTCGCCGTCCAGCTCCGCGTATTCGCCGTAGAATTCGAAACGCTCGTAGCCGCTTCCGCGCACGAGCCGGACCGGATCCCGGGCTTCTTCACGCGAGTTCTGGGGAAGGGCCGTTCCCCCGGCCTCGTCGACGAGAATCACGATGTTTTTTCGTGGCATGGTCCACTCCGGGGTTTTTCGCAGGTTTTCTGGTTCGCAGCCGGATTTACGGCCGATGGCGATGCAGAGATGCGGTGGGGGAACCTGCGTGGAGGTCACCGCGCGGGCGGCGGCTCCCGGAGGGGCGACGAAGGCCGGGCCTGTCGTACCGGCGGGGCTGCGCCGGTGAGGGGGGTTCGACAGCGGCGAAGGCGGTGGCCGCTGCGCTCGTGGTGGACTTGGGGACGGTCACCACGCTCGATCGCATGGCGCCCCTCGCTCGGCGGTGGGGGGCCGATCAGCCGGCGCCGGAAAAACCGACGCCGGCTGACGGATCCAAGACCCTCCGCCGGGGACGCCCATACGGCAACGGTCTGACCCGTAACCAGGCACTGGGCCGGGTCAACGAGTAGGCCGGATGCCGCTCCCCGGAGAGGGTGGGCGGCCCACCGGTTGGATGCGAATAGTTATCCATGCGCCCAGGGTGGGCTACAACAGTCAACCGATAAGGCCACCCATTCGGAGCAGCGCGTAAAACTGCGAACTCGCACCGACCAACTTGCGCACCGGCATTGATGGGTGCTTTTAATTCACTCATGACCGATGTAGCGCCGCCATGCCTCCTCCAGCGCTGCGGCGAAAAGATGACGTGCGCCACCGCCAACTCGCCGCTGCGGATTCGCGCGCAGGGAGCTCAGGCACGACGAAATCGGTTGCCTCAGGACGTTACCCAGGCGGTACCGCCGACCTGTGACGCGGCATAGCACATCTTTCTGAAGTACCCACGGCCGGGCGTCGCCTTCACCACGTACGAATAATTCCCGCCATCCCAGCACCGCCCGACAACACCCCATCAGACAAGGGTAATTGGAGAATGACGATTGTTTTCCCGGCGCGGTCTTCCCGCGCGGTCGACAGCCGCAGGATGTCACTCGCCGAGTACGGGGGATATCGGTGGGCGGCCGCGATGCACGGGCTGGAGCCCCTCACCATGTGTCCGTACGAGGCCGGATGGCGGCTGCGGGTCCTCCCGAGCCTGGGACACGTCCCGGTAGGGAAGATGACCCGACGGGACGTCAACCGGGCGCTGCACTGCTGGATCGCGGACGAGTACGGGCTGTCGACGGTGAAGAACAGCCTGGCGGTGCTGGTGCGGGTCCTCGAACAGGCCGTGCACGACGGGATCCTCGACGCCAATCCCGCGCGCATCGCCGGCTGGCAGCGGGAATACCAGTGTGCCCAGCGCGAACGCACCACACCGCGGTCGCTGGCGCTGCCTGACCCGGCGGCGCTCGACCTCCTGGCGGCCAGGCTCGTCCAGCAGTCCTCGGACGGCTACCAGGGCTGGGGCGACATCGTGCGCTTCACGGCCTGGACGGGCACCCGCTTCAGTGAGGTGTCCGCCCTGCGCGCCCAGGACATCGACCCGGCGACCTGGACCTGGAACGTGAGCCGGCACACCGTCTTCGTGCCGGACGGCCTGACCGAATGCGCGTGCCGCAACCGGCACCGGCGAGCGGTGCCGCTGCGTCCCGCGGCACGGATGCTGCTGGCCCGGCGGTTGCAGGCGGCACGCCAAGCACCGCAAACCCGGCTGTTCACCGAACCGTCCGGTGGCCGCTTTTCCACCCCGCTGCTGAGGGAGGCGACGAATTGGGACGACGTCGTCGTGGAGCTGGGGCACGAGTTCCTGCTGCGCAACGACCTGCGGCCCACCGGACTGACGTGGATGGCGGACGCCGGGATGTCGCTGTCCGAGTTGCACGACGTCGCCGGGCGTCCCTCGCTGGACGAGGTCCGGCGCTACCTCCCTCCGAATGCCGGCTCCGTGCGCTAGGACGCCGCGTGGTGCCCGGCAAAGGCCCGGCCCCCGTCCCGGAGGGGGACGGGGGCCGGACGACGGGGACACCACGCCCGGGGCGATGCCCCTGGGGAAA
The DNA here is from genome assembly GCF_000720175.1 of Streptomyces sp. NRRL S-337. Taxonomy (GTDB): domain Bacteria; phylum Actinomycetota; class Actinomycetes; order Streptomycetales; family Streptomycetaceae; genus Streptomyces; species Streptomyces siderophoricus. The sequence continues at coordinate 272,140 of NZ_JOIX01000002.1, forward strand.
TCCGCTACCTCACAGGTAGGTGAACCCGCCGGGGACAGTGGCGCTGCCTCCCGGTGTGGTCACCTCGACCGGGACGTTGCCGCCGCCGTCGGGGCCGGCCGGAGTGATACCGAACAGGAACGTGCCGGAGGGGTCGGCGCCCAGGACCGTCGCGGGCGTGTCCCCGAACGTCACGGTCGCGTTCTGCAGACCGGAGCCGACGATGGTGAACAGGGTGCCGCCCCCGGACGGACCGGAGATGGGGATGATCGCGGTCGCCTGCGGCTCGGGCGGAGGGGCCTGCTCGACGTAGACGTAGGTCACCGGGTTGGTGGTGCCCACCGCGTTCGTGGCGGTGACCTGCACGGCACCTGCGTCCTGCGGCGGGGGCTGCACCGTGACGGTCAGCCCGAAGGGATCCTGCCCGACGATGGTCGCCTCTTCCTCCCCGAACAGCACGCTGGTCGTTCCGGCCAGCCCCAGTCCGAACAGCGTCACGGTGTTACCACCGTCGACCGGTCCCGAGTTGGGCAGCAGGGCGATCAGAACCGGGCCGAGCCCCGGAAACTTGATCTGCGGGGGCTGGAGCTGAGAGAGCTGGGGAGTCGGGAGCAGCGCCTGGGCCGCCTGCGGATTCGGCTGGTTCGTGCATGTGCACATGAAAGTCCTCCTGCTGTCTGCGGGTTGTCGCCCGGCTCGGCTCGCGACGATGCGGTTCACGAGCCCGGAATCCGGGCACTGGCAGCAGCCGGCCGTACCGGAGGAGAACACCGGCGGCGCGCAGAAGGCCTGTTCACACACTCGTGAGGTGCGAGGGCCGTCACGCTGTCGGGGTTTCCCTCACAGCCCTGCACGCAGGGGGCTGGCGGGCGGACCGACCACTGAAGCCCGAGGGGGATGGACGGCCCACCGACCAGGCATCCCCCAGTAACCCAGAAGGGTTTTCCGTGGGCAATGTCCTTGACATCGGCCCACTCGATCGGCGCAGCGCGCATTTCCGCGCGATGACAACCCGAGGGAAAACGCGGTGGGGGCCCGGGCATACGGCCCGGGCCCCCAGCTATGTACGGAAAGGTCAGCTTGCGTTGGCCAGAGCGCTGGTGATAGCCGCGGCAGTCGATTGCTCCGCATTCAGGGCGGCAGCCGAAGCCCCCAGCAGGTTGAACACCGTCGCGGAGACGTTACTGGTCGTGGCGGTGAGGACGTTGGCCGTCACCCCCGACGGCTGCCCGAGGCAGTCGATCGCCGCCGAGAGCAGCGAGGTGGTGGTGGACAGGTTCTGGACGCGGGCGGCGTTGGTGTTGTTGGCCTGGTCCGCCGCGATGGCCGCGTTGTTGGAGTTCTGGGCGGCCTCGAGGTCGCTCACGCAGGCCGAGACAGCGGCCTTGGCGGGCGCGGCCGATGCCATGGGGGCAACGCCCAGGGCGAGAGCTATGGCGACGGCGGACGTCCCGGTGGCGGCAGCGATACGGACACGGTTCATGGGGGAACTCCCTACAGGTGTCGTCCTCGCCGAGCGGCAAGGATGATGGGTGCCGGAGGAACACCGGGTCCCTTCCAAGGGCCTGCGGGAAAGCGGGCAACGGCCGCCAAGGGCTTGCCTGTTGGGAGCGCGAGCGGGCGGGCGTCAGGACGCCGACTTCCCGGGGAAGGGATGGGCGGCCCGCCGGTTCGGATGAAGCAAGTAAACCAACGCGGACCGGCTCAGGTAACGGTACCGACCACAAGACACCCGTTTGGCCTAAGGCCCAACGCCGGCAAACGACACGGTGGTTCAGTCGCTGTGCTCGACGGCTGCCAGGACCCGTCCGGCGCCGTCCTCCGCTGCGATCAGCGCGGACAGGCGCCGCGCGCGGTGGCGGTACCAAGGATCGCGTACGGCGCGCCGCACGGCTTCCGCCAGTCTCTCCGCTGAGAGTCGCCGCACCGGCAGCACACCGGGACTGACACCGAGGTCCCTCAAACGGGACGCCCAGAACGGCTGGTCCAGCATCACAGGCACCGGCACCGCCGGCACCCCGGCCCGCAGGCCGGCCGCCGTGGTGCCTGCTCCCGCGTGGTGTATCACGGCTGCCACCTGCGGAAACAGCTGTGCGTGCGGAACGGCACCGATCGTCAGCACATCGTCCCCGTGGAGGGACAGGCCGGCCCGGCCCGCCTGCACCACACCGCGTACCCCGGCGAGCCGCAAGGCACGTGCCACCAGACGCCCGAGGTCCTCCGGGTCTCCGAGGTTCATGCTGCCGAAGCCCACGTAGACCGGCGGCGGTCCGGCCCCCAGGAAATCGGCCAGTCCGGGATCCGGCGTCCAGTCGGGCTCCTCGGCCGGCCACCAGTACCCCACCACCTCCATGCCCGGCCGCCAGTCGGAAGGTCTCGGTACGACCCTGGGGCTGAAACCGTGGTAGACGGGCGATGCCGCCCGTCTTCGCTCAACGGCGTGCGCCGTGACGTGCAGCCGCCGCCGCAGATGGCGCGCCCCCGGTGCGTAGAGGCGGACCAGCAATGACTGGGCGCAGTGGCCTGCCGCCCGGTTGCCCAGCGGTCCCAACGACGGGAGGCCGGAGACGACCGGGGGGAACTCCTTGGTGGGAGCCAGCGGTTGCAGGAAGACTCCCATACTGGGCAGCCCCACTCCTGCCGCTGCCACCAGCGCCAAGGGTGCCAGGCCGCTGGAGAAGAGCAGGATCTCCGCACCGGCCGCACAGGCATCCGCCAGCGCATCAGCCATCGCCGGTCCCAACTCCCGTACTATACGGAGCTGTTGGCTCGCGGAGAGGCCGGCCTTGGGTGGTGAGCGCCGCGTGCCGGGGCCGGTTGTCGTGCCCTGGTCGAGCGGCAGCGGAAGAAAGCCGAGTCCACAGCGGCGGACCAGCGCGGCGGAGCGCTCGTGCGTCGCCACCACCACCTCGTGCCCGGCTGCCGTCAGACGCGTCCCCAGGCCGGTGTACGGGGCCACGTCCCCGTGCGAACCCGCGGAAGCAATGAGTACACGCATGGCCAACTCCCTTCATTGGCGGGCGTGTTGCGCTTGATCAGTTACGGCGCGCGATCACCCGGTAGGCGTTGGACAGCCGGGTGCGGCGGATGAGGGGCGCCAACAGAAGGTCCAGTGCGAAAAGGACGACCAGGTTGGGTGCGGTCTGCAGCAACATCGCTCTGCGGGACCAGCGACTGAACGGGCCCGGTCTCCTGGGCCTCCAGGGCAGATCCTCGGGCGGCAGAACGGCCTTGAGCAGGTTGGCCGCCGCGGAGGTGAGGTCGGTGGGTACGTGTGGCTCACGCCGATCGACGGACACCACCGTGAACCCGTGCTCACCCAACGCCTCGCAGAGGTTCGCCAGCGGAAGGAGATGCAGGTGCTGGGGCTGCAGCCAAGGACCCCACCAGCGGCCGAGCAGACGGGCGGAGAGGGACTGGGGGTCGGGGACCTCGATCAGCAGATGGCCGCCCACGCGGAGCGCCCGGTGCGCTGCGGCCAGTTCTCGTCGCGGTGCCGGAGTGTGTTCGAGGTAGTGGTACATGCTCACCGCGTCGTACCGTCCGGCGAGCCGCTGGCTCAGTTCGGTGAAGGAGCCTCGGTAGGCCCGTGCGATGCGGCCCTCACGTGCGGCGCGCAGCACGCCCTCGCCCTGGTCGAGTCCATGGAACTCGGTGTCGGGATGAATCCTTCGGGCCACGGCGCAGAAGTGGCCTTGGCCGGTTCCCACGTCCAGCCACAGTGCCGGGCGGCCGTGCGGCAGCAGCGCGCGGGCGCGTGACCGGTAGAGCCTGTTCGCGAGGGGCGAGGAGGCCAGTCGCGCCATCGTCGCCTGTCCCAGGCCGTCGTAGCAGTCCCGGTAGTAGAACTCCAGCCCCTGCGCATTGAGCCTGGGATTCTGGAAGACGTGCCCGCAGCCGCAACACTGATCGAGCACGAAGACCCCCGGTTTCTGCTGGAGGTGATCGGGGCTGCGCAGCCGCCGGCGCAGACGGTCGGAGGCGCACCAGGGGCACACTGTTCGCCGGGGTTCGAAGAACCGCTCCAGGCCTTCGGCCAGCTCACTGCGGTAATCGGCGCGGAGGGCGGCGACCCTCTCGCTTCGCTCTTTCGTCTTCCTCATGCGTCACCTCTTGCATGACGGGCTCAGATGGTGGGGGGAGGTACTCGGGAGTAGGTCCGGGCGGGGCTGGTACCGCCCGGGGTGGTGACGGTGACGCCGACCGGCCCTGGTGGTCCGGGCGGGGCCGTGGCGGTGAGCGCGGTGTCGGAGACCACGGTGAACGCGGCGGTCACGGTGCCGAAGCGCACCGATGTCGTCCGGGCGAACCCACTGCCGGTCAGCGTGACGATGTCACCACCGGACACGGGCCCTACTACCGGGCTCAGCGCCGTCAATACGGGTGCCGCGAGGTACTCATAGGTGAGGTCTCCGCCGGTCCCGCCAGGAGTGGTGACGGTCACCTGGACCGCACCGGCGGTGGAGGCCGGCGGCACGACCGCGGTGATCCGGGTGTCCGAGACGACCGTGAAGGAGGCTGCCGCAGCTCCAAAACGCACCGCTGTCGCGTTGAGGAAGTGGCTGCCCGTCAACGTCACGCTGATGCCGCCGCCCAGGGGGCCTGACGCCGGTGTGACGCTGCTGAGGACCGGAGCGGCGAGGTAGAAGTACGTAGCACCGGGAGCGCTCGTTCCGCCGGGACCGGTGACGGTGATCTGCACCGCTCCGGCCGCTCCTGGGGGAACGACAGCGCTGATCCGGGTCGGGGAGTCGACCGTGAAGCTGGTGGCTGTTGTGGTGCCGAAGGTGACCGCAGTCGCTCCCAAGAAGTTACTGCCGGTCAGGATCACGGTGTTCCCACCGAAGACTGGCCCCTGATTCGGGCTCGCACCGCTGACGACGGGTACCGACCCGTATGCGTACGCCACCCCGTTGCTCGTCCCACCGGACGTCGTCACCGTGATCTGCACGGTGCCCGAACCCGCCGGGGCCACCGCCGTGACCTGTGTGTCGGAGACCACCGTGAACGAGGGCGCAACCGTCGAACCGAACCGCACCGCCGTCGTACTGGACAGTCCCGATCCCGTCAGCGTCACCGCCGTCCCACCCGCAGCCGGACCGGACGGCGGGGTCACGGAACTCAGCACCGGCCCGGTCACCTGCGTGTACGCGTACGTGACGAACTGAGAGCTGATGCCCGCGGGGGTGGTGACGGTCACCTGAACCGTCCCGGTCCCGGGCGGCGCGACGGCGGTGATCCGGGTATCGGAGTCGACCGTGAAGGACATTGCCGCGTTCGCCCCGAAGCGCACATTGCTGGCTCCGGAGAAGTTCGTGCCGGTCACCGTCACGCTCGTCCCTCCCGCGACGGACCCCGAACCGGGCGATACGGAGAGGACGGTGGGCGGGGGCACGGCCAGCGCGGAGGACCTCTTCGGCAGGTATCGGGAGGCGTTCAAGGGGTCCGCTCCTTCGGGAATGTGCCGGCCGGTGCGAGCGCCGGGCCCGCGAGAAGGCCGGTCCGGTGCCTGTGACGAGGGGAATGCGCGGGGGCCTGCCCGGTGAGGGTTGGGGGGATCCGGGGAGGCCCCCGCGCGCCTGGCCGGGGGGCCAGGCTCAGCGACCCGTATGTCAGATGCCGGGCCCTGCGGTGTACGTGAAGGCGCCCGCAGCGGTTGCTGCTCCGCCTGTGGTGACGACCGTCACGTCCACGGCGCCGGCGGGACCGGGCGGGGTGACGGCCGAGATGGTGGTGTCATTGATGACGTCGAACGGCGCCGGGGCACCGCCGAAGGAGACCGACTGTGTGGTGGTCAGCTGGGTGCCGGTGATGGTCACTCCGGTCCCGCCGGAAGTCGGCCCGGCCGTCGGTGTCAGGGAGATGACGGTGGGAGCGTCGACGTAGGTGTACGACAGCCCGTTGTTGGTGCCGCCCGCAGTGGTCACGCTGACGCCGACCGACCCTGCCGCCGCCCCGGGCGGCACGGTGACGGTGAGCTGGCTGTCGTTGACCACGGTCGGCGCCGCGGAGGCCGCGCCGAAGGCGACGGAGGTGGCCGTGGACAACCCGGTACCAGTGATGGTGACGGTATCGCCGCCCGCGGTGGGGCCGGTGACCGGACTCAGGCTCGACTTGAACGGCGCCCCGACGTAGAAGAAGGGCAGCGGGTTGCTGGTCCCGCCTGGTGTGGTCACGGTGACGTTGACCGTCCCCGTCCCGGAGGGGGAGATGACCGTGACCGAGGTGGGGGTGTTGGCCGTGATCGTGCCCAGCTTCGTACCGAAGTGGACGGCAGTGGCGCCGGCGAGGTTGGTACCGGTGATGGTGACGGTTGTCCCACCACCGGTGGAGCCTTGGTTGGGGCTGATGGGCATGATTGCCTCTTCTCGTCATGGAGGGACGGGTGGATGGCCCGTGGGACCGGGCGCTCTGCTGTGCACGGCGATGCGCCGGGCCGGATGCCGCGGCGAGCCGGTGGTGCCGTCCGGCTGTCAGGTGGTACCGGTCAGGCGGAGCCGTCAGCCCGCGCAGCCCGGGATGCTCCCCGCGGGGGCGCAGTTGTTGGGCGCGTTCCGGCTGACGTCGCTGACCAGCAGGCTCACCAGGCCGGAGTTGCGGTAGATGCCGCCACCGGCGGAGGTGGCGGAGTTTCCGGTGACGCTGCTGGCCGTCAGGGACACCGACCCGTTGTCGACGTAGATGCCGCCGCCGGCCACGGCGCTGTTGCCGGTGACCGAACTGGACACCAGGGTCACCGCGCCGCCTCGGTCGGTGATGCCGCCGCCAGGGTAGGGAGCGGGCGCGTTACCGCCCCGGATGGTGATCGCGGCCAGTGTGAGCTGGCCGTTGGCTCCCGGAACGTTGCCGTCGCCCTGGACCTCCAGCACCCGGAAGGCCGGTGCTGACGGGTCACGGGCGATGACCGTTCCCAGCCCCGCCATGGTGATCGAGGTGGTGATGGGTGGCAGCCCGACCGGCCCGTCCGACGCACTGCCGTGAGCAGTGGTGAGCGAGTACGTGCAGAACGGAGCCAGGGCCAGGGTTTCTCCGCCTGCCGCGTTCGCCGCGTTGACGGCGGCCACCAGCGCGCTTTCGCTGCACAGAACAGGGATCTGGGCATGGGCGGTGACCGGTACGGCCAGCAGAGCCGCGGTCAGGGAACAGACGACGAGTGCCGACCGAAGAACACGGGCAGTTGGCATGACGCCCCCAAGCGGTCATGCGAGCCGCTGCTCCCACCCCTGCTGACACGCAGCACAGGTGGACGACGCAGGTCCCCTGCCGAGGGAACCGGTAAGGGATCGCCGTCGTGGGACCGGTGCGGGGCTGGGGCTCCAAACCGGCAAGCGAACAGAGACCGCCGTCACTTGCTCCCCCGGAGAAGATGGGCGGCTCACCGGATTGGACGCACCAAGTAACCCACCAGGGTGACGGGACCGGCAATGTCTCCGGAGAAGCGTCATCCGAATGGCCGCGCGCGAAGGTTGCGTGGTCCGGCGCGTGGCACGAGCGCGCTCTTACGTCGACTCGACCCACTGGAAGGGGCCTCCCGGTGGAGCTTGCGTCAGGGCTGTGACCGGAAACCGGCGACGGCCTGTGGGCCGAGGTGGTACCACTGGACGCAATCGGCGCCTGACGGCGGTGATCTGCCAAAGGAATCAAGGGGGTTGGGGTGTCCTCCGGTTTACGGGCGATCGCCCGACTGGTCACGGCGATCGCGGCCGTCACGATCTACATCGCGTTGCACTTGGCGGTCACCGCATGTCTGGACCTGCGGGCCCGTGACCGTTTCCGCGAGGCCCCTACGCAGGCCGCAGCGTTCGTCGCGGCCCTGGACCGCTACGCCGACGAAGAGGAGCCCGCACGCGCGCAAATCCGGCGCATCGACGCGTGGTTCAGCGAGAACGCCCCCTCCGGGAGAAGCCGTTCCGTGATCTCCTCCGCCGCCGAACACGCCGACCAAGGCAGGGTTTCCCTGGCCCGCAAGGAGGTCGCAGGGCTGGCGACGGAGATCGAACGGGATCAGGCGCGGCTCGACCGGGAACTCAGCTCGTCGACCGCGGTCGCGCTGTACTGGGCGGTGCCCGCCGGGGCGCTACTTGTGCCGGTGCTCCGGCTGCGACGGCGTCGCCGGTCCGGCGCCGCGGAGATCGTCGAGGTGGTCAGCCAGTTCGTCCCGCATCAACCGTGGTGGCGGCGACCGGTGTTCCTGGCGGGCAGCTGGGTCGGATACGGGCTGTTCGCGACGGGCTCCGTCGCGGCCGCCACGTCGGAGCAGCGGGGCTACACGATGCCGCTGGAGACCCAGGTGCTCTTGCTGCTCGGTGGCCTGGTCGCGCTGGGCGCCAGTGTCCTGATCCTGCGCCACTGCCGCCCCCGCTCGGCGCGCAGTGCGGCCCAGGCCTTGCTGGCCGACGGCCGTAAGCCCGTGCTCTACCTGCGCAGCTTCGCCGACGACGACACGGCGGCCTCGGTCGACGACGGGGTGCCGGTCAACATCCATTCGCGGGAGGAGCAGCTCGCCGGGGCGTTGAGCGCCTTCGGCCCCGTCATTGCGGTGGGCAAACCCGGGGAGCCGCTGCCGCGCCTGGGCGCGGCACGGTTCTATCTGCCGCAGGACGACTGGCAGCCTGTGGTCCTGCGGCTGATGGAACTGTCCCAACTCATCGTGCTGGGCCTGGGGTCGGGCGAGGGACTGTGGTGGGAGGTCGAGCAGGCCCGTGCCACTCAGCCCGCGCGGAAGCTGGTCCTGCTGGCGCCCGGCGGACAGCCGGACGTGGCCGCGCGGCTGGACGAACATCTGCCGACGCCGTCCCGACTGGACGAGGTGGTCGCGGGCGACTCCTGGATCTCCGCCGTCATCGCCTTCGCCCCTGAGGGGACGCCCAAGGTGCACCCGGTGGGGCCCGGGCCCGGCACCACGACCCGACGAGGCGCGCTCGCGTCCCTCACGGCCGGCGTGCGAAAGGCCGGTCGGACCTGGATGACCCCCCTGAGCACGCCCGCGCACCAGGTGGTCCGCGCCGTGAAGGCCGCTCTGGCGTCGGTAGGGGTCCGTAGACGGATGTTGGTCTGGAAGGGCGTCGTCGCCATGCAGACGGCATTGTGGAAGGGCTTTGCGCTGGTCGTGGCCCTGGCCCTGCTGTCCTGGCTCGTGTTCCGGGCACTGCCGCTCTTCGACCACTGACCGAACCGTCCTATGGCTGAGGCCAAGCCGGTCCGAGCCGGTCCGCACCGCCGTCGCGGCATGGCTGAGGGCCGTGCCCGGGCCCGGGCTGCCCGCCGGTCAAGGCCGGGCCGGCCTGTCCCGGCTCGCCCACCCGGTCGGGCAGCCGCGGCGGAGATCACCTCGGTACTGCCTCCGCGGTACTTTCACCGTTCTGGGGCGGCGGGCAGAGGTCCCCGAATACGCCCCTGAAAGTGGAGAGAGGGGGACGCGTGAGGCGCCGAGGAGTAGCATCCGCCCCAAGGATTGTTCTGCGATTGCGCGGGATTCGGGGGAATCATGGACGATCCACAGCAGGCTACGCCGGCGAGCACGGCCCCGGCCGGTCCGGAACGGTCCAGGAGGGTGACCGGCCCGGCCACCGCAGCGGCGACACTGATCTTGCTGGTGCTCGTGGGTGAGGTCTTGGGCTCGGTGTCCGACTGGCGCAACTACCTGGTGGTCCACGACTACAAGGCCGGGGCGGCGACGATCGCGGACCTCGAAGCGGCCGACTCGTTCGGGCAGTTGGTGTCGATCCCGACGGTCGTGGTGTGGATCTCGGCCGGTGTGGTGTTCCTGGTCTGGTTGTGGCGGGCGCGGGTCAACGCCGAGTTGTTGGGCGGTGCCGACGGGCAGCGTCGAGCCCGGGGCTGGGTCGTGGCCGGTTGGTTCACCCCGGTGGCCAACCTGTGGGTTCCGTACCAGGTCCTGTCGGACATCTGGCGGGCCAGCGCAACTCGGCGGCCGGTTTCCAGTGGCCTGGTCATGGCCTGGTGGGCGCCGCTCTTGGTGAGCACCGTCATCGGCCGGGCCGTCACGCGGATCTACCTGTCCGAGGAGATCACCGAGGAGAGTCTGCTGAGCGCCGCGAAACTGTCCACCCTGAGCACGGTGCTCGATGCAGCCGCCGGTGTCCTGCTGGTCCTCATCGTCAGGCGCGTCACCGCGTCGCAGACCCAGCGGCTCGTTCAGAAGGCAGTGTGAGGTAAGCACGTGCGCGCGTCATCACTCGGGTAGCTCCTGCGAGCAGCCTTCCCCAGCACAGCAGGTAATGCAGGAGAACGAAGATCCACGGGATCATCCGCTCACTGACCTCATGATGACGCCCCGACAGATCCGGGGAACCCGTCATAGCTGTCGATACGCGGAGTGAGCCGGGCCAGTCGGCCCGGCTCGTCAGCCATCCCCGCCGGGCTGGAGAACTACGTGGGTCCGAAGCCGCGGGGCAGCATCAATGCCGAGTCCGTGTGGAGCGTGATGCGCACCGGTACGGAAGTGGTGGTGTCCAACGGCGATTCCCCGGTGCCGAGGTTGCGGACGTAGCGCGGATGGGCGCCTCCGCTGATCTGCCAGCGTATGCGGTGGCCGGCGGCGAAGCGGTGGGCGGTGGAGCTCATCGGCACGGTGACCTCCGAGGGCGTCTGTTCGCCTGTCCGCAGCCGGCCCAGCCCGTCACAGATGTTTACGGAGCGGCCTTGGGGGTCCACGTCGCACAGGCGGGTGAAGACGTCGGCGTGGCCGGTGTCCGTGGAGATGGTCAACCGCGCGGAGACCGGGCCGAGTATGTCCACGGGCTCGGTGAGCGGCGGGCCGGTGAACGTCAGTACGTCGTCGCGTGCCTCCAGGGTGCCGTTGTCGCGAGGGCCGGCGGTGCGGGAGAGCAGAGGGCCGCCAACGGACGGGGTAGGGTCACCCGGGTCGTATCGGAACGACGTCAGTGGTGCGCAGTCCGTGGGTGCCTGCTGGGTGAGAAGGCCCTGCGCGAGGGGAAACCATGGCGTGACGGCCGGGGCCGGCGGCCAGTCATCGATGTCCCGCCAACCGTCTTCGCCACCGACGTGCACGCGCACCCTTGTGGGGCGGAGGCCGGAGGGATCGCCGTTCAGGTGGGCGCGCAGCCAGGCGAGGCTCTCGGCGAACACCTCCGGCCACCCTTGTTGCATCGCGGAGGTGTGGGTCCAGGGGCCGAGGAGCAGGGCGGTCTCGCAGCCGGCCCGGCGCAGTCGGCCGTACTGTTCGAGGTTCTGGTCGAGCAGCACGTCGTGCCACCCGCCGATCAGGCTTGTGGGCACCTTCAGTCGATCCGCTGACTCGGCCACCGATGTGCCGTGCCAGTACGCATCATCGGCATCCGGGTGCGTCAATACGTCGTCCAACCAAGGGATTTCGCCAAGCGCTGCTACGTGTGCGCCGCGCAGCGGCCGCGCGGTGGTGATCTCGCGCAGGCGTCTGTGCAGACGCAGGCTCGCTTTCAGCAGCGGTGCGATGCCTTGGTGCTGATACGTCATGCCTGCGCCGACGGCCAGGGCGTTCTCCAGGTGGAGCACACCGTCCGTGTAGAAGAAGGCACATGGATCGTGCAACCCCATCTGCACCACCATCGCCTTCAGCTCCGGTGGCGGGTCCGCGGCAAGGGCCCACTGCACGTATCCGAGGTAACTGGGTCCGACCGTCCCCAGTGTTCCGTTGAACCAGGGCTGCTCGCGCAGCCAGGACACCGTGGCCTGGCCGTCGGCGGCCTCGTCGCGCCACGGACCGAACTCACCGCCTGAGCCGCCGGTACCGCGGCAGCTCTGCAGGACCACGTGGAAGCCCTGTTCGGCGAAGAGCATGCCGTACATGGGGGACCACGGCAGGCCCCTGCCGTACGGCGAGCGCACCAGGAGGGTGGGGAAGTCGCCCTCGGCACGCGGGAAGTAGTGGTCCGTGATCAGCGGAGTGCCGTCGGCGGCCGGCACGACCAGTCCCGGCTCCCATCCGGCGTCATGCAGTTTGGCCGGGAGACCGCGCCACGTCGCCCTCATCATCCGTGAGGACAGTGGCGGCTTTCCCTTAGGCGGCACCCAGGACGGCCTGGCCGTGGTGCCAGGCATGCGTGCGGACATGCGTGCGGACATGTTCCCCCTCCTTATTACGTACACTGTACGAGGATAGGGGATGTTCGGGTGGCCTTGGCAAGTGCCGCCACGAGACCGAAGTGCCTCCCGCAAGGCTGAAGGGCCTCCGCGAGTCCGAACGAAGGAGACGGAGGGCGGTGCGGGCTTCCCGCCAAGCCTGATGGGGGGTTTCCGCGGCGCCGAGGCCCGCGCGTACCTCCGCCGGAAGCCGGGTCGGATCGATGGTGGTGGCCAGGACGACGCCCACGTCGGCGAGGGGGGCCGCCTTCACCGGGCGGACCGGGCAGGCAAAAGACAAAGGCAAGGAGTTACCCACTCCTTGCCACTCTCAACATATAGCGCACGGGGGGCCTTGCGGCAAGGCCCCCTTCATGCCGCAGAATCACCGGCCGAAGCCAAAACCTACGACAAATGGGTGTCGCACAGTGCGGGTGTTGTTGTCGACGTATCCGGAACCCAAGCACCTGCAACCCCTGGCGAGCTGAACCGAACAACCGACAACGCCACGGGGCCACGCCGGCCGAAGCGTCACGGCGTCTTGGCCTCAAGGCGTCACGGCGTCACGACGTCACGGCCACCAGGCTCGTCACACCAGTTCCAGACTCCTTGCCGCGCGCAACGGTCGCGAGCGAAGCGACCTCAGATCGGAGCCAATGCCGTGAACCCGCTGACCACCAGCGTGTTTGACCTTCCCGACCATCTCTCCCCCAAGGCCGACCCGGCGCTGATCGCCGGCGACGAGCAGCACTTCGCGGCCATCGCGGAGAGCCTTGAGCAGACGATCGCCGAGCTGTCCGACCGCCTCGATGCCGAGCGCAAGGCGCCCGGCGGCATGGGCCGGCAGGCGATGGACCGGGACACGGAGATCCACCGGCTGACCGCTCGCCTACGCGCACTTCGTCGCTTCGGCTTGGACCTGTGCCTCGGGCACATGGTCAGCGCGGACCACCCCGAGCCCGTGTACATAGGACGACTTGGCCTCACCGACAGCACAGGGCGTCGGCTGCTGGTCGACTGGCGCTCCCCCGCCGCCGAACCGTTCTTCGGAGCCACCCACGCCAACCCGATGGGTCTGGCCAGCCGCCGCAGGTACCGCTGGACCCACGGCCGGATCAGCGACTACTGGGACGAGGTGTTCACCGCTGACGGGCTTGACCGGCACGCCGCGCTCGACGACCAGTCGGCCTTCATCGCCAGCCTGGGCAGCAACCGCTCGGCAAGGATGCGCGACGTGCTCGGCACCATCCAGGCCGACCAGGACGCCATCATCCGCGCGGGGTCCCGCGGCGCGCTCGTCGTGGACGGCGGTCCGGGTACCGGCAAGACCGTCGTCGCACTGCACCGCTCCGCCTACCTCCTCTACTCCGACCCTCGCCTCAGTCACCACCGCCGGGGTGGGGTGCTGTTCGTCGGACCGCACCGGCCCTACCTGGCCTACGTCGCCGACGTCCTGCCCAGTCTCGGAGAGGAGGGCGTGCAGACGGCCACCCTGCGGGACCTCGTCACCGAGGGAGCCACCGCAGCCGTTGAGGCCGACACGGACGTGGCCCGCCTGAAGTCGTCCGCGGACATGGTGAAGGCGATCGAGACGGCCGTCAGGTTCTACGAGGAGCCGCCCGCCGAGGGGATGACGGTCACGACCGACTGGTCCGACATCTGGCTGAGCGCCGACGACTGGGCCGAGGCGTTCGACGCACCAGAACCAGGCACTCCGCACAACGAGGCGCGCGAGCAGGTCTGGGCGGAACTGGTCACCATACTGCTGGACAAGCTCAACGTTGACGTCTCGCCCGACCTCTTCCGGAAGTCGCTGGCGCACGACGAAGAGCTGGTCACCACCCTCAACCGCGCATGGCCGCTGCTCGAAGCGGCCGACCTCGTCGGCGACCTGTGGTCGGTACCCGCCTACCTACGGATGTGCGCTCCCTGGCTCAGCCGCGACGAGATCCGCAAGCTGCAGCGCAAGGACGCCCCCCAGGCCTGGACGGTGTCCGACCTGCCGCTCCTGGACGCGGCACGGCAGCGGCTCGGCGACCCGGAGGTGGCCCGGCGCAAGCGCCGGCACGAGGCCATCCTCGCCGCCCAGCGCGAGCGCATGACGCAGGTCGTCGACAACCTGATCGAGGCCGCGGCCGACTCCGGTGCGGACGGTGACGACGGCGAAGGCCTGGTGAGGATGCTGCGCGGCGCGGACGCCCAGGTCAGCCTGGTCGACGAGTCCGAACTGCCCACGGCCGACCTGGACCGGCTCGCCGGCCCGTTCGCGCACATCGTCGTGGACGAGGCGCAGGAACTGACCGACGCCGAGTGGCAGATGCTGCTGCTGCGCTGCCCGTCCCGGAGCTTCACCATCGTCGGGGACCGCGCCCAGGCCAGGCACGGGTTCACGGAGACCTGGCAGGAACGGCTCGAACGGATCGGCCTCGACCGGATCAACCTCGCCTCCCTGAGCATCAACTACCGCACGCCGGAAGAAGTCATGGCGCAAGCCGAACCAGTCATCCGCACCGTACTCCCCGACGCCAACGTGCCGACCTCCATCCGCAGCAACGGCATCCCCGTCCGCCACGGATCCGCATCCGATCTGGACTCCCTCCTCGACACCTGGCTCGCCGCACACGCCGACGGGATCGCCTGCGTCATCGGCGCTCCCACGTTCCGGACGACGTCCCGCGTCCGGGCGCTGACCCCGGAGCTGTCGAAGGGGCTCGAATTCGACCTGGTCGTCCTCGTCAACCCGGAAGAGTTCGGCGACGGCATCGAAGGGGCGGTCGACCGTTACGTCGCGATGACCCGAGCGACCCAGCAACTGGTCATCCTCACGAGCCCCTGACGTCGGCCGCCTGGCGACTGCACGCTGCCAGTGGGATATTCGCTCCCCCGGAAAAGGCGGGTCCCGACCCCGTGGTGAGCAAGGTTGGTGATTGGAAGCGAAATTCCGGGGAAGCCACTCGTAGTCTGTGACACCGCAGACATCGCCGACACCGCTCATCCCACTGTCCACACGAAAGAGCACCGCCTCACCTCGTGCCTTGTGACTGTGGGGACGGTACGGTGTCGTGCGATCACGCTCATCGCTGTGAGGTTAGGAAGCGCATGACTGACTCCGTTCCCATGACTGATTCCGTTCTCGTTCAGACCATCGAAAACCTCGAAAGCACCCTGCCGGGGCTTGAGGAGCAGGAAAGGGTGTTGCGCGAGCAACTCGAAGGGGTGGTCCAACGCGTCCGGTCCACCCGCGAGGCCCTGGAGCACCTGCGCGTCCTGTCCGGCACCGCTGCTCCCGCCAGCCAGTCCTCGGCCGCCGCCGCCTCACCGGCCCTTTCGCAAGAGGAGCCTGCCGCAGTCGGACCGGCAGACAGCGCCCGCCAGGACTCGCCCGAGTCCGACCCGGCTGTCGCGCCTGAAGCGGCCGACGAACCGGCCCGAACGGCGTCTGTCGTACCACAGCCTCGTTCCGCAGGCACTACGCGCGCCAAGTCCAGCACCGCCAAGAAGCGCAACACCAAGAAGGCGACGGCGAAGAAGGCAACGGCAAAGAAGGCGACGCCGGACAAGTCGAGCCAGGCGAACCAGGCGCCCAAGAAGGCCGCCGCTGCCGCAAAGCCGAAGGCGAAGAAGGTGGCTGCGAAGCGGGCTGCCACCGCCCAGCCGGCTGACGAGGCCGCGGGAAGCCTCATTGATGCTGCGCTCACCGTGCTCAGGAATTCGAGCGTGCCGATGCGGGCCCGCGAGATCAACGCGGCCCTGGGGCGGGAGGCCACGCCCGGGCAGATCGAATCGGTTCGCAACACCCTCGATCGCGTAGCGAGGCAGCAGAAGCTGGTGACGCGTCCGGGGCGGGGCACCTACGCGGCGGTCTGACTCCCACACACCCGCCAGGCAGGCGGGCCTCCTTCCTTTTCACGAGCCGTGACGGCACTGCTCTTCGCCCGCGACAGGGTTGGGAGCGGATGCCGGAAGGCCTCGGTGACGGATGCCTGGCATCTGAACGGCCGCTCGGGCTGGCGACAAGCACGGGGAGGGCGGCGGGATAGCCGGCTTGGGGCCCACCCGTGAGGCGGTGGCGGCCGTTCACACGGGCGCGGGCATGCTCGCGCCTTGGGATGCCGGTGCGTTCGCCGCGGTGCAGGATCACGACATCTGGGAGGCGGAGCAGACTGCTCACCTGGGGGTCTCCTCAGAACCGTATCTGAACCCGCAGCATCTGCACTGTGCCGTCGTCGTGGGCGTGTGGGGCCGTTGGTGCTCCAGAGCCGAAGCGTCTTGGCAGGTTCCCATGCCTGTGAGGCACAGGTGATGCGTGCGGGCCGTGGCCCGTTCTCCCCGGAGCCAGGACAGCAGGCGCCTGGGAGAGGGCAGCCGGTTGTCGGCCGCGTTGGCCCGGGGGCGACTGTTCCGGGCTTTCTGAGCCAGCCGGTGTTCGCTGGCCTGGCGTATGAGTTCCTGGTGGCGGAAGGAAGGCAGCTGGGAGCGCATGCCGCTGATGCTCCGGCCTTCCCCAAGGGGAAGGTCAATCAGCTGATCAGTCAGCTGACTTGCCGCGCTGTCGCACCAACGACCTCGGTGCGCCGCACGCTCCCTGATGCCCGTCACCGCCAAGGCCCACTGGTGAGCACCACACGCCACCGGCCGCTGGTGGCTGACCGGGAAACCGATTGAGCAAGCGATCTTGGCCGTGGTACCACTTCGGGGTTCATCACAGGTCACGGATGTGTAAGGGGTCGGTGGCGTGCCACTCGGAGAACTGGTCAGACTGCGGGCGATGGGCCCGGCGGACGCCGAGGCGCTGTGGCGCTGGAATCACGACCCCGAGGTCATGCGGTGGATGGACGACACCTATGCCCACTCGGTCGAGCAGGTGCGCAGGTCGCTGGAGGAGCGCCCCCGCAACGCTTATGGCGACGTGCTCCTCGGTATCGAGGCGCTCGCCGACGACACGCTCATCGGCCTGGTCATGCTGCAGGACGCGGAGCCGGAGAAAGGCATCGCGAAACTCGATATCTACCTGGGCGAGAAGGCGTATTGGGGCAAGGGCTACGCCACTGATGCGGTACGGACCATGTGCCGGTACGGCTTCGAGGACATGCGCCTGCACAAGGTGACTCTGACCGTGGTCACGGAGAACCATGCCGCGCGCAGCGTTTACGAGAAGGTCGGCTTCGTCGAGGAGGGCCGCCTCCGTCAGGTCTTCCGCCGTGACGGCAAGTGGTACGACATGTTCACGATGGGCCTGCTGGCGAGCGAACTCCGCTGAGCCGATCGGTGGTGGACGTGCCGGTGGCATGCGGGAAGTCGATCGACGAAATCGGTTTGCTGGAGCAGGACGATCGGTCAAGCTGGGGCCATGCCTCGCAGAATCATGTTCGTGCAGCTCAAAACGGGCTACGACACCGATCGCGGACCCTCGTGGATCGGGTGGGTGGACTTCTCCAAAACCTGGAAAACGGCCTACTTCCAAGGGCGGACCCTGCGGCGGGCTACCGGCCTCGGCTTGTCCGCCGCAAACTTCTACGACGTCGAAACCCATGAGGATTTCTGGATCTCTGGACCGAAACGCGACCGGAGCGACACCCGCTACGGACCGGAAGGGCCGACCATAGAGGACGACGCCGCAGACGCTTACCGGGCTTTTCTCCAGGGGGCTCCACTTCCCGGCCGGGAGGACGGCTAGGTCATCTTTCCTGGAGCAGGGGGGTGTGCTCCGCTGGATGCGGCGTGACCGGTGGCCTGCGTCGTCTCCTGCGTCAAGCGCCCGGTTGCTCGGCTTGCGAGGGGCCGAGAAGGAGGAACTCGTTGCCTTCGGGGTCGACGAGCAGTTGTCGGCGTGACTGGTTCCTGCCGATGTCTTCCCTTCTGATGTCCACGGGTGAGGCGCCGGCGTCCAGCAGGCGGTTCACTTCGGCCGAGGGATCGCTGTCGGCACTGGCCGTGAGGGCCAGCTGCATGCGGTTCGGGCCCGCCTTGGGTGCCACTGGCGGGCCCATGACCAGCGTGGGGCCGTCGCCCACTGCCGAGGTGAGACGGACACCCCAGTCACCCTCGTCCACGATGGACCAGCCGCTCGCCTCCGCCCAGAACCGGCCCTGGCTGCTCGGATCGGCGGCGTCCTGGCATATCTGGGCGAGCCGTCCGTGGGAGTCCGCCCTGGGCAGGACGCAGAATTCGTTGCCTTCCGGGTCGGCGAGCACCTCCCACGGGACCGCGCCCTGCCCGATGTCCAGGCAGGTGGCGCCCAGGGCGAGCAGGCGCCGCACTTCGTCCGCGTCACCCGCGAGATCGAGGTGTACCCGGTTCTTCGCGGTCTTCGGCCGTACGGAGGGGACGAACAGCAGGCCGAGGTCGCCCCCGCCGTGCGGACGGATGCCCGTACCGTCGGCGATCGGGCCGTCGGCGATCGAAACGTCGGCGGTGGGTTCCCCTTCCAGGGCTTGTGCCCAGAAGCGGGCCAGGCGCAGTGGGTCCGACGCCTCGATGACGACCGTGGTCAGCTTGGTTGGCATGCGAGGTCTTCTCCTGTCAGGCCATCAGTTCTGTTCCTCGGCAGGGTAGTTGTATATGACGTTGGAGGTGGTGCGGGTGGCTACACCCCGTCGGCGTACCGGCCGAGGTGGTGCTCGCAGGCGTCCCGGGCCGGGGCGGACAGCAGGTCGTACGAGCGGGCGAACAGCCGGTGGAGGGATGGGCCGTAACGCTCGGCCAAGTCGACGTTGTGCGTCACCACGTCGAGTTCGTTGGCGGCGGTGATCTCCAGGAACGCACGGATGTCCGGCTCCGGCGGGGTGTGGTCCTGGCCGGTGTAGCGGTTGCGGAAGCGGATCGGGCGTTCGGACCCCAGCCGTGGATAGACGACTTCGCGGTCGCAGCTGGCGTAGAGGTGGACCAGCGCTTCTGCCCGTTCGCCGATCAGTTGGGCCAGGACCGGGCGCTCGGTGACGTCCAGCAGGGTTTGGGCGAACCCGTCGGTTCCGTACGCCGCGTGGCACAGCCCCGCGACCTGCACGGTCGGGTCGGCGCCCCACTCGCCCAGTAGGTGCGCGACGCGCCTCAGGTGTTGCAGGAGTGTCCCTCCGGGATGGGGCATCCGACCGGCACCGCGGGCGCGCAGGAAGTCCTCGATGTCCGGCCAGGCTGTCACACGCCCCGAGCCGCTTACCGGCGGCTCCTCGTCCAACGGGCCGATGCGCTGCATTACGCCACCTCGTGTGCGGTACGGGCCACCTCTGCCACCAGGCGGGCCGTGGCGGGGGTTTCGATGCCGTGGGCGGTCCCGGCCCGCAGCACGGCTCCCCCGATGGCGTCGAGCTCGAGCGGACGTCCGGCCTCGGCGTCACGCTGCATCGAGGACTTCATCGCCTCCGGCGCGCCGTCGAAGAACGACAGCAGGGTCTCCACGGTCATCGGCGCGCCGGCGGCCCGCGCCACGGCGGTGATCTCGTCGAGCACGGCGACCAGTTCTGCTCTCCACTCACTGCGGACGGCTCCGAGGTCGGCCCCGTAGCGGGTGGTGAGCAGGGCGAACGGGGCGAGGAAAGCGAGCTTGTCCCAGATCATCGCGGTCTCGTCGGTGCGCAGCGTCACCCCGAGACCGACCTGCCGCAGACAGTCCGCGAGCCGGTCGAGGGGCGTCGGGGACCCGCCGCTCGCCGGCCCGGACCCGTTGGGGGGTGCCGCGAGTTCGAGGTGGGCGAAGGGGCTGGTGTGGACGATGCGGCCGGGTGCCGTGCGGGTGGCCTCGACTTTGATCGTGCCTGCGACGACCCTGGCCGAGGGGTAGCGCCGGCGGAGTACCGCGAGGTGGTCGAGGCCGTTGAGCAACGGGATCACCAACGCGTCGCCGAGGCTGTCGGCCGGTACCCGCTCCAGCGCCTCGTCCAGGGCGGTCTGTTTGACCGTGACGAAGACGGCGTCCACCGGCTCACGCAGACAGGTATTGGCCTCCACCTCTGCGGTGAAGTTCCCGTACTGGGTGCTCTCGACGCGCAGGCCGTCCCTGCGCAGCGTGTCTGCGGTCTGCTCGCCGGCCAGGCAGAGGACGCGGTGTCCGTCACGGGCGAGCAGTGCGCCGATCAGACCGCCGACGCCGCCGGGTCCGAGGACGGCCACCCTTGGGTTGGTTGGGCTCACGTTGTGCTCCTGTCCTTGCGAGACCGATGTGATCGGCGTGTGGGGCGGGGTCGGTGCAGTGGGTGCGGTGGGTGCGGTGGGTGTGGTCGAGGCGGCTGGGGACCGGCCGGGGCCATCGGTGGACGAGCGACGGGCGGCTTCGCTTCTGCCCGTTGCGGGTCGGCACCCGCCGTGCTTTCGCGCGTCCGGATCACGCGAAAGCAGCGGGCGGGTTGCCGCCCTGGGCCCTGCAACGATGATCAAGCCTCACCGAAACCCAAGTCAATCCAGGGGTTTGCTAGGCAACCCCCAAGCAAGAGCTTGGGGAGGACGTCGGACGCCGTGACCATGACGATTGGAACGGGCCTTCGGCACTTCATCTCCGCCGCCGTCGCCGCCTTCCGTCAGTTCCAGCCAGGAACTGGTGGGAGCGGCCACCGCGGTGCGGTCGGCAGCGGCCGGTCCGAGCGGAGCTGCGGGTCTGTGCCGCGTCCGCCGAGCCGGGCGAGCACGGCGTGGCCAGGACCGGTGACGGCAGGACCGGTCAAGGAGAGGTTCCAGATCCGGTCGAGGTCCTCCGCCTCGTGTAAGCGGCAGTCAGGCAGCGTGACGTCAACTTTGTTTCTCCGTCGGGTGGTTGGCAGGCACGGTGACGGGGACGGGCCTCCTTGGCTGTCGTTAGAGGGCTATCCATTCCCTTGCGGTCGTGACCTCGTCGAGGAGTTCGGTGAGCGGCTCGGTGCCGAGGCCCGGGCCGGTGGGGACGTCGAGGTGGCCGTCGGAGAGGACGAAGGGGGGCGTGATGTCGGTGGCGAAGTAGCGATGGGAGCCGGAGGTGTCGCCGGGGAGGGTGAAGCCGGGCAGGGCGGCGAGGGCGACGTTGGCGGCGCGGCCGATGCCGGTTTCGAGCATGCCGCCGCACCAGACGGGGATGCCGTGGGCCCGGGCGAGATCGTGGATGCGGCGGGCTTCCAGGTAGCCGCCGACCCGGGCCGGTTTGACGTTGATGATGGAGCAGGCGCCGAGGGAGATCGCGGCCGCGGCGTCGGCGGCGGACTCGATGGATTCGTCCAGGCAGATCGGGGTGCGCAGCATTCTGGCGAGCTGGGCGTGCTGGACCATGTCGTCGTTGGCGAGGGGCTGTTCGATCAGCAACAGGTCGAAGGCGTCGAGTGTGGCCAGGTGCTGGGCGGCCACGAGGGTGTAGGCGGCGTTGGCGTCGACCTGGAGGAGGAGGTCGTCGCCGAAGCGTTCGCGGACGGCGCGGACCGGCTCGATGTCCCAGCCGGGTTCGATCTTCAGCTTGATGCGGACGTAGCCCTCGGCGACGTAGCGGTCGACGGCGTCGAGCAGCTCCGGAACGGAGTTCATGATCCCGACCGAGACGCCGCAGGGCACGCGGTCCCGGGCGGCGCCGAGGTAGGAGCCGAAGGACTCGCCCGCGACGCGGAGTTGGGCGTCCAGAACCGCGGTCTCCAGCGCGGACTTCGCCATGTGGTGGCCGGTGAAGGGCTCCAGCACCCGTCCCACGGCGGCAGCGTCCACGCCGTCCTTCGGCAGGGCGGGGATGAGGAACTTGCGCAGGACGTCCTGTGCGCCGTCGACGTACTCGGAGCAGTAGCGGGGCTCGGACATGGCCGCGCATTCGGCCCAGCCCTCGCCGTCGGGGGTGACGACGCGGACCACCAGTACGTCGCGGCTGGTCTCGACGCCGAAGGAGGTGCGGAACGGTGCGACGAGCGGCATCGCGATCCGGCGCAGTTCGATGCCGGAGATCTTGATCTTCATGGTCAGGTGACTCCTGTTGAGGGGTGGGACGTTCGAGGGTTCAGGCGGTGGAGGTGGGGGTGCGATGGACGACGTAGCTGCGTCGGTCGTGGAAGCCGATGACGTGGGCACCCTCGGCGAGCAGGGCACCCAGGGTGTGCCGGACGGCCAGTCGCCAGGCGCGGGCGGCGCCGGGGTCCTGCCGTCGGAGGGCCTCGATGTCGTCCGGCAGGTCGATGAGGACGGTGGCGGCGTCGGCGGGTGCGGTTTCGGGGCGGCCGCCGCGGTTCCGTAGGGCGTGCGCTGCGCCGGCGAGCCCTGCGGAGGCGTTGCCTGGCTCGGGGGTTTCGGTGGGTGCGGTCAGGTCCCAGGCGGTGAGGACGCGGTCGGACTCGTCGCCGCCGTTGATGGCGTCGTCCATGGCGCCGTAGAAGGAGGTCAGGTACTCCTCGGGGCGGGCGCCGAGTTTGACGAGGTTGAAGTAGGCGTTGCGGCGGATGAGCGGGTCGTAGGTCCAGGTGATGCGCTTCAGTCCGCGGGCGAGCGCCCACTGGCGCTGGTGCAGTTTGAGGGCCAGGCCGATGCCGCGGCCCATGGAAGCGCCGGTGATGTGGGAGTGCAGGGTGGTGGCTATGGGGTCGCCGAAGAAGGCGACGGAAGCGCCGACCAGCCGCCCGTCCTCGTACGCGCCGGCCACGTAGTTGCCGGCGTGCGACAGGGCGCGCATGACCTCGGCGGAGACGGGCGGGCCGGCGGCGTCCGTTCCCCAGATGCCGGCGTAGAGATGGCTGGCGGTGGCGAACTCCTCCATCGCGTGGAGTTCGCGGATCTCGGGTCCGTTCATCGCAGTGCTCCGACGAGGTGGGCCAGCAGCCGGGCGCGGGCCGGCATGGCGGCGGTGAGGACGTGTTCGTGGTCGGCGTGCGCGCCGTCGCCGACGGCGCCGAGTCCGTCGAGGGTGGGGCAGCCGGCTCCGGCGGTGTAGTTGCCGTCCGATGCTCCGCCGACGGCCGCTTGCTGCAGCGGGCCCAGGCCGAGCCGCGCGGCCTGTTCGGTGGCCAGGGCGAACAGTTCACGGGAGGCGTCGGCTTCCAGGGGCGGACGGTTGGGGCCGCCGTCGACCTGCAGACGGGCGCCGCTGACCTGCGGCTGCAGGGTCCGGATGAGCTGGTCGACCGCTTCCTGCGCCGCGGCGTTGGGAACGCGGACGTCCACGTGCAACTCGGCCCGTGCGGGCACCGTGTTGCTCGCGGTGCCGGCCGACATCAGCGTCGGGGTGAGGGTCGTGCCGGGCCCGGTGCGCGCGGTGACGCCGTCGGCGATGTGCTGCAGGGCGAGGAGCTGGTGGGCGAGTTCGGTGGCCGCGTTCACGCCCTTCTCGGGCTCCAGCCCGGAGTGGGCGGCCCGGCCGTGCACCGTGATGTCGTAGGAGGAGACGCCCTTGCGGCTGGTCTTCAACCCGCCTCCCGGGGCCGAGGGTTCGAGGACGAAGGTGGCCGCGCACCGACGCGCGAGGTCCTCGATGAGCCGGCGGGAGGTGCCCGAGCCGACCTCTTCGTCGCCGGTGACCAGTACGCACAGGCCGTCGAGGGACGGGAGCGAGGCCAGCCCGTGGAACATCTGGACCAGGCCGGCCTTCATGTCGAAGACGCCGGGGCCGCGGGCGATGCCCTGCTCCACCGACCAGGGGTGGGTCTTGAGGGAGCCGATCGGCCAGACGGTGTCGTGATGGCCCAGGAGCAGGAGGCGCGGCGTTCCGAAGGTCCATTGCACGTGGGTGACACCGTCGATCACCAATGTCTGGGCGGGGGTGCCGAGCAGCCTGCTGCCCTGTGCGGCGACGACCTGGGCACTGCGGGCCACGGCCGCGTGGTCGGCGGAGTAGGACTCGCAGGTCACGAGTTCTTCGAGGTCGGCGAGCATGGCGTCGAGGCCCGCCGGATGGTCCGCCGGTAGGGAGAGGGAATGATCATGGTCAATCGGCATGTGGGTCCTCCTGGGGTGGGATGACCGCCACGCTAGGCACGCTGACCAGGGCCGGGTTGGTAGCCCGGTGACAAACTGAGGAGCCGGTTCGTGCCCACGACCGAAGCCGTGGAGAACGGCGGTGCCCGGCGGGTCGGACGGCTCGCCGGGCACCTCTGGAATCGCCGGGCACCTCTCGAAAACCGGGCACCTCTCGAAAAATGCGCCGGCGAAATGCGCGGGCGTCAGCCCATGTGCTTGCTCATGAGGTGACCGAGGAGGGCCTCACGTTCCACTGGCCGGAAGTGATTCAGAGCGGACGACGAAGTCCTCGGACCGGTTCGGGAGCGCCGTCCCACGGAGGAGGCGCTGCCCGGAGGTGGCTGGCCGGCCGTCGGCACCATCCCTGAGAGAGGGTGCTGAGTGCCGCCGATATCCTGCGCGACATGTCCAACTCCTATGCAGGCCTTGACGATGCGGGGGTCGCGAGTGCGGCGGCCCGGGCAGGCGCGGACGTCGTGCGCGGCATGTACGGCCGGCGGCTGGCCCGCATCGACAAGGGCGCCGGGGACTTCGCCACCGCGGCCGATGTGGCGGCCGAGAAGGCGATTCTCCACGTCATTCGTACTGCCCGGCCCGATGACGCCGTCCTCGGCGAAGAGGGCGGGCAGCAGGGCGCCACGAAGTCCGCGCGACAGTGGCTGGTGGACCCCTTGTGCGGCACGCTGAACTACGCCGTCGGCACCACGCTGGTGGCCGTCAACGTGGCGCTGCGCGACGGGGCGGCCGCGGTGGCCGATCCGTTCAGCGGCGAGATCTTCTGCACCGACGGTGCGACCGCCTGGGTGCGGCATGACGGTGCCGATGCCGAGCTGGCACCCACGCCCGCCAGTCACCTCGTGGACGTCAACCTGGACCCGCCGTTCCCCGGTGCGCCCGGTTTCCGGGCCGTGGACCTGCTGGCCCACCCCGGGTTCGTCGAACGGTTCCGGCCCCGCGTCGTCTCGTCGACGCTGGCGTTGGCCTGGGTCGCCGCCGGCAAGCGCGCGGCATACGTCACCGACGGCGGCGATCTGTCGGGGAGCGTGCATTTCGCCGCCGGCATCGCCCTGTGCCGGGCCGCCGGCTGCGTGGTCACCGGGATCGACGGCGCCCCGGTCGGGCAGGCAGGCCGCGGCCTGGTCGTGGCCGCCGACGGCGAAACCCACCAGCTGCTGATGTCGATGGTCCGCAGCCGATGATCCGTGCCCGAACTCAGCACCGCGCCTAAGAGACATCGCCGTGTCGGCATTAACTGCCTTACTAACTCTTGCCGGCGATCCGCACACTGGGCTCGGGGAAGCCGGAGACCAGGCGGTGCTGCCACACCTGCTGTTCCATGAGGTCCCGTACTTCGGCACAGGCCAGCGCCGGGCCGGCTTCATCGCGCCAGACGGCGGCCAGCAGGGCGGTCACCTCGCGGGGCGTACTGGACGGGCTGCGGGCGGGGTCGCAGGCGCCGAGGTCCAGCAGCCGCTGCGGAAGGACGTCCGCCAACTGGTCATCGAGGGAACGGCCGGGGGCGAGCCCGAGTTCGCGGCGGATGTCGTCGTCCAAGGCCGGGCAGGAGGACACCCCGAAACCCTCGAACCCGAGCCCGTCCAGGGTCGTGCGGACCCGGTCCGGGCCCACGATGTCCAGGAGCAGGTCGGTCGCGGCGTTGTCGCTGATCGTCATCATCAGGAAGGCCAGGTCGCGGGCGCTCATCTCCACGTCGTACGCGCATCCGTCGGTGCCGCTGCCGCCGGCCCGGTAGGTGGCCGTCACCGTGTGCCGTTCGGCCGGGTCCAGCCGGCCGGCGGCCGCCTGGCGGGCGTACTCCAGCGCGATGGGAATCTTGAAGACGGAGGCCAGGACGACCCGCTAGTCGGCGCGGTAGCCGAACTCCGCGCCGGTATCGAGGTCCCGGGCGTGCACGAAGCCTTCGGCCTGCGCCTGAGCGAAGGTGGCCGAGAGCGACTGGGTGCGCACCATCGAGTGCGCGCACACCTTCCACGACACCCACGCGGATCTGGCGGTCTCGCCGGGCGTACGTCTCTGACGCCTGTCCTCGGGCTCGACTGTCATTCCCCCGACGCAGCGGGGGCCGGGGCAGTGGGAGTGGGGCAGGCAGGGAGAGTGGGGCCCGTGCCTCCGGCGCGTGCCCCTCCGCTCACGGCGGGGCCCATCAGGCGGAGTTGGAGCATCGCGGCAAATCGGGCGGACGGGTCCTGCAGGTCCAGCTGCCCCACCTCGGCCACCCGACGGATGCGGTAGCGGAACGTGTTGGGGTGAACGAACACGCTCGCTGAGGCGGCGATGACGTCTCCGAAAGCGTCCAGCCACGCCCGCAGCGTCTCGACGAGGTGGGCGTTGTGCTTGGTGTCGTAGGCCGCCAGCCGGGCGAGCGGGCCGGAGAGCTCGTCGCGGTTGGCGATCGCGAGGTCCCGCATCTCAAGGAGGAGGGCGTCGACGTACACATCGGCGATCGAGGCGACGCGCTGGGCACTCTCGCCACTGAGCAGTACGCGGAGCGCCCGGTCGGCATTGGCCCGTGAGCGCGGGAGGGCGGCGGGTTCCTGGGCGACCGAGCCGATCCCGATGACGGCCCCGGCCCGGTCACCGGTGCGCTGGAGGAAATTCGCCGCCACCTGCACGGCACGTTCCCGGGCGTGGGCCGCATCCCCGGTCGCCGGGAAGAGGGCGTACGCCACGTCTCCCAGCAGCGCCACCGCGGAACGGGGCTGGACGGCGGTGAGGTGGACGGCCAGGGCGCTGGTGAGGCGCTGGCGCTCGGCGGTGAGGTGGGCATGGTCCTCGCCGGCGCCGCGGGCCAGTCCCATGGCCATGACCAGGGTGGGTTCGGTCACCAGGCCCAGCCGGGCGAGCGCGTGGACCGCCCCTCCCCCGCCCTCCAGAGCGGTCGTGACGAGGTCGGCGCGCAGTCGGTTCTCGGCGTCGGTACCCGCGCGGAACCGGAGCATGTGGAGCGCGGCGAGCTTGGCCGCCTCGCGGAACGCCTGGTCGCGCTCGGGCGTGAGCGGTTTCCGCAGCGCCGCCCACACCGACCCCAGGATCTCTTCCCCCGCACGCACCGCGATCGCCACGCGGGGCAGCGCGACCTCGTCACCGATGGTCGGCGGAGGAATGTGCACCGGGCCCTCGCTGCGGTACAGCTCCTTGAAGACCCCCTGCTCCTCGTGGACACGCAGGTAGCGCTCGGGCACCTGCCGGGCCAGGATGCTCTCCACACGGGCGGTGTCCGCCTCGTCCTGCCGGCCGGAGAAGGCCAGGATCCGCGAGCGGTGGTCCTCGATGGTGATCGGGGCGTCCAGCAGGGTGGCGATCGCGTTCGCCAGCGCGAAGAGGTCACCGGACGGCACGCCGCCCAGCGTGTGTGCTCCCGCTTCGCCCACGTCGCCTTCGGACAGCAGCGTGCGCAGCATCGCCGCCAGCTGGGCCCAGGACGCTCCGCGGGTCAGGGCCAGCAGCGCCACACCGGTCTCCGAGACGACCTGTTCGAGCTCGTCCGCGTCCTCGACCGGGCCCCGGACCACCAGGGCCGCGGCCCGATGGGCGGCGAGGTCCCGCAGGAGACGGGACGTCTGCTCGGCTCCGTGGATCCCGACGCCGAGCACGATGGCACGCTGCGGGTAGTGCTGCTCGTCATGTGGATCGTGGATGCCGACTCCGCCGATCTCCCCGGCCGCCTCGGCGTCGCCGTGCTCCAGGTCCAGGAGGGTGGAGCCGAAGTCCTCGAGCACCCGGCTCAAGCTTCGGGCGGGGTGCGTCGACATGTGCCTGATCATCTCCGCAGGTTAGGACCGTTCCGGGCCCCCGGCTTGGTGCGTGCGGACGAGGATAGGCGAGGAAGTCCGTATCGGGGAACGAACTCGGTTCACGGGGGCCAGCTTGGATGATCTTGAACCTGAGGGACGATGATCTTGGGCCTGAGGGATCAAGAAGCCTGTTGGTCACGAACCCCGGTTGACCACGAGTCCGGTAGATCGCGAATCGGTCGGTCACGAATCCGGTCGATCACGAAGCCGGTCGATTACGGATCCAGTCGCTCAGGACTCGTTGATCAGGAACATGCTTGATCGAATGGAGCGGCTCGCCACAACCGGGAAAGAACAGCGTCGACCAGCGCCTCGGTCAAGTCGACCAGCGGCAGCACACCCGCGGCCGCGCCACTGACCAGCGGAATCTCGGTACATGCGGCGACGACCACCTGGGCGCCCTGTGCCCTGAGATTCCCGGTGGCTTCGGCGATCCACCGCTCGGGACCCGCCAGGGCCGCCCCGCCCTTGACCGCGCGGATCGCCGCATCGACGTACTTCACCGCTCGGGCCGGTTCGGTTCACCCGGATCAGCGTCTGCTGCCCGTTGGCGACGAGTTTCCGCCGGTCGTCCCGGACGCCGACACACCTCCAGCCGACACACGGTCAGGGTGCGTGCGGACTTCAGGACCGTCCCGACGGCCTCGATGTGGTCGCCAACCGCAGGCGACAAGAGGTTGATCTTGTACTCGACGGTGAGCACGTCGGCGTCCTCGGGGAACAGCGTGAAGGCCGCGTAGCCACCGGCGCTGTCCGCGATGGCGCTGGTGGCACCGGCGTGGAAGTAGCCGTGCTGCTGGGTCACTTCGGGGCGGGCGGGGAGCACGATGTGCACGTCTGCTCTTCCACGTGCTCCCCTTCGGCCACGTGCTCTCCTACGACCACGTGCTCTCCTTCGACGGACATCACGCATCACGGTGCTGCGGCGGACATCACGGGCTCTCCCCGGACATCACGGTGTGCGGACGAGCGCGGGGCAGGTTCGTCAGCCGACGAGGCGTTCCGCCAGCAGGAACCCGCCGATGACGATCATCATGGCACCGGAGACCCGGGTGACCGCCCGGGCCGCCGAAGGACGGGTCTTCAGCACGGTGCGGGCCAGGACGCCGACGGAGAGGTAGACGAGGGCGCAGACCGTCATGTGAAGTGCGCCGAGCAGCCCGGTCTGCGCCGCGACCGGCCAACTGCCCGCGGGGTTGATGAACTGCGGGAACAGTGAGAAGTACAGCAACAGCGCCTTGGGGTTCAGGCCGCTGATCCCGACACCCTTGAGCATGATCCGTCCGCGCGAGAGGGCCATCGACGACGAGGCCATCGTCTCCGTGGACGTGCCCAGGGCCCCCGGCCGCGACAGTACGCCCCAGCCCAGCCAGATCAGGTAGACGGCACCCGCGACGGTCAGTGCGGTGAGCACGGTCGCCGAGCTCGCCACGATCATCACCAGGCCCGCCACGGCGAGCAGCGTGTATCCCGCGTATCCGGCTATCAGCCCGGCGACCGCGGGTACGACCGACCGGTCCCGCAGCCCCGCCGAGATCGCGTAGGCCCAGTCCGCGCCCGGCGTGAACACCAACAGCAGATCCACCGCCAGAAAAGCCGCCAGCGTCGTCGTGTTCATCGATCGTTCTTCCCTCTCACATACCTTGTTCTGAGAGGGAAGGCTAGGCCGGACCTGCCCGAAAGTGTTTCCGTTCTTTCCCCATGATCGCGGCCGGTGAGGGAGAATCTTCTCCATGGATGCCCTCGACCGGAAAATTCTTACCGAGCTGCAGCAGGACGGCCGTCTGACCGTCACCGAGCTGGCCGCCCGCGTGCAGCTGAGCGTCTCGCCCTGCCACCGCCGGCTGCGCGACCTGGAACGCGAGGGGGCCATCCGCGGCTACCGCGCCGTCGTCGACCCGGCCGCCATCGGTCTGAACTTCGAAGCCCTCGTCTTCGCCACCCTGCGCTGGGAGGACCGCGACACCGTCACGGCCTTCGAAGAGGCCGTGACCGCCATCCCGCACATCCTCCAGGCCCAGCGCCTCTTCGGTGAACCCGACTACCTGCTGCGCGTCGCCACCACCGATCTTGCCGCCTACCAGCAGCTCTACGACGAGCAACTGGCCAAGCTGCCGGGCGTCCAGCGGCTGACCTCCACCCTCGTGATGAAGCACGTCATCGACGACCGACCGCTGCCCGAGTAACCGACCACTGCGCGAGGTGCGGCCCCGATCTGGTGCCTGGAAATGTCGTGACTGGAGGCGTTGTGACTGGAGGCGTCGTGACTGAAGAGGTCGGACTGAAGAGGTCGTGACTGGTTCTCTATCGGGCGAAGGAGACCAGACACGACCTGCTTCCGACCGGGATCCCTAGAGGTGTGACGCCAAGGCGGCGTACACCTTCCGCCAGGCATCGGCGCCGGCCTTCGGTTCGTAGTCTTCCGGGCGGTCTGCGCAGGCGAAGCCGTGCCGGGCACCCGGGTAGGTCACCAGCTCGTGCGGCACCTTGGCCTCGGTGAGCCGCTGCTCGGCCTGCTCCCATTCCTCCGCCGGGATGATGTGGTCCAGCTCGCCGCGGAAACCCAGGAGGAAGGCGCCGCCCGCAGCGATCCGCTCGCTGGTCTCCAACGGGGGCACCGGCCCGACCAGCGGAAAGCCGCTGTTCAGCAGCCACCCCGGATAGAAGACAGCGGCCAGTTCGAAGCTCAGCTCGGTGGCCGCCCGTAGCGCGATGTGTCCGCCCATACTCAGCCCGAGGAAGGCCACGCCCCGCTCCCCGGCTGCCGCGCGCGCCGCCGTCAGCGCTGCCGAGGCGTCGGCCACCAACTCGTCCCGGTCCAGCCCGCGCATCAGCACCAGACCGTCCTCGCGTTCCTCCGCCGAGTACCCGAGTGCGGTACGGCGGGCATTGCGCCAGTAGTAGTCGGGTGCCAGGGCCACGTACCCGGCCGACGCCAACTCCGCGCAGGTGTCGCGAACATAGGCGTTGACTCCGTACAGCTCGGAGCAGACCACCACCGCGCCCCGTACCTCGCCCACCGGGCGGTGCACATACGCCTCGATGCCACCGGCTTCGCCGAGTCTCTCCCACTGACCAGTCATCAGTCCCCCGTGGCTCGATCGCTGAATGTCGCCGCAATACTAGGCTCACGCCACCTCCGTCACACCGGACATGGGAAAACACCCGGATACGTCTCCCCTCCCCCCGCACGCCAGTGAGGTCGCGCCCGTCGTTCTCTACCGACGGTCCACAGGTGCGTTGTCAGTGGCCCGCACTACGGTGTCGCGCATGACCGACCTCAGTCACTGGACCACTCCTGCGGACCGCATGGTCCGCGGCGGCATGGGCAGGTGCGATATCACCCTTCTTCAACCGCCGTTCTCCACGGCGACCGCGCACACTCTCCCGGCCAACGACCCTGTCGGGGCAGGGGAGTTCGCCCGGTCCTTCGGCACCGTCGAGGAGGTGCTGGAAGAGATCGGGACCCGCCCCGCGCACCCACCCCTGTACCTCAGCGAGCGGTCCGACCTCGACCGGATACAGGCCGGGGCATGGGGTCCCGTACTGGGGATCAGCGATCCCGCACTCGGCGACGACGGCAACGGCACCCCGCTGCTGTACGAGGTGGGCCGGCTGCACGAGCGCTACCCGGATGCGCGGATCGTCGGCCGGGGGGAGGTGGACTGCGGCGAGTCCCATACCGAGGACATCGTGTGGCTTCCTGACGGCACGATGTTCCATGCGTCCGGTTGGCCCGGGATGGACCCGTGGGAGTTGACCGGCGACCCGCACGCGGTTGCCGCCGCCCTCGGCGTCACCGGCGACATGCTGGAGGAGATCGACGTCGACCTCGACGCCGAGCCCGAGGAAGTGGAGTGGTCCGCCTTCGTCGGCCTGGCCTTGGGAGAGGCCGACCCGTGGCCCTGGACGCACCTGGAGACTTCCGTACTCAGGGCCCGCCACACCGAGAGCTACACCCACCGCATGGAGAAGCTGTACCTCCTCGGCAGCTGACCCGCTCAGCCGTACTCCCTCAGCAGCTGACATGCCTCATCGGAACGACCGGAGAACACCGTGCCCTCGATACCTGCGCTACATGACTTCGCGACCTGGGAGCCCGTACTGCGGCTCCTGCGGGCCGCCAACCTGGAGAGCCTTGCCGCCCCGGGCGGCCACGTGGCGGGCCGTATCGGCTCGTACTCGTGGAGTCTGCCCGTGCAGCGACGGTTCCCGCCGCCCGGACAAGCTGCCCAGGTCGCGGACATGCAGGACGAGTTCCGCGCGGTGAAGCGTGTCCAAAGCGCGCTCGCGAGCGCCGGCAGGGACGACGTCTCGTTCGTCGCGGAAATCTCGCCGAACGGGCGCGCCGCGCTCCACCTGATCGGTTCCAGCCCTGCGGTGGAGGCCGGCCTCGGTCCGCATCCGGGTTCCCTCCTCCTGGTTGAGGACGCGGTCCCCGAACCCTGGCGTCGGCTGCCCGAACCGGTACCCGGTGCGGTATCGGCCCCTTCCGTGGATCTGGCGATGCTGGAACGTACGCTTCGCGAGCGCGTCCCCGGTGCCATCGGCGCGACCGAGGAAGAGCTCGTCGCCACGGAAGCGCGTCTCGGCGTCGCGTTGCCCGACGAGCTCAAGGTCCTCTACCGGGTCACGCGGGCGAAGTGGGAAGACTGGGGCGACGACCACGAAGCGGCGGAGCGGGAGGCCCAGGCGGTCGGTTGCGAACTGTTCCCACTGGATGCCTTGTACATCGCCGACGCCGCCTCTCGTCCCTGCCGTTGGGAGTTCGCCGCGACGGAGGCGGTCGTCACCGCGTCCGACGCCGCGGTGCAGGAGCTGGTCGGCTCGCCGGGCTGGATCGTCTTCGGTGACAACGGCGGTGGCGACCGGATCGCGGTCGACCTGACGCCCGGCCCGCGCGGGCACACGGGGCAGATCATCATCCTCAGCCATGAGGAGAACATCGGCGCCGACCTGGTCGCCGAGTCCCTCACCGACCTGGTGGTGAACGGGCCCGAGCGAGGGCACCGCGGCCGTCGCACGGACCTGCCGCCGGTCGTCGCCAGGGTCAACATCCGCAATCTGAGCAGCGTGCAGGCCGCCGCGCACGCCGGGTTGGAGGTGCTGAGCATCGGCGTATGGGACAGCGAGCCGCTCAGCCTCGCCCCCGTCATCGGGCTGCCCCGGCTACGAACCCTCACCGCCTACCCCGGCACACTCGCCGACCCGCTGGAGATCGCCGAGTTGACCGGACTGGAGTACCTGCAGCTCGGCCCGGAGGAGTGGCGCGTCCTCCTCGACGCCCAAGCCGTCCCCCGCAGCCTGTCGGCCGCCGCCATCGAGGTGCACGGCAAGGGCGGCCGGCACCCGCTGTCGATCGTGGCCCTCGCCAATGAGCTCCTCGCCCTCTGGGACCGTCCCCCGATCACCCGGACCCTCCTCGAAGGCGACCTCGGCGTCGTGTCGTAGTGGCCCCTGGACGGCCCTGGGTTCTCGCGCGCGAGAGTCAGGGCCGCCGCCGGACCTGCTTCACCTCCCGGTCGAGGGCCCAGGCATCGGCGACCGGTCCGATGTGGCCGAGCTTGTCGGGGTTGATCACCGAGCGGATGGTCTGGATCTGCCCGTCGAGCACATCGAGCGCCATAATGTTGAGCACCTTGCCGTCCCGGTCGCGGAAGATCGCGCCCGGCTGGCCGTTGATCTCGTGCGGCTCGAACGTCACGTCGATCCGGGCCATCCACGGGAAGACGGAGGCAAGCAGCCGGGCCACGCTCTCGGCGCCCATGACGGCCCTGGCCAGCTGCGGGGCCTTGCCCCCACCGTCGCCGACCAGCGACACGTCGGCGGCGAGCAGGTCCTGCAGGCCGGCGACATCGCCTTCGCGGAGCGCGTCGAGGAACCGCGACGCCAGTTCGTCCCGCTCTTGGCGGGCCGCTTCGAACCGCGGCCGCCCGGCCTCCATGTGCCGCCGCGCCCGCACCAGCAGCTGCCGGCACGCCGCCTCCGACCGCCCCACCGCCGCGGCGACCTCGTCGAATCCAAACCCGAACACCTCCCGCAGCACGAACACCGCCCGCTCCAACGGACTCAGCCGCTCCAGCAGCAGCAGCGCCGCCATCGACACCGAGTCGGCCAGCTCCACCGACCGCACCGGATCCTGATACGGATCGCTCAGCAGCGGCTCGGGAAACCACGGGCCTACGTACTCCTCGCGCCGCACCCGCGCGGAACGCAGCACATCGATCGAGATCCGCGTCACGGTGGCCGACAGAAAAGCCTTGGTCGACGTGGGCCGCGTCGCCGAGCCGTCAAAGCGCAGCCACGCCTCCTGCACCGCATCCTCGGCCTCCCCCACGCTGCCCAGAATCCGGTACGCGATCGAAAACAGCAGGGGCCGTAGCTCCTCGAACTCCTCGACCTTGCTCACATCCACCCAACTCCCCCTTGCATTACTGCCGTTGGGATCGGGGTCCGCCGTCGGACCCCGAGCCGGTCATCCCCGTGCCGATCAGTGGAACTGCCCCGGCTCGTAGTCGCCGGCCGGCTGCTGCGAGATGACGTTCAGTCGGTTCGCCATGTTCATGAAGGAGACCAGGAGTACCAGGGCGGTGAGCTGCTCCTCGTCGTAGTGCTTGGCGGCATTCGCCCATACCTCATCACTGACCCCACCGGCCGCGTCCGCCACCCGGGTCCCCTCCTCCGCCAGGTGCAGCGCGGCACGCTCGGCCTCGGTGAAGACCGTGGCCTCCCGCCACGCCGCGACCAGATTCAGGCGCACCGAGGTCTCGCCGGCAGCGGCGGCCTCCTTGGTGTGCATGTCGATGCAGACGGCACAGCCGTTGATCTGGCTCACGCGCAGTGACACCAGCTCCTGCGTCGCGGCCGGCAGTGGCCCCTCCTTGACCGCCTTGCCGGCCGCCATGACGTGCTTGAAGGCCTTGCCGGCGATCGGGCTGGCGAAGAAGTTCAGTCGTGCGTCCATGGTGTGCTCCGTCTGAGGTCATCAGTAACTACACCTTGAGACGGGGTAGCCCCCCGCCCTGTGACATGGGCGCATGTGACCTGCATCTCCCCGAAGGTGAGGCGCTCACTTCGTTTGCCGTCGTCAGCGGTCAGTCCGTCACCTCGGACGCGGGGGTGTCTTCGCCCCCGCATACCAGGAGGAGCACCACGTCGCGATGCGCCGACTGAGGCGGACCAGGACACACAGAGCGAGACACGACGCAGCACCAGGCACAACGCCCACGGGGGACGCAGAACGTGGCGGAGCCCGGGAGTCGTATCCAGCTCCCGGGCCCCTGGGGATGCCACCCAATTGCGCACGCCGGCGGCGTTTAAGAGGACGGATCAGTCATCAGGCCGTCGTGTTCTTCCTTTGAACTACCGCACCGTGGAGAGGTGCAGGCGAGATTCGAACTCGCATCCGACGGCGTTCGTCCGTCCTCGGTCGATCCGGCGATCGGCGGCAATGCTGAAGCTGGAGCGAGAGTCTGAGATTGATGCGGGATTGCCTCTGCCATGTTGGGCTACCCCGGCCCGTGGTGCCGGGGGAAGGACTCGAACCTTCACTGTGACCCGCGTCTTCAGGCTGAACTTCAGTTTCAGCTTGCGCTCATCACACGGACCGGTCCTCAGTCCGGCCCGTGCCTGTCGCGCACCCCCGCGCTCGCACGCGGGGGCGATCATGGATGCTACCCGCGGCCGTCCTCGGCCGAACAGGTAGCGGCTTGCGTCGGCCGAACAGGTAGCGGCCGTTTCGTCAGCCGAAGAGGTAGCCGAACACCGCGTCGCCGACGCGCTGGTCGGTGACCTCGGCGCCGTTGGCCTCCTCGCGGGCGAACTTGACCGCCTGCTGGAGCTTCTCGATCCGTTCCAACAGTTCGTTCACCCGACGCGCCGGGAGCGCTCCGGAAAACTTCACCGTCGTCCAGTAACCGATCGGCACGTCCTCGTAGTACACCTCGACCTGCGCCGGGTGCTTGTCGGTCGCCTCCGCCTTGACGTGGTTGCGCGGGACCTTCTTCGTACGGATCGTGCGGACCGGGTCGGTCTTCCACCAGTCCGTGGACGGGTCGAGGGACCAGGACTCGGCGGCGTCCAGCACCGGGAGCTTCTTGACGAA
Source organism: Streptomyces sp. NRRL S-337 (assembly GCF_000720175.1). Classification (GTDB taxonomy): domain Bacteria; phylum Actinomycetota; class Actinomycetes; order Streptomycetales; family Streptomycetaceae; genus Streptomyces; species Streptomyces siderophoricus. The sequence continues at coordinate 308,005 of NZ_JOIX01000002.1, forward strand.
GGCGTGCAGGTCCGTGAGCTGCTTCTCCAGGAAGAGCAGGTAGCTGACCGGAACCTCGGCGACGATCGTCCGCCCGTCGACCGTGACGTCGGCCCGTGCCGTGCAGTTGGCCCAGTCCTTGGTGGCCGTCACGTCGAACAGGCGGGTCAGCGACGCCGACATCTCGCGCAGCACGTCCTCGGCCTGGACCTGCACCCGCGTGGACTCGGGCGGCAGTTGTTCGCCCTCTTCGTCCTTGGGCTGGTACGTACGCGATATACCGGCCAGCAGTGCGGGCTTCTGCACCTTGTGGTGCGCCGCGGTGATGTCCTGGAGCGACTTGCTCTTGACACCCTTTTCGACAGCGATGATCTGGTTCAGCTTCGCCACTTCGTCCCCCTTCGAACAGCAGAAACATATCCCAGAGATCACGCACTCTCGAACGCTTTTCGACCGGCGGGCACCGCGATGTCCGGCCACAGTCAACACTTGCGACACTTGGAATCTCCAAGTTACCCCTTGGAAAAACCAAGTTCAGTCACTACGCTGCCTTCCCATGGTCAACAGCAGCAGGGAAGACGGATACCAGCTCTCCACGGACCCCGACCGCCTCGACATCGGCCTGGTTCACCACTGGCTCTCGACCGACGCGTTCTGGGCGCTGGGCCGCAGCCGGGAAACGGTCGAGCAGTCGGTGCGCAACTCCCTCAACTTCGCCGTCCATGACGCCGCCGGCTCCCAGGTCGCTTACGCGCGTGTCGTCACCGACCGGGCAACCTTCGCCTGGCTCTGCGATGTCTACGTCGCTCCCGCACACCGCGGGAAGGGGCTCGCCACCTGGCTTGCCGGTGCCGTCCGCGACCACCTCGCCCCGTACCGGCTCAAGCGCGTCATGCTCGCCACGCTCGACGCTCACGGGGTCTACGCGAAGGTCGGATTCGCCCCCGTCCCGAACCCGGAACGACTGATGATCCTGCACCCGGCGCAGGGCCCGGAAGCGACCGGCAACAGCGCCAATTGATCGCACCACATGTGACGCGCGACACGACGTCCCGGTGTCACACCACGACGCGGCCGGGTGTCCTGTGGGTGGCTCAGCCGAGAGGGCGGCGGAGGACAGTCATCCACGGCCGGCACGGCACGGTCTTCCGTGCGTTCCAGGCCTACATGTGTGCGCTGGAGGTCAACGACGACCCCTGACTTCCTCGGAAAGGATCTTTCGTGCTTGGCCACCGCTGCCTACGCCGATGCCGCGGCGTCGGGTTCGGTCAGCGGACTGCTGCGCGTCGCATACGGCCCCGGAACTCAGTGAGGAAGAAAGAACTTTGATGACGGATCTGCTGCACAAGCTGGTTTCTGCGGTCCTTACCGGTGGACTGATCGCCCTGGTGGGGGCGTTGAGCGTGGCCGCGCGCAGGCGCCGGGTGGCCAGGGAGGAGGCTGCCGCGCCGGCACCGGTCGAAGACCGCACCCAGACGCTGCTGCGGCTGGCCCAGCAGTCGGACCACGGCCGCGACGAGCTGACCGCCCAAGGCCGGCAGGCGGAAGCGCTGGCGCAGGCCAGGGCGGCCGCCGCTCACTGGCGTGAGCTCACCGAGGCCCGGCCCGGGCGGTTCCAGGCGGAACGGCGGGCCGCGCTCGGGCGCCTGGGCGAACTCCTGACTGCGGCAGGGCAGGAACAGCAGGCCGCGCAAGTCCGCCAGGAAGCCGCCCGGCTTGCCTGACGGAACGAGGAGAACATCATGCCCGCAGCCATCTGGTCCGGTCGGGACGGTCACTCGGAGAAGGTGACCGCCGACATCGCCCAAGCCCTGGGCACCGAACTGGGCCTCGCCCTGCACCGTTCCCACGCCCGTACCTGGCCCCTCGGTACCCAGCGCGTCCTGGACCTTGCCGCCCGGGTCGAATCAGCGCTTCGGCAACGCCGTACACGAGAAGGGGGAAGCTGACCGATGTCGTCGCGCGAAGACGAAGCTCTGGATGAGCTGATCAACCGTGGTGGCCCGCTCCCGACCGGTCCGGTGAAGGAGTTGGCTCTGCGGCTGGCGGAGGTTTTGGTGCCCCTGCACGCCGCCGGAGCGGCACATGGTGGTCTCGAACCGTCCACGATCCTGGTGACTTCGGACGGTCCGCGGCCGGCCCGCTCGGGGCCCCCTGCTCCCACGGGCTCCGCGGCTGACGACATCCGGGCACTCGCGAAGGTACTCCTCTTCGCGGCCACCGGTGTGCCTCGCCCCGGGCCGGGCGACCTGGCGGCCGTACCGGACCCCTCCTTACGCTCGCTGATAGCCGACTGCCTTGCCGAAGACCCGGCCATGCGGCTCACCGCCGCACAGATACTCCAGCGCCTGCGCCCTCAGCCGGTGGTCATACCACCCATGCCGTCCGGCCCACCGCCCCTACCGCCCACTCCCCCGTCACCCACCCGAATATGGGGACGCCACGGACCGGCGGTCCCACTCGTTGCCGTGCTCGCCACGATTCTTGCCGCTGCTCTCGCACTCACGGCCTGGGGCCCGGGTTCCTCGTCAACGGCCGCCGGCCATCCGTCCGTTACTCCGTCAGGGGCCACCGATCGGCCCAGCCGTACCCCCCAAGGAAAGTCCGGCTTCGCCTGGTCGTTGACCAAAGCGGACACGGGCACCTTCGTTGGCCTGTGGAGCACGTCCTCCTCCGTCGTGCTGGGCACCGACGCCGGCCTGACCTCGTACGACCTCGCGACCGGCAAGAGGTTGTGGTCCTGGAAACCACCGCACGGCGGGCTGTTGTGCAATATGAGCCACAGCACCTCCGAAGGGATCGGGGCCTTCGTCTACGGCAGATGGGCCCCGAACCCGGGGATCGAGAGGTGCGACCAGCTCCAGACCGTCTCCGTCGGCTCGGGCCGGCTCGGCTGGACACACGCGGTGAGTCTGGTGGCCGAGGGATCCACCGGATTTCCCGACCGGGTCGGTGGGGAGTCGCTGTCCATCAGCGGCAACGTGGTGAGCGCCCCGTTCGCCGGACCGCGAACGCGGGACCATTCCGGCACCGATCTGCTCACCGCCGATGTACCGACCGGCCAGGTGAGGTGGTCCACCGATTTCGGTGCCGCAGCCATGACCAACGGCTGCCAACTCAGCGGGCACGCACAGGCGTTGATGGGCACGGTCTATGCCGCTGCGCAGTGCGGCAATGCGCCCAGGTTGCTCGCCTTCGGTGCCGCTTCACCCACCACACCGGTCTGGGAGAGCCCACTGCCCGGGTGCAAGTACCCCGTTTCCCATAGGGCATCGTCCGCGCTCATGACCGTCAAGGCGGACCATCTGCTGGTCGGTTGCGATCTGTCGAGTCCGGGGGGTGCGCTCTACACACTGTCGCCGCAAGGGAGCCGGCTGCTGCCGGTCGATACGAGCGGAGCCGCCACCGTCGCCGCGGTCACCGACTACGTCGGCGTCCATGCCCCGGCGAACCTGCTGATCAACGCTGACACCTTGTACCTCGTCAAAGGCGAAAACACCTTCAACGCCCGCTCTGACGGCGTCATCGCCGTGGACCTCGCCACGGGTCGACAGCGCTGGAGCACCACACTGCCGGGCGTCTCGTCCGTCACGCTGATGTCTCCCACCGATGCGGGCGTGGAGGTGTTGGCGAACTCCGCGGGCAGACCCTCGCTGTACACCCTCGCAGGACCTGACCAGGTGACGAAAGGACCGTCGTTGACATCGGGTAAGGGTGCGTCGTTCAGCACGGGCAACTCCATGCGCCCGCCACGGGGCGTTCGGGTCGGGGGCTACCTCGCCATCGCGTTCTCCGGTTCCTGCGGAGCGGACGAGACAGTCCTCGGAGTGCTGCGGTCAGGGGTGCGCCGTGACTGACCCCGCGCCGGAGACAGAAGCGAAGACACAGACAATGACGGAGACGCCGGGTTACCAACGAGCACCGCAGTACCGCCTCCTCGTGGGTTGCGGGGTGGCTGCCGTGCTGCTGGGCGTAGTCGCGGGGGTGGTGAACTTCGGAGTGCGGCCGAATCCGGAAGTGCCAACTCTCCCCGGGATGCGGCCCCGTCCCTCCGGATTGCCGACGAGCTTCCCGACCATCTTGCCCAGCAATTTCCCCACCGGGATCCCCAGCACCTTGCCGACCAGCCTGCCGACCAACGTGCCGACGGGCCTTCCCACCAGCGGACTTCCCACCGAATTTCCCACCGAACTTCCCACTGGATTTCCCACCGGTTCTTCCACCGGTATGCCAAGTCTCACCGGGGGGAGTTCATGAGCCAGCTCTCCCCTGAAGGTCACCTCTCCGGCTCTCCGGACGCTCGCATGCGCGCGGTGCTGCTCGTCGCGGTGCTGATGTCTGCCGCGTACACCGTCCAGGTGGCCATCGACGTTCTCCGGCCGCACCTCTTCTACGAAGAAGCCCATGAGCTGGTCGGCTGGCTGAACCCACCACTGAAGGGGTCGCCCTACCCGTCGTTCGGCTGGTACAAGGTGTCGTTCTGGTGCTATGTCCTGAGTCTCCCGGCGGCCCTGGCCATGTACCTGCTGGGCCGGCGACGCGGGCGGCATCTCGCTCATCGGGAGGCGTCAGCAGCCGTGGTGCTGCTCCTGCCCTACCCGGTCTGGATGCTCGACTCCCTCGCCCACAGCTTCACCTCGCTGCTGCTCTGCCTGCCCAGCACCGCCTACGCGCTGTGGCTGATCCACCGGATGCAGCGCTACGCCCGGCTCCCGGCACGGGTCCTGCTGGTGATGGCCGGCTGGGGCGCTGTGGTGGGGGGCGGCTTCGGCGGCTCGATGAACCAATGGTGGCTGGACTACGCCTACAACTACCTCTCCCCTGGGCCCGGGCATCTGATGCCACTCGACCTGGCGCGGCTCAAGCTCGACGTGACGTCCGGCAGTCTGCTGTCCGCCGGCCTCTTCGAGGAACTGGGCAAGGGCGCCGGCGTTGCGCTCGCCTACCTTCTGCTGCGCAGGCACATCGACAACATCGTCTCCGGGATCGTGCTGGGCGCGGCCAGCGGTGTGGGGTTCAACCTCACCGAGAGCGCCCAGTACATGGCCGCACATGACGCCGCGAACGCCTCCACCCAGTACTTCCTACGCCAGTCCCTGGGGCTGATGGCCGCCCATGTGGCGTTCACCGCGGCGATCGGCGCAGGCTTCGGCATCGCGCGGCAGCTGAAGGAGCGGCGGGCCCGACGGACCGCCATCGTCTGCGGGTTCGCCATCGCCATCGCCGGTCACTTCGCCAATGACGTGTTCTTCACCGCCTTCAGCCGCGTCAAGGACCAGTGGTTCTCACCCGGCCCGACCGTCGACCTCCTGGTCCTCACCCCGCTGGCCTTCCTACTGCTCCAGGGACCGCTCGTACTGCTCTACCTGGTTCTGCTGAGGCGCGGGACCCAGGACCAGGCAGCCGCGCTCGCCGTCGAGCTCCGCGCTGAAGCAGCCACCGGGCACGGAGCGGTGACCGCCGACGAAGTACCGGTGCTCCTGAGCCCGCCCCGGCGTTTCTACCTCCGGCTGCGGGCACTCCGGCGCCACGGCATCACCGCGTACCACCACCTGGGCCGGCTGTACGACGCCCAGCTACGCCTCGGTATGACCCGCTGGCACCGCAGTCGGGACGAGTACGACCCGCACACCGCGGACGCCCCGGCCGAAGACGCTCTGCGCCGCCGCATCGCCGGTCTCAAACGCCCACCCGCCCCACCCCCACCGACTCCGAACCCGGTCCAGGCGGCGTCATGACCCTACGCATGTTGTTACGGCGCACGGCGGCAGTGTCCGGCTTGCTGTGCGCGCTCTGGTTGCTCCTGCCGACCCCCGCGTACGCCGCGCCCTGCGGCAGCGTCAGCTATGACACCAACGGCAACCCGAGCCCGCCACCCCTCCCCCGCACCGGCGATCCCTGCGGCAAACAAGCCCGGACCGGGGCGGGCGCGGTCGCTGCCGGAGCGGCCGCCGCGACCGCCGCCGCAGCCGCCGTCAGTGCCGTCCGGGGCCGGGCGGCAGGCCCAGGAGTGCCGGCTCCGACCGGGCCGACTCCGTCGTACTGCAAGCCGGTGGACGCCCTGGGGCGAGCCACCGGTGTGCAGACGACGATCACCTCGGAGATGCTCAATACGGGAACCAAGCCCTCGCGGCGCATCAAGCCGCCGGGGTGGGCGGGTGAAGCCGCCGGCCACACCCGCGGCCACCTCCTGGCCAGGTCGCTGGGTGGCGATGGACGTGCGCCGGCCAATATCGCCATCATGTACGACAAGGCCAACAACGAGGTCATGGAGAAGTTGGAACAGCTCATCCACGAAACCGTCAGCACACGCGGACCCGTGGAGTACTCCGCGACGCCGGTATATCGAAACCCGGACGATCTCATTCCGGCCGGGATTCACGTCAAGGCCCTCGGGCCTGGCCTTGACATCGACCAGACCGTCATCAACAAGTAGGCGATATGACCGATCTTGAACTCTTGGCTCGTTTCCCTTCGGCCGGCGCGGACCACCCGGTGACGAACGACTGGCCGAGCGCCGAGAAGACCCTGCACACCAGCTTTCCGGCGCCCTTCAAGGAATTCCTCGACGTGTTCGGCGGTGCCAAATTCGACGACTTCCTCCGCGTCTACCGGGCGGGTGCCCAGAACGAGAACGTCGACCTGATCAGAAGGTCGATCGCCGCACGCGCAACCATGGCGAACTCCCGTCCTCACATCCGAAGTCTGCTGGCGGGCCGCGGCGTCACGCCTTCGGAACTGATCCGGTGGGGCGGCACGGACAACGCGGACATGCTGTTCCTGGTTCCCCACCCCGACCCCGACAACTGGGCAGTTCTCACCGTCACCGGCCGTGGTCAGGAGTACGACGTTTACGAGGGCCCGGCAGAGAGCTACCTGCTGCGCATCCTCCGGCGCGAGTTGACGAGCCAGGTTTTGCCGGACGACTTCCCCGACGAGGAATTTCTCATCGAGCGCGCACCCTGGATCTGAATGGCCCGCTCGGCCCCAGACGATGCGGACCGCGGTCAACCGAAAACGTGGCGGTTCCGGCGGACGAAATCGGCGAACCCGAGGGCTTCGCGGCCGGCGAGATCGGCAACGGTTGGCGTGACGGTCTCGGCACCACCGTCGCGGAAAGCGCGCGCGACTTCGATCAGGGCATCGGCGTAGAACTCCGGCAGCCCACGGCCCAGCATTGCCGCACGCGCTGCGTCGTCGGGCAGTCCCACATAGCGCACCGGCTTACCGAGGACATCGGAGAACGTTTCCGCGGCTTCAGCGTACGTCAGTGCCTTGGGCCCGGTGAGGTCATAGATGCGGCCGTCGTGGCCGTCAGTGGTGAGAACCCGCGCTGCGACAGCGGCGATATCGCCGACGTCGATGAAGCTTATGGGTGCGGTGATCAGCGGCAGGCTGAACTCCCCGGCCGCTCGAATGGACGACTGGTTCAGGAAGTTCTGCAGATAGAAGTTGGGGCGCAGGATCGTCCAGGGCAGCCCGGACGTGACCAGTGCCTGTTCGACGGGCCGGTGCAGCCGGGCGATCGGCGAGAGCCCTTCGTCGGCCCGCCAGACCGACAGCTTGACCACCCGGACTCCCGCCGCCCGGGCAGCTTCCACCATGTTGAGTTCATGTGCCGTCTGGTCCGGGCTCGTCGCGCCGAGCAGGAATACCGACTCGATGCCTTCGAGTGCCGGCCCGAGCGTTTCCGGCCGGGCCAGATCGAGCGTCACCGCCCGACCGCCCGACTTGATCACCTGAGCCGTGGTGTGCGGATCCCGGTAGGCCGCACGCACGGCCACACCGTCGGCAGAAAGACGAGCGAGGAGCGCCGTTCCGACATTCCCACTCGCACCGGTCACCAGAATCATCCGTGCCTCCTTGAGGCCGTAGCAGGGAGTACGCCAAGAGTGGAACACACCGTCCTGGCGATCGACGCGCGATGGGGACGCAGCGACAACTGGCGGCCCCGGACGGCCAGTCGGCAGTGAGCGGCCGGACCCAGCCGCTCGGTGACCACCCCGCTCGCCCTCCCGGGCAAAAATGCGCACTTCGGACGCCCTGTACCGTCCGTCGTCCCCGATGCGGCCCCCCGTCCGGCCCCCGTCCCCGCCGTATATAGGCTCACGTCCGTATCGAGCCTGACGGGGGAGAAACAAGTGGAGAGGCTGCGACAGGACGATCCTGCGCGGATCGGGGAATTTCTGACGTTGGCGCGTCTCGACGCCGACGGCAGCAGGGGCGTACCCGAGCGTCGCTATCTGGCCCGTAGCGCTGACGGCGGGCACACCGTGCTGGCGTTTCTGCCGTCGCCCGGCAGTGACCCGGCGCGGTGGGCGGCCGAGGCGCAGCAGGCGGCCCGGCTGACCCAGCCCGGTTTCTGGCCGGTCGGCCAGCTCGGGGGGACCCCGGCCTTCCCGTGGTACTCCTCCCCGTACCGGCCCGTCCTGCCGCTGCCCGCCGTCCTGGCCGCGTACGGCGGTCCGCTGCCGGAGCCGTTGGTCCGTGCCCTCGGCGGCACGCTGGCCGAAGCCCTGGCCTCGGCCCATGTCCTGGGCATCGTGCACGGCGGGCTCTGCCCGGCGGGCGTGCTGCTGACCGCCTGCGGGCCGCTGCTGGGCTGCTTCGGTGCGACCCGAGCGAATCCGGTGACAGGGGCCGCCTCGCCCCCGCAGGCGACCGGCCTGGAGACCGGCTGCCTCGCCCCCGAGCTGGCGGCGGGCGGCCCGGCGGACCGGGCCGCGGACGTGTACGCGCTGGGCGCCGTCCTGGCGTACGCGGCGACCGGGCACACCGTGCCCGAGCAGCAGGAGATCCCCGCCGGCCTGCGGGACATCATCACCGCGTGCCGCTCCCGCGATCCGCAAGGCCGCCCCGAACCGGCAAGGGTGCTGGCGGAGTTGCTGCCGGGCGCGGCATACGGCGCGCTGACCGGCTCCACCGAACCGATGTCGCTGCCCGGCCGGATCGTCGAGGCGTTGTCCCGTCAGTCGGCGGAGGTCCTCGCCGCCGCACTCCCCACCCAAGGGCACTGAAGTCATGATCTCCCCCCTTCTCCACGACGACCCGCACACCGTCGGGCCGTTCCGGATCCTCGCCCGCCTCGGCGGAGGCGGCATGGGCACCGTCTACCTGGCCCGTTCGGCGGGCGGACGCACGGTCGCGGTGAAGACGCTGCACACCCGTCTCGCCGCGGACACCACGCTGCGGACCCGCTTCCGGCTGGAGACGGACGCGGCACGCGTCATCGGCTCCGATCACGGTGCGGTGGTCGTCGACGCCGATCCCCAGGCACCCACCCCGTGGCTGGCGACGGAGTACGTGCTCGGCCCGCCGCTGGACGCGGCCGTCGAGGCCGGCGGGCCGCTGCCCGAGCCGGCCGTGCGCGCCCTCGGCGCGGCCCTCGCCGCCGGGCTGGAGCAGCTGCACCGGTCGGAGGTGGTGCACCGCGACCTGAAGCCGTCCAACATCCTGGTGACGGCGCAGGGCCCGCGGATCATCGACTTCGGCATCGCCCGGGCCTTCGGCGACGAGCACCTGACGAACGTCGGCAGCGCCGTGGGAACGCCGGCGTTCATGTCACCCGAGCAGGCGGCGGGCCTGGAACACGCCGCCGCGGGCGATGTGTTCGCGCTGGCCGGCGTGCTGGTCTTCGCCGCCACCGGCGTCGGTCCGTTCGGCGGCGGGGCCCCCACCGACCTGCTGTACCGGGTCCGGTTCGGCGAGCCGGAAATCGGCGGGGTTCCCGAGTCGCTGCGGCCCCTGCTCGTCCGCTGCCTGGCCAAGGATCCCGCACACCGCCCGTCCACCACCGAGTTGCGTACCGCACTGGGCGGCGCCGGGGCCGCCCCGGGCGACCGCGGCGGCTTCGCGGAGCTGCTGCCCGACGCGGTCCTGCGGGAGATCGCCCGCCGCAGCGACGAGGTGTGGCGCGAGCCGCCGCACCGCCTGCCCCCACCGGTGCCCACCGAGACGCCGCGGACCGGGACCGCCCCCGCACCGGGCGTCTCGCGGCGGCAGCTGCTGACCGTGGCCGGGGGCGCCCTCCTGGCCGGCGGCCTCCTCGGCGGCGGGGGCTGGGCCCTGTTCGGGGGCTCCGGGGACGACGGGGGCGGCGGCGCGAAGAAGGACGCCGTCGACCGGCCGAAGCCTCCGAACCAGCTGTGGAGCACCACCATCAGGTGCCCCGACTCCGGGGGCGAGGTGACGCGGGTGGGCCGGAATCTGGTCATGCGCGCGGGCATCGTGCTGTGCGGCATCAACGCCGAGTCGGGCAAGGACACGTGGCAGGCAAACATCGCCGAGACCTGGCGGTCGGCCACCGACGGCTCCCGGGTGTACGCCCTGCGCGGCTTCCAGGAGAAGGGGGCGGCGCTGGCGGTGTGCGAGGTCTCGCCGATCGACGGCCAACTGGGCAAGCCGCTGGTGGAACTCTCCGCGTTCACCGGCAAGGAGCAGTACAACCAGCTGCTGTGCGTGGTCGACGGCATCGCGTACCTGGTGGCGAAGGCCGCCTCCGGCAAGCGCTGGTACCTGGTCGCGGCCGACCTGGGGAAGGGCAAGGAGCGCTGGCGCAGCCCGGTGGACGGGCCGCAGACCGAGGGTTTCCCGCCGGCGCTGTGCGGTGCCGTGGTGGGGTCCCGGGTGGTGCTGTGCGGGAGCCCGAGCCAGGGCTCGAAGTTCATCGGCCTCTCCGCGCACGACAAGGACCACGGCCGCCAACTGTGGGAGATGTCCGAGACGTTCGCCGGCACCACCCCGCCGTCCCGGCTGGTCACCGACGACCGGAACCTCTATCTGGGCGCCGAAAGCCTCACCGCCCGCCGGCTGTCCGACGGCGGGCTCGAGTGGCTCTTCGGCAAGGGGCGCGACGTCGGCGACAACGCGGGCGAGGAGCGTAGGTACGGCGAGCCGATCCTCCACGACGGAGTCCTCTACTGCACCGAGGCGGACCAGGGACTGATCGCCGTCGACGCCCTCTCCGGCACGCTGAACTGGCAGGAGAAGGGGCTGTCCGGCAGGAAGAACAACCGGAACGTGGCCCCGGCGATCGGAAAGCGGTACGCGTACTGCGCCGACGACAAGGGCCTCCGCGCCATCGACCTGCGCGCCCGTAAGGCCGTCTGGACGTACGAGACCGTACCCCTCGTCCTGTCCGCCGACGCCAAGGGCGGCCACCTGTACGTCCGCCAGGAGAAGCGGACCATCGCCCTCCCGCTCGCCTGACGTCCTGCCCGTTCCCGATCCTGGAGACGACCGCCTGTGAAACCCCTCGGCCAGGGAGATCCGCTGCGCCTGGGCCCCTACCGCCTCCATGGCGTCCTCGGAGAGGGCGGCATGGGCAAGGTGTACTTCGGAGTGGACGCCTCCGGACGCCCCGCCGCGGTGAAGGTCCTGCTGCCGGAGCTCGCCCACGACGGGCACCTGGCCGACCGCTTCCTCCGGGAGGCGCGGACCGCGCAGGCGGTGACCAGTGAGGGCGTGGCACGCGTACTGGCCGCCGAGCTGGAGGGCGGCCGGCCGTGGATCGCCACGGAGTTCCTGGCCGGCCCGACGCTGGACGACGCCGTCGACCGCTTCGGGCCGCTCGACGACTCCGCCGTACGGGAACTGGCGCGGTCGCTGGCCCGTACGCTCCAGGACGTGCACGCCACGGGGCTGGTCCACCGGGACGTGAAGCCCCCCAACGTCGTCCTCACCTCACGCGGCCCCCGTCTGATCGACTTCGGCATCGCCCGCCCTGAGCACGGCCTGACCCTCACCCGCACCGGACAGATCCCGGTGACCCCCGGCTACGGCGCACCGGAGCAGGTCCTCGGGCGGCGCGTCGGGCCGGCGGCCGACGTCTTCTCCCTCGGCGCCGTCCTCGCCTTCGCCGCGGGCGGCCGGCCGGCCTACACCGGCGCCGAGGTCACGGCCGTCCTGTACGAGGTCGTACACGGCAGCCCCGACCTGGCGGCCGTTCCTGAGGGCCTGCGGTACCTGATCACGCCGTGTTTCTCGAAGGACCCGGCGGCACGCCCCCTGCCCAGCCAGGTCGCGGAAGCCGCTGCGGCGCCGCGCCAGCCCGAACGGCTGTGGAAATCAGGCCGGTTGGGCGAGGAGATCCGCCAACGGGAAGCAACGGCACGCCGTCTGACGGCCCGTTCGACCGCCCCCTCCGCCACCTCCGCGGGTGCCGCCGGCGGCGCCCCCGGTCTCCCCCGGCGGCGGCTGCTGGCCGCGGCCGTCGGCGGTGGAGCCCTGCTGGCGGCGGGCGGCGGCACGGCCTGGTGGCTCAGCCGTGGTGGCGGTACGGACACCCCGGCCGACCCCTTCGACATCCCGCCGGCCGCCAAGGTGCGGGCCGCACCGCTCGGCTCCGCCGAAGGTACCCCGAAACCGCTGTGGGGGCCCCTCCAGGGCGTGGCCGACGCCGGATCGCCGGCCCCGCTGCCGGTGCGCGATGTGGTGGTGTTCGCGGCCTCCGGGGGCGGCATCGCGGCGCGCCGGGTCACCGACGGCCGGGAACGGTGGCGGATCGGCGACGCCAAGGCGGACGCTGGCTATCTGTCGATCGGCGACCGGCTGGTGGCCACCGCCGACGGCGCGGGGACGCTGCGCACCTGGGTGGCCGCCACCGGGTCCCCCCGGTGGACGGTGGACGCGGCGGTGGGTGCCCTGCTGGCCGCGGACGCCCATGCGGTCTACCTGCTGACGTCCGACGGCCGGCTGCGCTGCGTGGGTACCGACGGGAAGGTGCGCTGGACCCGGCAGCCACCGCTGCCGCTGTCGAGCGGCCACCCCGCCGCGGCACTCGGCGCCGGCCATCTGGTGCTCTGCACGGAGACGGGGGACGTGGCCGCGGTCCGTGCCGAGGACGGGGCCCGCGCATGGGTCCGCAAGGGACAGGCCGAAGGACCGCTGCGGCCCGCCATCGACGGCACCACCGTCTATCTCGGCGGCACCAGCCTGGCGGCGGTGGAGGTGGCCGGCGGTCGCGAGCTGTGGGCCCTGAATCCCCTGCGACCGCCCAGGCAAGGCGTCGCCGGGTGGGGCCCACCCACCGTGGCCGGCGGCGTGGTCTACGCACTGGACTGCGACGCGCTGCGCGCACTGCACTCCGACGGCAGCCAGGCCGCCGACCCGAGGATGGTCGCCGGCGTCGCCCCGCCGTGGCAGCCACCGGTCGTCCAGGCAAACAGCGTCTGGGTGGTGGAGAGCGACGAGACCGGGGTGACCGGCCTGCCGCGCTCCGGCGAGGACCAGCCTCAGACGTATGCCCTCGCCGGCGGCGGGTCCCGCACCACCGCCGCCAGTGGGAACCGCCTCTTCGTCCTCAACCGCACGACGCTGCTGGCGCTTCCGGTGTACTGAAGGGCGGTCACGGTCCCGGTGGCGGTCGGCCATGGTGTTTCCGCTGCTCGTACGGTCGTGATGTCTGGCCGCATTGCCTGGCAGCATTGGCTGGCTCATGTGTCCAGCGGTGGAGATCTCCTGCCCGCCGGCCATGAATTTCCGCGCCCAGGGGATGGCGGCCTTCCCGCGCGTCCTCGGGCGCCCCACCGTCGAACGGTGCATCACCGCCTCAAGCACGGGCGCGGCATCGCCACCCGCCACGAAAAGACCACTTCGCCATGCGACAGGAGACGCGCGTCACATTCCTTCGTGTCACAACATGCGGGAGCTGTTCCGTCCAAGAGGTGTCACCACTCAAAGACGGCACAGGAGTGCACCATGGAAGCTCGGTTGAATCTCTTCGCCAGCCCGATCGCAGCCAAGGTCGGGAAGCACCTCGTCGCTGCGGGCAAGGTGCTCGCGGACTCGACGCTGCCGGCCGCGACGCAGGAACTGGTGAAGCTCCGCGCCAGTCAGATCAATGGCTGCGGCTTCTGCACCGACATGCACACCAAGGACGCCGCGCACGCCGGGGAGACCGCGACGCGCCTCAACCTGGTCGCGGCCTGGCGTGAGGCCACGGTCTTCACCGACGCCGAGCGCGCTGCCCTGGAGCTGGCCGAGCAGGGCACCCGCATCGCCGACGCGGCCGGCGGTGTCACGGACGAGGCCTGGGCACAGGCCGCCAAGCACTACGACGAGGAGCAGCTCGCCGCGCTGGTGTGCGCCATCGCCCTGATCAACACCTTCAACCGCCTGAACGTCATCGTCCAACAGCCCGCCGGCGACTACCAGCCCGGTCAGTTCGCATAGGAAAGGCACTCCGCTGCCTCGGCGGTCAGGTCCGAGGCAGCGGAGTTCCTCGATGAGAGCGGGTCGACGGCCGGTCCGTCGGACGAGGGCCCGACGGACCGGCCGTCGGCCGCTTCGACTGGCGGCTGGACGCGGAGCGCCGACACCTCCGCTCGCGCGACCAGCTCCCCGTCAGGCCCCCGTGCCTGGCATCGTGCCGGAAAGCGCCGCTCAGTACTGGTCGAGCTTCTGCCACGGCGTGATGTCCAGCCGTGCCGCTTCGGAGTCCACTTTCCTGGCGGCCAGGCGGATATTGAGCACCGCCGCCTTACCGGTGTCCGCGCGTGCCCCCGCGATGACGGCACTACGGTCCGACAACACAGCCTTGGCCCACGTCTCGGCAGCGTCGGCAAAGTTCTGGGTGTCCGCCGGCGCTCGCTCCGCCAGCTGCGCGAGCCGATCGTGATCGACCTGCGCGACGCGCTGCACGTTCTCGGTCTCCTGACGTGCGTCGCCCGCTTTGACGGCCGCTGTCTCCTTCGACATGGCGCCTTGTAAGTCCCTGACGGCGTCGGCGATATCGGCCGATGACTGGTCGACCTCTGCGTCACCTCCACATCCCACCAAGAGCACCGAGCCGAGCCCACAGGCAAGCAGTGCTAACGCTGGCCTCTTCACATTCCCCCCAAAAACTCACCACGTAGAGTCATTGCGAGGTGACAGCATAGGGGCTGTCCCGCTCGGAGAAGCCGTAAATGCGATCAGAAGCGGTCGCCCCGGCCGATCTTCACCAGCACTCCGGATGCACGGCCCAACGGCCCCCAACACCCGGTCACGGGAGGGCATTTGCTCCTGTCACATGCCATGGAGAACCGGGCGGGCCGCCGTGGCGGCGCAGTCAGAAGTCGACGCGCTCCCTGTCGTCGATGCGGGCCACCGACTCCTGTTGGAATTGCCTGTTGCACTCGGAGCGGATCTCGTCGATCTTGCGACCGTCAGGTCCCGTTTCGCGCGTCGGGTAGAGCAAGGTGACCTTGTGCGAGCGTTCGCGCTCGATCCTTCCGTGCCTGTCACGGTACTGGCCGTAGCTGTCCTCGACGGTCAAGCCGGCGGGGAACCGTGGGGTGATGAACGAGTCCACGAAGGCGCGGAACTGCCTGTCGGTGACGGGTGGGCCACCGTCCGGCTTGGCGGTGCCGAACAGGAGCTCGGTCTTGATGTACGGCTTTCCCGCGGCGGTGACGTGTGCCGGCGGCGCGGCCGGGCTTGCGCCTTGGCCGTCGAGGGCTGCATACGCGACCGGGCCGCTCCCGCCGAGAACGGCCGCGAGGAGGGTGACCGCCACTACGCGGGCGCGCGAGGTGAGCTTGGGCGAAACGGGCACGATTGCACGGTTCCTTCCGTCAGAATCGGGGGGGCCGGTCCGGGTCCAGGGCCGAGGGACGTACCCCTCGGCCCTGGACTCGGTTCCTGAATCCCAGTCAGGTCTCGGCCTGGATGGCTCAGTTCTTGACCTGGTTGGCTCAGTTCTTGACCTGGTTGATGGACATCAGTCCGGTGAAGAACGTGACGGGCACGGTGTCCGTCTTGTTGGTGGTCGTCCCGGTGCTGGTCGAGGACGTCTCGGACGAGCTGAGTCCCGCGCACGAACGAAATCACCTTGTCGAAGCTGGCGTTGATCTGCCCGGACACCACCTTCTCCAGGCCCTGCTGCCGGATCTGCTGCTCGCTCAGCGTCACCGAGGTGAATGTGACGTCGCGTTGGATCGAGAAGACATGGCTGCGCTGCATGGGAGCCAGGCCGGCGAGCGTCAGCTTGCCGACCAGATGTGTGGTGATCAGGATGCCGGGAGACGTCCCGTGGGTGGACGGGTTGCCCGCCATGGCGGAGGAGTAGATCGAGGGGTAGGTCACCCAGTGGGTGGACGAGCCGTCGACCACGATGTCCAGCGGTTTGTCCGGGGCGACCTTGCCGTTGAGGATGACGCTGGGCGCCGCCGGCTCCACGTTGTCCTGGCTGAGCACCGGCTTGCCGTCCTGGAAGATCGCGATGGCGAACCTTCCGCGCTCCCAGGGCCTGCGCCCGCTCGTCGGCCTCGGCCAGGACGTCCACCGCGCTCTGCAGCGGACCACCGAGGTACAGCCACACATGGGCGAGCCGTACCTCGGCGGTGGAGCCGTCGGGCCGCTCCGCCAGTTGCAGGGCCTGCCGCCACAGGGGCGCCAGCTCCCACGAGAGGTACCCGGCGTGGTCACTGCCGAGCAGCCCCAACGGGACACGCGCCGTTTCCCCGGCGCGGGCGGCGGCCCCCACCTCACTGCCGGAGCCTTCCTCGAAAACGGTCAGCTGGGCTTCCAGAAAGGCCAGTGCCCCGGAGACGGGGCCGCCGGTCCTGTTGTCGGAGAGAAACACACAGCAGCGGGCAGGGCCACCGGTGTCGTCGGTCGGAAGTGCGATGTCCATGGTTCCCCCCATCGACTTCGCGCCTGAAAAGGGAGCCGCGGCCGCGACGGCGGGCGGTCAGGCGATGAGAGGAAGCTAACCCACGGAGGCTCGATCAAATCTCGAACTGTTTGTGGAGTATGCGGAGGAGGGCGCGCGGGCCGTGACCGGACTGCGCAAAGGGAAGGATGAGGCGCGCGGGTAATGGTCGGGGCGGCCGACTGATGCCCGGACCAGCGCTATTCGCCTGCTGAAAGGTAAGGCTGGAAGGCCTTCCGGATCACGCCGGGCATCTCCTTCTTGCCGCCGGCCACGGCGTCGGTGAACACGTGCCGCACTTCCCCTTCCGCGATGAGCCGTTCGCCGACCTTGAATCTCGGGCACACGATCATGCTCGTCGTTCCGAGATGGGTGAGGGGCATCTCGATGTCGAGCACTTCATCGAAACGTGCCCCCTGGAGATAGCGAATCCGCGCTTCTGCCACCACCAGATCGGCGCCCTCCGCGAGCATGGATGCATAGCCCCCCGCGGCTTCGCGCCACAACTCCGTGACGGCAACGTCGTAATAGAAAAGATAGTGGCCGTTGAACACCACGTTCTGCTGGTCACACTCGCTGTAGCGCACCCGCAGCCGGTGCGTGAAGAGCTTGGTCATGGGCGAGATCGTAGCCACCTCTCGCACGAACGATCGAGGGGCGGAGTTGCCCCTCTTCGCACCGCTTCGGCGTCCAGGCAGGAAGCGGGCAGCTCGGACGGATCCGCCCGCATTCCAGCGGGACTTGACCTTCACACTAATGGGAAGGTTTCAGCATCCCCTCATGCGAAGCACCCAGCTGCCCACTGACACCGCCATAGCCTCTGCGGCCGTAACTGACGGCCCATCAACTACCCGCGATCGACTGCCAATGGGAGCGCTGCTCGCACTGGCCATCGCGGTGTTCATCACCAGCCTCACCGAGACCCTGCCTGCCGGGCTGCTGCCGGCGATGAGCGCCGGCCTGCACACGAGCGAGTCGGCCACCGGTCAGACGGTGACCATCTACGCGCTCGGCACGGTGCTCACGGCGATCCCGCTGTCCGCCGCCACCGCCGGCTGGCGCCGCAAGCGCCTGTTGCTGACGGCCATGGCCGGTTTCGCCGTCGCCAACACCGTTACCGCGTTGTCGGCGAACTATCCGCTGACCCTCGTCGCCCGGTTCCTCGCCGGGGTTGCCGCCGGGCTGGCCTGGGCCCTGCTGGCCGGTTACGCACGCCGGTTGGTCGCCCCTCACCAGGAGGGCCGGGCCATCGCGATCGCCATGGCGGGCATTCCCGTCGCACTGTCCCTGGGCGTCCCCGCCGGCACCTTCCTGGGCCAAGTGGTCTCCTGGCAGGCCGCCTTCCTCGCCATGACCGCCCTGACCTTGGTGCTGCTGGTCTGGATCACCGTCACCGTGCCCGACCACCCGGGCCAGAGGGCCGGTGGCAAGATCCCCATGCGCCGGACCCTGCGCGTCCCGGGGGTGGCCCCGGTACTGTTCGTCACCCTCGTCTTCGTTCTGGCCCACACCATCCTCTACGCCTATATCGCCACCTTCCTCCACCACATCGGCCTCGGCGGCCGCACCGACGCGGCTCTGCTGGTCTTCGGCATCGCCTCGCTGGCAGGCATCTGGATCGTCGGCACCTTCATCCACCGCCACTTGCGCACCTTGACCCTCGCCAGCGCCGTGCTGGTCGGCGTCGGCGCCGCCGTCCTGGGCGCGTTCTCCGGGATCCACGGGCTGGTGTACGTCGCCACCGCTCTGTGGGGCCTGGGCTGGGGCGGCGTTCCCACCCTGTTGCAGACTGCCGCAGGCCGAGCCGGTGGCGGGGCGGCCGATGCGGCCCAGGCCATGCTGGTGACCCTGTGGAACGCGGCCATGGCCGCCGGAGGCATCATCGGCGGCCTCCTCCTGCATTCCGCCGGAGCCGACGCCTTCCCCTGGACCGTCCTGGTCCTCCTCGTCCCGGTCCTCGTCGTCGTACTGGCCGCCCGCACACACGGCTTCCCCGCCCGGCGCGCCGGCGGCAGTTGAGGGCACCGACCAGGCCCAGCTCGGTGCGCACATCGCCCTCCAAATGCAGCCCGAACACTGGGTGGCCGCCGCCCTTGGGTCCTTCCGACGACGGCGGCCCGCCCGGGCCCACCGGCGCACGGCCGTGACCCGTATGTGATCAACGCCCCGTAATCTGCCCCGTAATCCCCCGTGAAGAGGGGATTAGCGCGATGCGCGACCAAGGCGGGGGAACACATGACATATCGGCGCGCGGCGATACCGGCACTGGCCGGAGCGGTGGTGCTCACGGCGCTTCTGTGGTGGGCGGGGACGAGCGGGCATGCGCTGCGCCTGCCGGGTGCCACCAACGTCATCGGCGGACCGGCCACCGCCGAGCTGGAGCACTGGCTCGCCCCCTGGTCGTACGACCCGCCGTCCTCGGCCCAGCTCGGCGGCGAGGCGTCCGGCGGGGTCGGGGACGCGGCCCTGATCGACGGTGCCCGCTACCTCTCGCTGTACACCACCGCGCTGCAGATCCGGTTCGGGGCGGTCTTCGCCTTGTTCCTGCTCGGGGCGCTGCTCCTGGTCCGCCGGCTGCCACCGGTGGGCGGCCGCGGCCGGACGGCGGCCGCGCTGCTCGCAATGTGGGCGTGGGGTGTGGTGGCCGGGACCCTGGCGGTCACCGTCTCGGCGCCGTGGATGCTTGCCGCAGGAGGGCACGGCAGTTTCCGCTTCCTGCCCCACCTGGCGAGCGTGATCGGCTCCGGGCGGCAGATCCTGGTGGTGACCGCGCTGGTCGCGGCGGTGGTGACCGTGCTCGCCGCGCGGGTCACCGCCACCGGAGACGATCCGCTGCCGCCGGTGGAAGTCCCGGCGCGGGCCGCCCGCCTGGCCGCCACCGCCGGAACCGCGGTGATCGCGCTGTCCCTGGTGGTCCTCTCCTACCAGTCGGTCGCCGCCGCCCTCCAGACGATCTCCCCGAACTTCGGACTGTTCTCCGAACCGGGCGACCTCCTGCGTCAGTGGCTGCTGCTCGGTGCCTGGACCGGCCCGGCGGGGACGCCGCTCGGCGACTGGCTCCTGTATCGCGCCGCCGACGTGCTGCTGCTCGCCGTGGTGTGGTGGACACTGCGGCGGCTGCCCGGACTCCTCACCCGCGCCACCGTCCCGGCGATGGCGGTCGGCGCGGTGTGCGCGACCGTGCTCGGCCTGCTGGCGAGCCAGCTGCTGCGGATGGCGACGGATGGCGCCGGTCTGCGCTGGGGGCTGCTGCACCTGGCCGCCGGCATCGGTGACGGCGTCCCGGCCGCGCTCACCTTCGGCCTGGTGGCGGGAGTAGTGGCTGCCATGACGCTACGGCTGGCCGGGGGCCGAACGAAGACCCCCGACACCACGGCCTCCGCCCAGAATCCCGACCAGGAACCCGGCCAGAATCCCGGCCAGGACCTCGCCGACGCCTAGTCCCACAGAGCTGTCTGCGAGAACCCCTTGGCAGCCGCCGTGACGAGCACGCCGGCGTCACGTTCCGGGGCAGCCGGGCTGTCCGCACGGACGCGCAAAATACGAGGGAACGTTCGCGGGGGCGGCCGCCTCCTGGCCGGTGCAAGCGGCTTCTCGCATCCGGCGAAGGGATTCCCACATGATCAGCAGCGACCGCCCCCTGCCCACGCTCGAAGGGGCCGAGCACCGGTGGGTGACGGTCCGTGGGGCACGGCTGCACATCGCCGAGTTCGGCAGGGGCGAGCCCGTGGTGCTGCTGCACGGCTTCCCGCAGCACTGGTACGCGTGGCGCGCGCTCGTCCCGCTGCTCGCCCACGATCACCGGCTGATCTGCGTCGATCTGCGCGGCTTCGGCTGGTCGGAGCAGACCAGGCGCGGTTACGACACGGACGGGCTCGGCGACGACGTACTCGCGCTGCTCGACGAGCTGAACCTCGACCGGGTGACGCTGGTCGGGCACAACTGGGGTGCCGGGGTGGGCTTCCGGCTCTGCCAGCGGGTCCCGGGGCGATTCCGCGCCTTCCTGGCGCTGAACATGGCGCACCCGTGGACGCGTCACCGTGACGTCCTGCCGAATCTGTGGCGGATGTGGTTCACCGCCTTCGTTGAGTACCCGGTGGTCGGACGGCTGGTCCTGCGGCACTGGCCGGCCTTCACCCGGTACCTGCTGCGGCGCGCGGTCGCCGACCCGGGTGCGTGGCGGGAGGCGGATCTCACGGAGTTCACGGCGGCGGCACAGGCCTCGGCGTACGCCTGGCAGGCGATGTTCTGGAGTTACGTCGTACGGGACATTCCGGCGGGCTTCCGGGGTACTCACCGTCGGCGTCGGCTGACCGTCCCGACGTTCGTACTGGTCGGCGAGCACGACCCGGTGATCCCGCCGGCCCTGCTGCGCGGTGAGCCCCACGCGGACGACCTGACCGTCAGGATCGTGCCGGGCGCCGGACACCATCTGCACGAGGAGCGGCCGACGCTGGTGGCCGAGGCCCTGCGGGAACTCATCGCCGGCACCAGAGGACGGACAGGACCGGAGGACAGGCCCGCAGGACAGGACCAGCAGACAGGAGCAGAGAAGAGGGAGCAGGGAAGAGGGGCAGATGACTGCCCCTGGTGAAACCGCCCCATGACAGCGCCGGTTGACCGTCCCCGATGGCGGCAGGGCCTGCTGAGAGGTCAGCGCAGGGCGGCGCGGTGCTCCACCGCACGGAAGAAGGCGCGTGTGCGGCGCTTCCCGAGCAGGCTGCGGTAGACGCGCTGCACCGGGCCCAGGGCGGCGGGACGCGCCGCCCCGCACACCGCGAGCCGGGTCCCGGCGCCGTCCGGCTCGGCGGCGATGCCCATCGTCACCAGGCGGGACTGCATCAGGCACCATCCGGTGCTCAGCCGCACGTCGAACGGGCCGCGCAGGCCGAGGACATCCTCGGCCTGCGCCGCTTTGCGCTCGCTGTCACCGGGCGGGACCCTGAACTCCCGGACGAAGGAGATCAGATGGGGCAGCTCGCCCTCCAGGTCGGCGACGACCGCCCACACCCGGTCGAAGGGCAGGGCGATCCGGGTCTCGGCGTACAGCGGGGCGCGCAGTCCGGCGGCCAGTACGCGCAGCCGGGCGACCTGGTCGGGGGCGGTCACCGCGTCCACGCCTTCCGGAAGGAGGAACGGGCCCTGCTCAGCCGTGATTTCACGGTGCCTTCCGGTACGCCGATCAGCGCGGCCGTCGTCCGCTCGTCCAGGCCTTCCAGCTCCCGCAGTACGAGTACGGTGCGGTGCTGGACGGGCAGTCGGGCAAGCAAGTCCCGTACCTCCGTGGTCAGTTCGCCCCCGGCGCCAGGGAGCAGGTCCCGCAGCCGGCCGATCTCCTGGGGATCGGCGGGCGTCTCGCTCGCGGTGCGGCGGGCCACCCGGGCGGCCTCCCGTACCGTGACCGCACGCACCCACCCGTAGAACGCCTGGGGATCCCGCAGCCCGCGCAGCCCCCGGAACACCGCGAGGAGGGATTCCTGCACGGCGTCCGCGGTGTCGCGCGGAGCGATCGAGCCGCACAACCGCGTGACGTACGGCGTCACCAGCTTGAGCAGGTCGTCCATGGCGAGGGCATCGCCGCGCTGCGCGGCCCGTACGAGCGGCGCCGCCGCGTCCCAGGGCCGCACGTCGTCATCCATCGCGGGACACCGTACCGCGACGGCTGCGGGCGGGGCGGTGGCGGGAGGTGACCGGTCCCGGCGCGGGTATTCCTGGATCATGCAGCGGCCGGAGGGCGTGCGGAGGCAGGATTGCGCTCCGATTGCCTCGTTTTGGGGTTTGTGCCTCCTGAATGCGGAGGTCGCCCCCTTTCGCGCCGTACCAACCCGTTCTTCCTCCTGTTTGGCTTGATCCTGCACACGGCCATCCCGCTCACCACCGGCCGTTCTGCTCACTTCTGTTCACGTCCCGGGAGGGAAAGTGTCCGTACCGGACAGCGTCGCCGGTCCCGCTACCGAAGAGCCCGATCTCGAACCACCCGCGGACGGTCCGCTCACCAGCCTGAGCACACAGGCCGCGCGCCAACTGGCGACCACCACCAAGTCCGAGCCCCAGATGCAGGCCATCACCTCGCGGTGGCTGCTGAAGATGCTGCCGTGGGTGGACGTCAAGGGCGGCACCTACCGGGTCAACCGGCGTCTGCAACTCCGTGTGGGCCGGGGCCGTGTCCAGTTCGAGCAGAACGGCGCGGACGACATCAAGGTGATCCCCCAGACCCTCACCGAGCTGCCCGTCCTGCGCGGTTACGACGACATCGAGGTCCTCAAGGAGATCGCCGGCCGCTTCCGCGTCCGGGAGGTCCGGGCCGGTCAGACGCTCTTCGAGGCAGGACAGCCGGCCACCGAGGCGTATCTCGTCGTCCACGGCCGGTTCGTCCGCTACACCGCCGGCAAGTACGGCGAGGAGGAGGTCCTCGGCGTCGTCACGGACGGCGACCAGATGGGCGACGAGGCGGTCGGCCGGTCCGATCCGCGGTGGCAGAGCTCGGTCCGGGCCGAAACCGCGGGCGTGTTGATGGCGCTTCCCTGGGACGTGATCCGGGAGTTCACCGACCGGGTGCCGTCCCTGGCCGCACATCTGACGGCGTACGCGGAGCGGCAGCAGCGCCCCACGAACCGCAAGGGCGAGGCGGATGTGCCGGTGCAGGCGGGGCACGTCGGGGAGCCGACGCTGTCGGCCGGCTTCGTCGACTACGACCTCGCCCCGCGCGAATACGAACTCTCGCTGACCCAGACCGTCCTCAGGGTCCACAGCCGGGTCGCCGATCTCTACAACGACCCGATGGACCAGACGCAGCAGCAGATCCGGCTCACCGTGGAGGAGATCCGCGAGCGCCAGGAGTGGGAACTGGTCAACAACCGGGAGTTCGGACTGCTGCACAACACCGACTACGGCCAGCGCATCAGTACCTACACGGGCCCGCCCACCCCCGACGACATGGACGACCTGCTGGCCATGCGCCGCAAGACCCGGCTGTTCCTGGCCCACCCGAAGGCGATCGCCGCCTTCTTCCGGCAGTGCAACAAACGCGGCCTGGTACCAGGGACGGCGGACGTCAACGGGCACCAGGTTCCCGCCTGGCGCGGCGTCCCGATCTTCCCGTGCGGCAAGATCCCGATCAGCGATACGAACACCAGCAGCATCATCGCGCTGCGCACCGGAGAGGCGGACCAGGGAGTCGTCGGCCTGTACCAGACCGGCATCCCCGAGGAGTTCCAGCCGGGGCTGAACGTCCGTTTCATGGGCATCGACCAGGCCGCCGTCATCCGTTACCTCATCACTGCCTACTACTCGGTGGCCATCCTCGTGCCCGACGCAGCCGGAGTCCTGGAGAACGTCCAGATCGGCCGGAGCACCGACTGACCAGGTGGAGTACGACCATGAGCACGCCCCCCAACACCGCCGCCGCCTTCTCATTGCCCGGTCCGCCGAGCCTCGCCGGTTCCTCGCGGGCCCGACGCGGCGGAGCCGTCCCCGGGCTGAGGTACCAACCCGCCACCCCCGCCGACCCGGAAAAGGTCAAGGAGGTCGACCGCAGACTGGAGGCATGGGCCCGCCGGCTGGACCTCTTCCCCGCGCAGTGGACCGGGGATTTCGCGCAGTTCAAGTTCGGCCGGGCCGTCGTCCTGCAGCATCCCGGTGCGGCGGATCTCGAACGCCTCACCGCCGCGGGCGAGTTGCTGCTGGCCGAGAACCTCGTCGACAGCTGCTACTGCGAGGAGGACGAAGGCAGGGGCGGTGCACGCCGCGGCCTGGGCGGACGGCTGATCATGGCCCAGTCGGCCCTCGACCCGTTCCACGGCACCGCCGAAACGGAGGAGGAGTGGCGCGGCGGCGTGCAGGCCGACGGCCCCTTGCGCTCGTACCACTGGGCCCTGAAGGACTTCGCGGCCTTCGCCACCCCCAGTCAGACCGACCGGTTCGTGCATGACATGGCCCGGTTGCACCTGGGCTATCTCGCCGAGGCGTCCTGGGCCGAGACGCGGCACGTCCCGCAGGTCTGGGAGTACCTGGTGATGCGGCAGTTCAACAACTTCCGGCCCTGTCTGTCCATCGTGGACGCCGTGGACGGCTACGAACTGCCCGAAGCGCTCTACGCCCGCCCCGAGGTCCAGCGGGTCACCGCTCTGGCCTGCAACGCCACCACCATCGTCAACGACCTGTACTCCTTCACCAAGGAACTGGCCAGTGACCCGACCCATCTGAACCTGCCGCAGGTCGTGGCCGCCAACGACAAACGCGGCCTCAAGGCCGCCTACCTCAAGAGCGTCGAGATCCACAACCAGATCATGGAAGCGTTCGAGACGGAGTCGGCCCCGCTGGCCGCCCTCTCGCCCCTCCTCGAACGGTACGTCCGGAGCCTGGCCGACTGGGTCTCCGGCAACCACGAGTGGCACGCCACGAACACCGACCGCTATCACCTGCCGAATTACTGGTAGACCGATCCGCGCACCTCGCAAGGAGCCACGTTGACCATCGCTCACGCCGACACCGCACGCACGCCGGTGCCGACCCAGTCCACGTACCAGTCCCGTGTCGCGGACTACTGGAACGCCGAGGAAAACCCGGTCAACCTCGAACTCGGCAAGATCGACGACCTGTACCACCACCACTACGGCATCGGGGACGCCGACCGGTCGGTACTGGAGGAGTCGGACCCCGACCGCCGCCGCGAGCGGATCACCGGCGAACTGCACCGGCTGGAACACGCCCAGGCCGAACTCCTCGCCTCCCACCTCGGCGACCTCTCCCCCACCGACCGCGTCTTCGACGCCGGCTGCGGTCGCGGCGGCGGCAGCGTGGTGGCGCACCTCCGCTACGGGTGCCACACGGACGGGGCCACGATCTCCGCCAAACAGGCCGAGTTCGCCAACGGGCAGGCCCGCAAGCGCGGTATCGACGACAAGGTGCGCTACCACCACCGCAATATGCTCGACACCGGCTTCACCTCCGGCGCGTACGCGGCGTCCTGGAACAACGAGTCGAGCATGTACGTCGAACTGGACCTGCTCTTCGCGGAACACGCACGGCTGCTGCGGCGCGGTGGACGCTATGTCGTGATCACCGGCTGCTACAACGACGCCTACGGGCGGGCCTCCCGTGAGGTGTCCCTCATCAACGCCCACTACATCTGCGACATCCACCCCCGTTCGGCGTACTTCCGCGCCATGGCCCACAACCGGCTGGTCCCCGTGCACGTCCAGGACCTCACGGAGGCCGCGCTCCCCTATTGGGAACTGCGCCGCCAGGCCGACCACCTGGTCACCGGCATCGAGGACACCTTCCTGAACGCCTACCGCAACGGCAGCTTCCAGTACTTGCTGATCGCCGCCGACCGAGTGTGAGTCTCCGGGGGCTGCGCCGCACGGGGCAGCCCCCCGTGGGGGAAGGCGGCCGCGCATTCCCTGCAGGGTCGCAGCCCAGGGCCAGGGCCCGGATCGGTCGTCTAGTAGTTGAGTGCGGCGAACCAGTCGCCCCGGCCGTGCCGGGTGAGGTCGAGGAAGTGCCACACCGGGCAGAGCAGGTCGATACCGCGCTGGTCGATGTCCTCGGACATCCGGGGGTGCGCCGAGTAGAAGTGGCGCACGTCCCCGTTGCCGTCGCGGGTGAAGACCGACACCGTCGAGTCCTGATTGCCCTCGGCATCCTCGCTGCCGAGGTCGTATTTGAAGGAGCTGGAGCCGGCGCTCAGCAGCCGCAGGTTCGTCCACTGCCGGTCGCGGGCGTGCGCGCGGAGTGTGGGCAGGTCGGCTGCGGCGACCACGGCGAAGTCGATGTTCTGCCCGAGGTGGCGGGCGACGCCGTTGAACCCGTCGATCCACATCGTGCACATGGGACACGGCTCGGTCTGCCGCTTGCCGTACATGAAGTGGTAGATGACGAGGTCCCGCCCCGGCCGGGTGAACAGCTCGCTCAGCCGGACGGTCTGCCCGCGTGCGTCGTCTGCGTGCAGGTCGGCGGGGCCTTCCTCGAAGGCGTAGTCGTCGACGACGGGCCCGGGCGGCAGTCGGCGGCGCAGCTCGGCGACGCGTTCGCGGTGGCGCATCAGCTCGATCTCGGCCTGCCGCAGCTCCTCACGTGCGTCGGTGTAGGCCTCCGGCTCCCCGGTCAGCTGGGTGTGACGCATCGCTGCCTCCTCCGTACCCGAGAGGGAGCTGCTGCCCCGGCCACCATTGTCCGCTCCCGCGCGGGGGCTCGCGAGGCAGCCGAGGCCGCCACAGCACGGGGGACGTGGCTGTCGACAGGCCTGGCCTGCGGGGCGCAGACTTCACTCTGAGTGATCGCCTCAAACCGCCGCGACCGCCCGCGGCACGCCGATTTTCTCGTCCCGGAGACACGACTAGCCCCTCCCCTTTGCATGACCATGCGAGATGCTGCATACTCTTTCCATGTCCAAGGTCCTCACCTCCCTCCCCGCCGGCGAGCGCGTCGGCATCGCCTTCTCGGGCGGCCTCGACACCTCCGTCGCAGTCGCATGGATGCGTGACAAGGGCGCCGTCCCGTGCACCTACACCGCCGACATCGGCCAGTACGACGAGCCCGACATCGCCTCGGTGCCCGGCCGCGCGAAGACCTACGGTGCCGAGATCGCGCGCCTGGTCGACTGCCGCGCGGCGCTGGTCGAGGAGGGTCTTGCCGCCCTGACCTGCGGGGCGTTCCACATCCGCTCGGGCGGGCGGGCCTACTTCAACACCACGCCGCTCGGCCGCGCCGTCACGGGCACCCTCCTGGTCCGGGCGATGCTGGAGGACGACGTCCAGATCTGGGGCGACGGCTCGACCTTCAAGGGCAACGACATCGAGCGGTTCTACCGGTACGGTCTGCTCGCCAACCCCCACCTGCGGATCTACAAGCCCTGGCTCGACGCGAACTTCGTGACCGAGCTCGGCGGCCGCAAGGAAATGTCGGAGTGGCTGCTCGCCCACGACCTGCCGTACCGCGACAGCACGGAGAAGGCGTACTCCACCGACGCCAACATCTGGGGCGCCACCCACGAGGCGAAGACGCTGGAGCACCTGGACACCGGCGTGGAGACCGTGGAGCCGATCATGGGGGTGCGGTTCTGGGACCCGTCGGTCGAGATCCCCACCGAGGACGTGACGATCGGCTTCGACCAGGGCCGCCCGGTGACGATCAACGGCAAGGAGTTCGCCACCGCCGTCGACCTGGTGATGGAGGCCAACGCCATCGGTGGCCGCCACGGCATGGGCATGTCCGACCAGATCGAGAACCGGATCATCGAGGCCAAGAGCCGCGGCATCTACGAGGCGCCCGGTATGGCCCTGCTGCACGCCGCGTACGAGCGCCTGGTCAACGCGATCCACAACGAGGACACCCTCGCCCAGTACCACAACGAGGGCCGGCGGCTCGGTCGCCTCATGTACGAGGGCCGGTGGCTGGACCCGCAGGCGCTGATGGTGCGCGAGTCGCTGCAGCGCTGGGTCGGCGCGGCCGTCACCGGCGAGGTGACCCTGCGGCTGCGGCGCGGCGAGGACTACTCGATCCTCGACACGACCGGCCCGGCGTTCAGCTACCACCCGGACAAGCTGTCCATGGAGCGCACCGAGGACTCCGCGTTCGGCCCGGTGGACCGGATCGGCCAGCTCACCATGCGCAACCTCGACATCGCCGACTCGCGCGCCAAGCTGGAGCAGTACGCGGGGCTCGGCCTGATCGGCACCGCCGCGGCGACAGTCGGGGGCGCCGTCGGTGCCGCGCAGGCGGCCGCGACCGGACTGATCGGCAGCCTGCCGGAGGGCGGCGCCGAGGCCATCGCCTCCCGCGGCGAGGTCTCCGGCGACGACGAGTGGCTGGACCGCGCCGCGATGGAGTCCGGCACGGACTGAACGGACGGAACGGACCGACCAGCCGCGACGCGAGCAGAACGCTCGCCACGCCCGCGGCTGACGCGGCACCGAAGCGGCCGGCTCAGCGCCCATGGCGCCGAGCCGGCCGCTGTCGTATGCGTCAAGGTGGTACGTGAGGAGGGCTCGCCGGCTCGGAAGGCATTCCGGGCGCCCGCGGCTTCCGTACCCGAAAGGCGGCAGCATGAGCAGACTGATCGTCACCGCGTTCGTCACCCTGGACGGCGTGATGCAGGCCCCCGGCGGTCCGAACGAGGACGTCGACAAAGGCTTCGCGCACGGCGGCTGGCAGGTCCCCTACGTCGACGAGGACTTCATGGGTCTCATGACGGGGATCTTCGAGCGGACCGCCGACCACCTCCTGCTGGGCCGGAAGACCTACGACATCTTCGCCGCCCACTGGCCCCGCGTCACCGACCCGAACGACCCGATCGCCGTAAAGCTCAACTCCATGCCCAAGTACGTCGCCTCCCGCACCCGCGACAGCCTGGAGTGGCACAACTCCCACCTGCTGAAGGGCGAGGCCGCCCAGTCTGTCGCGCAACTCAAGGACCAGCTCGACGGCGTGATCATGACACAGGGCAGCAGCGACCTGATCCACACCCTGCAGCAGCACGACCTCGTCGACGAGTACCGGCTGCTCGTCAACCCCGTGATCCTCGGCACCGGCAAACGGCTCTTCGGCGAGGGTGCCACGCCCGTCGCCTGGACGCTCACGGAATGCCGGACCACCAGCGCCGGAGTGCAGTACTGCGCCTACGAGCGAGCGGGCACCCCGGAGTACGGCTCCTTCATGCTGGAAGAGCAGGGGTGAGGGCCCCCACGGGAGCCGACGACCTCTAGCATGTAAGGCATGGATAGCATAAGTGGCCCTTACGAGCTGCGCCCGGGCGTGCCCTCCGTCGAGGTCTTCCGCCGCCTGCGGACC
The DNA here is from genome assembly GCF_000720175.1 of Streptomyces sp. NRRL S-337. Taxonomy (GTDB): domain Bacteria; phylum Actinomycetota; class Actinomycetes; order Streptomycetales; family Streptomycetaceae; genus Streptomyces; species Streptomyces siderophoricus. Next base: position 337,409 of record NZ_JOIX01000002.1, read on the forward strand.
GATGCCGGCCTCTCCGACCGGGCCCCCGACGCCGTCGCGCTCGCCCTGCCCCACACGTGGTACGGCGTCGTCCTTCACCACGAGGGCGAGCCCATCGGCATGGGGCGGATCATCGGGGACGGGGGTACCGCGTTCCAGATCGTCGACATCTGCGTGCACCCCGCACACCAGGGGCAAGGTCTCGGCAAGCGCATCATGGCCGCGCTCACCGAGGAGCTGGAAAACCGGGCGCCGGCCACCGCGTACGTCTCTTTGATCGCGGACGGCCCCGCGCGCTTCCTCTACGAGAAGTTCGGTTTCACCGACACCGCCGCGCACGGCTCGGTGGGCATGTACCCCTTCATGAGGGGGAGTTGACAGCCGGGTGGCCCGGCGGACGCACCGCGGGCCACCACACCCCCGCACCTACCGAGCCGTCACGATCACATAGCCGACCTTCTTGACGCGGCCATGGTGAGCGATGACCGTCACGGGATAGCGGCCCGGCTTGATGTCGGTGCGGATGGTGGCCGTGTCGAGGAAGCGCGGGTCGTCGCCGTCGGCGGACTTGCTGTCGTCGGAACGGAGGTGGAGTACGCGGGTGAACGCCGGGGAGGTGGCCGTCAGACGCTTCTCCTCCCCCGGGTCGGGGGTCACGTCGTGCCACATGACCTCGACCTTTCCTCCGCGGGCGACCCGGAGGCTGTGCTTGTGGGGGCTGTCGGCGTAGCCGACGCCCGGGTCGTACAGGTCGGGGCCGTACGCCTTGCCGAGGTAATCGGGATCGCCGGGGCGGGACGCGCGGACGGTCAGGCGCTTCTTCATGAGGTGCCGGCCGTGCGGGCCGAGCAGTTCGAAGGTGTAAGTGCCGTCCGCCAGACCGGGCTTGAGCTGCGGCCGGGCCTGGAAGGTGCGGCGGTTGTAGAACTCGAACTTGTCGTGGACGAGACGTACGGGCCTCGGCAGGGCTGCGGACCGAACGGTGAAGCGGGTGCCCCGCTCACCGGGGTACAGGTCGTCGAAGTACAGCCACACCGGCGCCCCGGGACGGGCCACCTTCGACGCCTGATTGAGCTCGAAGGACGGGCGCTTGGACCGCACGACCTGGATCGTGTCATGGGCGAGCGTCCGGCCCGCGACGGTGACCGACAGCGGGTGCCGGCCCGGCTCGGCCGTCATCGGGAGGGAGAGCGTGGCCCCGAAGGAGCCGTCCTGCCAGCGCAGTCGCACGGGGCCGCGGAACGCGGACGACCGGGCCACCACCGGGGCGTTCGCCGACTTGCAGCTGACGCCGTTGAGCTCCAGGGTGACCCGTTGCCCGGGGCGGGCCTCGAGATTGCCCCCCACGACCAAGGTGGGCTTGCCGGTGGGGGTCGTGCACCGGCTCTTGCCGTTGCGGGGGTCCGCGGTGTGGTGTGCGTCAGTCTTGTGTGCGGTGTGAGCGGACGCCCCCGGGCTCTGCGCCGCTCCGGTCGTGCTCGCGGACGTGCCGCACCCGCCCAGCACAAGGCCGGCTGCCAGCACGCCCATCAGCCTGGACCAGTTCATCGTCTCCCCCATCGGTCGGTCACACGGAGAGATGTCCGCCTGACGATGTTGGTTGCCTGCGGTCAACGGGCGGGAACCCGCTGACCGGTGGATCAGTGTCCTAGCCCTTGTCCACGCGCCGGAGCTCGGCCGCAAGGTGGTGTTGCAGCGACTGACCGACCGCTGCGAGGTCGTGGGCGAAGGTGAGGGTGTTCGGGTCCGTCAGCTCGTAGCGGCGGCGGGTGGCGGCGACCTCCTTCGCGGTGGGCGCCAGCGCCACCTGATGGGTGCTCAGTTCCACCGTGCCGTCGCCCGCGCGGCCGACCAGGATCTCCGCGATCCCGGTGGGCTGGGTGATCAACGCCTCCACGCGTCCCTCCGGCTGCAGCCGCCACCAGCCGCTCTCGCGGGCGGCCGGCCGTAGCGGGGCGTCGTCGGCGTCGACGAGCCAGGCGCGTGCCTCGTAGCGGAGGAAGGGACGCCCGTCGTGGCTGAAGGTGACCTCCTGCGCGTAGGCGAACTCCTCGGCCAGCGTCGGGTACCCGCCACGCCCCCGGCCGACCCAGGTGCCCAGGAGCCCGGTCAGCGGCGCGAGCAGTGCGTGGGGCGCGGGTGCTGCGTCCGGCCGGAACGCATCGGGGTACGGGTGCTTCGGGGCGGGGTCGGACATGAGGTGCGCTCCTGAGACGTAGGGAGGTCGGTGCCGGTGGAAGCCTAGGGCCGGTGAGCCGGACGTGCGCCGGACGTCGAGGGTCGCCCTCGGGTTCGTGTCGCTACGGCTCCTCGCCGGGGATCGAGAGATACACCTCGCGCAGCGTGCTCAGCACCGGGTCCTCAACGGCCAGCGGGGCATCGTCGATCGCCGTCAACGCCCGGACGCCGATGCTGGTGTTGGTGGCGAATGCCGCCCGCATCCCCTTGGCCCGGTCCAGGGTGAGCGGGGTGATCCGGTGCTCGACCTGTTGTTGCAGGAGCTTCATGGTGATGCCGGGCAGCACGGGGGCCTGCGGCCACACCACGGTGCCGTCGTCGTCGATGAAGCCGACGTTCCAGGTGGCTCCTTCGCTGACGTATCCGTCGGGTCCGACGAACAGCGCGTCGTCGAAGCCGGCGAGCTGTGCCGCGCGGCGGACGTGCAGGGCGCCGAACAGTCCGCAGTGCTTGACCTGGGGGAGGTCGCGCTCGTAAGGGACGCTCCTGGCCCGCAGCGGCGGCGGGGGCATCGCCTCGGCCGGGCGTACGGTGACCAGCACCTGGGGCTGATCGGCGGCTGCCGGGTGACCGACGGCCACCGCGGGATCGTAGACCGTGACGCGGACCACGCACGGGCCGCGCCGCCCCGCCAGTGCCTGGCGGACGAACTTCCGGACGCGGCCGGTGTCCAGAGCGGCGCCCCAGACGGTCCCGCAGTCGCGTACGAGGCGGTCCATGTGCAGGGACAGACCACGGACCCGGTGGTCGGCGTCGGCACGCATGGTCGTGAAGTGTCCGTAGCCCGCCAACGCCAGCGGCAGCAAGTCATCGGTGGTCACGGGCTTTCCGTCGAGGTGCGCCATGCCCCACAGCATGTCAGGACGGCCGCCGCCCCGGGGTCCCGGAGCGGCGCTACTGACGGGCGCGCACCGCGGGAGGAGGCTTTCGGCCCGCGCGGTCAGGCTTCCAGATCGAGCTGATACTGGAGCACCTCGTGCGTGGGTTCATAACCGAGTTCCTCGTTGATGCGTCTCATGTGCGTGTTGCTGTCGGCGGTGTCGGTCACGAGGCCGCCGAGGCCCGGGTGGTGCCCGTGGGCATATCTGATCGACTCCGCCTTCATCCATCGGCCGAGGCCGTGTCCGCGGTGCTCGGGCAGTACGCCGGTTCCATAGTGCTGGCCGTCGCCCGCACCGCTCCCGGGGACGACCAGTTCCGTGAAGCCGGCGATCGAGCCGTCGGACTCGTCGATGGCGGCGACGGTGTGCAGCTGGTCACCGCGCTCAGCGACCGCCCGGGCCGCGGCTCGGACCCGGTCCACGTCCCAGGTCACGGTGCCGTGGTCGGTGTCGTCCATGGGCATGTCGTCCATGGCGCGGCGCGAGGCCGCGAAGGTCTGGGCGAGGTCGTCGGGGACGGTCCCCAGCCATGACGCCAGCCGGTAGCCGGGGTGCGGACGGGCGACGGCATCGGCCAGGGCGGCGCTGTCCACGTCGGCCAGTGACAAGCGGGTGTACCGCAGCGTGAGGACCTTGCGGAAGCCCCGGGCCGACAGGAAGGAGTCACCGGGCGATCCGGCGTCGGCCCGCGCGATGACGCTGCGTCTGGCGTTGTCCCGAGCGGCTGCCACCGCGACGTCGAGCAGCCGGGAACCGACGTTGTTGCGTCGCTCCACCGGATGGACCTGGACGGCGAGTTCGGCCAGGTGGTCCTGCCCGGCGGCGGTGAGCAGGCGGAGGAAAGCCGTCCCCACCGGTATGGCGTCGGCGTCGGACGCCAGCCAGGCCAGACGCCGGCTGTACTGCCCGTCTTCGGGATCGGTCAGGGGAGTGAGGTGAAGCGGCAAGGAGTCTCCGTCGTGAGGAGGTGGGGGCACGTGCGCCCATGGGTGTTCCGGGCGATTCTCACCGCCCGGAACACCCGTGCGCCACCACAAAAACAGCGGCCTACCGGGCGAGTTCGGCCGGCTCGTCCAGCCGCGCCAGCTTCTGCGGATTGGCCACCGCATGGATCCGGGTGACCCGCCCGTCCTCCACCACGAGGCTCACCGCGGCCAGCCGGCCGTCGATCTCGACCCGGCCCGCGGGTGCGCCGTTGAGCCACACGGCCGACACCGCACGACCGGGCCGCGCGAGCAGCGTCGCCACCAGCTCGGCCCCGTGGACCGGGGCCGGCGCGGCTGCGGCGAGCCCGCCACCGTCGGCGATCAGGACCACGTCCGGCGCCATGACCTCCAGCAGCTCCTGGACCCGCCCGGTGCGCAAGGCGGCCAGGAACCGCTCCACCACGGCCTGCTGCTCCGACCGGCTCACCTGCACCCGCGGCCGCCGGGCCGCCACGTGCTCGCGGGCCCGCCGGGCGATCTGCCGCACGGCGGCCGTGGACTTCCCGACGGCCTCGGCGATCTCGTCGTACGGCAGGTCGAAGACCTCCCGGAGCACGAACACCGCCCGCTCCGCCGGCCCGAGCGTTTCCAGCACGGTCAGCATCGCGATCGAGACGCTCTCCGCGAGTTCGACGTCCTCGGCGACATCAGGGCTGGTCAGCAGCGGTTCCGGCAGCCACTCGCCGACGTATTCCTCACGGCGGCGGGACAGCGTCCGCAGACGGTTGAGCGCCTGGCGGGTGACGACCCGGACGAGGTACCCCCGCGGGTCGTTCACCTGTGACTGGTCGACGTCGGCCCACCGCAGCCAGGAATCCTGCAGCACGTCCTCCGCATCGGCCGCCGACCCGAGCATCTCGTAGGCGACCGTGAAGAGCAGGGTGCGGTGGGCGACGAACGGGTCCTCGGTCATGCCGTCGCTGCGGCGCCGGAGCGCACCGGACGCGTGGCCAGCGGAACCTCGCAGGCCTCGGAGAAGCCCTGCGAGGCCACCCCGTTCGCGATGTTGTTCCTGGTCGCCATGTTGACGAAGGCGATGTACGCGGTGAGCTCGACCATCGCCGCCGGGCCGAGCCGGTCCAGCAGACCCGCGTACAGCTCATCGGTGACGGTCGGCGGCGTGCTCGTCATGGCCTCGGCATACTCAAGGACGTCCCGCTCCAGCGGCGTGAACACCTCCGACTCCCGCCAGCGCGGCACCTGGCTCGCCTTGGTCAGGTCCAGGTTCTGGTTCTGCGCCTGGAAGTAGCCGACATCGAGGCACCAACTGCAGCCGACCTGTGCCGCGACGGCCATGTGCGCGAACGACTTGAGGCTCTCATCGGCCACATCCCACTCAGCCAGCTTGGCCGAGAACTCCAGGTTGGACGTGGCGACCTTGGGGCTGTGCCACACCACCTCGACGGGCTCGGGCACGGCACCGAGCTGCTTGATCATGTTCTCGCGGAGCTCGGTGGGAAGCTCCGCCTTCGGAACGCGTGGCGACATGGTGTTCTCCCTGTAGGTGTGTATGTCTGCCGTTACGCCATGAAGACACCGCCGCGTCCTCGGATGTGACAACGGGGGTGGAGCAGTTGATCCGGCTTCCGGTGCGACGGCTGTCTCTCCCCCGCGCCCAAGCAGTGGGCGCCGTGCGCCCCGAGACCACCATCACGCAACTGCTGAAGCTCGTCGGCGCCATCGCACCGGCCGACGAGCAGGACGCCGACGGCCCGGCCGAAGCCGGCCGGCCGTGGTGCCGCGGGCCGTGGTGCCGCGGGCCGTGGCCGGCCGGTGGCTCACGGCGTGGTGACCCTGGTGCCCGGTGGCCGGTGGCCCGCGGCACGGTTCAACTCACCGTCATTCAGCCGGAATCGACTCCCGCAGGGCCTTGGCGGTAGTGCGGGGGTCGTAACCCTCGGGCACGCCCTCGACCAGGATGATGTCGCCCTCGATGTGCCGCGAACGCAGCGGCGCGATCTCCTGGTAGGCGGGCGATTCCCACCAGGCCCGCGCCTCGGCCATGCCGGGAAAACTGATCACCACGACGTGCCCGGGCCAGCTGCCCTCCTTCACCTCGTGCTGCGCCGCGTGCACGAGAAAGCGACCGCCGTGCGGTGCGAAGGTCGCGGTGATCCGCTCGATGTACTCGGCGATCTCCGCATGCGGAACGGCCTCCTGAAGATGGCCTATGACGTAAGCAGGCATGAAAACCTTCCCGTTGGTACGGCTGCGATGCGTCGCGATCATGACACGCAGCCGGTCGACATCGAAGTCGTTTTCGAGAAGCTGCCCGGCCGGGACGCCCGAGCGCGACGGCCGCGTCGACAACTCCCCGCCGCGTGGCCACCGTTCGGCAATCGCGGTGCCGGCTGTGGCGTCCGGCGCCCGAACCTACGCCGCCCGCCCCCGCCCGCTACCGGCCGCTCACGCCTGGTGGCAGTCAGGGCACAGGCCGCGGTAGGTCATCTCGACCTCGGAGACGGCGAAGCCGAAGCGTTCGGAGGCGGGCAGGTCGGCCAGGGGGTCGCCGGCGGGGTGGACGTCCCGGATGGCGCCGCAGTTCGAGCAGACCAAGTGCTGGTGGGGGCGATGGACGTTGGGGTCGTACCGCTTGGCGCGGCCGTCGGTGGCCACCTCGGCCACCTCGCCGAGCGAGACGAGCTCGCCGAGGGTGTTGTAGACGGTTGCGCGGGAGATCTCCGGCAGCCGGACGGTGGCGCGGGCGAGCACCTCGTCCGCGGTGAGGTGGACGTGCTCGCCGTCGAGTACCTCGGCGACTACCCGGCGCTGGGCAGTCATCCGCCAGCCTCGTCGGCGGAGCCGGTCCAGCAGGTCGCTCATGACCACCAGCCTTACTGTGCGTCTTCCGGACTGTGCGTCTTACGGCCGTGCGTCTTACGGCTGTGCGTCTTACGGCTGTGCGTCTTACGGCTGTGCGTCTTTACGGGCTGCCTTTTCGGACAGCGCTCCTCCTGGCGGTACTCCTCCGGACGGTGCGTCTTCCGGCGAATGATTCCGTACGGGTTTGGCTGTTGTATTGACTTGGACTAGGTCCATCGTAGGATCGGTTCTGGCGACAGCCAAGGGACAGGACAACAGCAGGGAAAGCCCGTGACGGTTGATGGGACGGGTCCGCTCACGACCGCCTCCGGTGCCCTGGCCGCGGACGGCCAGGACAGCGGGCAGGCGGGCGCCGGCGGCCCGGCGCTGGTCGAGGAGCAGGTCCTGCTGAAGCAGCTCCTGCCGAATCAGCTCCTTCTGGAGCAGATCGCCCCCTTCAAGCGGGAGTGTGCGGTTCGCGGGCGCGCGGCCGGTGCCGGTGTGGGTTCCCTGCCCAGGCAGAGGTCGTTCTGGCGTCGGGCCGGTCGGCCGGCCGGGCCGGCGCGGGGGATCTGTGCGCGACGGCCGCCACCACGGCGCGTGCCGGTCCTGCGGTGTCGTCGCTGATGTCCACCACGCGGTCGGTGTGGCGTTGTGGCTGAAGTGTCCGACGACCACGGCCTCTCGTTCATTGAGGCCGGTCATCTCCCGGGGCCCGCCGCCCCGGCTGTTTTCCCATCCGTAGTTCCTGAGCACCGTGATCTGCCCAGTTCGGTGATCTGCCCAGTTCGGAAGGATTCCCATGTCTGAGAACCACGACGCGATCGTCACGGACCCGAAGCCCGAGGAGGCAGGCGGCTGCCCGGTTGCGCACGGGCGTGCCCTGCACCCGACCCAGGGGGGTGGCAACGCCCAGTGGTGGCCGGAGCGGCTCAATCTGAAGATCCTGGCCAAGAATCCCGCCGTGGCCAACCCGCTCGGTGCGGACTTCGACTATGCCGCGGCGTTCAAGAGCCTCGACCTCCCGGCCGTGAAACAGGACATCGCCGAGTTGCTGACGGACTCCAAGGACTGGTGGCCGGCCGACTTCGGTCACTACGGCCCGTTCATGATCCGTATGGCCTGGCACAGCGCGGGCACCTACCGCATCAGCGACGGCCGCGGCGGCGCCGGCGCCGGTCAGCAGCGCTTCGCCCCGCTCAACAGCTGGCCGGACAACGGCAACCTCGACAAGGCGCGCCGTCTGCTGTGGCCGGTCAAGAAGAAGTACGGCAAGAACCTGTCCTGGGCCGACCTCATGATCCTCGCCGGCAACGTCGCCCTGGAGTCCATGGGCTTTACGACCTTCGGCTTCGCCGGCGGCCGCGAGGACGTGTGGGAGTCCGAGGAGGACGTGTACTGGGGTCCCGAGAAGGTCTGGCTCGACGACCAGCGCTACACCGGTGACCGTGAGCTGGAGAACCCGCTCGGCGCGGTGCAGATGGGTCTGATCTACGTCAACCCGGAGGGCCCGAACGGCACCCCGGACCCGGTCGCCGCGGCCCGCGACATCCGTGAGACGTTCCGCCGGATGGCGATGAACGACGAGGAGACCGTGGCCCTGATCGCCGGTGGTCACACCTTCGGCAAGACCCACGGCGCCGGCCCGGCCGAGAACGTCGGCCCCGACCCGGAGGCCGCCCCGATCGAGGCGCAGGGCCTGGGCTGGGCGAACACCTACGGCACCGGCAAGGGCGGCGACGCGATCACCAGTGGCCTGGAGGTCACCTGGACCGCGACGCCGACCCAGTGGGGCAACGGTTTCTTCAAGAACCTCTTCGAGTACGAGTACGAGCTGACCAAGAGCCCGGCCGGCGCCCACCAGTGGGTGGCGAAGAACGCCGAGGCGATCATCCCCGACGCGCACGACCCGTCGAAGAAGAAGCTCCCGACGATGCTCACCACCGACCTGTCGCTGCGCTTCGACCCGGTCTACGAGCAGATCTCGCGGCGCTTCTACGAGAACCCGGAGGAGTTCGCGGACGCCTTCGCCCGCGCCTGGTACAAGCTGACCCACCGCGACCTGGGCCCGAAGTCGCTGTACCTCGGTCCGGAGGTCCCGGAGGAGACCCTGCTGTGGCAGGACCCGCTGCCGGAGGCCGAGGGCGAGGTCATCGACGCCGAGGACATCGCGGCCCTGAAGGCCAAGCTCCTCGGGTCGGGGCTGACCGTCGCGCAGTTGGTGTCCACCGCGTGGGCGGCGGCCTCGACCTTCCGTGCCAGCGACAAGCGCGGCGGCGCCAACGGTGGCCGCATCCGCCTGGAGCCGCAGCGCGGCTGGGAGGCCAACGACCCCGACCAGCTGGCGCTGGTGCTGGATGCCCTTGAGGGCATCCAGCGGGAGTTCAACGCCTCGTCCGGCGCCAAGAAGGTCTCGCTGGCCGACCTCATCGTCCTCGGTGGTGCCGCCGCCGTGGAGAAGGCCGCCAAGGACGCCGGTTACGACGTCGAGGTGCCCTTCGCGCCCGGCCGCGTGGACGCGACGGAGGAGCACACCGACGCGGAGTCCTTCGCCGCGCTGGAGCCCACCGCCGACGGCTTCCGCAACTACCTGGGCAAGGGCAACCGCCTGCCGGCCGAATACCTCCTGCTCGACAAGGCGAACCTGCTGGGCCTGAGCGCCCCCGAGCTGACCGTCCTCGTCGGCGGTCTGCGCGTCCTGGGCGCGAACCACCAGCAGACCTCGCACGGCGTCTTCACCGACACCCCGGGCAACCTGACGAACGACTTCTTCGTCAACCTGCTCGACCTGGGCACGACGTGGCAGGCGACCTCGGAGGACCAGAACACCTTCGAGGGCCGCGACGACGCGACCGGCGAGGTCAAGTGGACCGGCACCCGTGCCGACCTCGTCTTCGGCTCGAACTCCGAGCTGCGGGCACTCGCCGAGGTCTACGCGAGCGACGACGCGAAGGAGAAGTTCGTGCACGACTTCGTCGCGGCATGGGTCAAGGTGTCGAACCTGGACCGGTTCGATCTGGCCTGATCACGCATCCAATGACCTGAGGTGACGTCCGGGTCGGCCCGCGGGGCCGGCCCGGACGTCCTGCATTTCGGGGGATGTCGAGGGGTGGTGACCGAGCGCTGGACACAAGCGTCTTCCGCCGGGCGGAAGCTTCCTGCTCTGTGACGGCTCGGTAAAGGGCGGGATCATGCTGTTCAAAGCGCAACATTGACCGCACGTTTATCGGGTCCGACTTGACTCTCCGGTGTCTGTGACGTGGCTCAACGGCGCAGTCGCGTAACCAAACGGCAGTCAAAACCGGGGGGTACCTTGCAGTTCCGGCACACCGCAATGGCCATCGCTGCCACCGCCGCACTGGGGCTCAGCGCCTTGGCCGGCACGGCGTACGCCAACAACCACTCACCTGCGTCGCCGGCGACGACGTCGGCCCTCTCCCGAAGCCCGCATTCCGCATCCGGTACGCCGTCCGCCCTGCCGGCCAGTTCCGTCAAGGAGCAGAGCTCGGCGCCCGGCAGCGCCGAGAAATTCTGGACACCGGAGCGCGTCAAGCGTGCGCTTGCCACCCCGGTGGGCCCCGAGGGGCGCGGCACAACTCCCGTGAGCCGTCCGGTGAAGCAGTCGAACCTGCCCGACGTCGCCCTCTCCGCGCACGCGGTACCGCCGAAGCGCTCGTCCGCTCCCGCGCCCGGCGAGGCGAGAATCAGCGGCCCGCAGGGGCGAGAGCTCACGCGTTCGCTGCGCGCGCCCGAACCCAAGAAGTGGCCGTGGGCCGCCACCGGGGTGCTGTTCTTCGAAACGGGCAACGGCCGGTACGGCCAGTGCACCGCCTCCGTCATCACGCACTCCAACAAGTCCTCACTCTGGACGGCGGCGCATTGCCTCTACGACTGGGGCAAGAAGCGCTGGTACAAGAACTTCGCCTTCGCACCCGGATTCGCCAAAACCGCGCCCTACGGCTACTGGGACGTCAAACGCGTCATCGTCCCCTCCGTCTACCTCAGCAAAGGCGACCTCCGCTACTCCGACATGGGCGGCATAGTCCTCCAGCCCCGCAAGGGCCGCTCCATACAGAACACCGTCGGGGCGTACGGGTATGAGTTCCGGTCCAACTCCCCCGAGAACGACAACGTCGCCTCCCTGGGATTCCCTGCCGATGGATACCATCGGCCCAATTCCTTCTACTCCGGCGGTGCTTACATGCGGTACTGCTACGGCAACACCGTCGACGCATCGAACGGAAACCCGCTGGACCAGCGGCTGGAGATGGACTGCGAGATGGGCCACGGGTCCAGCGGAGGGCCCATGGTCAAGAACCTCACCCACGACGCCCGGATCGTCGGCGTGAACAGTCACCGCAACGGGGACAGTCACGGCAGGTGGGTGGACAACCACCTGTATTCGTCCGAGCACGGTGCCTACGCCGTGAGCGTGTACAAGTCCCTGTGAACCGCACGTGAGAAGGCCCCGGACGGCTTCGGCCGGCCGGGGCCTTGCGCGTGCTCGGGCTAGCGCTTCGGGCAGTCGTAGTCTTCGGGGCCGGCCTTGTGGACAAGGGACTGCGCACCCGCCTCAGCCGCAGAGCCGGCGCCTCGGGGCGGCACTCCCCCTTCCGGGCAGGGCCACTTCCCCGTCTTCTCATGGTGTTTCAAGGCGTCGTGAAACCGCGCCGCGTCCTGCGACGTCGGCGGCTGCACCTGATGCACCGTCACCTCTGGGCCGCTCTCCCCCAGTGTCTGGAAAGCGAACGGCACCGCAGCCACGGCCACCACAACAACCGCTGATGACTGAACACCCCTGATCACTCGGGCGCGCATCACACTGCCCCCTCCTCGCATGGCGCACCGCCTGCCGGTCACCTCTGCCGCCCTCCATCGTGCCGTCAGCCGCCACACACGTCGACCCCTTCGAGCCGACCCGCCGGGACGTACACCGCGGGATGCGGTGGGCGCCCCGGCGTCGGCACCCCGGTCACCCTCGCTTCGAAGGCAACGGCGGCAGTTCCTGGTGCTGCACGGTGACGGCGCCCTTGATGACCGGCGCGAAGGGAGCGGGGGCCATGCAGGTGCCGATGGGGGACTCCAGGTCCTTCTTGTCCTTGGCGCGGGATTCGAAGTTCACGATGTCCCAGCCGAAGCCGAGGCGGTCCGGTCCGGCGCCGCGCCCCTGCTGGATGCTGAGACCGATCCGCTTGCCTTTCGTCCCGACGTTCGACTCCTCCACGACCGCGGTGAGCGTCGCCGTGCCGCCCCCGGTGACCAGGCAGTTTGCATGCCGATGCTCGACGGCCTGGAGGTAACCCGCCGCCTGACCGGCCCGGCCACGCCCGACCCGCCCCGCGTCCTGGTGGTCACCACTTTCGACCACGACGACTACGTCCGTACGGCGCTGCGCGACGGCGCCTGCGGCTTCCTCCTCAAACGCTCGGGCCCCGGCCTGCTGATCGAGGGCGTACGGGCCGCCATGGCCAGTGCCCTCCTCATCAACCCCCAACTCACCGTCCGCCCCCTGAAGTCCCTGGCCGCTTCCGCCCCTCCCCCGGCGCGCGAGCCCACGCCCCTCACCTCGCGCGAGGCGGAGATCGCCCGTCTTGTGGCGGAGGGGCTGACGAACGCCGAGATCGCCGCGCGTCTCTTCATCTCCGCGGGCACGGCCAAGACGCATATCGCCAATATCCAGGCGAAGTTGAAGGTACGGAACCGCGTGGGCATCGCGGCCTGGTGCTGGGAGACGCGCAACGCCCCGTACGCCGGTCCGTAGGGCCGTCACAGCACCCGGGGCAGTCCCGTCACCGCCATCACGAGCGAGTACAGCGAGGTCGTGGCCGTGATGAACAGCCGGTTGTTCTTGGGACCGCCGAAGGCGATGTTGGAGACCGGTTCGGGTACGCGGAGCCTTCCGATGAGGGTGCCGTCGGGGTGGTAGCAGTGCACGCCGTCGTCGAACGCGGCGGCCCACAGCCGTCCCTGGTCGTCGAAGCGGATGTTGTCGAAGCCGCCGTCGGTGCGCTCCGCGAAGACCTTGCCGTCCGAGAGGGTGCCGTCCTCGCGGACGTCGAAGACGCGGATGTGCCGGGCTCGCGTGTCGGCGACGTACAACTGCCGTTCGTCGGGCGAGAAGACCAGGCCGTTCGGTCCGCCGAAACCGTCCGCGACCCGGTGGACCCCGCCCGTGACGGGGTCGATCCGGTAGACGTCGCAGGTGCCGAGCTCGCTCTCGGCGCGGTGCCCCTCGTAGTCACTGGTGATCCCGAAGTCGGGGTCGGTGAACCAGACCGAGCCGTCGGAGCGTACGACAGCGTCGTTCGGGCTGTTGAGGCGCTTGCCCTCGAAGCGGTCGGCGAGCACGGTGACGCGGCCGTCGGGTTCGGTGCGGGTGACCCGGCGGTTGCCCTGCTCACAGCTCACCAGCCGGCCCTCGCGGTCGAGGGTGTTGCCGTTGATGTGTCCGGCCGGGGAGCGGAAGACCCCGATCGCACCGGTCGACTCGTCCCAGCGCAGCAGCCGGTCGTTGGGGATGTCGCTCCAGATCAGCTGCCGCCAGGCAGGCAGATAGAGCGGCCCCTCGGCCCAGCGGCAGTCCGCGTGCAACTGTTCGAGCCGTGCGTCGCCGTTGGCGCACCTCCCGGTACGGAAGCGCTCGTCCAGAACCTCGTACGGAGTGGGGCACAACTCGCCAGACATGGTCATCCCTTCGATAGCTTCAGTCGAACCACATTCGCAGAGATACTAGTGTGCCCGAACCAGATATGGTGGCGATATGGGAATGGTTCATAAGGAGCTCGTGGACGACATCGACCGGGCGCTGATCGCGGAGCTTCAGCGTGATGCCGGCCAGGCCTACGCCGCGCTCGGCAAGGCGGTCGGACTGTCGGCCGGCGCGGCTCACGAGCGCGTACGCAAGCTCCGCGAGCGTGGCGTCATCCGCCACACCACCGTGGACGTCGACCCGGCCGCCCTCGGGCGGGGCGTGCTCGCCTTCGTCATGGTCGACTCGTCGGCCTGGATGGGGGACGCGGCCGCATCCTTCGCCGCCATTCCCGAGATTCAGGAAGCGCACATCATCGCGGGCGCCGCCTCCGTCCTCGTCAAGGTGCGCACGGCCACCACGGAGGAGTTGCAGCACGTCCTGCGGCGCCTCTACGCGATCGAGGGCGTGAGCGGGACTCAGGCGACGGTCGTGCTGGAGACCTTCTTCGAACGGCCGGTCAGCGCCGATTGATCGCCTCGGGGCCGGGTGGTTGCTCGTGGGTGAAGGGCGCCCGGCCCACGTCCGGCCTCACCCGGGGCCGGCCTCCACCTCCAGGTGGCGGCGGCCGCCCGGGCCGCGGACTTCCAGGGCCTCGAAGCCCCAGTCGCGCAGTACCTGCCGGCACCGCAGGAGGCTCTCCCGCTCCTGGTAGCGGGCACCACTGCCCCGCGGCCCGACCCACCGCACCACCACCAGCCCCGCCCGCTCCCCGTCATCCGTGCGGTAGCCGGTCCGCGCCGGTTCGCCGTCCTCGCAGACGGCTGACGGCGCCATGCCCGCGGCCTCCAGAAGCAGGCTCACCGTGCGCAGCAGCTGGCGCCGCTCCCACTCGGCGGGACGCGTCTGCGGCTCGGGACCGGAGTTGGCCAGACGGCGGATGCTCCGGATGCCGTCGAGCGCCACGCGCAGCTCGGCCGCCCGCGCACCGGTCTCCCCCTCCTCCACGGCGTCACGGCGTTCAGCACCTGTGCGTACGCGCAGGCCGTCCGCCTGGCTGTCCCGGTCGTTCATCGATCGTCACCTGGCCCGGTTCGTTCGGTTCCCACCGGCACGAACGGTACGCATGAGCGAGCCGGCACGCGGAGCGATCGTCCGGGATGCGGACCCTTACCCCGATATTCGATCGCACGAACGAATCATCCCGGGCACAATGCGCGCATGCCGACCACCGCGGAGCACTTGCGCTCCGCACTCGAACCGCTGCCGTTCCCCGCCCGCCTCTCCCTCACCGCGAGGACGGCCCATCGGCTGGCGGAGGAGGGCCAACTCGCCCCGGTGCTCGCCGATTTGGACGGGCGGGGGCCGTACGAGCGGCGGCTCGCAGCATTGGCCGCCCTCGCCGGGGAGGACGCCGGGTTCCTCGCCGGGCGGCTCGCCGATCCCGACCCGGTCGTCGCCGGTTACGCCCGGCGCGCCGCCCGCCTGCTGCCGGTGCCGGACGAGGCGGTGGAGGCCGCGTACGACGAGGCACCGGCCGTGCTGCGGCACCGGCTGGCCCGCCTGCTCGCCGCCGGCGGACGCACCGCGCTCGCCGAACGGCTGGTGGTGCGGCTGCGCGCGGACTGGGGCGACGCCGAGGCCGCGCGCCTGCTGCCGGCCTGTACCACCGCCTTCGTGGCGGGGCACCTCCCCGAGCTCGCGCACGCCGTCGACAGCTGGACAGGACTCGCGCGCCGGCATCCCGACCCGGTGCTGGACCACGCCGAAGCCGCCCTGGCCGAACGCGCCGGCGAACGGCAGCGGGAGGACTGGTGGCGGCTGCACGCCACGGCGGTCGCCGTGCTCGCGCCGCTGCGCCCCGAGCGGGTGCTGACGCTGCTGGAGCGGTACGGGCCCGAAGGCCTGCCGCGCCCGCTGCACACCGGGCTCGGCGCCCTGGTCGACGCGGACGCCGAGCGGGTCGTCCGCTGGCTGACCTCCCCCGACCGGTACCTACCGCGCCATGAACAAGCCTCGGCTGGCCCGAGGAATGGCGGTCACTCCTGCGCTCCCTGCGCAGGCACCCGCATCCTGACGTACGCCACCAAGCGCACCGGACGGTGACCGAAACGGAATGACTGGGGTGCGCCGGCTGTCGTGGCGAGTGCGGCTGCCTGCTAGCGGGCCGTTTCCGTCCAGCTGACCGGCAGTTCGTGGACGCCGTAGATGTTCATGTCGGTCCGGAGTTTCACCTCGGCGGCGGGAACGGCGAGTTCGAGGGTCAGGAAGCGACGCAGCAGTCCGTCGAAACCTGCGCGCATCTCGATGCGGGCCAGTTGCTGGCCGAGGCATTGGTGGACGCCGTGACCGAAGGACAGGTGACCGCGGGCCTTGCGGTGGACGTCCAGGGTGTCGGGGTCGTCGAAGCGCCGGGGGTCTCGGTTGGCGGCCAGCAGCGAGACGACGACGGTCGAGCGTTCGTGGCGGTTGCTCCGGCCACATTCTCCGACGGACCTGACACCCGCCTCACAGGCTCGTGTCGCGATGGGTCGGGCGGCCGTCCAGGATGGTGAGCAGCACGGGGAGGTCGGGCAGGTCGGTGGCGGGGGTGGTGAGCGGGTTGTCGGCGAGGACGGTGAGGTCGGCGCGGTGGCCGATGGCGAGCCGGCCGGCGTGGTGCTCCTCGCCCGCGGCGCGGGCGGCGTTGAGGGGCATTCCCTGCAGGGTGCCGCACGGCGCGCGGAGATCGTCGCCGCGGCGGCCGGCGTCGCCCCACACCCTCTCTCTACACCGGCCCCCTCGCCCGCGCCCTGCACGGCATCGACCTCGCCCTCCCTGTGGGCATCGCCGTCGCCTCGGCCCTCTACGTGGTCCTGATGCGCCGCGGCCTCACTCACAACACCCGCCACACAGCCGGCGCATAGGACGGCGCGCCCTGCCGCGACGGCACGTGCGGCCGACGGCGGGACGTCGCGCGCTCCAGGGCCGCAGGAGCACCGTGGAGTTGCCGTGGCGTTGCCGTGGGCCCCGTCCACCGGCATTCCCCCGCCTCGCCGCGCGTGGCGGCCGTCGTCCCCGCCCCGGCTGGGGAAGGATCGTCGCGGGCGCCCGCGGGCGCCATGGGTGCTGGGTGGCCGGACGGAAAGGACGGGTGTGCGGGACGCGGATGTGGTCATCGTCGGCGCGGGAGCGGCGGGGCTGTCGCTGGCCTACCGGCTGTGCGGCGCACCGGATGCCGGAGCACGTCGGCCGACCGTGGTGTTGGTGGACGCACCTCCTGGACCGCGAAGACCGCCGGAACGTACCTGGTGTTTCTGGGAGGCGCCGGGCGGCGACTTCGACCGGGCGCTGACTGCCGAATGGGACGCCCTGCGGGTGTACGGACCCGACGGCACACAGCGGGTGGGGCGGCCCGCGCCGCTGCGGTACAAGATGCTGCGGTCGGGCGATTTCGCCGCCGCCGTCGAGGCCCGGCTGGCCGGGGACCCCGCCGTGCGGCGCGTCGAGGCGACGGTGACGGCGGTGCGCGACACCGCCGACGGCGCCGAGGTGCGGGGGTGCGATGCTGCGGGGCGCCCGGTGGCGCTGCGGGCCCGCTGGGCCTTCGACTCCCGCCCGGGGCAACTGCTCCCGCCCGCCCGCACCACGCTGCGGCAGCACTTCCGGGGCTGGTTCGTCCGTACCCGCAGAGCGGTCTTCGACCCGGATGTGGCGGACTGGATGGACTTCCGCGTTCCGCAACCGGCCCACGGCCTCGCGTTCGGGTACGTCCTTCCGCTGGACCCGCACACGGCGCTGGTGGAGTACACCCGGTTCTCCCGGCGGCCGCTGGCGGTCGCCGACTACGAAAGGGCGTTGCGCCACTACACCGACGAGGTGCGCAAGCTCGGTCCGTTCGAGATCACGGGTGCGGAACAGGGCGTCATCCCGATGACCGACGGCCGGTTTCCGCACCGGGCGGGGCGCTCGGTCTTCCGCATCGGGACCGCCGGCGGCGCCACCCGCCCGTCGACCGGCTACACCTTCGCCGCGGTGCAGCGCCAGACCGCGGGCCTCGCCGCCGCGCTCCGGCGGCCCGGGGCGCCCCTGCCGCCGCCGGTGCACAGCCGTTGGGCCCGGGCGCTGGACGCCGTGCTGCTGCGCGGGCTGGACAGCGGGCGGGTGGACGGCGCCGCGTTCTTCAGCGACCTGTTCGGCGCGGTGCCCACCGAGCGTCTGCTGCGGTTCCTCGACGGTCGTTCCCGGCTCTGGGAGGACCTGACCATCGGGTTGCGCACGCCCGTGCTCCCCATGCTCCGTACCGTCGCCGAACTCCCGCTGCTGCCCCGAAAGTCCGCCCCGTGGTGACCGGGGCGGCCCGCCACCGGGAGGAACCATGAACGCTCGGTACGTGCCCTCGTCCCCCACGGCCGGCCGGCGCGGCCGCGACCGCCGCGCGCGGGTGCTGCACGGGCCCCCGGGTGCCGCACGGGCGGCGGCCGACGGGCCGCCCGCGGTGGCGGTGATCGGCGGCGGCATCGCCGGCCTGACGGCCGCCACGGCGCTGGCCGAGCGCGGGGTGCGGGTGACGCTGTACGAGCGCGAAGGCGTCCTCGGGGGCCGGCTGGCGGGCTGGCCGGTGCGGCTCGCCGACGGCTCGGCGGCGACCATGAGCCGGGGATTCCACGCCTTCTTCCCCCAGTACTACAACCTGCGGGGGCTGCTGCGGCGCATCGACCCGGGACTGCGAGTGCTGCGACGGCTCCCGGACTATCCGCTGCTGCACCGCTCGGGCACCCGCGACAGCTTCGCCCGCGTACCGCGCACACCGCCCTGGAGCGCCCTGGGTTTCATGGCCCTCAGCCCGACCTTCGCCTGGCGGGACCTGGCCCGGATGCGCCCCGGCGCGGCCCTGCCGCTGCTCGACGTCCGGGTGCCGCAGATCTACCAGCGGCTCGACGGAACCAGCGCCTGGGACCTGCTGGCCCGCATCGGCTTCCCCAAGGCCGCGCGCCACCTCGCGTTCGAGGTGTTCTCCCGGAGCTTCTTCGCCG
Source organism: Streptomyces sp. NRRL S-337 (assembly GCF_000720175.1). Classification (GTDB taxonomy): domain Bacteria; phylum Actinomycetota; class Actinomycetes; order Streptomycetales; family Streptomycetaceae; genus Streptomyces; species Streptomyces siderophoricus. Next base: position 355,998 of record NZ_JOIX01000002.1, read on the forward strand.
ATCCTCGCCAACTGTCCGCGGCGGAAATGGCGTTGATGTTCCACATCTACTTCCTCGGGTCCAGCGAGGGGCTCCTGTTCGACGTGCCCGCGGAGCCGTACCCGCAGGCGCTGTGGGCTCCGCTCGCCCGGTACCTGGAAGGGCACGGCGTACGGCTGCGGACGGGCACGCCGGTGGAGCGCGTCGCGCCGGGGGGCGGCCGGGTGCGCGTGGCCACGGGCAGCGCGACGCACCGGTACGACGCCGTGGTGCTCGCGCTCGACACCGCCGGTCTGCGGCGGATCGTGGCGGCATCCGACGGACTGGGTGACGCCGCCTGGCGGGCGCGCATCGGGCGGCTGCGCACCGCGCCGCCGTTCCTGGTGTCCCGGCTGTGGCTGGAGCGGCGGGTGGCCCCCGACCGCCCCGGCTTCCTGGGCACCAGCGGCTTCGGTTCGCTGGACAACATCAGCGTGCTGGAACGCTGGGAGGGCGAGGCCGCCCGCTGGTCCGGCCGCACCGGCGGTTCCGTCCTCGAACTGCACGCCTACGCGGTGCGGCCGGACGCCGACCGGGCACACGAACAGCGCCGTCTGGTCGAGCAGTTGCACACCGTCTACCCGGAGACCCGCGGGGTGCGGATCGTCGACCAGCGCCACGAGTGGCGGGCCGACTGTCCGCTGTTCGCGGTGGGCGGCTACGCCGACCGGCCCACCGTCCACACTCCCGACCCCCGGGTGGTGGTCGCCGGCGACCTGGTGCGCACGGCGCTGCCGGTGGCGCTGATGGAGCGCGCGGCGACCACCGGGTTCCTGGCGGCCAACGCCCTGTTGGCCCGCTGGGGCGTGCGCGGTCACCCCCTGTGGACCGTGCCGGACAAGGGACGGGTGGCGGCACTGCGGTGGGCGGCCGGACGCGCCGGACGCTGACCGCCCCCGCCCCTCGTGCCTCGGCCCGGTCAGCCCGAACAGCGGCCGTCAGCCCGGCCAGCGGCCGCTGTGGCGCAGCTGCCAACGGCGCTCGGCGTACGCGAGGTCATCCCGCCACAGCCGGCCGGCGGCCGCCCGCATCAACGGGCGCACCAGCGGAGCAGCGGCGCGGGCCAGCGCGAATCCGGACCGGTCGGAGCGGGCCAGCACCGCTTCGACCACCGCGGTGCGCGGCCGGCCGCGGTCGTCCGGGGCCAGTGGCGTGGCATGGGTCTCGACCACCGACCCCGCCCCCTCGCCGTCGACGAGGTGCATCACCACCGTGCGCGGCTCCGGCGCGGTGAAACGTGCCGTCACCGGAACCACCGCGCGCCCGGCGACCTTGAAGGAGACCTCGACCAGGAACTCGTCCGGGCCCTCGGTACCGGCCTCCGTCGGTGCGCCGACCACCCTGAGGTCCACGAACGAGTAGGGGTGGAACCACGCCCCGTGCCAGGGGTCCAGCCGGTTGGCCACCACGTCCTCCGGTTCGCACTCGCCCACGGCGGTGTGCACGGCGACGAGCGTGCCGGCCGGTCCGGGCCGGGGCGGGAGCACCGGCCGCGGCAGGGGCGGTTCGCCGCCGGCCGCGTCCAGCCGGACCCAGGCGAGCACTCCGTCGTCGTGGGCGGGGAACGGTTCCCAGCCGGCGAACGCGGCGCCGTCCAGGGCCAGTCCGTGCCAGCGGCAGCGGAGCGTGCCGCAGTGCACGGCGCCCTCCGCCAGCGGCGCCCCGAGGTGCGGGCAGGCCCCCGGCCCGGCCACCAGACGCCCGGTGGCCTCGCGCCAGGCGACCACCTCGACGCCGGCCACCGTCCGGCCGAACGGCTTCCGGGGCCCGATGTCGTGGGCCGCGCCGAGCACGAACCAGTTGCCCGACGGTCGGGCGAGCGCCCTTTTCAGCGCCCCGTCGATGACGGCGGGCCGGGCGTCCCGCCAGGTGGGCCGCTGCCGCTCCCACCGCTCGGGCCTGTGCCGCAGCCGCAGCGGGACTCGTGGCCGGTGACGGGCGCGCGGGCTCATGCGCTCTCCTTCTGCGCCGGCTGCGGCATCCGTTCCCGCGGCGCTGCGGACGGCGGGGCGGTCAGACGGGCCGCGACGGACCGGGCCAGCCCGCCCAGTGCGGTGACCGCGCGGCGCCGGCGGGAGACCACCGCACGCCGGTGCAGCACGGCGTACCCGTCCTCGCGCACCGCGTCGAGGATGGCACCGTAGAGCACGAAGGCGGTGCGCATGCACGGACGCGACACCGGGTCGAGCATGGCGAGGCCGGGGGCCGCCTCCCGGTAGACGCCGCGGGTGAGCTCGGCCGCGGCCGCCAGCGCCTCGGCGATACGCGGGTCCGGGCGGCCGGTGTCCCGACTCCACCGCAGCAGTGCGCGGTCGACACCGTGCGCCGCCAGCAGATCGGCAGGCAGATAGACCCGCCCCCGGTCGAGGTCCTCTCCGACGTCCCGCAGGAAGTTGGTCAGCTGGAAGGCGACGCCGAGCGCGGCGGCGTGCGGGGCGGCTTCCTGGCGGGGGACGACGGTGCCGAGTACGGGCAGTATCTGCAGGCCGATCACCGCCGCCGAGCCGTGCATATAGGACCGCAGGTCCGCGTAGGTCGGGTAGTCCGTGACGACCAGGTCCATCCGCATCGACGTCAGGAAGTCGGCGAAGTGGGCATGGTCGATGCCGTACGCGGCGACGGTGTGCGCCACCGCCCGGACGACCGGCTCCGGGCTCGGTTCGCCGCGCAGACCGTCCTGCAGGGTCCGGTGCAGCGCGGAGAGCGCCCGCGCGCGGTCGGCGGTGCTGCTGCCGGTTGCCGGGTCGTCCACGAGGTCGTCGGCGTGGCGGGCGAAACCGTAGAGCGCGTGCACGGCCGGCCGCCGGTCGGCCGGCAGCAGCCGGGTGGCCAGGAAGTACGTTCTGCCGTGCCGGGCGTTGAGCCGGCGGCAGTGGGCGTAGTCGGCGCGCAGCCGGGGATCGGTGATGCCCGCCGCGGTCAGTTCGCGCTCCGTCATGCCGGTACGGTCCGTTCACCGGTCCGGGGCGCGCCGGCGCGGGAACGCGGCGGACGGAGCCCGGTCACCCGGGCGGCCGCCAGCTTGCCCGAGATCAGCACGGTCGGGACACCGACGCCGGGGGTCGTGCCGCACCCCGCCAGCACGGCGTTCTCGGTACCGCGTACGAGGTTGCGGGGGCGGAACGGGCCGGTCTGCGCAAAGGTGTGCGCGGCGGAGAACGGCGTACCGGCGGCCAGTCCCTGCGCCGCCCAGTCGGCCGGCGTGACCGTGCCCAGGTCCTCGGCGGTGGCGAGCCCGGTGAACCCGCGGCGCTCCAGGAGCGACAGCAGATTGTCCCGGTACCGGGGCGCGAGCGCGGGCCAGCCCTCGGCACCCGGTCCGGTCTCGGTGTTGGGGCACGGCGCCAGGACGTAGTGCAGATGCCGGCCCGGCGGGGCGAGTGCGGGGTCCGAGGCGGTGGGGCGGGTCACCAGCAGCGACGGATCGCTCATCAGCTGTCCGCGGCGGGTGAGTTCGTCGAAGGTGCGCTCCCAGGCCGCGCCGAAGGAGAGCGTGTGGTGCGCGGTGCCCGGCCAGGTCCGCGCGCCACCCGCGTGCAGGACCACGGCGGACGGCGCGTGGCGCAGCCGGACAGGACGCCGGGGCCGCCGGCCGAGCAGGCGGTAGGTGACCGGGAGGTCCGGGGTGAGCACCACCGCGTCGCAGGCGATCCGCTCGTGTGCGGTGACCACCGCGCTGATCCGGCCGCCGGCGCGTTCCAGCCGGGTGACGGGCGTGCCGTAGCGGAATGCCGCACCGGCAGCAGCGGCGGCATCGGCCATCGCCCGCGGCAGCGCATGCATACCGCCGCGCGGGAAGTACACCCCGGCGACCGTGTCCATGTAGGCGATGACGGCGTACGCGGCCAGGGCCCGGGCGGGCGGCACCCCCGCGTAGAGCGCCTGGAACGAGAAGACCCTGCGCAGCCGCGGGTCGGTCAGGAACCGGCCGATGCGGTCGTCGAGCCGGCCGAACCCGCCGAGCGCGGCCAGCCGCGCCAGGTCCGGGTGCAGCAGTTGCAGCGGCGAGTCGAAGTTGCTGTCGATGAAGCGGCGGTGCTGGGCCTGGTACACCTGCTCCAGCCAGCGCCGCAGCCGCCGGTAGCCGTGCGCCGCGCGGGGGCCGGCGAACCGCTCCACCTCGGCCTCCATGGCCTGAGGGTCGGTGTGCACGTCCAGCTCGCTGCCGTCGGCGAACCGGGCGCGGTACGCCGGGTGCAGCTGCTGCAGCACCAGCCGGTCCGAAAGCCGCTCACCGACGGCGGCGAACGCCTCCTCGATCAGGTCCGGCATGGTCAGCACGGTGGGTCCGGTGTCGATGCGATAGCCGCCGTGGTCGACCCGCCCGGCCCGCCCGCCCGGCAGCCCGGCCCGCTCGACGACGGTCACCTGGCGGCCCGCGCCGAGCAGATGCAGCGCGGCGGACAAGCCGGAGAGCCCGGCCCCGACCACCACAACATGATCGGTGGGCCCTGGCAGCGTCCTCACCGGACTCCGCCTCCACCCTCACCGTCACTGCCATGGTCGCCGTCACCACTGTCAGCCCGCGCAGCACAGGCTGGCGCGCAGGGTGCGGTCCCGCCACTACGGCGCATCGCACCTCCTCACGGTCTCCGCATGGTCTCGCCGACCAAGGGGCAGGCGCACCACGTTCCGGCACGTCACAGCCCTGTCTGCGCCCCTGGAAGCGCCACGGGGGCGTGGCCGGGGCCAGCCTTCACTTGACCACGACGCACGCCGAAATCGCCGTAACCGCCACCGGACACACCAGCAAAACCGCCGCTCGGCGCGGCAACAACGCCGTACGGCCGGGGTGGCGGCGGCGCCGGCCGGTCAGGGTGCAGCAGCAACGTCCGGTCACGGGGGGGGGCGGCAGCGCCCTTGTGCACCTCACTCGGGTCGAGGGCTGGCGGCCTCCGGGGCGAGTACTGGCGGCCTCCGGGGACGAGGGCTGGCGGCCTCCCGGCTCAGTCCCGCGGCCCCTGCGGCTTCCGCTGTTCCCGCTGCTCCTGCTGCTCCTGCTGCTCCTGCTGCTCCTGCTGCTCCTGCTCATCAAGCGGCCAGTTGCGCTTCTCGCACAGCCGCGCCACCCTGCTGGCCAGGTCCTCGGGCACCGGAACCCCCAATCGGCGGGCGGCCCCGAGCCGGTGCCGGACCAGACCCAGGGTCCAGTCCAACTGCTCGTCACTGCGCGCCGCGAATTCCTGGAGCGCCTCCACCATCAGCTGCTGCCGGTCGATGTTCGCGACGTCCTTTGTCATGGGCGCTGAACCTACCTGGGCCTCCTGCCCCGGTACACCGCTGGACGCAGAAGTTATCCGACTGCTACCGCAGTGACAGACACCAGCAATACGGACAACGGTCCCACCCGCGGCGGGCCGCATCCCTCGCCGGCCCTCTCCTCCATGCCTGCCCGGATTCATCACGTTACTTGATGAGTCCAGGAGCCATGTGCCCCTTGGTCGCGTCCGCCTCCCACGGTGAACTGGTCCTGCTCATCGCCGCAGCCCACGGGCGGCTGATGCGGACAGGTCGCGACATGACGCGCCGCCGTGCCGAGCCGAGATAAGACGACACGACAAGGGGTGCTCGATGGGCGCCACCTTCGCCCTGGAGGCGGCACTCGGAGCACCGGAGCAGGTGGCCGGCGTGGTGTCGATCAACGGCCCCGGCTACTGGCCCAGCCAGGGCATGGCGGGCGCGCTCCACTCGCTGTGCGCGGCACTGGCCGCCGATCGCCCCGCGGCCCTGGCCGAGTGGATCCCGCGCTGGTTCGCCCCGGCGGCCGACCCCGCCCTGGCAGAGCAGACCGTTCAGCAGGTCCTGAATCAGGCGTGTTCATCGACGAGTTTTTCGCCGAAAGCAACCTCCACGACCCGCGCGCGACCATCGACCGACTGAGGGTCCCGGCGGTCTTCGTACACGGCCGACTCGATACGGAGGTCCCGCTGGAAGTGTCCCGGACCCTGGCCGCGCTGGCCCCGTACGGCGCATTCCACGCGATCGAGCAGGCGGGCCACATGCCGCATCAGGAGCAGCCCGCCCTCGTCAACGCCCTGATCCGCACCGCGCTCGCCCGGCAGGCCGCCGGCACTATGCCGACGGCCACCAGATCGTGCTGAGGCACAGAAGTTACCTACCCCGGACGCTACTGGGCGCGAATCTCGAACGGCAGCGTCCGGTAGAAGAACGACGTGTCACCGGTGCCCACCGACACACCCGCGTCCACCTTGACCACGGGAGCGGAGTCCGCGACCGCCAGGCGCAGGCGGTAGACAGCGGTGGCGCCCGGCGCCAGCGGCGTCTTGGCGGTCGGGATGAGCTGGGCGCCCATACCGGGGTCGCAGCCACCGGGCAGCAGCGAGACGCGCTGCCAGCCGTGACCGGGCACGTACTGCTGGAGCACCAAGTCCTTCGGCTCCACGGCACGCCCGCTGCCCTGGCCGTAGGCGAAATAGCCGGCGTTCAGTGCCGGGTAGGCCCGCTTGGTGGTGTTCTTGACCGCGAGGGTGAACTCCTTCGCCGCGCCACCACGGGCCAGTGCGGTGCCGTCCGGCCAGCCCGTGATCGTGGTCGTCGGCCGGTCGACGACGGCGCTCCTGGCTGGCGCCCGGTAGGTGTGGCCGTGTCCGTCGTTGACCGAGGCGGCCACGGTCAGGCGGCCGGGCCGGTCGATGTCTTGTACGCGCAGGGCCACCGTGGCGGGGCGGCCGGCGCTCGCCGCCACCGAGACGGGGAAGGTGAACGTCCCCTTCTCCGGATGGTCGCTACCGACCGGCCGCTGGTCCAGATCGACCCAGCGGTGGGTCTTGGGAACGTAGCGCTGGATCATGAGGGAGGCGGCGCTGAAGCCGTGCGTGGTGACGTCCAGGCGGACGGTGCCCTTGGAGACCGGCGTACGCAGGGTCACCCCGGAGGACGACCACAACCCGACCGGCGCCTCCGAGGCGAGACTGTACGAGACCTTCTCCCCCGCTCTACCGGTGACGCCGACAACCGGGTCAGCCGCTTCCGCCCGCCCCGCGGACGTCATCCGCTCTGAGGAGGTCATTCGGGCTGCGGACGTCATCCGGGCTCCGGAGGTCATCCGGGCTGCAGGGGCGCTCTTGGACGCTGTCACCGCAGCGCCGCAACTCGCCACGGACCTGGACTGTGCCCCACCAGCCACCTGGACGGGCGCGGCCTGCCCGGGAGCCGCTACCCCCACCACCAGAGCCAGCCCGGCCGCAGCCGCCACCGTCGCACCTACTGCCGCCCGCCGCGCTCCTGCGGACCGTTGCGCTGTACGTGTCATATCTCGCCCCCACATCGAACGCGGACGCATCAGCTATGCGCCTCTGAGGAAGAGGAGGCGCCCACGCGGAACCGGGTTCCCGCAAACCCTGCCAAACACCGGAAATTCACCGACATGGGTGGCCGACCGGCAGGATTCGCCACACCCCCACCCGCCGCAGCAGATCATCGAGCCCCTGAGTGAGTACACGGATTCGACGTGGAAGCGACGACTGAGGGCCGCCACGAATCCGTACAACTCACCTTCCAGGGACTGGCCTCCACGGAGCACACCGACGTTGACGCAATGCAGGAGTCGGGATAGCCGGGAACGCCCTCAAGCCACGCCTGTCCAGAACGGCGAAAGGGCTGAGCGGAAGCCCGTCACCCACCTGCGGCCAGGCGTGCCCGGCGCGATCAGCCCGGGTCCGCCGAGCCGGCACAGCCCCAGCCCACCGCCACCGTCGCCACGAGAGCCCCCAATGCAACAACGAAAATCCCAAAGGTGAGCAGAAGTAGCAAACCCCACAAGCAACTCAAAAACCGCCAAACCCCTCCCCCCTGGCCACCTCGTGAGAGCGGTTCGGGCCCGGAAGTACAAGATCGGCGGGAGCTACCGATTTCGGTTGCACACGGTCATCCTGAAAAGGCGGCCCGGTTCGGGTCCGTTCCCCGGAAGGAGCCTTGCCATGGACGGCTGGTACGTCGACGACCGCTGCACCAACTGCGACGTCGCCCGGCAGTTCGCACCCGACCTGATCACCGAAGCCGCCGGCGCGTCGCAGATCATGCGCCAGCCGCGCGACGAGGAAGAGATCCGACGCTTACACGCCGCCGTCTTCGCTTGCCCCACCCGCTCGATCCGCCCGACGTCCGGGCGGCCCGACCGGTCCCTCGATGCCTTCCCGATGGCCCTGGACGACGGCGTCCTGATCTGCGGCCACAACTCCCAGCACACCGCCGGCGCCAACTCCTACCTCCTTCTGCGGCCCTCCGGCTCAGTCATGATGATCGACACCCCTCGCTGGAGCCGTGAACTCGCGGCGCGCTACACCGCGTTGGGCCCCGTCACCGACGTACTGCTCACCCACCGCGACCACGTCGCCCACGGCCGCCGCTACGCGGACCACTTCGGCGCCCGACTGTGGATCCACGAGGGCGACCTCGACGCAGCACCGGACGCCGACCAGGTGATCCGCGGCCTCGAACCCGTCGAAATCGGCGAGGGGGTCACCGCTCACCCCCTGCCCGGCCACACCCAAGGCAGCGTGCTCTACCTCGCCGACGACCGGTACTGCTTCAGCGGAGACAGCTTCTACTGGTCCCGCACCACCGGCGATCTGGAGGTAGCCGAGAGCGTGACCTGGTACTCCATCGAGGAATTGGCCAACTCCCTTGCCAGGACGGCCCCACAGCTGCGGTTCGAATGGGTCCTCCCCGGCCACGGCGACCGTCACCACCTCCCCGCCGACGAGATGTCCCAGCGCCTGCAAGCACTCACCGAACGCACCCGCCTGCTCCGCCCCCAGCCGATCGACTTCACCGCCGTCCGCTGGTAAAAGAACGCCCGGCCAGCGGACTACCGCGGGGCCAGTGGGCTACGGGACCAGGGGACTACGGGGCAAGCAGTTCGTGGGACCCGGACCACGGGGCGAACGAGCCAGCCAGACCCGTCGTGGGTCCCCGCGTGTGGCTGGCGGCCTTCGAAGCCCACGATGACTGACTCCGACCGCGCTCACCCTCCCCCTCCCGGCCGAATGACCGTCAGGCTGAAGCGTCCGCCCTCGACAGCGGCGTGCTGCAAGGCCGCGTTGGCGTCGGCAAGGTCGAAGGCGGTGACGTCGAACTGCCGCAGGTCCAGTTGTCCGGACCTCGCCAGTTGGATGACTTGGGGGTTGGCGTGGCGGGGGCACAACCACTGGCCGCGTAGGGTGACGTTGTTCCTCATGAGCCACGGATAGGGCAGTGCGAGGTCGTCACCTCCCAGCATGCCGACGCCTCCCATGAGCACCACCGTCCCATGCTCGCGGACCGTCATCACCGCCGCCCGTACCGCGGTCGTTGGAGCCGAGGGCGGCAGCAGATCCAGTACGACGTCGATCGGCCCCGGCGCCGCCGCGCGCATCCGCTCCCGGTCCGCCTCCTCATCACCCGACAACCGCACTGTTCTGATACGGGGTCCGAAGCGGCGCTCCAGCTCGCAGAGCATCCCCTCATTCCGCCCCGGCGCGACAACGCTGCCCGCGCCCATCGCCAGCGCGACCGCGACGGCGGCGCTCCCGAAATTGCCGGTGGCACCGCTGATCAGCACGGTCTGGCCGGCCTGCAGTCCGGCGGCGAGCAGACCGCCGTACGGCACGAGAAGGACCAGGAGTGCACACCACCGGCCCGCGTCCGCCGCATCGATGGCACCGAGGGGAAAGACGTTCTCGGTCGGGACCAGCAGTTGCTCGGCGAACGAGCCGTGCCCGAAGTGTTCCTGCAAGCGCAGGCCGCCCTCCCCGCGGGCACTCAGGCCCTGGAGTGTGATGTCCGGCGTCAACGCGTCGTCCCGCGCGCGAATGGTCGGATCACACAGCACCCAGTCACCGACGCGCAGCCGCGTCGAGTCCGGGCCGACGGCGCGCACCCGACCCACCGCCCCGGTTCCGGGAATCACCGGCAGCGTGAGCAGGTACTGGCGTTCCCCGCGGAACACCTCCGCGGCGTAGGGCAACACACCGGCCGCCTCGACATCAACCACGACCTCGCCCGTCCCCACCACGGGGTCAGGCACGGTTTCGATCACCAACGACGACCCGAACTCCTTCAGAACTGCGGCTCGCATTTCTTGACGGCCTCGCTTCCCGCTCACCCTCGTAGAAGCCACCCGACGTGGCACCACGCCATCGTGAAAGCGCCCCCGAACCGCAACCAGACCACGCTTCATCCCCGTACCGGGCCCACCACCTTCCTGCAAGGCCAGGCATCGCGCGGTCAGCAGGTGGCGCGTCGAGCCGACGTCACGCACGGGCCCTGTCCCGCAGTGCAGTGCAGTGCAGCTCAGATCAGATCAGCTCAGCTCAGAGAACGGGTCGTTGGGGGCGCCTCCGCTCGTACGCGGCTCGTGGGAGAGGATGCACGCTACTCGCACCAGCCAAGGCCTTACGGAGGCGCACTATGGGAGAGCCGGAACCGGTCGACCTGATTCACCTGGCAGACACCGACGGCGACCGGTGCATCGTCCGTATCACTGGACGTTCCCAGCCCGGCGTCCTGACTGGTCACGACACCTTGCGTGCCGATGTCCTGGTGTCCACCAGTTTCCTTGACGCACGCCTTGAGCTTTATCTCCTCCAGCAGGATCTCTCCACTTGGGAAGAGGAGCTCGAACGGCTGGTACCACGCGGCAACGCGGGTCTAGGCGGCGGGCGGGGCCTTGAGCTTGGCATTCAACTCAACGAGGACGAGTCAGTGGGAGTGACCATCCACGACCCCGACCGGCTCTCCACGTTTTTCTGGATCCGGCCTCAGGACGACTGGATCCAGGACCACCGAGCCCGACTGAGCCAAGTGCGGCAGGTCTGGCCGAGCGAGGTCATCGAGACGGCTCCCATGTCCTACGAGTGGAGCCCGAGCCGCAGGAAGTGAACATCTCAGGGGTTGCTCGTCCCCACCGAGCCATGAAGATCACGAACTAGGGCTGGAGGATGGCCATGCAGCGACACTCGGAACATTCGGGTGAAGGCTGCAGGCGCACAATGTCGACGAGGCGACCGTTGAGGGCGCGTGGGGGCGGTGGGGATGGGAGACCGGATGTCCCAGGAATCACGGGAATCAGGGGATTCACGGGAATCAGGGGCTCGGCGTGGGTGGCGGTTCCTGCTGCCGGTCGGCGTTGGTCTGGTGCTCCTCCTATTGTCGGCAGGGCTGTTCGCCACCGTGCCGGGCGAGTTGGCGGAGAGGAACGCGTATGCCACGGCGCCCCCCTGCCCGACTGGCTCCCGGTCGGATGCGTGCACGACGACGGTTCCGGCAACCGTCAACGGCACGGAGGACGAGCCCAGTGGCAAGACCGTCCACCACTGGCTCCTCGTTACCGAACGAGGCACAGACACCGAGCGGCGTGCGCGGCGCGTGCGGATGGACGGGTCGGAACCGGTCTACGACAGCGTGCGCGCCGGTGACGAGGTGGAGCTGACGTACTGGCGGGGTGAGATCCGCACCGTGCGGTTCCGTGCCGCCGCTCAGGAGACCTGGGAGTCTCCGGAGGGCAACTGGCGCTTCCCGCTGGGCGCCGGCCTCTTTCTGCTGCCCTTCGCGCTGATGGTGTGGTGGCTCGTCTGGTGGCACCGCTGCCGCTATACCTCCACCACGTACAACAGGCTCTGGCAGCTCACCGTGGCTGTGGTGACAGGGACCGTGGTGAGTTGCGTCGGCATTCTCGGGAGCATGGTCGGCCGCGACGTACCGAACGCCCTTCTGATCACGGCAGCCGCTGTGCTGCCGGCCGCGGGCCTGGGCGCACTGTGCGCCTGGTGCCAGCAGAGACGCACGAACCGCGCTGCCGCGACCGTCAGCAGCATCGTTCCGGTTCCGCCGACGGACAAGCGGTGCATGCGCGCGGCCGTACTCGGAGACGTTCCCTACAGCGTGGACGGCTTCGACCACCTGGTGGTGGGTGATGGCCGGCCGGCCACCACACCGGATCCCGATGGGCGCGTCGCCCGCAGAACGCTTCCGGAGACGCTGGTCGTGCAGCACGTCCGAGCGCTTCGACCCGATGACCCTCAGTTCTGGAAGCAGGCCTTCAAGTACGACGCAGCCGTCATCGAATGCCGGGACGGTGAGCACACCGTCCTTATCGCCATTGCCCGGCGTGGCGCCCCTCTTGCCCTCGGCGCGCTGGTCAAGCCGTCTTCCTCTTCCCCCACCACGGCCGGCTCCGGGCAGCACCAGCACCCCGACGAACGCCCCACCTGTGCCGACGAACACCCCACCTGTGCAGACGAACACCACACCTCCGCAAACGCCGGGCGCACCGACGGCGCATAGGGCTTCCCCGCTCTACGGCAATTGGTCAGCTCGCCGGTCACGTCTCAGGCTCTGTAGGATCGGTCAATTGTGAGTAACTCAGGGGAGTCCGGCCGCCAGTTGAGCCTAGGGAAGAAATACGCCCTCACCGGCGAGGAAGACGAGAACGACTTCTGGGGCTTTGCGCAGGACGCCAGGGGGTTGTTTTCTCCCTTGGAGGAGGAGGGCTGGCGTCAGGTTGAATTCGTGGGGAGCGCGCCGCAGGGTGGGCTGTTGGCCTCGCTTGATCATGTCGGCGGGCTTCGCGCGGTTGCGGGAAACGCGTATCTGGATGTGCTCGACGCCGAAGGCGTCAGCATGGGGTCCTACTTCGTGAACGACGTCACCGTGCTCTCCGTCCGGCCTTCGCCTACGGGGGCGGATCTGGTCGACGTCACGGTGCGCATGTGGTGCGACCAGGCCATGCCCGGTTCGGCCTGGGTCTGGGAGTTGATCCGTGCAGGTCGGCTGACCCGTACGGGCCTGTGGCAGGAACTCGATGCTGCTGGTCGACGCGCATGGCTGTCAGTTGCTCTGTGGTCGCACCGCTACCAACGCCGCGGAATTCCGGATGCCCCCGCGGGGACGGTATTCACGTTGGACGGTCGGCACATCGTGGACCTGGACAGTTTCTATTGCGCGCTCGGTGAGGCGGTCAACGGCCCGGGCGGATATTTCGGGTGGAATCTCAATGCCGTGGACGACTGCCTCAGAGGACGTTGGGGCGCCACTCCTCCGTTCACCCTGAATTGGCAGCACTCCACCGTCGCCCGGACCCACCTGGTGAACCATCCCACGGTTCAGGAGGACCCCGCCGAGAACACCGGCGAGAACACCGCCGAAGACGCTACCGAGGACGCCGCCACCCCGTTCGCGCTTCTCTTGCACATCTTCGAAGATCGTGGCATCGAAGTGGTGCTGAAGTGAGGACAGGCAACGGTGAGGCCAGCAACGGTGAGGAGAGTCCGCAGTGACGACCGGCCACCGCTGGCAATAGCCTCCTGCTCGGCTCAGGCGCATGGCGGCGGCGAGACGACGTCGGCTGCTGCTGCTCCCGGTTGCCAGGAGCGTGGCGCTCGTCGTCCGGTACAGCCCACTCCCGTACGACCCCACCTCCGTTACAGCGGTGGGTGATCCGGCACGGGAGAGGCAGCGACCTCGTCGTCAAGGATCTGCTCCCGCGCAGCGGTGGTCATCTTGTTGATGGCAATGGCCTGGGCAAGCAGCTCACCGGCGGGGGGCGGATTCGTGAGCAGGTCGTCGGATTCCAGAGTGGGGAGGGCCTGCCTGATCAGACGCTGCGCTTCGGGAGACCTGGGTACCGCGTCGGCCTTGAGGAGGTTCAACATCGTCTCCAACGCCTCGGCCAGCTCGCGGACCGCGTCCCGCAGCTCGTCCGTATCGGGGCATTCATCGCTCATGTCACAACGATCCCGGGTCGGCCGCAGATATGCCAGAGCGCCCGCCGGATCCAGCCACGGCGCGTCGGCGATTCGCCTGGGAACACGTGCACGAGACAACACCGCCCGAGTGGACCGTGACGGCGCTCGTGCCCGGCCTTGGTGCACCGCACTGGCGAGGGTGCCCAGCATCAGGATCGGGTCGGCACCGGCCGCGTCGGTGGCACGAGGCACATGCCATGATCACACTCGGACACGCCATACGCTCCACAGCACGTACAGGCGCGAACCAGCTGAGGTCAACTCCGCACGAGGGGCGACGACATGGCAGACGACAACGACGACCGCGTGGCAACCGCCGTTCGGGAGGCAGCTACTCCAGGCACGGCCGACCCGGCCCATACACGCATTCCCGACACCCCGGCCGGCGGCAAAGTCATCCTGCTCAACGGTACGTCCAGCTCAGGCAAGTCGAGCATCGCCAGGCACTTCTCGACATGCTCGACGGCACCTGGTTCCACCTGCCCGTTGACGCCTTTCACGCGATGCGCTGCAAGGGACCGATATCCGACGAGGATCTCCAGGCCGAGATCGACCGCACCTGTAAGGGCTTTCACCGTGCGGTCGCCGGCATGGCTGCCGGGGGTAACAACCTCATCGTCGACTATCCACTCAGCCGCCGCTGGCGGCTGCTGGACCTCCTCGATGTGCTGGTGCCCGAAGACACCATCCTGATCGCGGTGCGCTGCCCGCTGCCCGAGTTGGAGCGCCGCGAGCGCGAACGGGGCGACCGGCAGCCGGGATTGGCCGCCATGCAGTACGACCAGGTGCACTCCCACGAACTGCACGACCTCGACGTGGACAGTGGTCTCCACTCACCCGAGGAATGCGCCCGTCGCATTCGCGACTTCCTCCCAGGGCAATTGCGGCCCACTGCTTTCGAGAGGCTTCGGCAGACGCTGCGGAATCCCACATGACCGGCGGCGGGAAGCGCCCCGGGCCCGGCGCGCCGGTCTGGTAGCCCGGGATGGACGGCGAATTCCATCCCTTCCGGCACCTGGCAGACGTACACCAGGTCCGCGCCGCACCCGCACGTGTAGTACTCGGGGTCCTGGGCCCAGGAGGGCGTACCACCCACCTTGAAGAACCCGGCGCCAGGACCCTGCCCTTCAGGGGTGTCTGTGAACGGATGAAGCGTCAAGGGCAGGGGGACCAGGGACGGTTCGGCCTCCGCGGCCGGCAGCACAGCATGCCTCTGGAGCAGCACGCGCCAGAACGGCCGCGGGTACGGCGGCTGCGGAGCGTCCCAGTACCGGGGTACGAGCCGGCCGTCAGACAACTGGGGGTCGGACGCGTCATTGTGCGCCCGGCAGTGGAAAACCAGCAGATGGTCTCCGCCGAAATGTACGGCCAAGCCAATCCAGGACGGTTTCCCATCGAGGACAGTAACCGTCCTAGATCCGTGTCAGGCTGAGCTGCATGACGACATTCCGTGGACTTGCCACCATCCGCTATCACGCCGACAGTCTGGACGCCGCCCGTGCCTGGTACAGCGAAGTCCTCGGCGTGGAGCGGTACTTCGTAAGCGATGAATACATCGAGTTCCGGCTCGGTGACCACCTGCAGGAGTTCGGTATCTCGCGCACTCCGTCTGCGCCTGCCGGCGTGGTCGCGTACTGGCACGTGGACGAGGTGGACGCGGTGATGGCGCGGCTGCTGAAGCTCGGCGCAAAGGAACATGAGCCGTTGCGCGACTACGGCGACTTCCGGGCCGGCGCGGTGCTCGACCCGTTCGGCAATATCCTCGGTGTGATGCACAACCCGCACTACGCGCAGGTACTGGGCGAGAGTGGCCGCGCGGCTTCCGGCAGCTGATGACGTCCCGCGCCGGGTGGCCTGTTGCTTGCGGCCTGGAGCCGGGGAACCTGTGATCCACCACCGCACCCGACCCGGGCGGCCACGGGAAACGCTGCCGGTGCGCCCTGGCGTCCCGGGCAGGAACGCCAGGGCGCACATGTCAAGGAACGACATAGACGCCGAGGACCGATCTACCGGAAGGCGGCGACGTTCCGCGCGGCCCATTCACGGAAGCCGTGCGCGGGACGTCCGAGTGTCCGCTCGACGTCGGGACTGACCCGCCGCTCCTCCGGGGTCGGCTCGCCCAGAATCGCCAGTGTGCCCTCGACGACCGGCAACGGCATGAATTGCGCCATCTGCGCATGCGCCTCCTCGCGGGACTGCTCCACGAAACGGACCGGTTCCCCCAGCGCCTCGGCGAGCGCCGCCGCGCGTTCGCGAGGGGTGACCGGCTCCGGTCCGGTGAGGTTGTACGTCGCGCCGTCATGCCCCTGCTCACGCAGAGCGGCGGCGCCGACCGCGGCGACGTCGTCCGGGTCGATGAAGGGCAGGCCGACATCACCGAACGGAGCGGCGGCGGTGCGATGGAGCCGGACCGGCTCCGCCCAGGCCAGGGCGTTCGACGCCATACCGCCGGAGCGCATGATGGTCCATGCCAGCCCCGATCCGCGCACCGCCGCCTCGAATCTGCCCGCATGCGCGTAGACCTCCGGCCGGGTCCCCACTCCCTGGCTGGACAGCAGAACGAGCCTCCGAACCCCCGCAGACTTGGCCGCCTCCACGATCCCCTGCGGATCCTCCCCGGCCACCAGGAGAAACACCGCCTCCGCCCCGTCGAGCGCGGGTCGCAAGCCCTCGACGTCCCCCAGGTCCGCGGCGACCACGCGCACGCCCTGAGGAACATCAGCCTCGGTGATGCGGCGGGCCACAGCCGTGACCCGTTCCCCCGCCCCGACCAGCATCCGTACCAGTGTCCGTCCCACATTGCCCGTAGCGCCCGTAACGACGATCACGACGACCCCCATAGATGAGTGAGTGAGTAAGTGAGTAAGTGACTCAGGTGGGCACTCGGCACACCCCGCGAAGCGAGTCAGTTCGCCAGTTAGCCAGCTAGTTAGTTCGTTAGTTAGTTAGTTGACTGACTCACTGGTGAGAACGTAGCACATCCCCCGGCCTATAGTTAGTCGGGTGACCAACTCACAGAGTGCGAGAGCGAAGAACGCCGGTGCCAAGCGGCAGCGTCTGATGGCCGCCGCTGCCCAAGTGGTGCACCAGCAGGGCGCCGAACGCACCACCATCGCCGACATCGCGCGCGCCGCCGACGTCCAAGTGGGCAACGTCTACTACTACTTCAAGACCAAGGACGAACTGGTCGCCGCGGCGCTCACCGAACACACGCGTCAGCTGGAGACCCTCACCGGCGAGCTGGACCGGCTGCCCGATCCGCGTGAGCGGCTCAAGTCCCTCGTACGGGGCTGGGTCGGGCAGCGTGACCTCGCGGCACGCTATGGCTGCCCCACCGGGACGCTCGCCACCGAGCTGGACAAGCGCGCAGCGGGCGGGCTGGACAAGGAGGCGGGCAAGGTCATCCGGCTGCTGCTGGACTGGGTGGCGAGCCAGTTCCGGGAGCTGGGCCTGACCGATCCCGACGGACTCGCACTGACCCTGGTGGGCGCGTACCAAGGGATGTCCCTGCTGACCAACGCGTTGCGGGACCCGCAGATCATGGTGAAGGAAGGCGACCGCTTGATCGCGTGGCTGGACACTCTCTGAACGCGGATGCCGTAGTGGGTGGCGCCCAGGCGGTGGCTCGGTGCAGTCGCCAGCGCCTCGACCACTGATAAATGCGTTGTTGAGGTGACGTGACTCGGTCAGGATCTCGGACCATGGACCGCCCCTCTGCCATCCTCCGCTCGGGCCAGGTCGAGCTGCGCCGTTGGCGCACGCACGACATCGAGATCCTGGACCGGTTGGTCGACGAATCACGTGACCACTTGCTCGCCTGGGTGCCCTTCGCGGCCAGCCACAACCGGAAGCAGGGCGAGGAGTTCCTGGCCCGGTGCGAAGAGGAGTGGGCGGCGGGACAGACGTACTACTACGCGATCACCTCGGGCGGTGTGGAGGCCGGCAGCTGCAGTCTGATGCGCCGGATCGGGCCGGGCGGGCTGGAGATCGGATATTGGCTCCACCCTGATTGGACGGGGAAGGGGTTGGCCACCATGGCCGCTGGTGCCCTGGTCGCCGCAGGACGCCGACTGCCCGGCATCGACCGCATCGAGATCCATCACGACGAGGCCAACCCCGCCAGTGGGGCCGTCGCCCGGCGCCTGGGCTTCACCGAAATCGAGCGCGTCCGACTGCCGGACGGGCCCGAGACCCCGCACGAGACGGGCATCGATGTCATCTGGCGCCTGCAGATCCGGCCCTCGCCCTCACCGAGCACCTGACCTGCACCTGCACCTGCACCCGCACCTGACGCTGCTGACCGTATGGGTGCGTACGTGGGGAGACCCGCCGCCTGTCAGGGCGACGAGCCACCGGGGGCGGCGCCGGCGCGGCGCCGCCCCCGCCCCTCTTCCTCAGCTCAACGACGAGCCGGACGGGACGACGACGCCGTACAGGTCGGCGATCGTCGCGAGCGCACCGTGGTGGAGCTGTGCGGCGGATACGTCGGCCGCCGGCGTGTGCAGAGGCCGCGTCGCGCAGGCGTCGGCGACGACGGTGGGCCGGTTGCCGCGCAGGAACGCGCCGGCGGCGGTGAAGACCACGCACATGTGGGTCATGAACCCGGCGATGATGACGTCCTTGTTCCCGGCGGCATCGACGTGGTCACCCAGGTCGGTGTCGTGGAACGCGTTGGGCGTGGGCTTGACGACGACGGGCTCGCCCTCGACGGGCGCCACGCGTGGGTGGATTTGGCCGATTTCCGCGCGGATGTCGTACGGAGTTCCCTCACCGCCGTCGTTGATGACGTGGATGATCTTCGTCCCCGTGTTTCGGGCTCGGGCCAGCAGCGTGGCCCCGGCGTCGAGAGCTTGCTGCCAACCCGCCAGCTCCAACGCCCCACGGGTGTAGGTGTTTTGGTAGTCGATCAGGATCAGTGTCGCAGCGGACAGCGATGCCGGCGTCTGATCGAATCCGTTGAGTTCCCGCAGAGTTGTCGTAGACATTGCTGCACTTTCTCGGGGTGGGTTTCGAAGGTTCGGGTCGCCGCGCGGTGGCACAGCCCACGCTACGGAGCCGCCCCACATGGCGGCAATGTCATGTAACTTGCAGATACAGACATGCGCTTACCTCACCTCGTTCCCCTCGCACGGCTCGTATCGCATCGGACGTCTCGTCTCGTCTCGCATCACATCGCCTCGCCATCGCGTCGCATCGCAGCGCAGCGCAGCGCCTGGCATTGCCTCGCATCACCGTTGCCAACCCGGCGGAGACCCCTTGAGCAGCTCGACCAGCTCGAACAACAGCAGTCGCACCACCACCAGCGACGGCAGCAGCGGCGGCAGCAGCAACAGCAACAGCAACAGCAGCAACAGCAACAGCAACAGCAACGTCAAACGACTCATCGTCGTCCTCCTCTTCGACGGCGTCGACCTGCTGGATGTCACCGGTCCCCCCGAGGTCTTCGCACTGCTGCAACGGGAGACGGGCGACGCGGCGGGCTACCACGTCGTGCTGGCCGCCGAAACCATGGACCCCGTCACCACCTCGGCCGGGGTGCGCATCCTCCCGGACATCACCTTCCAGGAGGCGTCGGCGCGGAGCATCGACACCCTGATGGTTCCGGGCTCGGTCGAGGTCGACGACCAGCACCGCGTGCAGGCCCTCACCGACCCCACGGTGGTCCAGTGGGTGCGGACGCTCGCCGGCCGGACGCGGCGCATCGCCTCCGTCTGCGTGGGAGCGCATATCCTCGCAGCCGCCGGGCTGCTGGACGGAAGGCGCGCCACGACCCATTGGTCGACCGCGCAGCAACTCGCCGCCGATCATCCTGCGATCGAGGTCGACGCCGACCCGATCTTCATCCGCGATCAGAACGTGTGGACCGGCGCGGGCATCACCGCTTGCCTGGATCTCTCACTCGCCCTGGTCGCCGAGGACTTCGGCGAGGCCATCGCCCTTCGTGTCGCCCGGCAGCTCGTGATGTACCTGAAGCGCCCGAGCGGCCAGAGCCAGTTCAGCGTCCCGATCGACCCCGTCTCCACCACGCGACGCATGGACGATCTCCGCCACCACATCACGCAGAACCTCGCCGAACCTCTCACCGTCGCCGATCTCGCCGACCACGCCCATGTGAGCGAACGCCAACTGACCCGGATCTTCAAGACCGAGCTCGGCATGACGCCGGCTGCCTACCTCGAATCGGCCCGCGTGGAAGTGGCCCGAAACCGACTCGAGTCCACGGATGACACCCTCGAACGCATCGCATCCGCCTGCGGCTTCCATACGACCGACACACTCATCCGGGCATTCCGCCGCAGACTCAACACGACACCGACGGAGTACCGCAATCGTTTCCGGCATACCGGTTAGCGGAGACCACAGCCGCGAAGCGCGGCGCTGGTGACCCGTGGAGGCACGTCTTGAGGGAGAGCGGCGCGGGCATCGTTGAGGAGGCCGAATCGCCGAGGAGTGTGTGTGGCCCGTCGCACGGGTGAGGAGCGGCGCCCGGCCCAGGCCTGCCGTGCCGCTTGGTCGCGCGTGCCGGAACCGTTCTGGGCGGGAGCACGGGCCCCACCCAGAACGGCCTTAGGGACCCACCAGTCCCTTGCGCGCCCTACGCACGCAAGGCGACTCTATGCCGGAAAATTTAACGGGACATCAACGGCTCGGCAGGATCGGGATAACACGTCGGCCATTCTCGCTCCGGCACACGAGGGAACGCTGGCCCGAATTGGCCGACGCCCAAAAGAGCGCGCCTAGGCTGAGGCCCGCATGCTTACGTCTGCAGGCCTATGTCTGCATGCTTATGGCCGCAGGCCTATGTTTACAGGCCTATGGCCGCATGCTTATGTCCGCATCCCGAGGAGGAGACGTCCATGAGTGCATTTCGCCGCAGCGCGTCCCTGTTGGTGGCTGGGCTTACCGCCCTGCTGACCGTGTCAGCGGCTGTCGAACCCGCCGTGGCCGCCGACCCGGCTCGTCAGCCCCTCACCTGCTCACCATCGACGGCGGGCTCGTTCCTGCTGTGCAATGTCGAACGCAACTTCTCCGACACGTGGGACGGGCATGCGCTGTTCCGTCTGACCTCGGCCGCAGCACGTACCGGGGAAGGCAGTTACTTCTTGTACGTGCCGGCCACGGCAGCCGTCCAGAGCATTCCCCACAACGGCCCAGAGGTGCCGTCCGACTGGCGTGCTGTGCTGTTCACCATGCCGCGTTCGGAACACCGTGTGGAAGTCCGCTTCGGCGATATCGACCGTCCTGAGGCAGCCGAGCCGGTCGCCTGGGTGGAGGAAATCCCGGCAGGCTGACAGCACTCGGTAAACAGCGGATTGTCACGCCCGCGGATGCAGAGTGCTGAGTGCAGAGCCAGCCATCCAGCCATCCAGCCATCCAGCCCATGCGAGGGTGGGCCGACGGTTAGCGTTCCGCTTACTGCCACCATTCCGAGACGGTGCTTTTGGTCGCGCGTTGGTATTGGTCGGGCGCTGGTATTGGTCGGGCGGTGGTATTGGTCGGGCGGTCTTATTGGTTCGGCACCTCTCGGGCGGGGCATTAATGGCCGGCACCTCGCTGAGGCGCTGAGGCTGACCCACGCCTCGGACACCGTGGGATGGCTCAGGCGGCGAACCAGGGAACACGGCAGGCGTGCGGTGCCATGCCTTCCGGGCACATGGTCTTGAGTACCGTCTTGCGGATCGCGCGCCAGGTCCGCAGGGAGCACGCCAACTGGACGCGCAGCTCAACGAGTTCTCGCGTTCCGCTGTTCTGACCGGGGTGTTCCCAGGCCCACTGGTCTGCCAGCAGGTCGTACATGTCGGCGGTCGTGATATCGCTTCCGGGAAGGGTGTGGTGGACGGCCTCGCCGAGGATCCGGGCGCTCCGGGAACCGGCAGCTTCGCCGATGATTCCCCTGACCCAGGCCAGCCCCTGCTCATCCGCGTACAAGCCGAACCTCAGGGTGCGTGTCCTCATCGCCTCAAGCCTTCTCTACTGCCTTCTCCGGTGTCTTCTCCGGACCGGGAAATGCACGGTGGCCAAAGGTAACCAGTGACAGTTGGTTTCTTCACCTGCTTTTTCGCTACGAAAGGCGCAGCGCATGCTCGTGCGATGCGCTGGCCGGTTGGGACGCCTCTATCCCTTCGACACCAAGCCCTACCTCGTCGAGGGCTGCGCACCGGCCAAGAACGTCCACTGCGCCGGGCCCGGGCTGTCCACTCCCTGAGCAGCCACCACAGGCGCGGGGCTGTGGCGGATGTACCACTCGGTGGACAACAGCCGCTCCCTGCCCTCCGCCGGGAGCCCGGCGATCACACCCGGCATGGCTCCCCGCTCCACCTCGCTGCGATGGGCCAGGACGGCGGCGACCTTCTGTTCCAGCCAGGGGCCGACATCGACGGCCGCGGTGATCTGTTCGTCGGGAACGCTGTACACCGCCTTGCGCACCCCGATCACCTCCGTCAACGCCGGTACCACGGAACGCGGGTGGGTGGCCAGGTAGAGCGCGCTCGGCTGCCAGGGTTCGCCGGCGTCCGGGTAGAGCTGGTCGAGCCCGGCCGCCTGGACCGCGAGCACGGTCACCCGGTGGGTGTGCACATGGTCCGGGTGACCGGGCAGCCCACCGTAGGCGTCATGCGTGACCACCACCTCCGGGCGGAAGTCCCGGAGGTGCGCCACCAACCGCCGCACGGCTTCGTCGAGTGGCGCCTCGATGAAGGGCACGCTGTCCGGCGCCGACTGCGGTACGCGCGCATCGGCGAAGCCGAGCATCCGCGGCTCGCCGGCACCAAGTACGCGCAGCGCCTCGGCCAACTCCGCGGCACGCCGGGTGCCCGCCGCCCAGGTCGCCGTGACGACTCCGGTACGCGCTCCCGCCGCCGCATGCCGGGCGAGCACTCCGCCCGCCGACAACGATTCGTCGTCAGGATGGGCAAAGACCCCGAGCAGACTCGGTACGGACATCGACATCGACATCGATGGACCACCTTCCAGTGCGGGAGAGTCGGATCATGGGCCGCCGCCGAGCCCATCATCCCCCGCCTGGCCTCTCATCCCCCCGGGCCCATCATCCCCGCCTGGCGCGTACGACGCCCGGCGGTCAGGGCGTGAGGATCCGGTCCTGCTCCACCAGGGGTGTCCCGCCGTACCAGGGCAGCGCCTTGCCGAAGCGGATCAACTCGCCGTAGAGGGCCGGGTCGACGTGCTCGGCGAGGACCAGGTCCAGGACGGCCTGGGCGGCCTCGGAGGGTGACTGGGCCTGGCTGTAGTCGCTGAACCAGGGGCGGGAGGTCGCGGTGTCGACCATGCCGGGGCACACGGAGGCGATCAGGGTGCCGGTGGCGAGGTCGTGTGCGCGGCGTTCGGCGGCGACCGCGCGGACGGCGGCGACCTGGGCCACCTTGGACGGCACGTTCAGCCAGCGCGGCCAGCCCGACTCCTCCGCCGTCCGCTGGTGGATGGCGCTGCGCCAGGACTCAACGGCGTACTCGACCTGCTCCAGGCTCGCCCCGTCGAAGAGGTGGTGCAGTCGCGCATCGAGGTGGCCGAGGGTGCCGAGGCTGCTCGCCACGACCAGCAGCCGGCCTCCCGGGCGCAGAAGGGGCCCGAAGGAACGCAGGATCGCATGCGTGGCCGTGTTGGAGACGTCGATGAACTCGTCGGCGCGGGCTGCCTGGGATTCCTCGGGCAGCACCCGTGCCACCGCATTGGAGATGACGACGTCGACGCCGCCGTACTGGCTCTGGAGCTCGCCGGCCAGAGCCTCGATGGCCTCGGTTTCGGTGACGTCCAGGACCCGGCCCTGGACCCGGCCGCGGATGCCGGGGAGTTGGGCCACCTCGGCGGCGGCGTCGGCGACGCGCTGCCGGCTGCGGCCGGTGAGCAGCACCAGGTCGTCGGGGCTCATGCGGGCCGCCAGTCCTTCGACGAGGGCGCGGCCGAGTCCCTGGTTGGCGCCCGTGACGAGGGCGATTCGCGGAGCGTTCATGCAGGCAACGGTAGAAACCGCCGCTCCATGAGTCCAACGAAAGTTGGGCATGGCTAGTATGCGTAATCATCATGGACTTCACCGATGTGTCACTGACGGCGCTGCGCGTCTTCCGCGCGGTGGCGGAGCAGGGGACGTTCACCGCGGCCGCGGCGTCGCTGGGCTACACCCAGTCGGCGGTGTCCCGGCAGATCGCGGCGATCGAGCGGGTGGCGGGCGCGGAGCTGCTGGAGCGAAGGCGGGACGGCGTACGGCTGACCGCGGCCGGTCGCGTCGTCATGCGTCGGGCGACGGTCGTGCTCGACGAGATCGACGCGACCGCGCGCGAGCTGTCGGGCCTGCCCGGGCAGGCGGGCACGGTCCGGCTCGGCTGGTACCCCAGCGCCGGAGCCGTTCTCCTGCCCCGAGCCCTCACCGCACTGCGGCGCACCGCCCCCGGCATTCACCTCGTCAGCCGGGAGGGCACCACCCCGTCCCTGGTACGCGCCCTGCGCGCCGGCAGCCTGGACCTGGCCCTGCTGGCGGCGGCGCCGCCGTTTCGCCCGCCGGACGCCGAGTCTCCCCCGCTGGAACTGCAGACGCTCGCCGAACGACCGTTGTGCCTGGCCGTGCCCGCCACCCATCCACTCGCCCGCGGCGACTTCGTCGATGTCGCCGACCTGCGCGGGCAGCGCTGGATCGCCGGCCCCTCCTCCGGGGAGGACCGCCTGATGGGAGTCTGGCCGGGCCTGGACGAGCGTCCCGAGATCGCGCACACCGCCCGTGACTGGCTGGCCAAGCTCGGCCTGGTGGCCGCCGGTTGCGGACTCACCACCGTGCCCGCCTCGCTCGGCCCCGCCGCACCGCCTGGTGTACGCGTCCTGCCGGTACGCGGCGGCCCCCAGGAACAACGTCGCCTGCTGCTGGCCCGCCTCCCGCAGCCACCCACCGAACAGATCACGCACGTCGCGAACGCTCTCCGCACGGCCGCACTTGACGTCGACGAGTCGGACGAGTCCCGGACACGACACGGTGCTTGATGTCGGCCGAGTGGCTAACTCACGTCCATCCAGGCGGGGTTGGCTCGCCTCTCGTGCACTATGGTCGCGTGGAGAGCGAAGCTGACCGCCCTGCGAACGCGAATCGCCACCTTCCCGTCCCCGTCGGCCGCGGCCGGCCCCCTGCCGCAGCGGCCACCGAAGCCCCGCTGACCCTGGGGGTGGAGGAGGAGTATCTGCTGGTCGATCCGGTGACCCGGGAAGTGAGTGCCCAGGGCCAGAAGGTGGTGGCGCAGGCGTCCTCTTCCGGACTCGGGAAGCGGGTCGGCACCGAATTGACGTGTTATCAGGTGGAGGCACGTACCGAACCGCACACCGTGGTGGGGGAGCTCGGGGACCAGATCCGGTCGATGCGGGCCGTTGTCGCCGATGCCGCCGGGCGTCAAGGGTTGCGCGTGGTCTCCAGCGGTTCGCCCGTTCTCGGGCAGTCGGTTCCGCCTCCCATCTCGGACGGGACCAGGTACGCGCGGAGCGTCGCGACCTTCCGTGCCCTGGACGACGAGCAGACCGCCTGCGCCTGCCACATTCATGTGGGAATCGCGGACCTGGGCCGGGCGCTCCAGGTCAGCAATCATCTGCGGCCCTGGATCCCGGCCCTCATCTCCCTGACGGCCAACTCGCCGTACTGGAACGGCAGGGACAGCGGCTATGCCAGTTGGCGCGTGATGACCTTGGCGCGCTGGCCGGTCTCCGGTCCGCCGCCGTACTTCGATTCTCCGGCCCATTTTCACGACCTCGTGGGGCGCGCCATCGAGGTGGGAGCGGTCATGGACCGTGGCGGCCTGTACTGGGACATCCGGCCCTCCAGTCATGTGCCGACCCTGGAGATCCGGGTGGCCGACGCGGTCGCCACCGCTGAAGAGACCGTATTGTTCTCGGCCATCGTCAGGGCCATGGTCGCGACCTCGCTGACGGCCATCGACGCAGCGGAACCGGCACCGCGTCCGCAGCCGGAGCTGCTGCGCGCGGCCTGCTGGCGTGCCGCCCGCGACGGCCTGGCCGGACAGGGCGTCGATCTGCCCACCAGCCGCCTGGTCCCGGCCGTGGCCCGGGTGGACCGGCTCCTGACGTGGATCCGGCCCGCGCTGCGTGCGTACGGCGACCTTGGGTTGGTGCGCTCCGGGTGGTCACGGCTGCGGGCCGTGGGCAATGGCGCCGACCGTCAACGCGTCGCATATCAGCGCCGCCACAGCCTGCCCGACGTCGTCGACCATCTGATCGCCGCCACGACACCGACACCGACCTATCGGTGAACGGGTGCACCGGCCCACCGGCCGCTGAGGGGGTTCAGGACGCGTGGCGGGGCCAGGGGACGTCGGTGGCGACGGGTGCGGTGTAGTCGACGCCGGGGACGGCGAAGCCGTAGAGGCGCTGGACCTCGCCGTGGAACCAGTCGAGGTCGGCGAGTTGGGCGATGTTGTCGGTGGTGGCGGCCTGCCAGCGTTCGGCGACGGCGGTCTGGACGTCGGGAGCCAGCTCCCAGGTGTCGAGGCGTACGCGGCCCTCCTCGTCCAGGTCGAGGGGGCGGGCTCCGGTGAGCCGGTCCCACAGGTCGGTCAGCTGGGCGAGCGGCGGGACCATCCCCTCGCCGAGGACGCCGCGGAGCAGTCCGACGTAGAGGGCGATGCCTGGGATGGCGGTGGAGGACTGGGTGACGGCGGCGCCGTTGACGGAGGTCACCGCACGACCGCCGACGAGCTTTTCCAGGCGCGCGGTCAGGGTGCGGGCGGTGGCCTCCAGGTGGGCCTTGGCGGAGCCGATGGTGCCGTGGCGGTAGATCGCGGCCGTCAGCGGCGACCCGATGTAGGACAGGGCCGCGGTGGTGAACCCGTTCGCGAGCAGGCCGCGGTCGGCGAGGTGGTCGATCCACCGCTCCCAGTCGGCGCCGCCCATCACCGCGACGGTCTGCTCGATGTCGTCACCCACGGCCGGGTGGGTCTCGACCTCCTTGATCTCGCCCGCGCCCTGGTCGTCGAAGACCAGCGTCTTGGTGCGGTGGGCCTGGCCGATCGGCTTGAGTACGGAGGCGTGGAGGGTTCCGGTGTCGGGGTCGGTGCGGCGGGGCGCGGCGACGGAGTAGATCAGGTGGTCCAGGCGGCCGCCGAACCGCTGCTTGAGGAGGTCCGCGACCTGGTCCTTCATCTCGTCGGCGAAGGCGTCGCCGTTCAGGAAGACCATGTCGCGCCCCGCCTGGGTGGCGAGTTCGGCGGTCGCGGCGGTGCGGTACCAGCCGGCCGTCGCGGTGCGCCGTTCGCTCGAGCCCTTCTCGAAGCAGACCCCCACGCCGCGGATCCCGACCCTCCGGAGGCCGGCGATGGTGGCGGCGAGCCCGTATCCGGCGGACGAACCGATGACCAGCGCCACCGGGCCGTCCCCCGTCGGCGTCGCGGCAGGGCCGGGCACGGCGGCCTGCCACATGTCCTCGACCAGCCGCCGGCAGCCTGCCGGGTGGGAGTCGAGGAAGAGGAAGCCACGATGACGTGGGGTGATGACGCGTTCGGTCACGATCAGTCAGTCCTTAGGTCATGCGGACGTGAAGCATTCGGACGTGAAGGTGGCGGCGGCGCCGAGCCCGGTCGGCGCACCTTCGGCAAGTCTTCCCCCGCACCGACACGGACCGTGACACCGACGGGCACAGGGTTCACGATCTTGGATTGGAGCCTTTCCACTACTCCGCGCGGGTCGCGTCGGGCAGCCCTTCGCACTTGCGCGGGAGAACAGATGTGGCGCGGGACCCCGGACCCGGGCCCCGCGCCTCGCTCCCTCACCAGGCCGACGGCCGGGACCGGTCGCCGCCCTCGCTCTCCTCCGGCCACTCGATGGGACGGCAGTCCGTGCGGTAGAGGACACCAGGATCCGGTGCGTACGCGTCGTCGTACGGCCCGCTCCAGAAGCCCCGCCGGGTCCTCGGAAGAGGGATCTCGACCAGCTTCCCGTCGTGGATCATCCACAACCCGAAGCAGTCGTCCTCCTCGTCGTGTATCAAGACCTGCACCGTCTCCGGCCGGGGCCACGGCAAGGACTCCAGATGTCTCAGCAACCCGGATCTGCTACGCAGCCGCACGAACTCCGCGCCCCAGCCGAACCCGTAGTTGCCGCCCGGGGACATCTCGTGGAAGACGCCCTTCCAGGTACGTGAGTCGTCGTACCGCGTCAACGGCTCCATGACCTCGTCCGCATCCTGCGCCAGCACGATCACTTCAGCGATTCTGCTCATGCGGGGAGTATCACCGTCGGCTTCGGTTCCACCAACCCGGTTTCGCCGCTGGTCAGGCACACCGTACGGGAGCCTCTCAGGGGGTGCAGGCCTCGGCGACCGAGAGGCTGTTCTCGTAGACGTGGTGCCGGGTGATCAGGCCGTCTTCCAC
This sequence comes from Streptomyces sp. NRRL S-337, assembly GCF_000720175.1. Lineage (GTDB taxonomy): Bacteria > Actinomycetota > Actinomycetes > Streptomycetales > Streptomycetaceae > Streptomyces > Streptomyces siderophoricus. The sequence continues at coordinate 384,133 of NZ_JOIX01000002.1, forward strand.
GGACAGCCGCAGCGCGAAGGGTCCTTCGAAGGTCTTCCCGGTGGCTCGTACCGTCCCCGAGAGGTGGCCTGTCAGCACTGCGTCCGTGCCCTCCACCACGATCGCGTCGATGGAGAAGGCACCCTCGCCCGGGACCGTGTGCGCGGCCAGTTCGATCCAGTGGCCGGCGACGTCCGCACGGGTGGAACGGGGGCGGATCCAGGGCACCCGCGGGTTCTCGGCCACCATCCAGTCGACCTTCTCCGCGTAGACGGCGGCGATGTGCTCGGGGTCGCCGCCGGCGGCACGGCGAAGGTACTCCTCCACGACAGCCCGGGTGCGCTCGGTGGTGGCGGTGGTCGTCATGTTCGGTGGGGTCCTCTCTCCAATGATGCAGGGATCAGTGAGGTGGTGGTCTGTGAGGTGGTGGTCAGTGAGGTGGTGGTCTGTGAGGTGGTGGTCAGTGCATGGCCGTCAGTGAGTGGCGGTCAGTGAGTGGCGCTCGGTGATGTAGTGATCAGCCTGCGGGAATGCCGCGCGGGGAGTCGATTACCTCAGGCGTAATGAACCTCTGGGCCGTAAGCACGTCCGTGCCCGTGCAGGCGCGTCCGTGCCTGTCAACGGTGAGATCGCCGCAGGTCAGCCGTGGCGGAACCCGCCGAATCCGCCGCCGTGGTCACCCGGTCCACCATGGTCGTGGCCGTGGTCACCCGGCCCACCGTGGTCGTGACCATCGCCGTGGTCGTGACCATCGCCGTGGTCGTGACCGTCGCCGTGGTCGCCGCCCGGGCCGCCCGGCCTTGGCGGGAGTTCGACGGTGTCGCAGTAGATCACCGGGCCCGGCGTCGTGAGCGACGTGGGGACGTCGGCGCGGATGCCCTCGGTTTCGAGGACCAGCAGACGCAGCGGTCCGCGCCGTCCGGGCGGTAGCGGGATCCGGCCCGTGTAGAAGGGCGTGTGGGAGGACTCCGCGTCGACCGAGGTGAGTTGGGTGGTGGTGTCGTCGAGGTTCACCCAGCCCAGGTCGTCGTCATCGACCAGGCTGTTCCGGCGTTGCAGCGTGGCGGTGATCCGTGGCGGCCGGGGACCGGAGGGGTCCGTGGGATCCCAGGAAGGGCCGCTGACGCTGACCGACAGCGGGTCGCCGAGCGTGACCCGCAACTCACGGTCGGGCAGGGTGCGCACCAGGTCCGCGAGGACGACCTTGGAGATCTCGGCTCCGGAGACGGAATCCGGCTGATAGCGGACCAGGGCGAGCCGCACGAAGGGCAGACAGGTGTCCCCGGTGTCCAGGTCCAGGTCGCAGAACCACCGGCCGACCGTGTCGGGGTCATCGCCGGGCTTCGGAACGGCCTCTTCGAACTGCGGGGTGAAGCCGACCACCACTACAGGGAGATCGATCGGCGGGGGCTCCGAAGACGGGTCCTTCGGAGGGGGGTTGAGAGGGAGCTTCGGGGACCGCTGCACCGCATTGGTGAACATCTCCGGGGTCGGGGCCACGACCGGTGCGGAACGGTGAATGGGGTCGCGGCCCATCAGGGTGACCCAGGCGTCGCGTACGGACTTCGGGTCGCCTCCCGGCGGGTCGCCGAGAACCACGCCGAGCAGTTCGCCGTCTCCGGAGGAGTACCAGGGGCGGTCCAGGTAGACCCGGATCCCGCGACCGTGCCGGCGGTGGACGATGACGCCGGGCGGTCCCTTGATCTCCTCCATGGTGAGGGTGGGTACGCAGTACTGCAGTCGGGGCGCCGTGGGGCGTGCGCTGCTCGGTACGGAGTACTCCTGCGGCTGCCCCGCCACGGTCAGTACGTTCTTGCCCGGCGTGGCGAACTCCGCCGGGAAGTAGTCGGCGAACTTGCTGCTGGCCACCGGGTGGTAGCGCACCGTCCGGTGTTTGGTGTCGCCGAACTCGTGCTTGGCGGGGTTGGGCGGCCCGGGCGGGGTGGGGTGCTTGTCCGGGTGCGCCACCGCGTCCTCGGCGTCCGCCTTCGCCTTCTTCTCCGCCGCCTCGGTGTTGAAGGTCAGGACGCCGTCCTGGAGGAGGGCGGGTTCGGCGCCCGGGACGCCCTTCTGGCTCGCCGCCCACGCCGTCAGCAGGTCGAAGACCGGGGCGGTCATCTCGCGGGTGTCGCGGCCCTCGACGCCGGCATCCCGCACCTCGGTCCACTCGGCGATCAGGTCGACCCGGTCTGTACTGGCCTCGTCCAGTGTGATGGCCCCGGTCAGGTGCTCGGCGGTCGCTCCGAGCGGACGCCGCGACGGATCCGCCTGGACGAGTGTCAACACCGGTGATTCCAGCGGCTGTTGAACCGCGTGGACCAGTGTCAGTTCCTGCCAGGGGGTGAACATCCAGTGCCGGCTGGCGGCGGCCAGTGCCAGCACGTCGTCGGTGCGCCGCGCTGCCGCCGCCCTCCTCGCCGCCACTTCCCCCTCACCCTCCATCGCGAGCCTCGGTGCCGATTCCTGCTGATCCCGGCACCACCCGGCCAGGCCCATGATCTTCTCTTCGAAGTCGATCCTGGAGCACACCCGGACGGTCGCCACGGCGCCCTTCGGCAGGAAGACGGTCAGCACCCGGGACGCCTCGTCGAAGCGCGGCGGCGCGGTGCCCTCGGCCAGCCGCAGCCTGAGGGAGCGCGGGCGGTGCCAGACATCGCCGTCCCAGGCGACCGCGAAGGGCTGTCCGTCGGGCATGCCCGGCAGGTCCAGGAAGACGGCGCCCGTGGACAACGGATCCGGCAGGTAGGGCAGTTCGACCTGTTCGCCCGTGTGCAGAACGGTGTTCGCCGGGTTCTTGGGATCCGCCGCCGGCGACTTGATCGTCTCCACTTCGACGTCCGGCTGGGACGGGTCGCTCAGCGAGCCGCTCTCCCGTACGGCCAGGTCGTAGCCGGCGTTCTGTACGTTCGGGTCGGTGGATCCGATGGCCTTGTCCAGCAGCCCGTGCCACTCGACGCAGCGCAGCGACGCCTTCGGTGCCACCACATGGCGTTCGTCGGTTCCCCGGTACGGGTCGTGGCCTCCCGAGGTGACCAGCGCCGACCGGTTGAAGTCCGCGGCGTACTGCTCCGCCGTCATTCCGGCGCCGGTGCCGGCCGCGGTGCCGGTTCCCGTTCCGGGGCTGGTGCCGCCGTCGTCGCAGTCGACGGTGAAGCCGCGCTTGAGGCCGAGTTTGGTGAGCGTCTTGCAGCCGGGGCTGCCGTCGGCGGCGCCGCCCGTGAAGCCCTGGGCTTCCTGCTCCTGCGCATAGGCGGCCCTGGTCTGCTCGCCGAAGAATCCGGTCGGGCCGGCCGGGATGGGATGTCCCTGGGCGATGAGGGCCTGCTGGACGATGCGTACCTCGTCGTTGGTCATGCCGGGCTGGACATGGTGCAGGTGGACGATGATCTGTGGCGTCCCCGGAGTGGCCGGCGGCGGGTCGGACCCCGGGCTGCTCCGGATCACCATCCGGAACTCCGAAGCGCCTTCCCCGGACCGGAATCTGGCCACCACAGCGGGTGCCAGAACGGACTCGAACCTCTGGAAGGTCAGCAACCCCGCGTCCTTGGGGAGCAGCAGGGCCTGCCGGTCCTTCAGTCTCTTGGCGTCCGCCACGTCCGTTCCGTTGCCCGTCAGGTCGACCAGGGCGTCGGCCTCCGCCTTCTCCAGCCCGTTGCCCGCCAGGTCGACGGTGCGCATACGCACCCGGTACTCGTGGCCGAACCGCAGCCTGGGCAGCGTGCCGCGCCGCACTTTCGGCGTGATTTCCAACGGCAGTTTCGTCTGTGCCTCGTTGTTGAGCGGTACCGGCTGGTTGGGGTGCCGGTCCTCGTCGACCGAGCCCGTATCGGTGTCCAGCACCAGGCCGGGCCGGGGCGCGGACAGTGACCAGCCGTCCCAGGTGACCAGTTGCTCGGGCACGTAGAGGTGATCGGGGTGCATCGCCTCGGGGGGTGGTCTGAGCAGGTGGGCCTGGAAGAAGCCCTCGTCGGAGGCCCTGAGCAGGAGCGGTCCGCCGCGCGGCTTCCGGTATTCCACCTCGCGCTCATGCAGCGAGAACCACTGTCGTCGGGTCTCGTCCCAGATGTCCAGCCGGTGGCCGCGCACCAGGTTCTCGGCGAACAGTTCGGGGGCGGGCACTTCGTCGCCCGCGGCGTGGGGGGCGGCTCCCGGATTCTGCGGGTCGGGTGGCGCGCCGTGTGCCTTCTGTTGCGCGACCACTTGGGTGAACGCCTTGTCATGCTCGGCGGCCCGGGCGAACTCCTGCCGGAGGCTTTCCATACGCTGGTCCCTGACCAGCGCGATCCCATGGGTCCGCACCGTGGCGAGTCCGGTGGCGTCACTGGCCGGCCCGACCATCTTGCCTGCGGCGGCGTCGATGTCGGCCGGTTCGAGAGTGAAGTTGCCCTTGAGTTGCACCAGGCCGCCGGAGGGTGGCGTCAGCGGGCCGTCGGTGGGTGCTCCGGCCCGGGGGGCGAAGGCGCGGCGGTCCGGGAGGAAGACATAGCGCGTGCGAGGCGACACGTCGTGCGACGCTTCCTTGCCCAGTTCGGGCTCCCAATGGGGGATGACCTTCAGGAACAACTGGCCTGACGAGACGGGGAGCAGGTCGGCCGGCAGGTGGAAGTCCAGGACGAGTCCGAGATGCCGCAGCAGTGTGGGGTGGTCGCCGAGCCAGGTGAGCATCTGGTGGAAGTCGGGATCGTGCTTCTCGGGTCGCGGCGGTGGTGGCGGCGGTTCTTGGCCGACCACGGTGGGTGGCTGCGGCGGCATGGGGATCGAGTGGAAGCTGTGCAGGCTCTGGAGCTGCGGAGGCATCGGTGGTTGGTCGTCCGCGGTGGTGTCGCCGACCGCTGCGGGCTCGTCCCTGGGGCCCACGTCGCCGGTGCCCGCGGAGCTCCCTGAGCCGTCGCTCGGGGACCCGCCGTTCGCCGAACTACCGTCTGTGGAACCATCGTTGGTAGATCCGCCGTTCGTAGGGCCGTCGCTCGGCGGCATCACGAGGTCTGCGGTGGGGGGCGGCACCTCGGGTGATGTCATGGCCGCTTCGGCGTATTTGCCCTTGGTGAAGGTGCTGACCTCCTTGGTGGAGTAGGTCTCGCAGATCTTGTTCGTATGGCTTTCGAAGACGTAGGGGTCGAGCGGCGTGTCCGTATCGAAGAGGCTCGCCCACAACTGCGCATTGGGGGGCGGGCCTTGCGGTCTCAGCCCGGTGACGAAGGGCGTCGAGGGGGCGGGCGTCGTGTTGGGCTCCTGGTCCGCCTCGGTGGAGGTGGAGGGCTCGGTGGTGCCCGCGCCGGTGGCAAAGTCAAAAGTGGCGTTTTCGATCTTTTCCGGCCAGTGGAGGAAATCGCGGAAGGGGCCCAGCATGAGGCGTTTCGTCGGGTCGGGTGGGTTGGGCGGAGCGGGCCCCATCAGCCGCGGCGCGATGAACACCGACACCTTGACCTGCGTACCGTCCTCCGTCAGCCCGGCGGGGAGAACGGTCCAGTTGATCTGCTGTTCGAAGTCCATGGTGGTCTCCCCGCGGCTCGCTCACGCGGCGAACGCCGCGCAGTATTCCGGCCAGTCCTGCTCCTTCGAGAAGCATTGCGCGAAGGTCGGGTCGACCGGCGCGCCGGCGAAGGTCCGCTCCAGTTCGAGCGAGACGGACTTGCTGAAGAAGGCGATCCGTACGCTGACCGTGAGGGTGCCCCGGCCGCGGACGATCGACTGCTTGCCCTTCTTCTCGTACGTGAGCTCCAGATAGAACTCGACGGTCACCGTGACGATGCCCAGCACCGTCAGGAAGCCGTTACACCGCAGGTAGCCGCTCAACTTGATGTCACCCTTGGCGAGCATGAAGCGGATACCCGCCATGACGGATACCCCGCCGCTTGCGACCCCGAGGTCCAGCGCCGCGGCGCCGCCGAACTCGATGGCGCCCTCGGCCTCCTTCACGCCGCTGGCGTCGAGCAGCAGGGAGAAGTAGCCGCCGCCACCGAACAGGGAGACCGTGAGGGTGAAGGGGTGCTTCTGCTCGGAGACCGAGAAACGGAACGAGACCGGCTGGCCGTCGAAGGGGATCGCCAGCTCGGCCGACAGGGCGAGGTTGGCCAGGTTGAAGACGCCGAGGGGCATGGCTGGGACGGCGAGCTTGTAGCCGGCCCGGATGCCGGTGGGCTGGACGTCGATGTACGCGCCAGGGCCGAATGCCTCAGCGGGCAGGGCGCTGCGGAGGGTGTTGATGAACTCCAGGGGACCGCGGAACTTCAGCTCCACACCGGAGGCCGCCACGTCGGGCTTCTGCCCCGGGCCGGTCTTGAACCTCAGCTCCTTGAATTCCACTCGGGCCATGCCCAGGAAATCCAGCGCGAAGTGCGTCAGACTGCCCTGCACCGTGGATTTGTCGATGGCGTCCCTCGACCGGACGGTCCGGGCGTCCAGGACCAGCGAAGCCCCGGACACGTCGATCAGGCCGCCCGGGGGTCGCTCCAGCGGCGGCTTCCACACGTACCGCAGTTCCTTGCCCTGTCCGTCCGCCAGGTCGCGCATGCGCAGCACGGGCGCGGGCAGCAGCCGGTTCGCGTCTCCGAGTATCTTCGCGATCTCGTCGTCGCCCAGCTGCTGCAACGCGCCGAGTTGGTCCTTGACGAGCTTCTTCAGGTACTGGCCGAGGTCGATGCCGAGCAGCTGCGCCCCGCCGAAGGCCTTCCTGATGGTCTCGATGTCCTTCGCATCAGTGATCGCACCGGTGGCGGGGTCCGGCTGGAAGACGTCGGGGATGACGCCTGCGTGGCTGGTGATCGTCTTCACAGCGGCGTTGGGGCTGGAGAGCCCGCCCGCCTGCGCCGCCCCGAATGTGAGCTTGAGCGGGTCCGTCAGATCCAGGTACCCCCCTGCCGGATGCCCCTCCATCTTCTGCCGCAGATACGTGTCGTTGAATACGACCTTGAGGTCGCCGGCGTTCGGGGTGAACTGCTCCACGGCGGGGACCCGGACCTCCGCGGCCGACACATAGGGTCGGCCCGCTACGGGCGCACCTTCCGGGCTGAGCTTGAAGGTCAGGAAGCCGACCGCGTGACTGGTGCTGCCGGCAGCGCCGGTCGGGGGCTCAGCCATGGCCATTACCTGACCGTGTAGCTCCCGTCTCTGGCGCTGGTCCAGCTTTTCTTTGGTTTCCTTCGCCGGGTCGTACCGGTCCTTCAACTGCTGGTCCTCATCCGGCAGTCCGTCGGGTACGAATATCAGCGGCATGGTGAAGCTCACCTTGCGGCCTTCGGAATCCGTGCCGATCAGGGTGAATTCGTGGTCCTTGCCGGTGTCTTTGAGAATCACCCAGAACGCCTTGAGCTCCGGCTTGTCCTCTTTGAGGGGCGGTGGGGGAACCGGAGGAAGGTCGGGCGGGATGATCACCGGAGTGACGCGGTCGGTGATGCGCAGCACCTGGAACGGCATCTCGCGTCCCTGATGCTGAAAGCCGGTGGCTGCTCCGTACGTCATCTCCGGCTGCTTGATGATGATGCGGTCCTCCCGCTGGAGGTAGGCGACGATTCCGTCGTCCGGACGCGCGATGAAGAGCCGCCTGTACTCCTGAACGTGCAGAGCCTCATGGCCCGTGGACATGCGGCCGTGGCGGACGATGCGGACGTACTGGTCACGTCCCAGGCCGGTGATGTGGTCGTACACCACCAGATTCGGAGCCCGCCGACCTGCCTCCTTGTAGCGGTCGAGGGCGGGCTTCAACAGCGGCTCCCAGGCACCGTGCAGATGGGCCGAAGTACCCATGGCGGTGAGGAGGAACTGCTCCGCGTGCAAGGGAGCACTGTGGACTTCCAGCGGCCCACCTACCCCGGCCAACGGGATGCGGCTGGTGAGGGTGACGAGGTCCTCCAGGACTGGGGCGACGTACGGCGCACCCGGGGGCAGCGTTCCTCCATTCGTGACCATCGCGAAGGCCCGCAACTTCACGCCGCCGTCCGGTGCACCGGGCCCGGCGCCGTCCAGTGCAGGATGCAACCGGGCGTGCCACAACGCGGTGCGGCCGTCGGCTTGTTGGGGTCGGGCCCCTCCCAACCAGTCCACGGGCTCGTCGTAGCTGATCAACAGTCGGGTGGGGAACTCGATGATGCTTCTGGGGACGCCCTGGAAGACCGTCGTTCCCGGCGTATCCGGGCTTTGCAGGCCGTCCGGTACCCTGAGCGGTACCAGGCGCTCCCAGTCGAGCAACCCGTCCAGCGACAGTTCCAGCTCTTTGATGTCCGCCGGCACCGAGAAGGCCAGCCGGCTGGAGCCGGCGGTGACTGCTTGCATGGGAGCAGTGACGTTGTTGAGGTTATCGGGCACCTCTTCCGCCACGTGCTGCGGAGGCAGCCCGACGAGGATGAACGCGTTCGGCGTGTCGGGGGCCCGCACGAGGCGGTGGCGAGCGCCGTCGAAGTGCAGGCCCACGAGTGTGATGTCGACGACCAGCATGTCCGCGGGCCGCACCACCCGGAACGGTCCCTCCGCGACGTCCTCCTCATGGGGTGGAGGCTCGTGTGGTGGAGGCTCATGTGTGGGAGGCCGCCCGGTACCGGAGCCCGTGCCTCCACCGAAGCCGCCACCACCGGGTCCCCCACCGAAGCCGCCACCACCGGGTCCCCCACCGAAGCCGCCGCCAGGGCCTCCACCACCCCCGCCGAAGCCACCACCGGGACCCCCGCCAAAACCGCCGCCCCCACCAGGGCCCCCACC
>NZ_JOIX01000003.1 GCF_000720175.1 Streptomyces sp. NRRL S-337
GGGTGGGGGTGGTGGCGGTGGGCGTGGGGGGCGGGGTGAAGGGATGGGGGTGAAGCGACGGGGGCGAAGGGGGCTGGGCTATCGAGGGGTGTCAATCCATGGGGGCCGGTCCGTGAGTGCCCGCCCAGGGGTCGGGTCGGCCCCCATGGCGTTGGCGTCAATCCAGGGACGTCGAGCGCAGTTCCGCGATGACTTCCGCGCCCGACGGTGCGTTCTCCGGGTCCACCAGCCACTGCAGCATCAGACCGCTCAGCAGGGCGAGCGGTACCGAACCGCCCAGCCCCTCCCGCGCCATACGCTGCCCCTCGGCGAGGTGCGCCCGTACCTCCGGTGACCGCTCGGCCTGCACCGCGGCCTCCAACTGGGCCACCCACAGGGCCCGGTGTGTGGTGAAGCTGTCGATCAGTGCTTGCCAGCGCTGTTCCGGCGTCCCTTCGGGCGCGCGACTCGCGAGCTCGTCACCGAGCTCGTCCACGGCCTTCACGAGCGCCTGGGTGAGCAGTGCGTCCCGGGAGCCGAAGTGGTAGCCGATGGCGGCATGGCTGACCCCGGCCGCCGCGGCGATGTCCCGGACCGTGGTCCGTGCCCAGCCGCGTTCGATCAGGCACTGCTTGGCGCCGGCGAGGAGGTCCTCTCGATTTCCCATGTCCGCAGCGTATCCGGGGGTTGTCCGCTTGGTTCATCCGTCCGGTTCAGCCATTTGATCCAGGCGCGCGATGGCACGACCTGCTGACCGCTCGGCATTTGTCCATTTGGTTAATCCATTTGGTTTGCCCATATGGTCAAATCTGGCTAAGGTCAGTCCCATGACTCACGCAACGGTTCTGATCTCGGGTGCCAGCGTGGGCGGGCCCGCCCTCGCCTACTTCCTGCATCGCGACGGGTGCGACGTCACCGTGGTGGAACGCGCCCCGGACCTCCGGGACAGCGGATACGCGGTCGACTTCCGCGGCGCCGCGTTCGACGTGCTCGACGACCTGGGCGTTCTCGCCGAGGTGCGCGGCCACGAGACCAAGATGCGCGGCACAGCCCTGGTGGACGAGACCGGCACCGAGACCGGGATGCTGCCGGCCGAAGCCTTCGCGGGCGAACTGGAGGTGCCGAAGCGGGAGTTGACCCGGACCCTGCACCGGATCACCACGCACGACGTGGAGTACGTCTTCAACGACTCGATCAGCGCGCTGACCCAGCACGACTCCGGCGTCGCCGTCGAGTTCGAGCGCGGCGCGCCCCGTACCTTCGACCTCGTCATAGGGGCGGACGGGGTCTACTCGAAGGTCCGGCGGCTCGCGTTCGGCCCGCACGGCGACGCGGTGCGTCACCTCGGCCTCTCCGGCGCCGGCTTCAGCACCACGAACTACCTCGGCCTCGACCACAGCGGTGTGCTGCAGCATGCACCGGACACGGCGATCTACGCGTTCAGCGCGGGCGACGCGGACCGGCTGACGGTCAGCCTCTCGTTCGCCACCCCGACGCCCGCGCTGGACCGGTGCGGCCGGGAAGAACAGGAGCGGGCGCTGCGCACCGCGTTCGCGGGACGCGGCTGGGAAGCTCCGCGACTGCTGGACGCCATGACCGAGGCCGACGACTTCTACTTCTCCTCGGCCTGCCAGGTCCACCTGGACCGCTGGTCGCACGGCCGGGTCGCCCTGCTCGGCGACGCGGGCTACTGCGCGGCCCCCACCAGCGGTATGGGCACCTCCCAGGCCTTGATCGGCGCACGGACACTGGCCCGACACCTGGCCGCAGCGAACGGCGACCACACGGCCGCCTTCGCCGCCTACGAGGCGGAGCTGCGGCCGTACGTGGCACAAAACCAGGCGACGGGCGTGGAAGGGGCGGCCATGTTCGGGGGCGGGGGCCGGTGATTGCTGGCGAGTGGCTAGAGGCTAATTGCGGGTGACCATTGGCCGCGCTGGTCGGTGGCCGGTGGTCGAGGCCGGTAGGGGCCGGTAGTAGGGGGGCGTTCGGTCGGCGGCTGCGGGCCGTGGGCGGGTGGCTGCCCGGGGGGCCTGGTCGCCGATGATAGGTGGGTGAGGAAGGGAGAAGCGGAAGTGGAAGTGTGAGCTGAGCGTTCCGGGTCACTTCCCGGGGGCTTCGCCGCGCGGGACGGCGAAGTGCGTAAGGGTGGCGGTCCCCGGCGCGAGGTCCGCCCAGGCGCCCGACAGGGCCAGCACCGCAACCCCCGACGTCGGGAACTTCGCACGCACCCGCGCCCACGCTTCCTCGCTCCCGTCCTCGTCTCCCTCTCTCTCCGCCACTCCCTCTGCCTCTTCCGCCAGCGACAGCACCACGTCCTGAACGCCCGGCTGATGACCGATCAGCAGCACCGTCCGCCGCTGCTCCGGAACCTCACGCAACACATCGAGCAGCTCAGCAGCGCTCGCTCCGTACACCCGCGGCTCGAAGACCACCTCCGGTCGGCCGCCGAGCTCCGGTACGACCAGGTCCCAGGTCTCGCGGGTGCGGCGGGCCGTGGAGCACAGCACGAGGTCGGGTAGGCACCCGTACGCGAGCAGTTGGCGCCCGGCCGCCGGTGCATCCCTGCGGCCGCGCTTGGCCAGTGGGCGCTCGTGATCGGGCACGTCCGGCGGCCAGGCGGACTTGGCATGGCGCAGCACCACCAGCCGGGCGGGAAAGGACGGCGTCATGGCTCCATTGTCCTCCGGGGCACGGTGGACACGAGCCTTGCACTCCGTTCCCGGTCCCGGTTCACGCTCACGCCGCTGCTCGCTCCTCGCTGCTCGGTACCGGTGCTCAGTGCCCAGTGCCCAGTGCTCGGTGGTCGGGCTGTCGGGCTGACGGGCGATATGCGGGCCAGCGGCCGCTCGACGACTAAGTACGAGTCCCCACCGCACATCACCCCATCTGAGTAGCCGCCCCCTGGCAACCGGGCTCCCCAGCCACGTTGACTCATCCCATGACCGACAACGCAACTGCTCTGCCGCCTCAACCTGGCCCCACCGCATACGCGCCAGAGCCCGTTGCCCATCCCCACGCCGCACCTGCCATGGTGCCCCCGCCCCACCCTGCCGTGCCCCTGCCCCCTGTCGCCCCCGCCTCGGCACGGCGGCTCCGAGATCCGTTGTGGTGGTGCCCCCCGCTGGTGGCAGTCGGGGTGATCGGCGGTCTCTTCATGCCGGCCTTCGCCCTCTACGGCTTCGCAACCATGGCCACGGATTCCTGCGGCCCGGACCAATGTGCGGCCAGCGTGACCATCCCCCTGAGCAGCGCACCCTTCCTCTACCTGACCGGCGCATGCCTCGCCCTGCTCTCCTTCGCCTTCCCCTGGACCGTACGCTGGCGCAAGGCACGGATTTCGGTCGCTTGGATCGGTACCGCAACCTCTGCCTCGGTCGTGCCGCTGCTGCTCTCCGTCATGCTCTGAAAGCCGTCTCCTCGACAACGCCTACACCGCGATGAAGCACCGCGACGCCTGAGGGGCCCGGCATCCCGCAGCACGCAGGGGAGCGTCGTGGGGCCAGCAGGTCGAGCTCCACCCACCGGTTGAGGAGCACGGGTGGAGAGCCAGGACCGCCGGACCAACCCTCGGGCCGACGCCTCTCCACCCTCCCGCCCCCTAACGTCGATGCACGTGGTCATTGGCGACGGTGCTGCACGGCCGGACAGCCGTACAGCCACACAGCCATACACCTCGTCATCTTTGCTTCGTTCGAACCGCTGGGGGGCCTCATGAACACCGTGGAGGACAAGAAAGCCATCGAGGAGGCGAATGCCATGGAGACCGTTGCGGGCACGGAAGCCACGGGAGCCACGGGAGCCACGGGAGGCGCGGATGCCTCGTATCCGGACGGCACACGCCGACGGCCCGCCTTCCTCATCCCGCTGATCGTCAACCTCCTCCTGCCTTTCGTCGCGTATTACGTGCTGCGCGCTCAGGACATCGCCCAGTGGCAGGCGCTGCTGCTGAGCGGCGCCATCCCGGCGGCGCACGCAGTCGGCACCGCCGTGGTACGCCGACGCGTCGAATTCTTCGACCTGCTGGTGGTAGCCCTGCTGGTGGTATCGGCCGTCACCTCACTGATCAGCGGCAGTCCACGGGTCCTGCTGCTGAAGGACGCCGCCATCCCCGCAGTCCTAGGGGTGTGGATCCTGAGCTCGCTGTTCGCGGCCCGGCCGCTGGCGTACCAGTTCGGACGCCGACTACGCGGTCCGGGCGCGGAGAAAGCAGCGGAACGCACCTGGCGCGAGCAGCCGGACTTCCGCGCCGCGCTCCGCAGCCTCACGGTGCTGTGGGGCAGCGCGCAGCTGGTCGACGCCGCATTGAGCACCGTCGAGGCATTGACGCTGCCCGTCGACCTGGTGCCGATCGTCGGCCGCTTCCAGTCCCTCGGCATCCTGGCCGCCATGGTGACACTCACCGTGCGCCACAGCCGCGCCTTCCACCGACGCCGCGGCATACCCCTCTTCGGCCCCTGATCAGCGCTCACCACGCCCCCGACGTAACGGCCGCCGTGCTACCCCACGCGCCTACGAACCGTCCGCGTGCCTGCCTGTCTGCCTTGACCTGCCTGCTTGCCTTAAGGGCGCCGCCCCGCCGGCTTCTACAAAGAGCAGTACAAGCGCCGCAACGAAATCGAACGGGCTATCAATCGGATCAAGAGTTTCCGAGCCGTGGCAACCGCTATGAGAAGCGGGCTTACGTCTTCCACGGCACCGACACCGTCGCCGCGATCCGCCTTTGGCTTCGGACGTGATCCGCCGGACAGAAAACAATCGCTACTCGATGGTGATGTCTTCGTAGGTGATCGTCACCTGCTCCGTCGCAGGCCCGGAGTCGGAGGCCTCCAGTTGCGGCCCCTCCCAGCGGGACGCCCAGGCGTTGCTGAGATGAATTCGGCGGACGGTCTGCTTCTGAGCGTCCTTCAACGCGATCGTGATGTTCTGACGGGCAGAGTCGAGGTCGGAGTTGACCAGGTTGGCCTTGATCCAGTCGGTGAAGGCGGCGCTCTTGTCCCTACCGCGGGTGATGGTGATCTCGCCGGTGTTGCGGGCCCCCGGCTGCTTGCGAACAATCAGCTCACCGGTCGCCGAGACCTGCCGGGTCTCCACTACGTCCTGCTCCAGAGTGAGTCCCGAGACGGCCTGGACGGTCTCCACCTGGAACTTGCCAAGCTCGATGGCGAAAGTACTGCTGCTGAAGGTGTCACCAGTCAACACGATGCATGTCCTCCGCTGCTCATGGCTGAACGGCCGGCGGTCATCTCCTCCGGCCGCTACGCAGGTGCCTAACGCCACAACCATGAGGAGGTCACATGATCCGCCGGACAGGCCCTGGGCACCAGCCGGGGACCGCAGCCGCCGTTCATGCCTCACGCCAGGTCGACTCACGCCCGGACGGCCCAGGACGAGGCGGGGACTGGCGAGGCAGGGACGGGCTAGGAGGAGGGATACGAGGGAGGGGCCGGGAGGGCTAGGTCGCTGACAGAGGGGCGTTTCCGGACGTGGTGTGGCCGCCGTTGTCATCTGGTGGCGTGCCGTGCTCCGCGCGTTGCGGATTGCTCTGCCACGGTTGCTGCGAGGGACCGATGGCCCAACGACCCGAGGGGATCGCACGGTGGCGGCTGTGTTGTCTGCGCTGTTCGCGCTGCTGGCGGCCGTGGGCAATGCCACGGGTACCGTGCTCCAGCGCCTGGCCGCACGGACCGTTCCGGCGGGTGATGCGTTCAGTCCCAGGCTGGTCCGGCACCTGGTGCGGAATCCGGCATGGCTTGGCGGGATCGCCGTGGTGGTCGGCGCTGCGGCGTGTCAGGCGCTGGCCCTGTGGCTGGGTTCGCTCGTCCTGGTCCAGCCGATCCTGGTGACCGAACTGCCACTGGCACTGGTGATCGCGTGCGCGCTGGCCCGCCGAAGGCTTCCGGCGGCGGGCTGGGCCGGTTCCCTGAGTGTCGCCGCCGGCCTCGGTCTGGCGCTGGCCGCTGCCGCACCGTCCGGTGCGGGCACCGAGGTCTCGTCGGCAACGTGGGTGGTGACGCTGCTGGCCACCGGCGGCGCCATCACGCTGTGTGCGTCGGCCGCGGCACCCCGCCCGCGTGGAAAGGCCCGCGCGGCCCTCTTCAGCGCCGCCTCAGCGATCGGTTACGCCCTGACGGCGACATTGATGAAGTCCGCGACCGACACCTTCGACCGGCACGGTCCGGGCGCCTTCTTCGCCTCCTGGCAGACCTACGGCTTCGTGGCGGCCGGCGCATGCGCGCTGTTTCTGCTGGCCAACGCCCTCGAATCCGGCCCGCTGGTGGTCTCCCAGCCCGTCCTCACCCTCGGAGAGGCCCTTGTCAGCCTGGCTCTGGGCATCGTGGTGTACGGGGACCGCGTACGCACCGGGTGGTGGCTGATTCCGGAGGCGATCGGGGCGGTGCTGGTCACTTGGGGAGTGCTCGTCCTGTCAAGGGTCCAGATGGAGGACGAGGGGGAAGGGCAGGGAGAGGGGGAAGGGGCGGCGGCGGGGGAGCAAGGGCCGCCCGCGGGAGGCAACGTCACCTGACGGTCTGCCCGTGCTCGTGCAGTCCTCCCCCTACGTCGGGGCCGCCGGCATCGCCGGGTCCGGGGCCTGCGCATCGGCCGAGGGCACCCTCTGTGTGACGCGAGCCCGCGCCGTACCCCAGGTGGCGTGGGAGCGTCAGGCATCGGCCGAGGGCCTGCTGGGCTGTCGCCCCGCCGAGGGCACCCACTCGTGGTTCGATCGGCTCCCGTAGGGTTGCCGCCGTGGGCAAGGGAATGGGGCGGTGGCCCAAGGTGGATCTGGACAGCGGTGTCGAGGACGCGACGCTGCTCATCCTGGAGTGGCTCGGTGAGCAGGGAATCGGAGCCATGATCCGCGTCGATGCGGAGCGCCTGCACGAGGGCCGGCCGGCATGGACCTTTGCTGCCAGCGGTGGCCCGTTGCCACCGATGAGAGCTGACGGCGCCTCGGCTGCCGAGTGCATGAGCCGGGCCCTGAGCCGACTGCGAGAGGCTGGGGTCGCCGTCCCCTTCTGAGTCGGCGACCGAGGTACCTCATTGGTGCGCCAGACGATGTCCCGCGACCCGGCACATCACCCGTTGGGTACGCGAACTCGCGGACCAGCACCACGAAGTTTCGTCCGTTCTCAAGCGCGCGCTGTGTGCGGCATCTACGGCATCTACGGGAGTAGCGGAATCCCCAAGTGGAGTGGCGTCTGTGGGGGCCACAGAGGCTACGGAGTCCACGGCCTCGTCCCGCAGAGTGCGTACAAGCGTAGAGGTAGTGGGACGCCGCGCTGCCGGCGCGCGGCTCGCCGCTGGTCAGCAGGTGCGCCCCACGTAGTGCGCGCCCTGGATCCTGGAGGCGGAGCCCAGCCACGTACGGCCGGGGCCCACGCAGCGTTCGTAGTCGGGGGCCCAGGCGACCTCCACCTTGATCACGACGTTCGAACCGTCGCTGGTGCAGTGGCGGTAGTACGCATCACTGCCCGTCTCGTAGAAGCCACACGGTTCTTTGGCCAGGGCGATGGCCTGACCGGGTGCGGCGGCGACCGTTCCGCAGAATGCGGCGGCACCGAGCATGAGAGCGGCAAAGCGGCGCATGGAACACCCTTCCTCAAGGCTCCACTTGGGCCTTGGCCCTTTCTGGCCTTTCACCCGACCCAAGTCGGCCCTTCTCAAAACACCAGTTGGTCCGCCGCCGTGTCGGTCGACGTGTGCGGCTCCGCATGACTCCCCCTCGCGGAACCGTCCATGCACAGGACCGCACGTGTGGGTGACGGCAAAATGGGCCAGATCGGGGTTCGGCGCGTGGGGTGGGTGGGGTTCGTAGCGAGTGCAGGCGTGACGGAGGCGGCGGACAGGGGCGGTTGGTTTCTCCTAGGGTGCCCGCCGTGTGCCATGTCGCGTGCGGCAGGATGGCTGATCGCGTCAGGACGACTTCGTCTGCGGGACGTCTGCGTTTACGTTGCGTCTTCGTCGTCGTATTCGTCCACGTCCCGTCCATGTCCCGTCGACGTCTACGGGCGGGGCCCCGGCGCGTTCGAAGTCCTAGAGACAAGCAGGTAAAAACCGAATGATGGAGCATCACATGCGATGCGTGGCAGTGGCAGGGCCGCAGTTCCCGGGAGTGGGGGTCGACCGGTGAACCGTGCTGTCACGCTGCATGACCTGATCCTTGCCGGTGCCGCGCTGATTGCCGGTATCGTCGCCGGCCTGTTGTGCAAAGCGGTATTGCGGTGGCTGGGAAAGCACGCGAGCAGAACGCGATGGAGCGGCGACGATGTCATTGTCGATTCACTGCGATCCGTGGTGCCCTGGGCGGCGATATCCGGCGGCCTGGCGGCCGCGGCCGCCGCGCTGCCGCTGACGCCTACGGTCGGACGGAACGTCAACCGGACGCTGACCGTGCTGCTCATCCTGGTCGTCACGCTGACCGCGGCCCGGATGATCACTCGACTCGTGAGGTCCCTGGCGCAGTCGCGTTCCGGCGTGGCCGGTTCGGCCACCATTTTCGCCAACATCACCCGCATCGTGGTGCTGGCAATGGGCGTTCTCGTCATCCTGCAGACCCTGGGCATTTCCATAGCCCCTCTGCTCACCGCGCTCGGTGTGGGCGGCCTGGCGGTCGCCCTGGCACTGCAAGACACCCTCGCCAATCTCTTCGCCGGCGTACACGTATTGGCTTCGAAGACCGTACAGCCCGGTGACTACATTCGGCTGAGCAGCGGGGAGGAGGGATACGTCGTCGACATCAACTGGCGTAACACCGTGGTGCGCCAGCTCTCCAACAATCTCGTGATCATCCCGAATGCACAGCTGGCCGGCACCAACATGACCAACTTCACCCGACCGGAACAGCAGTTGTCGATCCTCGTCCAGGTTGGCGTCGGCTACGACAGTGATCTCGAACACGTCGAGCGGGTCACCATGGAGGTCGTCAAGGGCGTCATGACCGATGTCAGCGGCGCCGTCCCGGAACATGAACCGGCCGTTCGTTTCCACACCTTCGGAGACTCTCGGATCGGCCTCACGGTGATTCTGGGCGTGGGCGAATTCAGCGACCAGTACCGGATCAAGCATGAATTCATCAAGCGGCTCCACCAGCGGTACCAGGCCGAGGGCATCAGGATTCCCGCGCCGACACGGACGGTGGCACTGCAGCAGCACCCCGAAGACGTGGGGATACCGCAGCAACGGGGCACGTCCGACCCGGTGCTGTAGGGGTGTCGGTGAGGTGAGGTGAGGTGAGGTGAGGTGAGGGGAGGGGAGGGAGGCGGGGCGGGGCGGAGTGAGGCGGGGGTCGGGTGGTGCGCCGGTACGGTGATCGGCGCTTCGAGGTTGGCGTCTGTCCAGCTTCGCGCGGCCCGGCTCGGGTGCTGTCCGGCCCCGGTCCGCCTCCGTAGGGTCCGCCTCCGTACGGCCCCGGTCCGCCTCCGTACGGTCCGCCTCCGTACGGCCCCAAGCCCGGCGCCCTGACCGCCCTGAGCCCTGCCTCACCTCCGGCTCGCGGCTCAGAAGAATGACGGCAGCCGGTGACGGTATCCGTCGTCATGACACTCAACATGCCGGTATCCGCCAATCTCTCCGCGGTGGTGGCTGGCCCCGGAGCTCCGTTGCGCACTGTGGACGGCGCCAAGTGGGACAGACATCGACTGAAGAGGAGTAGTGCGATGGACACGGAGACGGCGATGAACCGGACGGCGGAGGGCATGGCGGAGCCGGAGCCCACCGTGCTGGTCACCGGTGCGACGGGGAACGTGGGCCGGCAGGTCGTCGCCCAGTTGTTGGCAACCGGTGTCGAGGTACGGGCCCTGACCCGGCACCCGGACTCGGCCGGCCTGCCGCACGGCGGCGTCGACGTACGGGCCGGCGACCTGGCTGACCCACGCGGCCTGGAAGAGGCCCTGAAGGGCGTCGATCGAGCTTTCCTCATGTGGCCCTTCCATACGGCTGACGCCGCGCCCGGTGTCGTCGAGGCGCTACGGCATCACGTGGACCGCGTCGTCTTCCTCTCCTCGGGGGCCGTCCAGGACGGGCTCACCCCCGAGCAACAGCGGCACCCGGTAGGCCGCTCCCACGCCGCGGTGGAGCGCCTCATCGAACGGTCGGGACTCGGCTGGACGCACCTACGCCCCAGCACCTTCGCCAGCAACACCCTCTGGTGGGCCGACCAGATCCGCGCCGGTGACGTGGTGCGCGGCGCTTTCGGAGCGGTTCCCATGGCCCTGCTGCACGAGGCCGACATCGCCGCCGTCGCCGTACGCGCCTTGACCGAGGACGGCCACGACAAGGCGGCCTACGCGCTGACCGGGCCCGAGGTCCTGACCCAGGTCGACCAGGTGCGCATCCTCGGTGAGGCCATCGGACGGCCCCTCCGGTGGGAGGAACTGACGCGGGAGGCTGCCCGGCAGCAGCTGCTCGCCGACGACACCTTTCCCGACTTCTTCGTGGACACCCTGCTGGATGGGTACGCCGAGATGCTTGACGCCCCGCGTCCGGTCACGACCACGACGGTCGAGGACGTGGTGGGGAGGCCGGCACACACCTTGCACCAGTGGGCGGTTGAGCACGCCGCCGACTTCCGTTAGCCGACCTCACCCCACCCCGCCCCATTCCGTCCCACGCCACCCCGCCCGCGGACTTGTCCCCTGACCGTCGAGAGGCAACGCCCTCGGAGCCGGCTGGCCGGCTGTCAGAGAGCGCGCAGTGCGTCGCCAAGGTCCGGGCCGTAGGAGGCCCAACACTGGATGTCACCGGCGTCGGAGACCAGATCGCCCAGATACCAGTGGCCGCCATTGTCGTCATTGCCGTCGCTGGCCCGGACCGCGCAGATGCCGTCGAGGTTGACCACGCAGTCGGCATGGAGGCGGTTGCCGTTGTGAGTAACGATGCCGACGGTGGTGAGCAGATGGGCTTGTGGGCAACCGGTGAGGCCCTGGACGTCCGCCAACGTCCAGGGCTCGGGCAGGCGCACGCCATACGGCCTGTCCTGCGGTTCGCCGTTCGGGCGGCCGTCCGGTTCGTCGTTGGGCTTGGGGCGCTTGGATGTGGGAGTCAACTCGGCGACGACGTGGCCGAGTTGCGGTCTCTGATCCACTCTTCGTCGCGCTCAATGCCGAGGACGCCTCCGAGGAACGCCATGTCCAAGGTTCCCGTGGGGGTCTCCCAGCGGAACGGGACCCGGGAGACGTGTGAGGGGAATTCGTCCTCGGCGGTCGTGCCGGGCCCGAACGACTGCTTCGGGCGCGGCCCGTCGTCGGTGTACCGGTGGGCGAAGAACGCGGTGATCCACCCGGTGACCCGGTCGCCACCCGATGCCGACTCCCACTTGTAGAGGGAACGCCAGAATTTCTGGTCGATCCCCCACCCCGAGGCCGTCGCCCAGATCGCGTCCAGCACCGGTTGCAGTGCCGTGAACCATGGCCGCAGCCCTTCGAACCACTCCGCCAGTTCCCGCACCCGGGCCGCCAGCAGACGCCAGTCCCGGTCCGTGCCCTCCAGTCGGATCCGCGGAATGCCGCAGAGGGTTTGCCACCGAAAGCGGTAGTACGGGCTGACCACGTCCATCAGCGCCACCAGTATGGCCGTGGCGTCCGTGTCCGTGGTGGTGGAGAAGGTGGGCTGGAAGAGGTCGGCGACCTCGTCACCGATCCTGGCGCGCAGGGGCTGTTGGACCAGATTGATCGAGCGCTCCCAGTCCAGCGGGGCCAGATCGTCGCGTACGGCGATGGTCTGCCGGTGCCCCGGCGTCTCCGTGAAGATTCCCTCGTACGTCTTGGAGTTCAGCCGGACGTGCACGGCCACCTCGTGCACGACTGCGTACCAGAGGAGGTCGGGCGAGAGGCTCAGGGGGAGGTGAGCGGTGAAGCAGGTGTGGAGGGCGCGGAGCAGGAGGCTGGTGGTGGGTTCGGCGATGTCTGGGACGTCAGTGGACCAGCCTAGGAGGCGGTCGGTGCTGCGGTGGTGGAAGCATGCCGGCGGCTGATCGCGGAGCACCGCCCGTAGGAAGCCTTCGTTGCCGAGGTCGGTGAGTTCTGAGGTGAGCCGGGCGGCCTTGCCGTCGGCTGTGTCTCTTTCATCGTCTGCTGCGGCCTGTGCACATTCTTCGTCTTTGCGTTCTTCGTCCAGCGGCAGGTCTATCTCGAATGCCATCGGTCCCCCTCCGATTCCGCCCCCTGAACGGCGGTCTGAACGGCCATGTGAATGGCGCTACGAAGGCGCTACGAAGGCGCTGTGAACGGCGATCGTCCGTGATCTTAAAACGTCGACGATGTCACGGCGAATGACTGACAGAGAGCTGAAATCAGTAGCGTCGGCCCACGGCCACTTGCGGTAGTAACGGCCGGCCACTTTCCGTAGTACGGCGACATTTCCGTAGTGGCGGGTCGGCGAGGCAGGGGCCGTACCGGATGCGACTCCCGTCCGGGGAGCACAGCATGGCAGCAGGGACGCCGGACCGGACGGAGCCGACCGGAGGTTTCGTATGACTCACCCTGACACGACGCCCAAGCCCGACGATGCGTCGTCGCCGAGCGACCCGCAACGTCCCGACGGCACACGCGGTGTCAACCTCTTCCTCGGCTTCGCCCCCTGGATCATTTTCGCCGTGGTGGCGAGCCCCAGCTCGTGGGGGTTTGCCGCGCTGGCCGCGCTCATCACGGCGATCGGGGCAAGCATCCCGGACATCAGGCGTCGCAGCTTGAAGATCCTGGACATCGCCGGACTGCTCTTCTTCGCCGTCATCTGCGTCCTGTCGCTGGTCCTTGACCGTCACGACCTGATCTGGCTGGAGACGTACGCCCAGACCCTGTCCGGCGCGGTCCTGGCCGCCGTGGCCTTCACGTCCCTCGCCTTCATGCCGTTCACCGAGCAGTACGCGCGGGAGTCCGTGCCCCGTGCGTACTGGGGGAGCCCGCTCTTCCGGCACGTCAACCGGGTGCTGACGACGGTGTGGGGCGCGGTGTTCCTGCTGACGGCCCTGCTCGGCGTCCTCGCCCTGCACGTCACGTCAGGGGTGGACTGGTTGAACTGGATCATTCCTATCGCGTTGTTCGTGGGCGCGGTCCGCTTCACGAGGTGGTACCCGGATCAAGCCCGGGCGCGAGCTCGGCGGACGGCTGCCACGTAGGCGTCGGGCGGCCTACGAGTCTTCGAGGCCGGCATCGGGATTCACCCTTACGTGTGCTGCACCTCAATTCGAACATGTGATGCAATCTTCGTGTGACTCCTCCCTACGCCTTCCCTGAAGATCTCGTGCAGGCTCAGCGCGCCTGGTACACCGCGTACCGAGAGCTTTCGCATGAGGAAAACCCGTCCCAGACCACGGTGCTGCGGCGCAGACTGCAGCAGCTGTCCGTGCGGATCGCCACGCACCCGTACTGGGCGAGCATCCCCGGCCGAGCACCGGCCGCACGAATGGCGCTCAAGCAGCAGACCTGGGAGCTCGGACCGGAACCCGAGCCTGAGGAGGTCAGACCGTGAAACACGAAAGGGCTCCGCCGTGCTCCACGGGCAGGACGGGCCCTACGAGGCTGACTCCGTACCTGCGCCCGCATCCGTATCGGCACCCGCTCTCGCATCCGCGCCCGCGCCCGCAGTCGTATCTGCGCCCGCACTCGCATCCGCATCCGCATGCGGAGTCGAGAGGGGGGAGATGTGGGGGAGTCCCAGTTCCACCCGGCAAAGCCGGGCCGGTGCGCCGTCGAGGCGGACGTCTTCCTCGAGGAGTTCGGTCCAGTTCGGGCGCCAGTGGGCCGCTCGGCGTGCCATTTCGAGGCGGACGGTGTGGGGCAGGGCGGCGACGACTCCGCGTCTGTCCGGCCACCAGTCCGGGAGGCAGTCGTAGCCGCGCTCGATGGTGCTGTTGGCGTCAGCATCAGCGTCAGTGTTGGAGTTGGAGTTGAAGTTGGTGTCGGGAACAGTGATGCGGATGTACAGCCAGCGGCCCCGTTCGGGGTCGGCTTCCGCGTCTCGTGGGGCGGTCAACAGGGTGGCTGCCTCGCCGAAGATACGTCGGCCCAGCTCGTCCAGGAATCCGTCCGCACCGCGACCGTAATCGGTGTCCCCGGCGTCCACGAACGCCGCCGAGAGCACCGAACTCCCGCCCGTCCGGGTCCCATTGGTGCGCAGCCAGGCGATCAGCCGTTCCTGTTCCGATGTGGCCGGCGGTTCCGGGCGGTTGAGTTCGGTGGCCGCCTTCATCTCCACGGCGAGTACCGCGGCGTGCTGCTCGGGCAGCCAGCACGGGACCCTCCGGCCGGCGGGCTCGCCATGACCGGCCGGCAATGCTGCGGACTCGTTCGGGAGCGCGGCCGTCCGTCGGTGCGCCGCCTCGCGCTCGCGTACGGCGGCCGGGTCCGCACCGTCGGCCACCAGGTCGGCGCAGACCTGCCGCACCTCGCTGTCGTCCGCCGGGACCATGCTGCGCACGCCGTCGTCGTGCACCTCGGCGGGGTATGGCGTCCGCCCCCACGCCCGGCCGTCCCACCAGTACACAAAGCCGATCTCTTCGCCGCCGGCGATGACCTCGTCAAGCCGCTGCCATGGAAGCCAGGAGGGCCCGTCGGCCAGCAGGTCGAGGGGCGGGGACAGGCTGACGGTCTCGCTGTAGTCGTGGTCGACGCCGTAGAGGACGGCCCGTCCGTCCTCGACCCAGGACAGGGCCCACCAACCGTTCCCCACGTCCTCGGAACGCAGTTCGGCCTCGTCATGACGGTAGTTGTGCACGGGGAGCTGTTGCTCGGCACTCCAGGAAGCGAGGGTGGCGGCGTGGGACCAGAGGACGTCGGGCGCCGGGAGGTATGAGGTTCCGTCTGTGGTCACCGCGTTGCACCGTTCGGAACGGGGGCGGGGAGGTGGGCGAGTGGGTGAGTGCTGGGCATTGGGGGAGCGTATGCGACGAGGGGTGGGCAGGGATGCAAGTACGCCTGACCATGACTGACGACCTACGCCAGGCCATGGTGCAGGTGAAGCAGGCCGCGGTGCATCACCGCAACAACTACATCGGGACGGAGCACCTGCTCTGGGGCCTCACCGCGGAGGACAACACTGCTACGCGTCTGTTGCGGGCCGCCGGCGTATCGCCCGAGGACCTGCACCGGGCCGTTGGGGCGCGGCTGAGTATGGGGGCGTCGCAAGCGGCCGAGCGGATTGCCTGGACGCCCTACTCCCGTAAGGCCATGGCGATCGCGGAAGAGCGGGCCGAGGCGGCGGGTTCGGCGCGTATCGATTGTGACCAGTTGCTTCTGGGGCTTGCCCAGATCGGTCGTGGAGTGGCTGCCGGGGTGCTCTGTGACGCGGGAGTGGATCTGGCGACACTCGATGACTGTCTTGGGCGTTCCGGTTGAGCTGCCTGACGAACGCGACAGACGCGAGGGAGGCGAGGGAGGCGAGGGAGGCGACGGACGAGGTGGGACGTGGCGGACTCCTGGGGGCCTGCAAAGTCCCCGCAAAAAGCTGATTCGGCTGTCTTCTCCTCCCACGGAAACCTGACCGGTGGACGCCGCTGCAATGTGCGGCGCGGCTGCATAAAAAGCCAGGTCAACGGGCCCGGGAGGATGCGGATTTCGTTGAGCGTCGAGGGGTTGTGGCCATGTTGTCGACGTGCCACATTTCACGTCGTCGCGACGCCAAGGTTCTTCGCCCGACCGGACGCACCCGCTCGCGATGGGTGGTCAACGCCCGCCTGGTGGACTGCCACCGGGCCGCACGAACGTATCGAATCGAAAGGGGCATGAGCCTCAAGGGGCATGAGCCGGAAGGCAGGGTGCTGCCCGCATGCCGACTGCCTTGTCTTCGCTCGTTCCGCATCTGGAGGAGGGCACCATCAGCCAGCTCGCCAGCCGCCGTGGGCATGCTGTCGCCGTGATCAGCCGGGGGTTGGGCGGAGTGTCGGCCCCCGGTCTGGTCATGGGTGGTGTGCTCGGTCTGCAGTGCGGGGCCGCGCTGACCACTCGGCTCTACCCCGTCGTGGGCCCGGCGGGGGTGGTGAGCCTGCGCCTGTGTCTGGCCGCCGTGGTCCTGACGGCCCTGTGGCGCCCTGGGCTGCGCTGGGGTCGGACCACCCTCGGCGTCGCGGCGGCCGCCGGCACCCTGCTCGCCGTCCACCACCTCAGCTACTACGAAGCGGTCGGCCGTCTCCCTTTGGGTGCCGCCACCACGATGGAGTTCCTCGGTCCGTTCGCCATCGCGCTGTTCGGCTCACGCCGGGTCGCCGACCTGCTGTGGGCCTGCCTGGCTGCGGCGGGTGTCGTGCTGCTCAGCCACTCCGGCATTCCGCTCGACGCAGCGGGACTGGCCTGCGCCCTTCTCGCCGGATGCTGCTGGGGCGGCTACATTCTGGTCGGCAAGCGGCTCGCGGAGCGGGTTCCTGATGGCCGTGGTCTGGCCCTCGCCGTCACCTGGGGCGCCCTCCTCAGCCTCCCGTACGGCATCGCCCAGGCAGGCAGCAGACTTCTCGGCCCCACTACCCTCGCCCTGGCCGTCGTCGTCGCCCTCCTCTCCAGCGTTCTGCCGTACACCTTCCATCTTGAGGCCCTCCGCCGGCTGCCACCCCGCACGTTCGGCATCCTCACGAGCCTCGAACCCGCCGTCGGTGCCCTCATCGGCCTCATCGTTCTCGACCAGCACCTGGCCGTCCTCCAATGGGCCGGCGTCCTGGCCGTAGCTCTGGCCTCCATCGGTGCCACCCGTACGCCGGAACGCGCCGGTCTCAAGAAGAGAGTTGGCAATTCGTGAGGAGAGCGGTGCAGTGCGGGGTGCGTGCCTGCGTCGGGCCGTCGAAGCCCGGGGCCGGTTCCCCGCGGTGGGTGCGTTGGGTGAGGTCCCAGTCGGCCCCGGTAGTGCTGTCATTGGAACGGCCACAGGAATGCGGAGCGGAGCCGACTGGGAATCCGGCGTCCAGTTGCCACCGGACGGGACAGCCCCCGTTGGAAAGTCCGGTGGGCAGGGTGCGGGTGGTTGGCCGGAGAGAGCGCTGAGTCGTTACGGCGCCGGGCGGCGCGGGCGGGGCGGGTGAGTTGGGTGTCGCGTTGGTTCCGTTCGGCGATTGCGTCACCTGGAGCGGTGCCGTCGCGGTGGAAGTCGGGGCCGGTGTTGCCTACCTGGCGTCCCACTTCGCGTCCCACCTGGCGTCTGCGCGAAGGGGGTCAGTCGGCGCGGAGGAAAGTGAGGACGGAGTCGGTCTGGTTGAGGAGGGCGTGGCCGGCCTCGGGCAGGACGTTCACGGTCGCGTGGGGGAGGCACTGGCGTACGCGCCGGGCGGTGTCCTCGGAGTCGAAGAGGGTGTCGCGGCTGCCGACCGTCACCAGGGTGGGCATGGTCAGGCGGCGCAGCGCACTGTCGGGGAAGAGGGGGAGCCGCTCGGTACGGGGCTTGAAGTGAGTGAAGGTCAGCATGACGTGGTCGAGGAGGTGCTGGACCTCGGGTGCTTCCAGGCCCGTGCCGGTCGCTACTGACCGGCGTACTCCCCGGCGTCCCAACGGGCGCAGGAGCAGGGCCTTGAACAGCCACGCCATCTTCTGCCTGCCCAGACCGCCGGGGCAGAGCAGGGCCAGGCGGGTCACTCGCTCCGGCCGGCGGGTGGCGTAGTCCAGTGCCACCCATCCGCCCAGGGAAGTGCCGACGATCGCGGTGCGGGTCAGGCCCAGATGTTCCAACACCTCGTCCAACCACAGTGCATGAGCGTCGGAGGACAAGGGCGGGCGGGAGGCGGCACTCAGGCCCGGTTCGCCTATGAGGTCGAGGGCGTACGTCCGGAAGTGCCGGGACCAGGAGGCGATGTCGTCCTGCCACATCGTCGCGTTCGCTCCCGATCCGTGGAGCAGCAGTACGGGCGGAGCGTCCTTCGGGCCGGAGACGAGGACGAAGGTTTCGCCTTCCCGGGTCGGTATCCGTACCTCCTCGGCGGGGACCGGCCAGGCTTGGAGCATCTCGCGGTAACGCTGCTGGAGCTCCCTGCCACCGGCTTCGGTCTTATAGATCGTGGTTGTGCTGGTGCTCGTACTCATGTCGCGAGCACTCCCTCCATGTAGTCGAAGATCCGGGCCGTGTCGGCGAGGCCGCCCAGGACGATGACCTTCATCCGGGCCCGTCCCTTGTCGTAGGCCGTCTCGATGCGCAGGGGCGCATGGCCCGGGCCGCGGTGGGTGGCCAGGCTCATCAGGAGGGCGGTCAAGCGGTCGGCCGTGTCGGGGGTGATCGCGTCGATCTCGACGATGCTTGAGACCTCGGTGTGCTGTCGCTGTTCTTGCGGTCGCCGTCCGTCCGCGTCGCCCGGGGGCGCGGGTGCCGGGCGGCCGGTGAAGGCCTCCAGGTCCTCGTGGGCGATGCGGTACTGCTTGCCGATGCGGACCGCGTGGAGACGTCCGTCCCGCACGTAGTTCCGGATGGTGCGGACATGCAGGCCCAGATGCTCCGCCACTTGTTCCACGGAGTAGAAACGATCAGGCATGAAAGTACCTTAACTTCCCCTACTGGTAGGCACAATGAGGAAGTTTGAGGAATGTAGCGGAGTGTTGGGGAGTCGTTGGGGGTGGTGAGGCTGGTGAGGCTGGTGGGGGTGGTGGGGGTGCTGGGTTCCCCTGTCTCGATGCTCAGGGACTTCAGAGGCTTCAGGCGTTTCCGGGGCTGTAAGCCATCTCAGTGGCCGTGAAGGGAAGCCGGTGGCTGTGCAACGGGGCGGGGACGAGGTGCCGCCACGATGGGGTGATGGAGGAGAGACGCTCTCTTGAGGCCACGTCGGGCAGGGTGCTGCGTACGCCGCGGGCGGCTGGTGCAGCGGGAGTGCTGGCGGCGCTGCTGCTGGCCGCCGTACTCATGATCGTCCGGATCAGCTTGCCCTCCGCGATCCCTGCCCACGCGGGGGCGTGGCCGTCGCGTTCGTCCCACCGGCAGGTCCTGGAAATCGCCCTGGGCCTGCTGCCGTTCGCCGGCATCTTCTTCCTGTGGTTCATGGGCGCCGTACGAGACCACATCGGGCGCACGGAGCGGGGCACCGGCCCTCCGGCGAACGCCGTCTCGGGAAATGCGGAAGAGCGGGCGGAGAACAGGTTCTTCGCGACGCTCTTCCTGTGCAGCGGGCTGATGTTCACCGCCTTGGTGCTCGCGGCGGGGGCCGCCGCCGGCGGCCTGCTCGCCATCACCGGCAACATCCCCGCCGGCGCGCAGGACCTGTGGACCTACGGGCGGACGACGCTCACCTTGCTTGCGAGCTACGCCATGCGGATGGCCGCGGTGTTCACGCTGTCCACCACGACCATCGGACTCGCCTTGCGCGTCTTCCCGCGCTGGCTCGCCTGGCTCGGCTGTGCGGCCGCGCTTGTGCTGCTGTTCGTCGTCGGTACCGTCCCCTGGACCGAACTGGTCTTTCCCCTCTGGATGCTGGCCACCAGTACGTACATCCTGGGGGCCTCCTTCCGAAGGGGTGGCGCGTGAGTGGATCGCCAGGGCTCCCGGCCCGTTGATCTCCCTACTTCTCATCTCCCTACTTCGCCGCGCGCCACTCAGGGGCCAGTACCGCCCAGACTTCGATGTCCTGCCGCTCGCCCCGGTAGAGATAGCCCTCGCGCAGCACGCCCTCCTTGGTCATCCCCAGCCGCCTGGCCACCGCGATACTGGGTTCGTTGGCCGCCGAGACCAGCCACTCCACACGGTGGATGCCCCGCTCCTCGACGGCCCAGTCGATGAGCACGCGTACGGCACGGGTCACCAGCCCCTTGCCCACCGCCGACGGCTCCAGCCAGCAGCCCGCCTCGGCAGTGCCCTGCTTGACGTCCATGGTGCGGAAGAGGACCCCGCCGACCAGTCGGCCGTCCAGCCAGATGCCGCAGATGCGGCCGGTGTCGGCGGCGGCCTTCTTCGCGTACGAGTGGAGGTACGAGCGGCTCGCGTCCAGGTCCACGATCAGGTCGGCCAGCCCGATGTACTGCCCGATGAACTCCCGTCCCCGGTCGATGTGGGCGAGGAATTCCTCGGCCTGCCACGGCTCCAGCGGACGCAACTCGGCGCGGTTGTCACCGTTGGCAGCGTCACCACCCAGGGGTATCGCGTACATCGGTCACCTTTCACTCGGACCACTTGGGACAGTCGGATCACTCGGGCCACTCGGACACTCGGGCCACTCGGAGTGCCAGGCGCTGGAATGCGGGGGGGGAGGGGGCTGGAACGGCAGGGGACCAGGGACCACCGCCACCGGCTCATGGGGGTGGTGAGGGGGTTGGGGAAGCGGTGTGCCGGGGTTTCCAGCCCCAGGCGGTGAGCATTCCGGGGGAGAGGGCGGCGGAGTGCGGGGAGGACAGGGCCTGGCGGGCCTGTTCGAGTAGGGGCTCGTCCACCTGGCCGGTGGCGAGGATGGCGTCGCGGGTGCGTTGCCAAGTGTCCTCCCAGAAGCGGCTGATGGGGCTGCCGGGCAGTAGTGGGGGGACGTGGATTTCGGCGGCCACGGAGTGCAGGCCCTCCTCCAGCAGGAAGGCGGGGTAATCGGGCACCCAGGAGATGTCCGTCCCGATGGTCGTACGCAGGGCCTGCCACATCGCGCGCATGACCCGGGTGTACGGGGTGGCCGGGGCGGAGGAGGTCGTCAGGTCGACGGCGTCGCTGAGCACGAGAACGCCGCCCGGGGCGAGCAAGGAGCTCAGCTGGTTGATCATGCGTCGCCACGGGCGTAGGTGCATCAGTACGAAGCGGGCGTGGACCAGGTGGAAGCGGCCGGGGTCGAAGTCGGGTGCGGTCACGTCGGCGGTCTGGGCCACGAGCCCCGGCGGGGCATCGGCGGTGAGGAAGCGGGTGTCACGGTCGACGGCCAGGACGGACGTGACATCCGCCGACTCCAGCAGCCACCGGGCGACGGTGCCGGTCCCGGCGCCTACGTCGAGGCAGTGCCAGCCGGGGCCGGCGCCCAGCGCCGTCAGCCGTGCGGTGCTCACCGCGTCGTAGGCGAGCGCTCCCAGGTCGATGCGCTCTGCCTCGCCGGCTTCCTCCGGCCGGAAGGCGTCTTCACCGTAGTGCCCGGCAGCCGGTCCAGAAAGCTCATCTGGTCCAGAAGGTGCATCTGGTCCAGAAGGCTCAGCCGGTCCGGAAGGCTCAGCGGGTCCAGCCGGTCCAGCCGGGCCAGAAGGCTCAGCCGGCCGGTCTGGCTGTCGCACCCCTCCAGTACGCACCCCTCCAGTATGGGCGCGGGAGTCAGGGCTTTCCTGCTGTGGCGAGCGGACGGATCTCGTCGGTACGGCCCGTCTCCGCTTGGCTGCCCTCCGCACGGGCCCCGCCGCTCTCCGTACGGGTCCCGCCGTTCTCCGCACGGGCCCCGCCCTTCGCCGTACGGGCCTTGCCGTGACGTCGTAGGAGCAGGTGGAGGACGGCCAGCAGGACGGCGGTGGCCAGCGCGCTGTGCCACAACAGGGCGTCCAGGCGGTGCGCCGAGAGGTACGCGCCTGCGGCGACGGCCGCCAGAGCGCACACCGCGCGGTCGACGAGGCTCTCGACGGACAGCAGGGTGGCGCGGGGCGCGCCCGCGGGGACCGCGTCGTTGACCAGCTTCCGCTGGAGGGGGGACGCGAGGCCGGTGACGGCGGCGAACACGCACAGCAGCGCGACGGTCGTCCAGGGACCGCCCAGCGTGCTGCCCGCCAGAGCCGCCGCCATCGCGAGGCTGAGCAGCGACACCCATGCCACCGGGGAGAGCCGCGAGGTGAGCCATTGCGGACGGGCCGAGGCCACCGCCTCCGCGACGGTCATGGCGGCCAGCACGGTGCCGTGCGAGCTCTCGCCGATGCCGTGGTCGAGCAGTACCGGCTGGAAGAGATTGACCTGGCAGATACGGGCGAGCGTGAACAGGGCCACCCCCTGCACCATGACCAGGGCGAGCCAGGGCGTGCTGCGGACGGCGCGGAGGGCGGCGGCCGCCTCGTGGCCCGTGGCGCGCTTTCGGCCCCTGGCCGGGTCGGCCGCGGCCTGGCGGGGCAGCAGTACGGCACAGACCAGGGAGGCGCCCGCGCTGGCCGCGCTCAGGACGTACGGTGCGGAGTGCGCCAGGGCCATCAGCGGACCGAGCAGCGGCCAGCACAGCACCTTCGCGGCGAGGCCGAGCGCGCGGGCCTGGCCCTCGGCCTTCAGATAGTGGGCGCCCGCACCTTCGGCCCGCAGGCCCTCGTAGAGGTACGCACTGGCGGCACCGGAGGTCAGGGAGCGGCCGGCGGCGATGAGCAAGAAGTGGACGAGGAAGCCGGTGTAGCTGGGGGCCCAGACCGGGGCGAGGTTGGCCGCGGTCATGACGACCGCGCCCGCCCGCAGGCAGTTGCGGGTGCCGATGCGGTCGGCGATCAGTCCGGTGGGGATCTCGAAGAGGCAGAACGCGGTGTAGTAGATGCTCTGGATGCCGAAGATCTGGCCGTCGGTGAGTCCCGCCTGCCGTTGGTAGGCGTAGAACACCGGCATCCACCAGAGCAGGTTGAACAGGAGCTGGAAGCCGTTGTTCAGGCGGATGATGCGGCGGGCCCGGGGTGGCAGGGGCGGCGCGCCCGTCGTGGCCTTCGCGCGCCTGCCCGCACGACTGAGGCCCCAGGGGCCGGGGAGGTGGCGGCTCATCGGGCGGCGTAGGGGCGGATCTGGACCAGGTGGAAGTCGCCCTGATCGGTCATCAGCCATTCGATGTCCAATGGCCGGTCCACGTCCAGGTCCGGGCCGTCGGTCGGGGTTGTACCGCTGAAATGGGACTGCAGTAGCCGGCCGGTCAGGGCGAGGTCCGCCAGTCGTTCGCGGGTGGCGGCCGGCAGGTCCTCGGCGGACGAGCCCAGCGCGACGGTGCGGCCGCCGCCTTCGACCGTGTTGTACAGGTACTGCAGCGGTAGGGCGGTGCCGTCGACGACGTTCTCCGGGGAGCCGGACGAGCAGTTGAGGTAGACGTTGCGGAAATCCGCGCGCCGGGTCGGGTTGCAGGTCACCAGCACGCCGCCGAGGCCCGCGGGCTGGTAGCGCTGGATGATCACGCCCATGTAGGTGTCGTCGGGAGAGATGCCCGCCTGGTGGCGCAGCCGGACGCTGCGCGGCGACAGCAGGGACGCCCACACCCGGCGTACCGCGGCGAGGAGTTCGTCCGCACCGTGCACCGCCGTGACCGAGTCGTACACCCCCGCCGCGGAGAACCCGGGCAGGTCCTCGGCGTTGGAGGACGAACGCACCACGAGCCGGCCGGGGGTACCGGACGCACCGGAGGGCAGCGCCTGGGGGGCGGCCGTGATGGCACGGGCCACGTCGTCAGGCATCGGGGCGGCGTGCTGGATGAGGTGCTGCAGCCGCCGGCAGAGCGGGTCGATCGTGTCGACGGTCCCGCGCGCCAGGGCGGCCTTCAGGTCGCCGATGCCCTGCTGTAGGGCGGGGGAGGAGGTGAGAAAACGGTGCTGCAGGGCGAACGGGAGGGCGATGCCGTCCGGAGCGGTGACTGTGGCGCGGACGAAGTCCCGGGCAGCTGCGCGGAGTTGGGCGCCTCGCGCGCCCTCAGGAAGGGCGGGAAGGTCAGAAAGCCCAGGAAGGACCGGAAGGCCGGAGAGGCCCAGGCGGGCGGTGAGGCGCGCGGTGAGGTGGGCGTAGAGGTTGGCCCGCGGAGGCCTGGGGCGGCCGTAGTACGCGGTCAGGTCGATGGTGTGGCCGGGGCCCTGGCCGGCGTGTTCGGACTCACCGGCCGGAATGTCCTCGCCACCGGCCAGGACGTGGTGCAGCTCCCCGAGGTTGGCTGCCTTGGTGCCGTAGCGGTTCTGGTCGGTGCGGCGCAGTTGGTGCAGGGGCAGCGCGGGTATGTCGGCGTGCAGCAGCGGGGGTTCCAGCCGTATCCGGGGCGCCGGCCGCCGGTCTGACACGCTCGGTGCCGACGTCTGGGTGAGCGCCGCAGATGATGGGGCAAGCAGTGGGGAGAGCGTCGAGCCCGACGCCTGGCGGAGCGACGCCGGGGCCTGAGGGAGCCGTACGAGGGTGATGTCGTCGTCCTGCACTTCGTAGCGGACCCATGCGCCCGCGAGTTCCTCCGCCTCGATGAGCTGGTCCAGGTCGCGGATGATGGCGTTGGGGATGCCCCAGCCGGACGCGAGGACGTTGGTGTGCGAGAGCGGGGTGGTGGGCGCGGTGTTGATGAAGCCGGCGACCCTCGGTACGTCGTCGGGCAGGCACGGCATGGCGACGATGTCGGACCCGCCGAGCGGGCCGGCACCGGCCGCGTACTGCTCGTACTCCCGGGCGGTACGGAAGTGGCGCAGCCGGCCGACGGCCTCGCCGGGGTTGAGCGGGGTGCGGGTGCGGCTGCCGAACAGCTGGTGGCTGAGGATCCGCGGCACCCGGACGTCACTGATCGCGGCGAGCGCGTGCTCCTGGCCGTGGTTCGCGGGCTTCAGCAGCAGCGGCAGCCGGCTGTCGAGCCGGTGGCGGACGAAGGTGTAGAACTCCTCCAGCATCGGGCCGCTCATGGTGTCGGCCTCGGTCGTCTCCAGCACGAGGAAGGGGCGCGCCCGGCGGCCGGTGGGCATGTGGGTGCCCGCGTCCGCCCCCGCGCCCGCCGTCCCCGCGCCCGTGTCGGTGTGCAGGGAGAGCACGCCCAACAGGAACCTGCGCTCCGGGTCGGCGTAGACCGAGGCGTTGAACGCGTCCAGGCAGGCGTCGAGTTCCGCCAGCTCCATGCCCAGGACGCGCGTGGCGATGTAGTCGACGTGGAAGGGGTGGACGGCGGCGTCCAGCAGGTGCCAGGTGTTCTCGGCGCGGTCGACCACGACCTTCAGGAAGGGGTGGCCGGCCAGGGTGCCGCAGAGGGTGTGGAAGAGCGGGAGGGCCAGGTGCGCGCCGATGGTCGTACGGTCGCAGGCGGTCGTGTGGTCGTGGGGGGTGGTCATGGTGAGTGTCATGAGCGCGCCTCCGCGGTCTCCGTCGTGCACTGCCTGTCCGTCTTGGCTTTCTCCGTCTCCTCGTGCTTCTCCTCCAGGGGGAGCACCGATGGCAACGCGTCCACCAGAGTCCGGAAGTCATGGAGCACGGTCTCGGGGTCGGCGGCGGACAACAGGCACAGCGCCGCCATCGTGTTGGCGCCAGCGGCCGGGTCGTACACCGGGACCGGAGATCCGTCCGGGAGCGAGTTCTCGGCCACTACGGACAGCCGGCTGCCGGCGCTGAGCGGTACCGCGTCCCGTACGGTCGGGAAGTCCCACCGCCGCCGGTCCGGCCAGGCGTCACCGGCGCCGTCCACGGCCAGTACGACGAGGGAGCCGGCCGCACCGCGCGCCTCCTGCGGGGTGAGAGCTTGCGCGGGCCAGGACACCGGGCGGCCCAGCAGATGGTCGATGAGCATGCCGATGAGGTCCAGGCCGAAGACCTCCTCGATCTGCGGCACGGTCATCGCCCCGCCGAACCGGGCGGCGGTCTCGATGACCCACATCCGGCCGTCGGCACCGAGCTTGATCTCGGTGTGCGTACCGCAGTTCTCCAGCCCCAGCGCGTCGACGGCCTCGCGGGCGAGGGCCACGACGCGCTGCTGGGCGTCGGCCGGCAGCGCGGCCGGGGTGATGCCGGCGCGTTCGGTGAACGGTTCCACCGTCGGCATCCGGCCACTGAGGCAGACCGGTCGGAACACGCCGTCGACGACGACGCCTTCGACGCTGACGTAGTCTCCCCAGCCCGGCTGGTCGAACCAGCCGTCCGCGGTGCCCGGCACGATCTCCTCGACCAGGAAGTCGGCCCCGGCGTCGGCCACGTGCAGCTCCGCGTAGCCCAGTTCGGCGGATTCGGCCATCACCTCGCGGGCCCGCTGCCAGGCAGCCGGGACCTCGTCGGTGGAACGGATGATCCGGTGCGCGGTGGAGCCGGCGCTCCAGGCGGCCTTCAGCAGTACGGGGAGGCGGAGCGCGGCGGCCGCGTCCTGCAGCTCCCGCTCGTCGGCCACCGGGCGGAACCGCGGCTGGGCGATGCCCTGCCGGTCCCAGACCCGGCGCATCAGCCGCTTGTCACGGGCGAGCGCACCGGAGGCGCCGGCGCCGGCCAGGCCGAGCTTCTCACAGGCCTCGGCGACCGCGACGACGGCGTACTCGGAGAAGGTGATGACCGCGTCCGCGCCCACGGCCTGGGCCCGGGAGACGATCAGGGACACCAGGTCGCCCCGCTCGGGCCCGGTGGCGGTCCGTACGGACGCGCACCGGTGCTCGGCGGAGGCGGCGACGGTGGGCGGAAGCGTGCTGAGTGCCAGCAGGTGCACTGCCGACCGAGCGGCGACCCGTGACAGGGCATACCCCAAGGGCGGCCCACCCTTGGCATACACGAACAGCACCGTGCTCACTGGAATCCGACTCCTTCACAGGCGGGGAGGGGCCGTGGGAACGGCCTTTGTTGTCGCGGCGGCTGACTGCCTCGCCGCGGTACTTCCAGAGAACCACCGGGACGGTGCCCGATCTGCCGTCTCGGGCGCCGAACGCTCAGGCAAACGCCAGAGTTGTGGAGTTCGCCGAGCGGCTGTGAAAGTTCTGTGATGCCGTATGGGGCCCCGCGCCCACCAGATAGGCCGAGAACCGGGCATACGGCGTAGCGGCAGGGGATACGCATGCCAGGGGCGAGCCGGCCCGGGACGCCAGGTGGCCGAACGCCCCGCCATCTCTCCGTCTCTTCGTCACAGAGAGGCCGTCGTGGACGAGACCGGTCTGAAGTCGCTGCTCCAACACCTCCCGGTGTCCTGGTGGGAGGCCGACCGCGAGCTACGGGTGATCGACAGCGGAGGAGGAGCCTTCGACGACACCCGCACCGCCCAGCGCTTCCTCGACACGGTCACGGACCAATGGCAGGCACTCGACCCCTCGCAGGCGACCGACCTCTCGCAGGCCAGGGGCGCATCTCGGGCCACCGACACCTCGCGGGGCACAGACACACCACGGGCCACCGACGACCGGAAGGCCGGTGACCACTGGCGGACGGGTGACCACTCGCGGACCGGTAACCACTGGCGCGCGCGGTTCGACGGCCGGGTCTTCGACGTGAACTGGCCACTCGATCCAGCCCGGCAGGACCGCCTCCGCGGCATCGCGGTCGAGGTAACCCCGGAACCGGCCACGGAACCGGCCACGGAACCGGCCACGGAATCGGCTTCAGCCCCTGGCCCGGAGCCGACCCCGCCCCCGGCTCCCGCCCCTGCTTCCCCGCCCGCCACCACCACCCGCCGCTACGACGCCTTCGCCGACCTCGCCCCCGCCGCGGCCTTCATCCGTGACCCCGACGGCCGTTACGTATGGGCCAACCACGCCTACGCGCACCTCTACGGAACCACCCCCGAGCACGTCATCGGCAAGGACGTGCGCCAGGTCGACGCCCCGGCCGACGCCGACCGGGTGCTCGCCCTGGACCAGGAGGTGCTGGCCCGCGGCAAACCGGTGCGGCACACCCTCACCTACCACCGCTCGGACGGCACCACCGGCCACGCGGCCGGCCACCGCTTCCCCGTACACGAGGGCACCCAGACCTGTGTGGCCGGTATCTACATCGACATCAGCGACCACACCCGCGCCCTCCACCAGCGCCAACAGGCCGAGGAGAACCTGTACGCGCTGCGCGACCACAGCGGTCTGCCGTGCGCCCTGATCTCCGCCGGGGGAAGGATCCTCCAGGCCAGCGCGGCAGCCGCGGAACTCCTGCAGACCCGGCTCTCCGACCTCGTGGGCCGCCGGGCCCACACCCTGCTCGCGCCCGCCCCGGACTTACCCGCACTCCGGCGGAGCTGGCACGCCCTGATAGCCCGCCGCAGCCGGCGCGTCGAGACCTCCACCGTCCTCGTCGACGGCCGGGGTCGCCAGCGCCGCGCCCAACTGCACCTGACCACCGTGGGCCGGGGCCCGTCCCGCGCGGCCAGCGTCTGGGCGGTGATCACCCACCAGAGCCTCGCCCACGAACCCCATCCCCCGCTGACGGCCAGTCAGGTACGGATCCTCTCCCTCCTGGCCGCGGGCCGCAGCAACGCCGAGATCGCCACCTCCCTCCGCCTCTCCCGCCAAACCGTCGACTACCACCTCAGCCGCCTGCGCGACCTCCTCAACGCCCCCACCCGATGCGCCCTGGTCGCCCGCGCCTACGTCCTCGGCATCCTCGCCCCCCAGTCCTGGCCACCCCGCTCAGCAACGGCAGGCCATCCACAGAGCGCCACTTGAGGGACGGGGGAGCGGAAACACGGCCCGCAACCGCGCTGCCGAGACTCTCATCCTGCCGTGTTCCTCACCCCTGCCATGATCCGCACCTCAGCCATGACCCGCACCTCGCCGTGATCCTCACCACTGCCGTGATGCTCACCGCTGCGCTCCCACCGCGGGACCGGCATCATGATCCAACTCCCAAGGCACCGCGCGGCACTTGACCAGGACAGGATGGGGCACTCCATGGCAGCAGATCAGCACCCGACCGGCTTTGACCGCGACGCCTTCACCCACGACGGAGTCACCCGCGAGCTCCTGCGTCGCGGCACCGGCCCCGCGGTGATCGTGATGGCGGAAATACCGGGGATCACGCCCAAGGTGCTGCACTTCGCCGAACGGGTGGCCGCCATCGGCTGCACCGCCGTCCTCCCGGTGCTCTTCGGCACGCCCGGCCGCCCCGCCGACTTCGAGGCCGGCCGTCGGCTCAAGTCCGCCACGTACCTGGCCTCTTCCCTGGGAAAGGTGTGCGTGAGCCGCGAATTCACCACGCTGGCCACCGGGAAGTCCTCTCCCGTGGTGACCTGGCTACGGGCTCTGGCCGCCCATGAGCACCAGCGCTGCGGCGGCCCCGGCGTCGGCGCCGTCGGTATGTGCCTCACCGGGGGCTTCGCCCTGGCCATGGCCGTGGACGAGCGCCTCGTGGCCCCCGTCCTGTCCCAGCCCTCGCTGCCCTTGCCCGTCACCAAGGACCGCGCCGCCGGCATCGACATCTCCCGCGAGGACCTCGCCGCCGTCCGCACCCGCTGCGAACGCGACGGCCTTCAGGTCATGGGGCTGCGCTTCCGCACGGACCGCTTGGTGCCGGGCGACCGGTTCGCCTTCCTCCGCCGCGAACTCGGCGACGCGTTCCTCGCGGTCGAACTCGACGACGACGCCGCGAACCCCGAGGCCGTGCTGCGGCCGCACTCCGTACTCACCGAGCACCTCATCGACGAACCGGGCCAGCCGACCCGCGCCGCACTGGACGGCGTGCTCGACCTGTTCCGCAACCGCTTGCTGGAGGGGCACGACACCACCCCCGCCGCCACCGCGGAAACGCCGGCCGGTTAGGGACGGTGGACTGCCCCTATCGACCGGTGGACTGGCCCTGTCGACCGGTGAACGGGCCCCGCCGGCCGGTGAACTGGCCCTTCCGGTCCGGGTGCTGACCCGGACCGGCAGGCCTGGCGACGAACCTACGGACGGATGTAGGGCCGGGTCATGATCTCCATGTTGTGGCCGTCGGGGTCGACGAAGTACGCGCCGCGGCCGCCGAAGAGCCGGTTTATCCGGCCGGGTTCGGTGTGATGGGGGTCGGCGAAGTAGGTGACGCCGAGCGTTTCGAGACGGGCGATCATGGCGTCGAACTGTGCGTCCGGTACGAGGAAGGCGTAGTGCTGCGACTGGATCGGTTCGTCACGCTTCTCGAAGTAGTCGAGGGTGACGCCGTTGCCGAGGTCGACGGGCACGAAGGGGCCGAACGGTGCGCTGACCTTGAGGCCCAGGATCGCGGCGAGGAACTCGGCGGACAGCTGGCGGTCACTGGCGTAGACGGCGGTGTGGTTGAGCTGGGCGACGGTGGTCGGCAGCTCGGACGGGTGGGAGTGCTGGTTCGGGTCGTACGGCATGGCTTGGTGTGTCTCCGGGTCTTGGGAAGTGCTGGGAAGGGCGCCGCGTGGGGGCGCCGGGAGCGAGAAGACGCGGAGAAGGGGGGCGGGGCTCTTGCCCGCCTCGGGCTCACGCCGAGGCCGGGAGCCTCACTGTTGAATGGCCCATGGCCGACCCGGCAGTCACCCGGTTGACCTTAATGATCATCAGCGGCCGTTGCAACGTCGTTTTCGGTCCCCGCGGGGCGGTGGTCCGTCGGGCCGGGGGAGGCGGGTCGCGTCGGGTGCTGCTGGGGCCGGGAGTGCGACCGGAGCGGATCGGGTGAATCGCCTCACAACGCACTGCACTTACGCGGCAAAGCGGGACATTTCGCTCACTGGTTGGTCATGGGGGTGCTGGCGGGATCCCGTTCAGGTGGGACCGCTTGAATGATCAAAAAGTCGAGGGGTTAGCATATGAGCACCGCCTAGCTCGAAAGATAAACCTGTGACTGTCAACGACGACTCGTTCACCAACTGGAAGAACCGCGAGGAGATCGCGGAGTCGATGATCCCGATCATCGGGAAGCTGCAGAGGGAGCGGGACGTCACGGTCCTGCTTCACAGCCGCTCCTTGGTGAACAAGTCGGTGGTCAGCATCCTCAAGACGCACCGTTTTGCCCGGCAGATCGCCGGTGAGGAGCTCTCGGTCACCGAGACGATGCCGTTCCTGCAGGCCCTCGCCGCGCTCGACCTCGGGCCTTCCCAGATCGACCTCGGCATGCTCGCCGCGATGTACAAGGCCGACGACCGCGGTCTCTCGGTGGCGGAGTTCACCGCCGAGGCCGTCGCCGGTGCCACGGGTGCCGACAAGATCGAGCGCTGCGCCCCGCGGGACGTCGTCCTCTACGGGTTCGGCCGCATCGGCCGCCTCGTCGCGCGCCTGCTCATCGAGAAGGCCGGCTCGGGCAACGGCCTGCGGCTGCGTGCCATCGTCGTCCGTGGGGGCGGCGACCAGGACCTCGTGAAGCGGGCCTCGCTGCTGCGCCGTGACTCCATCCACGGTCAGTTCCAGGGCACGATCACCGTCGACGAGGCGAACAGCACGATCATCGCCAACGGCAACTCGATCAAGGTGATCTACGCCAACGACCCCTCGGAGGTCGACTACACGGCGTACGGCATCAAGGACGCCATCCTCATCGACAACACCGGCAAGTGGCGCGACCGCGAGGGCCTGTCCAAGCACCTGCGCCCCGGTGTCGAGAAGGTCGTCCTGACCGCTCCGGGCAAGGGCGACGTCCCGAACATCGTGCACGGCGTCAACCACGACATGATCAAGCCGGACGAGCAGATCCTGTCCTGCGCGTCCTGCACCACCAATGCGATCGTGCCGCCGCTGAAGGCGATGGACGACGAGTACGGCGTGCTGCGCGGTCACGTGGAGACCGTCCACTCGTTCACCAATGACCAGAACCTGCTGGACAACTACCACAAGGCCGACCGCCGCGGCCGCTCCGCGCCGCTCAACATGGTCATCACCGAGACCGGCGCCGCCTCGGCCGTCGCCAAGGCGCTGCCCGACCTCAAGGCGCCGATCACCGGCAGCTCGATCCGCGTGCCGGTGCCGGACGTCTCGATCGCGATCCTCAGCCTGCGGCTCGGCCGCGAGACCAGCCGCGAGGAGGTCCTCGACTACCTCCGCGACGTCTCCCTGCACTCGCCGCTGAAGCGCCAGATCGACTTCACCACCGCCCCCGACGCCGTCTCCATGGACTTCGTCGGCTCGCGCCACGCCTCGATCGTGGACGCCGGCGCCACCAAGGTCGACGGCGACAACGCGATCCTCTACCTCTGGTACGACAACGAGTTCGGCTACTCGTGCCAGGTGATCCGCGTCGTCCAGCACGTCTCCGGGGTGGAGTACCCGACCTACCCGGTGTCGCCGGCGGTCTGATCCCGGCGGACCGTCCGGTCGCACCTCTCCGATCTCTCTGATCCGGCCTGTCTTCCGGTCTTCCGGAAGGCAGGCCGGAGGTGTTCGGGCAGGGCGAAGTGAGTCGCGGGTATGCCCCGGCCCCGCGGGCGGCATGAGCGATCATGGGCGGAACATGCAGACGTCGAGGGGGCCGAAAGTGACGAATCCGGGGCGGGGCGCGGCGGCGGGTGGCCAGGGCGGGCGCGGGGGAGTGGAGACCAAGGGAAAACGGCGCATTCCGCTCCTCCTGGCGGTGGCGTGCCTGGCCTACGCGGTCGACCTGTTCAGCAAACTGGCCGTGGTGGCGAAGCTGGAACACCACGACCCGGTGAACGTGATAGGTGCCTGGCTGCAGCTGCGGGTGATACGCAATTCCGGTGCGGCGTTCGGTATGGGCGGGGCAAGTACCGTCGTGTTCACGGTGATTGCCGTGGCCGTCGCCCTGGCGATCGTTCGTCTGGCGCGCCGTCTCTACAGCGTCCCGTGGGCGATCGCCCTGGGTCTCCTGCTGGGCGGTGCACTGGGAAACCTGACGGACCGTCTCTTCCGGACTCCCGGCCAACTCCAGGGCGCCGTGGTCGACTTCATCTCCGTCCGCGGTTTCAGCGTGATGAACCTCGCCGACTGGGCGATCGTCTGCGGGGGCGTCCTGATCGTGTTCTTCGTGTTCCGAGGGTGGGAACTGGGCGAACCCCACGAAGAGGCGGCCGACCAGGGCCCCTCCGCCCCCGCCCAGCCCTGACACGCCCAGCCCTGACGCGCCCACTGACACACCCAGCCCTGAGACGGCCCGGACAGCCGACCTCGCCGGCAGGCGCTCGCCCAAGCGTGATCCGGCCGCCGGCCGCCCGGCGCCTTCGACGCCACGACGCCCTCGCGCACCCTCCGTAGTGGACCCTTCGCGTCGGGTCACCGTCTGGGCCGCCCGGCCCGCCTCTGCGCACACTGGAGGCATGGGCCGGTCGACCGTGCGCGAGGAGACGGCGGAGCGCGACGACCTGCTGGCGGCAGCCGCCGTCAAGGCCGTTCAGGGGGCGGGCGCCTACGCCGGAAGTGTCTTCCTGCGCTCCCGCGACCGCCGCTCCCTGGTGCTCGCCGCGACCTGCGGGGTGCCGCCGTCCCTGCTGGGCGGCTGGGGTCTCGTTCCGGTGAGCAGCCCGATACCGGTCGCGGTCGCTTACGGCTCCGGGCGCACCATCCACCTGACCGACGCCGACGAGACCATGCGCCGCTTCCCCCAGCTCGCGGTGGCCCTGCCGTACGCCTTCGGCTCCTGCTCCGTGCCGGTGGGCGCGGGCGGGGAGACCTTCGGTGCGCTCGCGGTCGTATGGGCCGCGCCGCCCGGCAGCGACGGGCTGACCAAGACCCAGCGGCGCCATCTGCGGGCCGTCGCCAACCGCCTCGGTGCGTCCCTGGCGGCCTTGCGCGACCGCACCGGCGACCCCTTGGAGGCCGATGCGGGCACGGCCCCGGTCGAGACCCCGGCCCCCTACGCCCCGGCCGTACGGGCCGGCCTGTTCGACTGGGACCTGGCCGCGGGCACCCTCACCGCGGACGGCGATTTCTGCGCGATCTTCGGCCTCGACCCCGAAACCTTCGACGCCCGGGCGGACACCCTGGCCTCGCGTCTCCATCCTGGCGACCGTGCCGCGTTCCGTGCCGCGGCCCGTACGGCGGCTGCCGAGGGGCGGGTCGTGTCCCGGGCCCTGCGGGTACGCGAGGGCGCGGGCGCCGGGCCGGGCGGTGGCGCGGAAGGTGGCGGTGAGGGGCACGGCAGCAGCGAGGGGTACCGCACCGTGGTGCTCTGGGGCCGGGTCCCCGATCTGCCGGGTGACCGGGCGCGCACCCACCTCGTCGGAGTGGTCATCGACGCACGGGCCGGCCACGCGGCGGCCGCGGCGGTCGAGCGCCTGCGGGACGGACTGTTCTCCCTCACCCCCGACGGCCGGGTCAGCTACGCCAACCGCAGCCTGGAGCAGTTGCTGGACGTCAGCGACGAGGAGGTGGTCGGACACTGCCTGTGGGACGCCCTGCCGTGGCTGTCCGACCCCGCGATCGAGTACCAGCACCGGTCGGCGATGGTCTCGCAGACGCCGACGTCCTTCCTCGTCTGCCGCCCGCCCGACCAGTGGCTCGCCTTCTCCCTCCACCCCGACCCGAGCGGCGTCACCGGCCGGGTCGTCCCCACCGGCCGCCCGGACGCCGCCCCGGAACCCGCCGGGCCGCCCACCACGACCGCACCGCCCCAGCCGGCCTCGCCGACCGCTCCGGCCTCCTCCACCACCGCGGCCGCCGCACCGGCCCGGCTGGGCGTCATGTACCACGTCCTGCAACTGGGCAGTGCGCTGACCGAGGCGGTCACCACCCACCAGGTCTGCGAAGTCGTCGCCGACCAGCTCCTCCCGGCCTTCGGCGGCCAGCAACTCGCCCTCTACGCGGTCCGTGACGGCATGATGCAGCTGATCTTCCACACCGGCCACCACGAAGGCTTCCTCGACTGGCTGGACGGCATGCCGCTGCACGCGCCGCTGCCCGGCACCGAAACCCTGACCTCCGGGGTCCCGCTCTTCATCGAGTCACAGCAGAGCCTCTCCCAGGGTTACCCCGGCATCCCGGTCGGTGGTGTGAACTCCTGGGCGTACCTCCCGCTGATCGCCTCCGGCCGCCCCGCCGGCACCTGCGTCCTCGGCTTCGACGAGATCCATCACTTCACGGCCAAGGACCGCAGCGTCCTCACCGCGCTCGCCGGCCTGATCGCCCAGGCCCTGGAGCGCGCACGGCTCTACGACTCCGAATTCGCCCTCGCCCGCGGCCTCCAACAGGCCCTGCTGCCGCACCGGCTCCCGGTCCTGCCCGGCCTGCGGACGACCGCCCGCTACCTCCCCTGCACCAGCGGCATGGACATCGGCGGTGACTGGTACGACGTCATCCCGGCCACCGACGGCGTGTCCCTGGTCATCGGGGACGTCGAGGGACACAGCATCGCGGCGGCCGCCACCATGGCCCAACTCCGCAGCGCGGTAAGGGCGTTCGTCGCGGTGGGGCACGCCCCCGGCGACGTCCTGGCGGGCGCCAACCGCACCCTCATCGACCTCGGCACCGGCCTCCTCGCCAGCTGCTGCTACCTCCGCCTCGACCCCGTCGGCCACCGTGCCTGGGCCGTCCGCGCGGGTCACCCGCCGCCCCTGCTCCGCCATCCTGACGGCCACACCGACGTACTGGACCTGGAGACCGGCCCCCTCCTCGGCGTGGACCACTCCAGCGACTATCCGCAAACCCGCGTCGACCTGCCACCCGGCTGCGCGCTCGCCCTCTACACCGACGGCCTGGTCGAGGAGCGCGGCACCCCCATCGACGTGGGCATCGACCACCTCCGCACCTCGATGGCCCACGCCCGCGCCGACTCCCTCGACGAACTCGCCGACCGCCTCCTCCACCACGCCCAGCGCTCCTCCTACCGCGCTGACGACATCGCTCTCCTGCTCACCGAATACCGGCCGGCCGCGACAGGCCGATAGCCGCTGAGGGGCGTTAGGCTGGTCGGGCAGCTGGTTCGCCCTGTCCGCCAGGCAGGCGCGTCGTAAGAGGGAACCCGGTGGGATTCCGGGACTGCCCCGCAGCGGTGAGTGGGAACGAGCGCCGTCATACGCACTGGGCCCGGACGGGCCTGGGAAGC
The DNA here is from genome assembly GCF_000720175.1 of Streptomyces sp. NRRL S-337. Classification (GTDB taxonomy): domain Bacteria; phylum Actinomycetota; class Actinomycetes; order Streptomycetales; family Streptomycetaceae; genus Streptomyces; species Streptomyces siderophoricus. Next base: position 35,380 of record NZ_JOIX01000003.1, read on the forward strand.
GACGGCCAGTAGGTGTCCGCCTTTCATACGAGGGGTGGATGTGCCCGCGAGTCCGAAGACCTGCCCGTTGCCCGCGCGTGAGGGATCACGTGCGGACATTCCGGTGACCTTCGAGGGCGGGTCGGCGTACAGACCGGACAGTGGCCCGCGGTGCCTGAACTCTTCGGCCGCTGCGTCCGGTTCGTTCGTCCTTCGCGCCTCCGTTCCGTCTCCGGGATCCGTAGGAGACAAGCTCGCGAAGGAGAGTTTCTTGTGACCGTGACAGCGACAGGGACAGGGGCCGGGAAGTCCGCGGCCGCGACCGTTCGGGCCACCGTGTACGGCTACCCCCGGCAGGGCCCGCGGCGGGAGCTGAAGAAGGCCGTCGAGGGGTACTGGACGGGCCGGGTCACCGCCGACGCCCTCCGGCGGACCGCCGCCGAGCTCCGCGGCGCCAACTGGCGGCAGCTGGCCGACACCGGCATCGACGAGGTCCCGACCGGCGACTTCTCGTACTACGACCATGTCCTGGACACCACCGTCATGGTGGGCGCGATCCCCGAACGCCACCGGGAGGCCGTCGCCGCCGACCCGCTCGACGGCTACTTCGCCATGGCCCGCGGCACCCAGGACGTCGCGCCGCTGGAGATGACCAAGTGGTTCGACACCAACTACCACTATCTGGTCCCGGAGTTGGGCCCGGACACGGTGTTCGCCGCCGACTCGGCCAAGCAGGTCGGTGAGCTGCGCGAAGCCCTCGCGCTCGGCCACACCCCGCGCCCCGTCCTCGTCGGCCCCGTCACCTACCTGCTGCTCGCCAAGCCCGCGCCCGGTGTCGCCGCCGGCTTCGAGCCGCTCACCCTGCTGGACCGCCTGCTGCCGGTGTACGCCGAGGTCCTCGCCGACCTGCACGCGGCCGGCGCCGCATGGGTGCAGCTCGACGAGCCCGCCCTCGTCCAGGACCGCACCCCGGCCGAACTCAACGCCGCCGAGCGCGTCTACCGTGAGCTCGGCGCCCTCACCGGCCGGCCGAAGCTCCTGGTCGCCTCGTACTTCGACCGCCTGGGGGAGGCCCTGCCCGTACTGGCCAGGACCCCGGTGGACGGGCTCGCGCTGGACTTCACCGGGCCCGCGGCCGCCCACCTCGACGACCTCGCCGCCGTCGGCGGACTGCCCGGCAAGCGGCTGGTCGCCGGAGTGGTCAACGGCCGGAACGTCTGGATCAACGACCTCGAGAAGTCGCTGTCCACCCTCGGCACCCTCCTCGGGCTCGCCGGCCACGTCGACGTCGCCGCCTCCTGCTCCCTCCTGCACGTCCCCCTCGACACCGCCGCCGAACACGACATCGACCCGCAGATCCTGCGCTGGCTGGCCTTCGCCCGCCAGAAGACCACCGAGATCGTCACCCTGGCCCGTGGTCTCGGCCGCGGAACGGAGACCATCGCCGCCGAACTCGCCGCCAACCGCGCCGACCTGGCCTCCCGTGCCGCTTCGCCGATCACCCGCGTCCCTGCCGTACGCGCCCGGGCCGCGGCCGTCACGGACCGCGACACCCGCCGCTCGCAGCCGTACGAGCGGCGGGCCGCCGCACAGCGCGCCCAGCTCTCGCTGCCGCTGCTCCCGACGACCACCATCGGTTCCTTCCCGCAGACCGGCGAACTGCGCACCGCCCGGGCCGATTTGCGGGCCGGGCGCATCGATGCGGCCGCCTACGAGGAGCGCATCAAGGCGGAGATCCAGGAAGTGATCTCCTTCCAGGAGAAGGCCGGGCTCGACGTCCTGGTACACGGCGAGCCCGAACGCAGCGACATGGTCCAGTACTTCGCCGAGCAGCTCTCCGGCTACCTCGCCACCCATCACGGCTGGGTCCAGTCCTACGGCACCCGCTACGTCCGCCCGCCGATCCTCGCCGGCGACCTCGCCCGTCCCGAGCCCATGACCGTGCGCTGGACGACCTACGCCCAGTCGCTCACCGGCCGCCCCGTCAAGGGCATGCTCACCGGCCCGGTCACCATGCTCGCCTGGTCCTTCGTCCGCGACGACCAGCCGCTCGCCGACACCGCCCGCCAGGTCGCCCTCGCCCTGCGCGACGAGGTCAACGACCTGGAAGCGGCCGGGACGTCGGTCATCCAGGTCGACGAGCCGGCACTGCGCGAGACCCTGCCGCTGCGCGCCGACGCCCGCCCGGCGTACCTGGCCTGGGCCACCGAGGCGTTCCGGCTGACCACCGGCGGCGTACGCCCGGACACCCAGATCCACACCCATATGTGCTACGCCGAGTTCGGCGACATCCTCGCCGCCATCGAGGACCTCGACGCCGACGTCATCAGCCTGGAGGCCGCCCGCTCCCACATGCAGATCGCCGGCGAACTCGCCGAGGCCGGCTACTCCCGCGAGGCCGGACCCGGCGTCTACGACATCCACTCGCCCCGTGTCCCCGATGTCGACGAGGCGGCGGCCCTGCTGCGCAAGGGGCTCGCGGCCCTCCCGCCGGAGCGGCTGTGGGTCAACCCGGACTGCGGCCTGAAGACCCGCGGTTGGGCCGAAGTGCGTGCTTCGCTGGAGAACCTCGTCACCGCGGCCCGCAACGTCCGCGCCACGCTTCCCACCAGCTCCTCCTGAGCACCCGGTGAGCGAACCCCACGTCCGGTGCGGCACCGCGACCGTGCCGGACGTGGGGCCCGGCGGCTCATGAGCCGCTGCCGCCGAGGTAGTGCGCGTGCCCGTCGTCGTCGACCTCGAACGGCCCGGGCGGAATGACGCAGAATTCGTTCCCCTCGGGATCGGCCATGACCAGGAAGCCTCCCGCCGCATACGCGTCGAGCAGCCGGCCGCCCAGCGCCTCGATCCGCGCCCGCTCGGAGGCCGGGTCCGCCGAGGCCAGGTCGAAGTGGAGGCGGTTCTTGCCGCACGTGGGCTCGGCGACCTTCTGGAAGCCCACGCCCGGGCCCTCGCCACGGGCGAGCCAGACGTACGGACCCGTTCTGGCCGCGACCGGTCTCCCGAGGAGCTCCGCCCAGAACGAGGCCAGCCGTTCCGGGTCCACACAGTCGATGATGAGGTCCTTGATCTTCGGATGAGTGCCTGCCATGCCTGGATCTTGGCAGGCACCACGGCGTTGCCAGAAGATCCTTTCCTAGGAGCTCTTGGGGAAGGCAGCCCGCAGCCGGGACCCGTTGCTGACGAAAGCGGCTGCGGCGAGGGGGAGGGCGGAGGCGGCCTGGACCAGGGCGAACCACGGCGGACAGATGCCGGGGACCAGGTCGACGCCGACGATCACGATCGGCATGAGGACCGAGAGGATGCGCACCCGGAGAAAGGCCCATCGGGTTCCCCGTGCGGCGAGGACGGTCATCCAGTAGATCACCGCGGCGCTCGCGAGCACTCCGCCCGAGCGGCCCCACATGAACGAGGTCACCGGATGTCCCGTGGTCGCGAGGACGGCGACCGTGATGAGGACGGCGGTGCTGAGCGCACCGTAGGCCGCGACGAGTCTCTTCACCGTGCTGAAGTCCCACTGGATGCACGGAGGGTGAAGGTGGCCCGCGGCCGCAGAGGGGCGGCCGGTGGTGCCCAGGTCGTGGGTGCTGGTGGTGTGCGTGCCGGTGTCGTTCGTGCTTCGTGTCGTCGTCATGGTGTCGACGCTATGGAGCGCACGAGTGGTGCGGTATGCGCCTGGACGTACGGGTGAGTGGGGCTGGACCCACTACCGGGCCGATCCGGCGGAGATCAGGATGTGCGCAGCGCAGAGTGGAAGCACTGGCGATGAGAAGCGACAAGGGACGGTCATGCGAAGACTGGGGTTGTGGGTGGCGGGCGCCGGGGTGGGGTTCGTCCGGACGTGTGTGGTGGTGGCCGTCAGCATGCTGGTGCCGGCCGTGTGGGCCGCCGTCGCGCTGGGGGTCTGGTGGGCGGGGAACCCGTGGGCGTGGACAGCGGTGTTCGTGTGGGCGGGCATCGGCACGTTCGCCGTGTCCAGGCCGCTCTGCCGGACGGTCCGCCACCTCGTCGCGACGTGGACGGGCACCGTCATTCCCGCCGGATACCGGCAGGCCGAGCCGGTGGTGCGGATGTCCACCGGTTACTGGTGGAACGGTTTCTCCTACCGGCGCAGCAGCCGGGACGCCCGCCAGGAGCAGCGGTGGCGGCTCTGGTGGAGCGATCCCGCGACCTGGCGCGACCTGCGGTTCATGGCGATCGCGCCGCTCACCGTCGGTGTGACCGCCGCCGTCCCGCCGGCCGGAGTCGCGGCGGCGGCCCTCGGCCTCGGCCGGCCGGAGCTCCCCCTGCGCCTGGCCGGGGTGCTCGGCCTGGTCCTGGCCGTCGCGAGCGCCCCGTACGCCTGGCGGACCGTCGAGCCGGTGGCCGTCCGCTTCCTGCGCCCGTCGCCGGCGATGGCGCTGGCGGACCGGGTGGACGAGCTGACGGCCCAGCGCGCGGACACCACCATCGCGCAGGCCGCGGAGATCCGCCGGATCGAGCGGGACCTGCACGACGGTGCGCAGGCCCGCCTGGTCTCGCTCGGGCTCTCGCTGGCGACTGCGGAGAAGCTGATGGAGACCGACCCCGACCGGGCCAGGACGCTGATGCGGGAGGCACGGGCCGGCGCCGCCACGTCACTGACCGAACTGCGCGAACTGGTCCGGGGCATCAACCCGCCGGTGCTCAACGAGCGGGGGCTCATCGACGCCGTGCGCGCCCTCGCCCTGGACAGCCCGCTGGAAGCGGACGTCCACGCCGACCTCCGGCTCCGCCTGGACCCGCCCATCGAGTCCGCCGTCTACTTCGGTATCGCCGAACTGCTGACCAACGCGGTCAAGCACGCCCGTGCGACCCGGGCCCGGATCTCCCTCGCACTGGACGGCACCGGCCTCGTCGTCGAGGTGGCGGACGACGGCCGCGGCGGAGCCGGCGAGCGTGCGGGCGGCGGACTTGCCGGGCTGCGCCGTCGTCTCGCGGTCTTCGACGGCACCCTGGAGATCAGCAGTCCGGCAGGCGGCCCGACCCGCGCAAGAATGGTGGTGCCATGCGAATCGTTGTAGCCGAAGACCTCTACCTCCTGCGTGACGGGATGGTCCGCCTGATCGAGGCGTACGGACACCAGGTGGTGGCGACCGCGGCCACCGGACCCGAGACGCTCGATGCGCTGCTGACGTGGCGGCCTGATGTGGCCGTCGTCGACGTCCGCATGCCGCCGACGCAGTCGGACGAGGGCCTGCGGGCCGCTCTCGCTGCCCGCCGCGAACTGCCCGGGCTGCCGGTCCTGATCCTCTCCCAGCACGTGGAACAGCTATATGCCCGCGAGCTGTTGGCCGACGGTGCCGGCGGCATCGGCTATTTCCTCAAGGAGAGCGTCTTCGACGCCGATCAGTTCATCAATGCGCTGGCACGCGTGGCCGGGGGCGGGACGGCGATGGACCCGGCCGTCATCGCCAAACTGCTGTCCAGCGGCTCCTCGAACCGCCGCCTGGAAGGGCTCACCGAACGCGAACATTCCGTGCTCGGCCTGATGGCGGAAGGACTGTCCAACCAGGCCATCGGCCAGCGGCTCTTCCTCAGCGACAGCGCCATCAGCAAATACACCACGTCCATGTTCGGCAAACTCGGCATCACCGATGATGACAACAACAACCGCCGTGTCCTCGCGGTCCTCGCGTACCTGAACAAGGCATGAACGACCGGCAGGGGACCTGAACTGATGGAGCGGCTGCGGGCCGCCCACCCGACCACGGACGTCGACCTCAGCGGCGCCCGGGGCGAACTCCCCGCTCCCTTCGGCGAGGCCTGCAACCTGGTCGCGGACGGCCGGGACTTCTGAGCGGGACAGCCGCCGCCGTCATGAGGGATCGGTGGGCACGGCGCTCAGCAGGTCGCGGATGACGGGACCCGCCGAGCCGCCGCCGGTTACTCCCTGTTCGACGACACAGGCAACGGCGACGTTGCCACGGTGCGCCGCGAGCCAGCCGTTGTTGGGTTCGTCGTCGGAGACCTCGGCGGTGCCGGTCTTCGCGCCGATGTCGCCGGGCAGACCGGACAGGACCCGCGCCGTGCCGTCCGTGACGGTGGTGCGCAGCATCGTGCGGAGTGGGGCGACGACCTTGCGGGGCAGCGGTGTGGTGGTCGTGGTGTCCCGGTTCCCGTGGGTGATCGAGGGCTGGTGGAAGGTGCCGGAGACCGCGGTGGCGGTGACCGACGCCATGATCAGCGGGTTGGCCTGGATCCTGCCCTGCCCGATCATCGAGGCGGCCTGCTCGGTCTCGTCGCGCGGCACCGGCACCGACCCGTCGTACGAGGCGATGCCCACGTGCCACTTCTGGCCGACGCCGAAGTACTTGCCGGCGACGTCGCCAAGTTCCCGGTCGCCGAGCTTGCCGCGCAGGCTGATGAACGCGGTGTTGCAGGACTCGGTGAAGTCCTTCAGGAAGGTCGCGTTGCGGTGTTCGGAGGTCTCCACGTTGTGGAACTCCTTGCCCACCGTGAGGTACTTGGGACAGTCGACGACGTCGGAGGGGGCGACAGCACCCTTGAGCAACAGGGCGCTGCTGGTGACGATCTTCCACGTGGAGCCAGGCGCATAGGTGCCGGAAACGGCGCGGTTGAAGCCCGAGGACGGGGAGTTGGCCATCGCGAGGATCTCGCCGTTGTCGACCCGGAGGGCGACGAGCGAGGCGTTCTTGCCGTGGGCACCGGCGGCGAGGGCCTTCTCCGCGGCGGCCTGCCAGGTGGCGTCGAGCGTCGTGCGGACGGGCCGGTGGGCCGGCTGGCCGGGCCTCTTCGCGAAGGTGGCCTCCGTGCGTTCGACCTTCCCGGTGGCCCGGTCGACGAGCTGGATCGCCCCGCGCGCGCCGCCCGTACCGGCGTCGAGCTGGTGCAGGACGGGGCCGAGCGAGGGGAACTTGGCGGCCGACAGGGACGCGCCCTTGCGGTCGGTGACGTCCGGGTTGGCGCCGGTGTCCTCGCGTTCGAGGTGGAACTTCTTGGTGCCGCTCAGCCGCGGATGGACGACCGACAGCGACCAGTCCACCTTCCAGCTCCCGTCGGGCTGTTGACGGAGTGGAAGCTTCGACCGGTACGTCCAGGTGCCCAGGCCGGCTATGGGCATCGTGGCGGTGAAGGGCACGTCGACGGTGTCGTCCTCGGCCTGCGTGGGCGCCGCCGCCGCGGTGAGCGTGGGACGGCGGATGTCGAGGCCGGCGGTGAAGTTGCGCAGCACTTCCTGCGCCGTGGCGGGTCTGGTGGTGCGGCCGGCCGCGTTCGGCAGGCGCCCGGCGGCCCAGTCGGCGAGGAACGCCCGCGCCTGGGCCAGGGCCGCGGGCTCGGGGTCGGTGGCACCGCGGGCGAAGGGGCCGAGCCCGGCCGCGTAGGACCCGCCCACGACGACCGCGCTCACTACCGCCACCGAGGTCACGGTGCGGACCACGGGGCGCGGTCTGCGACGCCGGGTGGTGGCGGAGGCGGCGTATCCGGATCGGGGCATCGGAAAGTCCTTGTCTGGCAGGGAGGTTGGTGGGCGGGGCGGTCGGGCCGGTCGGCCGGGCGGGCCGGAGCCCGGTCTTCAGATGTGGAAGAAATCGAGGATCGTGCGGGTCGCGTTCAGCGCGGTGCTGGTGCGTCCGAAGCCCGCCGGCGGCTTGATGCGCGAGCCCGGCCAGCTGTGTCCCGCGTCGTGCATGACCAGGAGTTGGACGGTCGCTCCGGGGGCCGACAGGCGCCACACGGTCCGGTCGTAGCCGGCTTCGGCCTTGGTGGTCGCGGGGGCCGATGCGGTGGCTCCGCCCGCGGCCGCGAACGCCGCGGCGCTGTCGTGGGCCGACATGGTCGGGGTGACCGGTTCCTCGCCGGCGGGGGCCGGGGAGGGGTGGGGCATTCCGGCGAGCGGGCGCACGGGATCGTCGGCGCCATAAATGATCATGAGGGGTACCGGTCCGGTGGGCTTGACCGCGGCGTTCCCCGTGGGGAGTTCGCCGGACACCGCGGCCGCTCCCGCCAGCAGTCCGGGGCTCTGGGCCGCCATGCGCAGGGCCATCGAGCCGCCGTTGGAGAACCCGACGACATAGACCCGCTTGGGGTCGGCCCGCTCCGTGCGCACCAGTTCGGCGATGAGCGCCTTGGTGAACCGCACGTCGAGGTCCGGGTCCGGTCGCCGCGCGGTCGCCCGGGTGCCGGCCCCCCACAGCTTGCCCAGGCCCTCGGGATAGGCGATCAGCATGCCGCGGGCCCTGGCGTCCTCGTCCAGGCGGGTCTGCTCGCGCAGGTACGAGGCGGTGGAGCCGCGGCCGTGGAAGGCGATGACCAGGGGCCGGGACCGGCCGTCGCGCACGGTGGGACGGTGCAGCTGGTACTCCCGTGTGCGGCCGTCCACCCGCAGCTGCTGGTGGGTGGTGTCGGCCTTGGGGGCCGGGGAGCCGGCGGCCGCCTTGGCCGGTGACTCCGGCCGCTCGGTCGTACCGCAACCGGCGAGAGCCGGTCCGAGCAGCAGGGCGAGGGCGAGGGACCAGGCGCGGACGGAGCGGCCGCGGCGCGGCGGGGGGAAGGCATCCATGCCTTGAGGAGAGCAATGCCCACCGCATCCTGTCCAAGACCGATATCGATCTCAGATCGATCAATTGCCGATATGATCGCTGGCCATGGACCTGGTTCGGCATCTGGAGTGCTTCGTGGCTGTTGCAGAACAGTCACACTTCGGCCGTGCCGCGGCCCGACTCGGCATCGCCCAGCCGCCGCTGTCGCAGCGCATCCAGCGGCTGGAGCGGGAGCTGGGGGTCCGGCTGTTCGAACGCACCAGCCGGCAGGTGACGATCACCGAAGCCGGCACGCTGCTGCTGGCGGAGGCGCGTGAACTCCTCGCCCGCTCCGAGGCGTTCATGGCCACCGCCCGCCGCATCCGGGACGGCGAGACCGGTCTGCTGCGCGCCGCCCTGCTGCCCGACCTCGCCGGCGAGACCGTCGCCGCGGTCCTGGCGGACTTCCCCCGGCGCCATGCCGGCCTGGAACTGGAGCTGCACGAGCTGTCCACCGCTCAGCAACTCGCCCGGTTCGCCTCGCAGGACCTGGACGTCGGCGTCATCCACCATCCCTGCGACGTCACCGGTCTGGAGCTGGGCCCGGTCCTGCGCCGCGAGTTGGGGGTGCTGCTGCCGCACGGCGCCGCCGCGGCCGCGCTCGACGAGGTGCCGCTCGCCTCGCTCACCGGCTACGACCTGATCCTCTTCCCCCGCACCAGCGCCCCGGCGCTGTACGACGACCTGCTGACCACGTGCGCCCGCAACGGCTTCACCCCCGCCGCCGTCCGGCACGGCCAGGGCGCGAGTTTCGTCCGCGGGCTGGTCCTGTCCGCCGGGGCGGTGGCCTTCGGTCCGTACGACACCCAGCCCGCGGACGTCCGCGACCCGGGCGCGGACACCGGGCCGGGTGTCGTGTGGCGTCCGCTCGCCGGTGCCCCGCTGGCCTGGCGGCACTCCGTGGCCTGGCCGAAGGGCCGGGGCGACGCCGCCGTCGGCGCGTTCGCGGACGCGGCCACGCAGGCGCTGCGCACCACCGCCGGCGCGCGGGCCGAGGTGCCCTCGCAACCGCTGCACCTTCGCCCGGCATCGGAGTACTGGCTGTGACCGACACCCCCGCCCGCATCCGGGCGGCCTTCGCCGAAGCCGGCGTCACCGGCTGGCTGCACGCCCTCGACATCGACTCCGGCGCGCAGCTCGACGCCGGTGCGGACCAGCCGGTCTGCACCGCCAGCGTCCACAAACTCTGTCTGCTCGTCACCCTGCACCAGTTGGCCGCTGCGGGCGCCCTGGACCTCGGCGAACACATCGAGTGCCCGTCGGCCGGCCGCACGCCGGGCCCCACCGGACTGGCCGCGATGCTCGACCCCGTCCGGATGTCCGTGCGCGATGTCGCGTACCTGATGATGGCGGTGAGCGACAACGCCGCCGCCGACCTCCTGCTGGGGCGCGTCGGCCTCGACGCCGTCAACCGCACCACGCGGCGCCTCGGCCTCACCGGCACCCACGCCGTCCACACCTTCGGTGAACTCTTCGCCACCATACGGGCGGACGCCGGCCCCGGCGGCGCCCGGGCGCTGACCGACCCGCACGTCATCACCCGACTCCGGGCCCTCGACCCGGCGCGCACCAACCACAGCACCCCGCGCGACATGACCCGCCTGCTCGGCGCCGTCTGGCGCGACGAGGCCTGCACCCCCGAGCACGGGGCCGCCATCCGTCGCATCCTCGGCCTGCAGGTCTGGCCGCACCGGATGGCCTCCGGCTTCCCCTTCGACGACGTGCACGTGGCGGGCAAGACCGGCAGTCTGCCGACCGTGCGCAATGAGGTCGGCGTCGTCGAGTACCCCGACGGTGGCCGCTACGCCGTCGCCGTCTTCACCCGCACCGCCCACACCGCCGCCACCCTGCCCGCGGCCGACGCCGTCATCGGCACGGCCGCCCGCATCGCCGTCGATGCCTTGCGGGCGCCGTAGCCGGCCTTCCCTCCACCGCCTTTTCGCCACGGCATTTGTCTGGACCTGCCTTGTGAGGTTTCCACAGCTCCGGGGTCGTCGAATCGGTCCACTTGCCGATCTTTTCGCTGGTGAATCGCTGGCATGATCGGAGCGGGTCATTGCAGACCTTGTCAGTTTCCTATGCCTTTGGAGGAGCAGGGATGGCCGCGACGGATCAGGTGCTGGTGACCGGTGTCGGTGCGATGACGCCCTTGGGTGGTGACGCGCCGTCGACCTGGTCGAGCCTGCTGGCGGGGAAGTCCGGGGTGCGGGCCCTGAACGAGGAGTGGGCCGCGGACCTCCCGGTCCACATCGCCGCCAGGCTTTCCGACGACCCGGCGGCCGCGCTGCCCCGGGCGGAGGCGCGGAAGCTGGACCGCGTGGAGCAGATCGCCCTGGTCAGCTCGCGTGAAGCCTGGCAGGACGCCGGCGCCCCGGACGTCGACCCGGTACGGCTCGCCGTCGTCATCGGCACCGGGACCGGCGGCATGCTGACCACTCTCGGCCAGGACGACCTCTTCGAGAAGTCCGGCGCCCGCCGGCTCTCGCCGTTCGCCGTCCCCATGCTCATGCCCAACGGCCCCGCCGCCTGGGTGAGCATGGACCTCGGCGCCAAGGGCGGCGCCCGCACCCCGGTCAGCGCCTGTGCATCGGGCGCCGAAGCACTGGCCATGGCGCTGGACCTGATACGTGCCGACCGGGCGGACGTGGTGGTCGCCGGCGGGGTGGAGGCATGCCTGCACCCCTTCCCCCTCGCCGCCTTCGCCCAGATGAAGGCCCTCTCCCCGGAGCACGAGCACCCCGAGTCCGTCTCCCGGCCCTTCGACGAGGCCCGCAGCGGCTTCGTCATGGGCGAGGGCGGATGCGTGATGGTGCTGGAGCGCGCCGAGTTCGCCCGCGCCCGGCGGGCCCGCACCTACGGCACGCTGGCCGGGGCCGGCATCGGTTCGAGCGCGGACCACATCACGGCCTCCAACACGGAGGGCCAGGTCCACGCCATCGGCGCCGCGCTACGGGACGCCGGGGTGAGCCCCCGGGACATCGGCCATGTGCATGCGCACGCCACCTCCACCGAGTCCGGCGATCTGGCCGAGGCACGGGCCATCGGCCTCGCCGTCGGGGACCACGCCCCGGTCACCGCGACCAAGTCGATGACCGGTCATATGCTCGGCGCCTCGGGCGCGGTGGGCGCCCTGTCGGCGCTGCTCACCCTCCGGGACGGCATCGCACCCGCCGTACGCAACCTCGAACGGCTCGATCCCCGCGTGGAGTTGGACGTGGTGCGGGGCGAGAACCGCACCGGCCGGTGGCACGCCGCGCTCGCCAACTCCTTCGGCTTCGGCGGTCACAACGTCAGTCTCGTGTTCACCGGCTGATCCACCGGTCGATTCACCGGCGAATTCCCCCAGTGCCGCCCCCGGCCGGGATCACGGGGTGTGGGGAGGGCGGCCGCGCCGGGTGACCACCAGGATGGCCATATCGTCCGCGCGCTCGCCCTCGGTCCAGCGCCCGACGTCCTCCGTCAGGGCCTCCACCAGCTCCTCCGGGTCGTCGAACCGCCGGTGCAGACGCTCCGAGGAGACCGGGTCGTAGAACGTCCCGCGCCCGTCCCGCGCCTCGGTGACCCCGTCGGTCACCAGCAGCAGCGAGGCCCCCGGGGGCAGCCGCACCACATCGACCGGCACGGAGCCGGCCGGAGCGAGCTCCCCCAGGCCCACCCCGAGGGGCAGTTGCGGGGCGGCCGGGTCGAGCCGCACGATCCGACCGCCGTGCAGCAGGTACGGCGGTGGATGCCCGCGGTTCACCAGGTTCAGCGTCTCACCGTCGGCGGAGACCTCGGCCAGCACAGCCGTGGTGAAGCCCTCCGTCGAGATGACCGGGCCGCTCCGGGCCGCCTCCCTGGCCAGCGCCTCGTCCATCCGCTGCGACAGCAGGGCCAGGGTGGGGGCGTACTCGGCCTCCTGACGGAACGCCCCGATCGCGACGGACACCGCGGCGACGGCCGCGATCCCCTTGCCCCGCACGTCCCCGATGATCATCCGCACCCCGAACGGCGTCTCCTGCACCGCGAAGAGATCGCCACCGATCCGCGCCTCGGCCTGCGCCGCCGTGTACCCCGCGGCCACGGCCACCGGGCCGACCTCCCGCGGCGGGTCCGGGAGCACCGCCCGCTGGGCCGCCTCCGCGACGTCCCTGGCCCGCGCCAGATCGAGCCCCTGCCGCACGATGAGCCGGTTGACCACGAGGGCCAGCACACCGACCAGGCCGACCACCGCCAGATCGACCAGCAACGGCGTCGCCGGACGTTCCCGTTCCACGTCCACCGCCACCGAGACCACGCAGGTGACGCACACGACGGCGAACGCGGAGCGGAAGGACAGCGTGGCGCCCGCGATGAGCGGGGCGGCGGCCAGCAGCGGAAGCCCCGTGTACGGCTCGGGCGCCAAGAGATCCAGCAGCACGCCGGCCACCAGGACCAGCGCCGCGAGCATCCACGGCACCTTCGTCAGGGTGGGTTGCAGGACGTTCACCGCGTCTCTCCTGCTGCCGGGCCGCGCTCGCGAACCGGAGGGTACCGGCCCGCTGCCCCGGGGGTGGACGGGCAGGGCCCTCCTCCCGGGCAGGCTCCCTCATTCCGGCAGACGGCGCATCTCCTCGACCCGTAGGCCGAGGTCCTGGAAGCGGGCGAGGAGCCCGTACAGGTGGGCCTCGTCCGAGACCGTGCCGAAGAACAGCGTCTCCCGGCGGGCCGGTTCCGTCCGCAGTTCGGGGAACGCCTCGGACAGGAGACGCGAAACATCGCCGGTCACGCGGAATTCGTAGCGCATGGTCGTATGGCTCCCCACCGCTGGGGCACGTTCAGCAGCAGCGTGCGGCCGGCAGCGGCCGATGCCACCACCCGGAACAGGTGGGACCCGGCGGACGGTCCCGGCGTCACAGCACGTGCAGTTCCCTGGCCCGTTCCACCGCGTCCCGGCGCCGGGAGACGCCCAGCTTGCGGTAGACGCTGCGCAGGTGGGTCTTGACGGTGTTGACGGAGAGGGTGAGTTCGGCGGCGATCTCGTCGACGGTCATCATCCTCTGCACACACCCGAGCACCTCGCGTTCCCGGCCGCTGAGGGGAGTCACCGGGCAGGGGAGGGCCGCGCCTCCCCGTGCGGTGAGCCAGGCGCCCCGGGCCGGTGCGGCGGCGGTGCCGTCGATGCCGCCCAGCAGATGGCGCAGCCAGGGACCGGCGTCGGTGAAGGGCCGGCGCAGCCGCTCGGGCCGGGCGGCGTCCAGCGCGTCGACGAGCAGACGCTGAGCGGTCGTCCGGTCGTCCGCCAATACGGCGGCATGGGCGCGGACGAGCTGGGCGGCCACCCGGTCCGGCAGGCTCAACCGGGGGGAGCCGCACGCACGGTCCAGCAGCCGCCGGGCGCGGTCCGGGCGACCGGCGACGAGGTGGGCGCCGGCCAGGGCGATGAGGGGGGCCGGCCCGTCGGCGGGGACGTCGTGCACGGCGGCGATGGCGGCCCGGTGGTCCCCGCGGGCCAGTGCCACGACCGCGCGGGTGAGGGCGAGCCGCTGGGCGGGCCACCGCTCGCCGGCGGCCCCCGGACCGGGGAGCGCGCCGAGGGCCGCCTCCCAGCGCCCGCGGGACAGTTCCAGGCGGGCCCGCAGCACGGCTGCCTCGGCGGCCAGGACCGGGTCGTCGGGCACGTCGGGGCAGGCCAGGGCCTGTTCGAGGCGGCGGTGGGCGGCCTCGCGGTCCTCGCGTTCGTCCCGTTCGACCACGACCACGGCCAGGGCGAGGTAGCCGGCCCCTGAACACTGGTCCGGGCCGACGCCTTGACCCTCGGTGAGGGCCAGGGCCCGCAGTGCATGGTCTTCCGCGGACGTCAGGGCGCCCTCGGCGCTCTCGGCCAGCGCGAGCAGGCCCAGCGCCCGGTGGCGCAGCGGCAGGGTCGCGTCGGTCGTGCAGGCGTCGACGGCCTCGGCGCCGAGGTGGCGGGCCTCGCCGAGACGACCGGCACCGAGGAACGCCCGGGCGAGCCCGTGCAGCCGTAGCGCCTCGATTTCGGGATGCACCCGCACCAGCCCGGCCGGTAGCTGCCGCTGCAGGTCCGAGACGGCCCGGGCGGCTTCCTCGGCCGCCCTGAGCCGCCGGCCGTCTCCGCCGTCGCCGTCCCCACCCACGTCGCCGTCACCGCGTCCGCCACGGTGTGGGCCGTGCGCACCGACCCCGTCGTGCTCGCCCCGCTCGCCGTCCCCCGGCCCGCACAGCAGCCGGAGGAGGGCGTGGGTGAGCGCGACCTCCGGGTGCGGCTGCGGGTCCGTCCCGCGCGGGTGCGGCCCGGCCGGGCGCCGCTCGTCCCTCGCCCGTTCGGCCGCGGCGAGGTGCGTACGGCAGCCGGCGCGGTCCTGTCGCGCCAGCCGGCACGCGGCGGCCACCAGGGCCGGTTCGGCTCCCGGCACGGAGGACGGCATACCGGCGAAGGCGCCCGCCACACGCTCGGCCTCCGGCGTGGCGAGCAGGGACCCGACCAGCAGCTGACGGAGGGCGAGCCAGGTGGCGTACTGCCAGTCCCCGGCCTGCGCGGCGTGCTCCAGCGCCTCCGTGACACAGCCCGCCCCGGCGAGCCAGCGGGCGGCACGGGCATGGAGGCGGGGAGCGAGACCGGGGTGCCGGATCCGCAGCTGGGTGCGGAGCACCTCCGCGAACAGGGGGTGGACCCGGCACCAGGTGGTGCCGGGCACGGGCTCGACGAAGGCGTTCTCGCGCGTGAGCCGGGCCAGGATCGCCTCCGCGTCACCCCCACCGCCGAGGGCGTTCGCCAGGTCCGGGTGGAGGCGGTCGAGCACACTGGTGCGCAGCAGCAGTTCCGTGGTGGCGGCGGACTGGGCGTCGAGCACCTCCGCGAGCAGATAGCCGGAGACGACCTGCTCGGAGCTGACCAACGACCGGACGAAGGCAGCCGGATCGTCGGTCCGGCCCATGGCCAGGGCGCACAACCGCAACCCGGCGGCCCATCCCTCGGTGCGCCGGGTGAGGGCCTGTACGACGTCCTCCGGTGGTCGCAGATCGTGCCGGCGCAGCAGCACGGCCACCTCGTGCGGGGTGAAGGCCAGGTCGGCGCCCCGGATCTCCGTGAGCCGGTCCTCGGCCCGGTAGCGGTGGAGCGGCAGCAAGGGATCGACACGGCTGGTGATGACCAGTCGCCACAGCGGCCCGGCGTGTTCGAGGAGGAACTCCAGACCGGCCGGGACGCGCCGGCCCGCCACCTTCTCGAAACCGTCGAGGACGAGGACCACGGGCGCGGGCAGCCGCTCCGTCGCGGCGGCGAGCCGGGTCAGCAGAGAGGTGCCGGCGTCGCCGGGGGCGGACGGCATCCCGATGCCGTCGGGCAGCCGGGGGAGGGCCCGCCGCAGGGCCTCCACGACGTAGCTCCAGAAGACGCCCGGCGTGCGGTCGTACATATCGAGCGTCAGCCAGGCAACCGGCCCGGGGGGCCCGCCGCTCCGCGCCCAGGCGGCGGCGAGCGTCGTCTTTCCGGTGCCGGCCGGGCCGGTGATCAGGGTCAGCGGCCCGGCCGCGCCCGCGCTCAGCCCGTCGAGCAGCCGGTGCCGGGCGACGTGGGCCCGCGGGGCGGCGGGCACCGTCAGCTTGGCGTCGAGCAGGGGATCACCGGACCAGGGCAGCGTCGTCCGCGCTCCGGTGTCCGGGAGCGCGTGTCCGGTCGAAGCCATCCGATCACCACCGTGCGACGGGCCGCGGCCCCGCCTCGGCACCCGTGCACCACACCGGGCCCGGCTGCCTCGGCGAACGCGGCCCCGTCAGGTCACTGCCGCCCGTCCTGTCCCCGCACGTCCATCTTCGCCACCGCCGGCCGGTGATCGCACGACGGCTGGGCGGCGGCCCTGGCCGGGCGGGTGACACGCCCCGTGGCGAGCCGACCGTCGGGCACCGGGCGGCCCTAGGGTGCGATCAGGAGTCGCTCGCCCCTCATCGGGGAGCACCGGAACGTGGAGAGGTGCAGGCGTGCAGCGATGGCGGGCTCTGATCGTGCTCGGGACGGCGCAGTTCCTGATGGTGCTGGACACCTCGGTGATGAACGTCTCCATCAGCACGCTGGTCGAGGACTTCGACACCGAGGTCACCGCGATCCAGGCCGTCATCACGCTCTATACGCTGGTCATGGCCGCCTTCATGATCACAGGTGGGAAGCTCGGCGACGCGTTCGGGCGCCGCCGGACCTTCACCGTGGGCCTGATCGTCTACGCGGTCGGCTCCGCCCTCACCTCGGTGGCGCCATCGCTGTGGGTGCTGGCCCTGGGCTGGTCCGTGATCGAGGGACTCGGTGCCACGCTCGTTCTCCCGGCCCTCGCGGCGCTCGTCGCCGGCGCGTACCGGGGCCGGGACCGGTCGGTCGCCTACGGCGTCATCGGCGGCCTGGCCGGAGCCGGCATCGCGGTGGGGCCGCTGCTCGGCGGATGGGTGACGACGTATCTGACCTGGCGGCTGGTGTTCGCCGGTGAGGTCGTGCTGGTCGTCGCCATGCTGTGCGTGATCCGGTGGATCCCGGACGCCCCGCCGGGGCCACGCACCAAGCTGGACGCAGGGGGCGTCGCGCTGTCCGCGGCCGGGCTCGCCCTCGTCGTCCTGGGCGTGCTGCAGAGCAGCTCCTGGGGATGGCTGAAACCGCGCAACCCGCCCTTCCTGCTGTTGGGCTTCGCCCCGACCCTGTTCGTCATCGCCGCCGGAGCCGTCGTGCTGTGGCTGTTCTGCTGCTGGGAGCGGCGACAGCAGGAGCGCGGGCGGAACCCGCTGGTCCGGCTGTCCCTCTTCGGCGTCCCCCCGCTGCGCTCCGGCCTGACCATGCTGCTCTGCCAGAACCTCGTCCTGCTCGGGCTGTTCTTCGTCATCCCGCTGTACCTCCAGGTCGTCCAGGGCCTCAACGCCTTCGAGACCGGAGTCCGCCTGCTGCCGGTGTCGGTCGCCATGCTGCTGTCCGCCATGAGCGGCCCGCTCCTCGGCCGGATCGCGGCACCGCGCACGGTGGTGCGATGCGGCCTCCTCGTGCTCGTCGTGGCGGCCGGGTGGCTCATCGCGACGATCGAGCCCCGGATCGACAACCTCTCCTTCGGCCTGGCGATGGCCGTCCTCGGGCTGGGCATGGGACTGCTCGCTTCCCAACTCGGCAACATCGTGCAGTCCAGCGTCGGGGAGACCGAACGCAGCGAAGCGGGCGGCCTGCAGTACACCGCGCAGAACCTCGGATCGTCCCTCGGCACCGCGCTCATCGGATCCCTGCTGATCGGCGCCCTGGTCAGTGCCTTCACCACGCAGATCGAAAAAGACCCGAAGATCTCCGACGCGTCACGCCACCAGGCAGGCATCGCCATGGAGGCCGGCGTCAGCTTCGTGAGCACGGCCCAGGTGCGCGCGGCGGCGGAACGCGCCGGGCTGCCGCCGTCCGAGACCGATGCGCTGGTCGACTCCTATGCCACGGCGCAGCTGAACAGCCTGAAGGCCGCCGTCCTGGCAGCCGCGGCCATCCCGCTCGCCGCCTTCCCGTTCACCCGCCGGCTGCCGGCCGAGCGACCGGCCAAGGAGGCCGCCCGCTCAGCCGGTGGCTGACCCACGTCCGGCAGGAAGGGCGAGGGTGCCCAGCCGCCGCCAGCCCAGCCGCGGCCGGGCCGGCGGTACGCCCGGACGGTGCCGGGGCACCCGGACCCGGAGGGCGGCCGGCTCCGAGACACAGCGCACGGGGGTGGGGAGCGCCAGCGACTCGCCGTCGACCCCGGCCCTCACCTCCGGCCGGTCGGCGTCGATCACGAGCGCCTCGGCGGTCAGCGAGACAAGCCCTTGCCCGTGCCGGCCGCGCAGCAGACCGGCCGCCTGGACCGCACTGTCGACCGTCACGCTCAGCATGCCCAGCACACCCCCGTCGAGCCGGTCGCGACGGCCCAGCCCCGCGCGATCACCGACCCGGTACGGGTTGTTGCTGACCAGCACGGCCTGGGGGCCGTCGACACGGACGTCCCCGGCGCTGACCGACAGCCGCGGCCCGTGCTGGTGGGTCAGCACATCGGGCAGCAGCCGCAGGAGCGTGCCGACCTTGTCGTCGCGGTACGCCGGGCTCTGCACGACCTCCGCGTACGCACCGAAGGACGCGTTGTTGACGAAGGCCCGTCCCCCGACCCACCCGAGGTCCACCCGAACCTCCACCCCGTCGGTCAGCGCCGCGAGACTCTGCGCCGGGTCGTCCCGGTCGAGCCCCAGATCCAGCGCGAAGTGGTTGCGCGTCCCCGCCGGGATCACCACGAACGGCACGTCGTGCTCCGCCGCCACCAGCGCCTGCGTCCCGTCACCGCCCGCCACACCGAGCAGGTCGGCACCACGGGCGAGGGCCTCGCGGGCGAGCCCGGCCACATCATCGTGGCGGGCGGCGTCGAGCAGCAGCACCTCCGCGCCCAGCGCCTCCGCCTTCTCCCGCAACCCGAACCGCCCCACCTTGCCACCACCGGAGCGCGGATTCATCAGGAGGCAGGCACGCTCGGGCGGGGGGACCGGACGACCGGGGGACGCCCGCGCGACGGCATCCGCCCGCAGTGCGGCCCAGCCCGCTGCGGCGGCCAGCACCCACAGCCCCAACGAGACCAGCACGAGCCAGAGCAGACGCGCCGCCACATACGACACGAGCACCGCCACCGGCGCCAGCAGGGCCAGGACCAGCGCCACACCGCGCGCCACACCCCGGCGGGACAGTGCCCACCAGCCGGCCGCCGCCGAAACCGCCAGCCCCGCCATCCCCATGGCGACCAGCACCAGGCTCCGCAGCCCCGCCACGGACAGCAGGAGCACCGTCGCGCCGACGCCCGCCACGATCGCCAGCCGCGCGCTCCAACGCTGTCCCGCCCGCCCGGGCGTGACGACACCTCTCATGGCCTCTCCTGGGCTCGTGGCATCTTCCGGGCCACTCGTGGATCTTCCGGGCTCGCGGCCCGCGGTGTGCACAGCCGCTCCCGGGCCGGTGTCCGTAACCCCATGGTGGCGGCCCGGGGGACCCGTCACCGTCACCCACAACGGGTGAGGCAGGCCGGGCGGGCGGCCCGCAGAGTGGCAGTGCCGCCGGGTGCAGGCCGGGCCGTACCAGTGGTGGCGGACCGCACCAGCCGTCCCCCGCCGGGGCACCACCACATCCCGGACCACCACCACGGCCGAGGAGGGGGCCCGGCGCCACGCAGACAGCGGAGGAACTGGAGCCGGATGAACGGCGGCAGACGGACCACCGACGGGTCGCGGCCGACCCGGCCGGACGACTCGACGACGGTGCAGGCCCAGGCACTGTTGCCGATGATCTGGGCCGATCCCCAGCACATGCCCGAGCAACTGGCCTTCTTCGCGGTGCGGCGGTTCGGCCAGCGGGCCGCGGCCGCCACGGAGCGGCGCAAGCAGCACAAGCCGGAGGCCGGGGACGCCGAGCTCGCCGGGGACACCATCGCCCACGGAACGCGGCTGACGATCGCCGACGGCGCCGCGCTCGGCGGGCCGTTCGTAGTCCTCATGCCGGCCAGTTTCGTGGCGGCCCTGCTCGCCCAGGCCCAGATGATCCTCGAACTGGCCGCGCTCGCCGGCCAGGACCCCCGCAGCGAACGACGCGTGGCGGACCTGCTGGTCCTGCAGGACGTGTACCCGTCGACCGAGGCCGCCGAAGCCGCCCTGCCCGGGGTGCCGCGCCACCCGCAGGGCGGCCGGGGCCGGCTCCCCCGCCGGACGCGGTGGTCACTGCTCGTCAGGATGGCGGCGATCCTCGGCATCACCGGGGGCGGCGAGAAGCCGGGCAAACTCCAGCGGGTGATGTCGACGGCCCTGATCGCGGCGCTCTTCCTCGTGGGCATGGTGCTGCCGTTGATCTGGGTGCCGGCACTCGCGTGGTTCTACCGGCAGAACAGCCTGCGGCTCGGCGTGAAAGCCGTGCAGTACTACACCCCGGGGGCCACCGGGGACCGGGTCCGGCGCCGGCGCGGGACCACCCGCGTGCCCCGGGCGGCCGGCATCGCCGCCATCCTGCGCTTCCTGGCCCTCACCGTGGTGCCCTTCCTCGCGGCAGCCGCGGTCGTGCTGGCCGGCGTACGGGTCGTCGGCGGTTTCTGGGGGACCGCCCTCCTCGTCCTCGTCGCGGTGTCCTTCCTGGCGGCGGGCGCCTGGTTCGTACGGCACCGGTCACGGCCGGCCGACGGAGGGAGGGACGGGCCGTGAGGACGGACGCATCCCTCCCGGCACCGGCCGAACGTGCCCGGCGCGGCAAGGCGGTGCGCGCACGCCTGCCGCGCTCGTCCCACGCCGAGTTCGAGCCCGCGCCGGACCGCCCCGACCCGGTCGGGATCCTCGACCGGCAGAGCGCCGGACGCGTGCCGGACCTCGTGCCCCTCCGCTACGGGCGGATGCTGGAGTCGCCGTTCGCCTTCTACCGCGGCGCCGCGGCCCTCATGGCCGCGGACCTCGGCACCCGCCCGTGCACCGGGATCGAGACCCAGCTGTGCGGTGACGCCCACCTGCTGAACTTCGGGCTCTACGCCTCGCCCGAGCGCCGGCTGGTCTTCGACGTCAACGACTTCGACGAGACCCTGCCCGGCCCGTGGGAGTGGGACGTCAAACGCCTGGCCGCCAGCATGGCGATCGCGGGGCGCGCAGGCGGCTTCGCGGCCGAACAGCGCCGGGACGTCGTGCGTGCGACCGTCCGCTCCTACCGGCAGGCGATGCGCGGCTTCGCCGGTATGCGCAACCTCGACGTGTGGTACGCCCGGTCCGGCACCGATGACCTGCGCGTGCTGTTCGCCGACCGGCTCGGCAAGCGAGGACGCCGCCGGCTCACCCGGACGCTGGAGACCGCGCGCAGCCGGGACCACCTGCAGTCCTTCGAGCGGCTCACCGAGGTCGTCGACGGCACCCGGCGGATAGCCGCCGACCCACCCCTGATCGTCCCGCTGGGCGACCTGATGACCGGCACCGACCGGGCCGCACTCGAAGGACACCTCCGCCTCCTCGTCGAACGCTACGGCCAGAGCCTCCCCGCCGACCGCCGGCACCTCCTCCGGCAGTTCCGGATGGTCGACGCGGCCCGCAAGGTCGTGGGTGTCGGCAGTGTGGGCACCCGCTGCTGGATCGTGCTGCTGCTCGGCAGGGACGCCGACGACCCCCTGTTCCTGCAGGCCAAGGAGGCCGGCCCGTCGGTCCTGGCGCCCTACACGGACCCGACGGCGTACCCCAACGAAGGCCAACGCGTGGTGCACGGCCAGCAGTTGATGCAGGCCGTCAGCGACATCTTCCTCGGCTGGGAACGCGTCACCGGCATCGACGGGCGTCAACGCGACTTCTACGTACGCCAGTTGCGCGACTGGAAGGGCAGCGCCCACACCGAGCGGATGCCGCCCGGCCGGATGCGGCTCTACGGCGAGTTGTGCGGCGCGACACTGGCCCGCGCCCATGCCCGGTCCGGCGACCGGATCGCGATCGCGGCCTACCTGGGCGGCAAGGACGTCTTCGACCGGGCCCTGGCCGAGTTCGCCGAAACCTACGCCGACCACAACGAGCGCGACTTCCGGGCACTCGCCGAGGCCGTGCACCGCGGCGAGGTCACCGCCCGACGGGACTGACCGCCGGGGCCCGCTGGCGCGCCGTGGTCACTCGCTCTTCCACTCGGGCGGCCGGCGCTCGTCGGGCAGCCGGTCCGTCACGCCCTCGCGGAGCGACGGCCGGCGGGCCGCGGCTCCCTCGTACCACCGCCCGTACCGGTCCGCCAGGACGACGGACGAGAGCCCGTGCAGCAGGATGCTGAGCCCGACGGTGAGGGCGACCACGGTGCCCGTCGGCAGGGCCCCGGGTGCCGCTTCGGTCGCCACGAGCAGACCGAGGACGAGGGACGGCAGACCGCGGGAACCGAACCAGGCGGTGTAGAGCACGGTGGGCGCACGCAGCCCGCTGCCCGCGAACGCGACGGCGGTGGGCAGCAGCCGGACGACGGTCAGGCTCAACACCGCGTAACCGACGGCCTGCCAGGTCAGACGCGTGAGCGCGGGGCCGAGCAGCACCGCGCCGAAGATCAGGAAGCTCAGCGCGGCCAGCAGCGCGGCCAGATGCTCGACCGCCTCGAGGGTGTCGTCCTCGCCGTCCCGATCGGTGCCGGGCCGGGCCGCCGGGCGCTGGGCCACCGAGAAGACGAAGCCCGCCACCCAGGCCGCGACGAAGGGACTGCCCTCCGTGACCGCCGCGAGCGCGCCCGCTCCGGCGGCGAGGGCCAGCGGAAGGATGCGTCGCCAGTCATGGGCGATCCGGTCCGCGGCACGCGACCGGCGCAGCAGCAACCCACCGGCGCCACCGACCGCCAGTCCCAGCGCGGGGCTGAGCAGAAGCACCCGCTGGAGAGTCCCCACCACGCCCTGGTGAGCGGCGGCCGTGCCGGGCAGCCCGGCGAGGAGGACGGCGAAGAGCGGCAGGACCAGGCACTCGTTCAGGCCGCACTCGGCGTTGAGCCCGTGTCGCACGACCGCGGGGATGCGCGGGGCGAACACCGCGCTCTTGCTCACGGACGCGTCGGTGGGCGCGAGGATCACGGCGACCAGCACCAGTTCCCAGCCGCTCAGCCCCGGCAGCAGTGGCCACGCCAGCAGGGCGCCGCCCGCGATCGTCAACGGCAGTCCGACGGCGAGCAGACGGGCGGGGAAGAACCAGCCGCTGCGGAACTCCTCGGAACGCACGGTGGCGGCGTCGGAGAACAGGACCAGCGCCAGGGCCGCCTCGACGAGGGTGAGCACCGGCCCGGTGTCGTGCTCCAGATCGAGCAGCCCGAGACCTACCGGACCGATGAGCACGCCGGCCGCGGTGAACACCATCGGGGCCGATACGGAGCGTGCGGCCAGTCGCCGGGAGACCAGGGCGTATCCGCCGGTGACGGCGGCCACCGCAGCGATGGCCCACCCGCCGTTTCCGCTCACCTGTGCTCCTTCGGCTGGGCGCGGCGGGTGCCGGGCCTCGGGCACCGCGGGCTCCGGCCCGCCTGTTCGCCCGGGGGTTGCGCGGTCGCACGGAGCGTAACGCCGGCAGCCCGCGCCGTGCCGCAGCACGGGCGGCGTCCGGCCGCCGGGTCCCCTGAGTGGAGGCGGCTGCCGCCCCGCCGGCATCCCGCAGGCGGCGCGCCAAGGCCACCCGCAACGGGTGATGGCCGCCCCTCCCGGACGCGGCAGCCTACGAGGGATTCCGCCGGCCCGTGAGCCGAGCCGCGGGCCGCGCCCGGGCGGGAGACCCGCGCGGGCGCCTCAGGGCAAGGGCCGGCCAGGGAGGAGCCGCGCATGTCCACGTCCGCCACCCCCGGCCCGGACGGCCCCGACCGCCCGAACGGTCCCAACGGTCCCAACGGTCCCAACGGCCCGGACGGCCCGGACGGCCCGGACGAAGGCCGCGAGCGCTGTCGCCCGAAGGACCCTCGCCCGGAGGACCGCCGCCCCCTCAGCCCCGCCGAGCGCCACGAGTACGAGCGGCTCCGGCGCGCGTCCCGCGTACAACACCGGAAGCTGCGCACCGCCTGCGCGGCCGTCCTGCTCGTCCTGGCCTTCCTGCTGGCCCCGCTCGGAGCCGTAGCCGCCTGGGCGCAGTCCCAGGTCTCCGACGCCCACCGTTACGTGCAGACCGTCGCCCCGCTGGCCCGCGAGCCGGCGATCCAGAACGCGGTGACCACGAGGCTGACCAACGACGTGGTCAAGGAGCTCGACGTCAAACGGGTCACCGACGCCCTCGCCAAGTCGCTCGCCCAGCGCAACGCGCCGCCCGTGGTGGTCAACCAGACCAGGCGACTGGGCGGCCCGCTGGAGAACGCGGTGACCGACGTGGTCCACAAAGTGGTGTACAAGGTGGTCACCAGCGAGGAGTTCGCGAAGGTCTGGGACGCCGCCAACCTGCGCGCCCATGCGGCCGTGGTCAAGGTCCTCACGGGCGAGGGCAACAGCGCGATCCAGGCCCGCGGCGACACCGTCGTCCTGAACATCGGGACCCTCGTGGACAAGGTCCAGCAACGGCTCATCGACCACGGCTTCGAGAAGGCGAAGTACATCCCCGACGTCGACCGGCAGGTCGTCCTGTTGAAGACGGACAAGCTCCAGCAGGCGCAGAACGCCATGATGGTGCTCGACATCGTCGGTGTCTGGCTGCCCGTGACGGTTCTGGTGCTGGTCGTGGTGGCGGTGTGGACGGCACCGGCCCACCGGGCCACGCTGCTGACCGCGGGCGTCGGGCTCGCCGTGATGATGCTCCTGCTCCTGGTCGGGCTCGCGTTCGCGCGCCGCCAGTACCTGGATTCGGTGCCCCCGAGCACCCAGACCCAGCAGGCCGCGGCAGCCGTCTTCGACACGCTGGTGCGCTTCCTGCGGAACAGCACCTGGACGGTGTTCGTCGTCGCCGTGATCACCGCGATCGCCGCCTACCTCTACGGACCCGGCCGCCCTGCCCGCGCGGTACGCTCCGGCACCGCCCGAACCACGGGCGCGGCCGGCGGACGGCTCACCCGCATCGGCGTGCGCACCGGGGGAGTGGGCCGGTGGCTGGATGCCCACCGGGCCTGGACGACCGGGCTCGTCATCGCGCTCGGTGCGCTGGTCCTGGTGCTGTGGAACTACCCGACACCGGCCTCGGTCGCCCTCGTCCTCGGCATCGTCCTCGTCGTGCTGGTGCTGCTGGGCGTGCTCGCCGCGACCGGTGCTCCGCCGTCCACCGCCCCACCGACGCCCGCGCCGACCGGCACCCCACCCGGCCCTGGCCCCCGTGCGGACGATTCCCCGCCCGGCCCGCCTGTTCGCCCGTAGCGGGTGATGCCGTCGGCAGCCGGCGCGCGCGACGGTGGGGACGTACCACTGGTGATTGATCGGCTGGTGATCAGGAGAGAGCGATGGAGTACTTGGCGTACGACTATCCGGTCCTCGGTGCCTTCTGGACCGTGATGTGGATCTTCCTGTGGATATGGTGGCTGGTCCTGCTGTTCCGCATCATCGTCGACATCTTCCGCGACCGGAAGATGAACGGCTGGGCGAAGGCCGGCTGGCTCATCTTCGTGATGGTCATCCCGTTCCTCGGCGTGCTGGTCTACGTGATCGCGCGCGGCCGTGACATGGGTGAACGCGAGATCCACCACGCGCGGGCACAGCAGGAGGCCATGAACGCCTACATCCGGGACGTGGCGGGAGGCCCCGCCGAAGACGTGGACAGGCTGGCCAAACTCTCCGAGCTCAAGAGCAGGGGCGACATCACCGAGGCGGAATTCCAACGGGCGAAGGAAAAGATCCTGCACTAGCGGGCCGCCGCCGTGGCCGCCGGACCTACCCCGCGCCGCGGGACGCCCGCCACATGGTGTGCTCCCGGCTGATGGCCTCCTCCGCGTCGGCCACCTCCTGCGCCCACCGTGACTCGTCGTGCACCGCGGTCAACCGCTGGTGCACGATGCTCAGTTCGGTCGCCGCGAAGGTGTAGGCCCGGCCGAGCGACTCGTACTGCCGGACCGCGAACCACGCGGCCCCGGCGCCCAGCACCGCCGCCAGTACGCCGGGCAGGTCGAAAGGGATGATCTCCAGGAGGCGCAGTACGGCGGCGAGTACCCCCAGCCCCTCGATGGTGATCAGGCCGATCCGCCAGCGGCGGGCGAGGGTGGTGTTCATGGTGGCCTTGGTCCCGTACCACTGTTGTTGATCGGCGATGCGTCCGGTGAGGTAGGCCTGTTTGCGGTCCGCGAACGGGCCCCGGCGCAGCTCGGCCATGACCTCGGTGGCGGCCATCGAACCGACCGGGACGATGCTGTCGCTGGGCGCCTCCCGCAGCAGCAGTGCCAGGCGTTGGTGAAACCTGCGCTCCGCGGTGTCCGCGGGCAGGTCGGCGGGGAAGGGATCGCCGGCCACCGCGTACCGCCAGGACAGCGTCTTCGCCGACTCGGCCAGGGCACGCCCGTCGTACCAGGCGCGCTCCGGCCGCTCGGTCAGCATCCAGACCTCTACGTAAACGGTCGCCAGGAATGCCAGGAGCACCATCGCCACCGCCGCGACCGCGTTCGACACCGCGCAGCCCGCGGCGGCGATGGCCAGCAGCAGCCGCCACTTCGTGCCGGTCATGTAACGCCGCTGCCCCGACAGGGAAGCGGCGTCGGCCGACCGGAACACCGCCGGGAAGTCCTCGTCCCCGAGTGTGCGCACCTCGCCCATCCGCAGCCCGCCCCCCGCCCCAGCAGAATGAGTCCGACTTACCAGAGGAAGGTGAAGTCTAGAGGCGATCGGAGGCGCCCGGGCAGGAACGCGGATCGTGGCCCGCGGTGGCTGCAACTCACTCCCCCGGAGGGGACGTTGCCGAACCACCCATCCGCCCCAATGGCCCCTACGGCACCAGCCGAAGGGGCCATCGCGTCAGCGGGTTCGTCGGCGCGTCAGTGGGTTTGCACCCACCACACCACGAAACTGATGGCCGCGGTACCGCACGCATAGGACGCGCCGCGCAGGAAACTGGTGGCGACGAGCCTGCGGTAACGGCGCCATCGGCCCAACCGCCGGGGTGCCGGCGGCCGTGCGTCCGTAGACTGCATGGGGATCCCCTCTCTCGAAGCTGAGTGATGACGGTGATTCCAGGCAGGGAGCCCTCCTCAGCCGGAGGTTGGTCGCCGGACGGCTGAGCGGGCTCCCTCGCACGGAAGACAGCTTACGAGGTTGTGCGTT
The DNA here is from genome assembly GCF_000720175.1 of Streptomyces sp. NRRL S-337. GTDB lineage: Bacteria > Actinomycetota > Actinomycetes > Streptomycetales > Streptomycetaceae > Streptomyces > Streptomyces siderophoricus. Next base: position 62,585 of record NZ_JOIX01000003.1, read on the forward strand.
TGTGAAAGCGAGGGGGGTCCCATGGCGCCGGCCCCCGCCGCGCGCCGGTGCCGGGGGGCCTTGTGCGTCAGCGCGTTCGTCAGTGCGCGAAGGGCGGTTCGAAGCAACCCGACTCCAGGTACGGCCCGTTGACCTGCACCTGGTAGTTGGTCTTCTGCACGAACGCGGTGACGCAGGCGTCGTTGTGGACGCGGAGGCCGATACGGGCGCCTTCGTGCGTGACGTAATGGTCGCTCTCGAAGCGGGGTTCCATGCCCCGCACGTCGAGCTTCCCGCCGAGCTGCTCGCCCTTGGGGCCGGTCCGCTGCTCCTCGTACCCGAGCGCGAGCATCGCCGAGCGGACGCTCTTCGGGTCCCACTTCCCCTGCTTCCAGAGGTGTTTGAGGACCGGCTCGATGCGGTGGGCCTCCCGCTGCGCGTCCTTCTCGCTGGCCGGGGACATCTCGCGGGGTTGCCGGCCGGCGTTGTTCTCGTTGTAGTGCGGGGCCCCGTCGTGGGCCCCTGGCTCCACGTAGGGGGAGGCGCCGGGCCCGGACGGGGTGGGGCGGGAGCTGGGACTCGCACCGGCGGACGTGCTCGGCGCACCGGCCGCGACACGCTGCTGACCACAGGCCGTCAGGGGTATCGCGGCGCCCAGGAGGAGGAGCGCGGCGGCGAGACGTCTTCGCCGTTGCGGCGTGGAGAGGGACATGCGAGCACTCTGCCACGACCGCCGACATTGCGGCGGTCGTGGCCTCGGTCCCGGTCCCACGGGGTCATACCTGGCGGCGTTGGGGCCGTTGGGTCAGTGCGGTGTTGGCGGCGTTGAGGATGTTGCCGAAGGTGCGGCTGAGGATCGGTCGTAGGAGGAGCCCGGTGAGCGGACGGCCGAGCAACGGGAGGCGGATCTCGGCGCGGGTGGTCCAGCGCACCTCGGTACCGCCGTCGACCTCGGCGAACGTCATGCGGCCGAGTTCGTGCCTGGATGGCGGCAGGCTGCGTTCGACGACGTACTCGGTGGCGTACGGCGGGTCGTAGTGCGTGATGCGCTCCCGGAACCAGCCCACCAACCACAGATGACTGCGCACCGCGCCGACCCCGTAGGGCGCGCCCTCGCCGTGCCGGGTCAGCCGGCAACGCACCACCAAGGGCGAGCTCGTGTAATGGGTGGTCGTGGTGAGCCAGGCGAAGACCTCGTCGATCGGGGCGTCGATGACGCGTTCAACGGTCACGGTTTCCACGGCTGGGTACTCCTCTGTCGAGTGGGCACACCGCATCCGCGCGGTGCAGCTTGTCCGGGTTGCGCATGCCGTAGAGGCCGGTGATCCGTCCGTCCTGGATCTCGAACGCGACCAGCCAGTCGAGTGCGTCTCCGGTGACGAACCGGGCCGCGGGCATGCCGTTGTACGTGGCGGGCTCGGCGCGGGACGTGGCGGCGCTGGTGCGGACCACGCCGAGGACGAACCGGGCGACGTCGGCGGGGCCGACGATCGGGCGGCGGGCGGCGGCCACCTTCCCGCCACCATCGGAGAGCACCACGACATCGGGTGCCAACAGGTCCATCAGCACCTGGACCTCGCCGGTCGTCGCGGCGAGCAGGAACCGCTGGGCGATCTCCTGGCCGGTGACGGAATCGGGTGCGAAGCGGCGGCGCCGTGCGTGGACGTGTCCGCGTGCGCGGTGGGCGATCTGCCGGACGGTGACCTCGGTCTTGCCGATCGAGGCGGCGATCTCGCCGTGGGTGTAGCCGAACACGTCGTGCAGCACGAACACCGCGCGCTCGGTCGGGTTCAGCGTCTCCAGGACGAGCATCATGGCCATCGACACCGACTCGGCCAGGATCGCGTCGTCGCTCACCTCCGGTGCGGTGCGGATGGGCTCGGGCAGCCAGGTGCCGACGTACTCCTCCCGCCGCGCCTTGACCGCGCGCACGTGGTTCAGGGCCTGCCGGGTCACCGTACGGACCAGATAGGCGCGCGGATGCTCGACCCCGGCCGGATCGACCGTGCGCCACCGCAGATAGCTCTCCTGCAGCACGTCCTCGGCGTCGGCCGCGCTGCCCAGCATCTCGTAGGCGATGGTGAACAGCAGCGGACGGTGTTGGGTGAAGGCGTCCTCAGTCATGGCCCGCCCCCACCCCGCGTACGCGTCGGCCCCCCGGCAGCACGCCCGGCATCACCCTGCTCCTCTCGTCGGCTGCCCATCGAGACACTCCGCACCGGCAAACCGTGACAGCCCCCTGCTGTGATTCGCTTCACAGCACACGGAGTCCATGCCGCCCCCATCCCTCAGCACTCCCCGCACCTGAACTCCCCACCCGAAAGCCGTAGTTCACCGAAAAGCTAAGGTGACACCCATGACGGACCCCGTACTCCCCGAATCCTCCTTCTGGGACGTCCCGCCGGACACGGACGTCGTCCGGTACGGCGCATACGGTCTGACCCTCGTCCGGCCCGGAACCCGCACGGACCCGGCCGGCCTTCCGGCGCACGACCCGGCAGCGGCCCGCCGGTTCGCCTCATCCTTCGGCACCATCGACACGGTCCTCGAAGACCTCGGCACCGTTTCCGCGACGGCTGACACCTCCGCCGGGATCCGCGCGGACCTGGAACTCGTACGGGTCGGATGCTGGGGCGGCGTCACCGAGATCACCGACCCCGGACTCGTGCACTGCAACGGCATCTACCCGGTCGAGGAGGAAGCGGAATCCCTCGCCGAGCGCTTCCCCGACGCCGTGATCGTCGCCTCGTGCACCATCGACTACCCCATGACCTACGGCGCCTGGAAGATCATCCACCCCGACGGGCCCCGGCTGTTCGCCGCCGGCTGGTACGGAGAAGACGTGGACCACTGGGACCTCGCAGGCTCACCGGCCGACGTGGCCGCCGCCTTCGGCATCACCGCACCAGACCTGACCGACGCGGGCATCGACCTGCACGCCGCCGCCAACGTCTTCTCCTGGGGCAGCCTGTGCCGCCTCGCCCTCAAAAAGGTCGCACCCCTCGACCACACCGGCCGCACCGAGTCCCTCTTCCGCGTGCGGCACACCGAAGACGCCACCGGGAACATGGAAGAGATCTGGCTCGAAGCGTAACGCCGGGGAAAGGGAGGCCACCTACATCAGTCGCCCGACGTGCGGCAGGACTCCTTGAGCTCGTCGATCTCGGCGTCGGACATCTCGTCCGGATTCACCCGGAGTCCCGTTCACCCGGAGTCCCGTCGCATCTCTTCTCCGCCCACCACCTCGACCAACGCCTCGGGCAGTCCCAGGAAGCGCAGCGCGTCGGGCAGGGTCGCTCCGGGGACGGCGGCGGACCGGGCGGCCTGTTGGTAGTGGGCCCGGGCCGCGGCCCGGTCGCCGCGGGACTCTGCTGCGCGGCCGAGTCCGGCCAGTGCACGGACCCGGTGGCCGAGCCCCTTGATCCAATGCGGGTCGAGCCGCGCCAGGGCCTGTGCGTACAGCTCCTCCGCCGCGGCCGGATCCCCCGCCAGGAGGGCGAGGTCGCCGCATGCGCGCCGGGTGGCCGCCGTCGCCGAGGCGCTGCCGGCCCGTCGGGCGAACTCGGCGGCCTGGGCGTAATCGGCGCGAGCCGCCGCCGGGTCGGCGTCAATGCGGTGGTCGCCCCGGTTGACCAGCAGGTCAGCACAGTCTTCCCAGGCGCCCAACTGCTCGGCGAGGGCGAGGGCTTCTTGGGTGAGCGCGAGCGCCTCCTCGCGGGCGCCGCGCGCGGCCGCGAGACCGGCCAACGCGTCCAGTGCCAGCGCGGCACCCCACCGCTCGCCCAGCGCGCGGAATCCCGCCACCGCGGTACGGAGCGCCGGATCGGCCTTCTCCCCCTGCCCGTTGCCGAGGAAGCCGAAGGCGCGGACGTAGTGCGCGACCGCGCGCACCCACGGCTCGGGGCGGTCACATTGGGCGGAGACGAGGGCGAGGGCCGCGGGCCCGTCGCCGTCACCGGCGTTGTGCATCATCCAGAGCAGCAGAGCGGCCGGGTAGCGACCCGCCTCGGGGCCCGACCACGCCGCTGCCAGGGCCCGTTCGGCCGCGATCCGGTGACGGCGCCACACCTCGCGGCCCGCCGGGCCGGACGCCGCGAGCAGCACACAGATCGCGTACGCCTCGCCGTGCCCGGCCGGTGGGGCGTCGCCCACGGTGTCGAGCAGTGCGACCGCCGGTGGCGCCAGCGCGCCGGAGACACCTCGGATCCACCCGTACGTCGAGGCCGAGGCGAGCAGCTCAGCGGCGGTCCCGGCCTCCCCGGCCGCCACCGCCCACTGCACGGCCGCGAGCAGATCGGAGTGCTCGGCCGCGAGGACCGCCAGCCACCGGAGCTGCTCATGCCGGCGCAGCCACGGCTCGGCGTCGCGGGCCAGCTTCAGCAGCGTCCGGGCGTGCGCCCGCCGCACCGCCGCCGTTTCGCCCGCGGCGTCCAGCCGTTCGGCGGCGTAGGCACGGATCGTCGCCAGCATGCGGTACCGGCCGCCCGCCCACTCCAGCAGCGACTTGTCGGCCAACGACTCCAGCGTCTCCTCGTCGGTGTCACACACCCGCAGCGCGGACTCGACGCTCGCCCCCTCGGCGAACACCGCGAAGCGCCGCGCGGCCCGCATCTCCGGCTCGGACAGCAGGTCCCAGCTCCAGGCGATCACCGAGCGCAACGTCCGGTGCCGCTCGTCCACCGTCCGGGTGCCGCGCGCGGCCACGGCGAGCCGATCGGTCAGCCGCGCCGCCAGCTCGTCGAGGCTGACCGTACGCAGCCGGGCCGCCGCGAGCTCGATGGCCAGCGGCAGGTTGTCCAGCGCCAGGCACACGCGCCGTACGGCCTGCGGGTCGGGCACGAACCCGCGTCGCACCGCGCGCGCCCGGGCGGTGAACAGCTCCACGGCCGCGCCGTCGTCGAGCGGCCGTACGGGATGGAGGTGCTCACCGATGACGCCCAGCGCCTCCCGGCTGGTCGCCAGCACCTTCAGCCGAGGAGACGCCGCCAGCAGGCGCGCCGCCAACGCGGCGACCTCCTCGACCAGATGCTCGCAGTTGTCCAGAACGAGAAGGAGAGCCCGCCCTGACAGCGCCGCGACCAGACGCTCCAGCGGATCCCGGTCACCGGCCGCCACATGCAGTCCCCGCTCCCGCAGGCCGAGGGCGCGCAGCAGCGCCGGCGGTACGAGCGCGCCGTCGCGCACCGCGCCCAGCTCCACGAAGCAGACCTGCCCGGTCTCCGTCGCGCAGACCTCCACCGCCAGCCGGGTCTTGCCGACGCCACCCGGCCCGGACAGTTTCACCAGCCGTGCCTCGCCGAGGAGTTCGGCGATCGCGGCCACCTCGCCGGCCCGGCCGACGAAGGCCGTCAGCGGGGCGGGCGGTGCGGCGAGGGAGGGGGACGGGTCGGCACTGAGCAGTTCGTGGTGCAGTCCGACGAGTTCCGCCGACGGATCGGCGCCCAGCTCATCGGCGAGGTGCCGCCTGGTCTCCTCGAACAACACCAGCGCCTCGGCCTGCCCGCCGTCGGCGAACAGCGCCCGCATCAGCAGCCCGGCCAGCCGTTCCCGGAGCGGATGACGGTCGTGGAGTTCACGCAACTCCGGTACGACAGCGCGGTGTTCGCCCAGTCGCAGCGCGGCCTCGATCCGGTCCTCGTGCGCGGAGAGCCTGAGCTCCTCCAGCCGTGCGGCGGCGGCCCGGGCCGGCTCGCTGTCGGCGGCGTCGGCGAGCGCCGGCCCCCGCCACAGCTCCAACGCCGCACCCAGCAGGGAGGCCGCCCGCTCTGCCTCGCCCTCCCGTAGAGCCGTCCGGCCCTGCTCCGCCAGCCGTTCGAACCGCCCGGCGTCGACGTCGTCGGCGGGGACGACGAGCCGGTAGCCCGCTCCGGTCCGCTCGATCGCCGCCGCCTCGCCCAGGGCCGAGCGCAGCCGGGAGATCTGGGACTGCAGCGCGTGCGGCGACGGGGTGCCCTGCGGCCCGGTGCCGTCGGCCAGCCGGTCGGCCGGGACGACCTCCCCGGGGCGGACGAGCAGCAGGGTGAGCAGTGCGCGCCGCGCGGGTCCGCCCAGGGAGACCTCCGCCCCGTCGTCGCCCCACATCAGCGTCCCGCCGAGGATTCCGAAGCGCATGTGGGTGATTATCCACAGCGCCTGCGGGTGGTGAGCCACCCGCACCGGTCAGACGATCGGTCCGAGGTACGTACCGCCGGAGACATCGATGGTCCGGCCGGTGATCCACCGTCCCTGCGGGCCCGCCAGGAATCCGACGACGTCGGCCACGTCCTCGGGCTCCCCGAGGCGCCCCAGCGCGGTGACCGCCTCCAGCCCGGCCACCACCTCGGGCACGGACGTGTAGGCGGCGGTCAGGTCGGTCCGGACCGCGCCCGGCGCGACCGTGTTCACCGTGATCCCGCGCCGGCCGAGCTCATTGGCCAGCGACGGGGCCAGGGACTCCAGCGCCGCCTTGGTCACGGTGTAGCCGATCTGCGTGGAGACGGCGAACCGGCTGGCCGTGGAGCCCATGTTGACGATGCGGCCGCCGTCGTTCAGCAGCGGCAGGGCCCGCTGGATGACGAAGAACGGTGCGGTGATGTTGACCGCGAGCAGCCGGTCCCATTCCGCACGGGTCACCTGAGCCACGGAATTCCCCGAAGAGATGCCCGCGTTGTTGACCAGGATGTCCAGCCCCTGCCCCGCGAGCCCGGCCGTCAACTCCTCGAACAGCCGGTCCACCGCACCGTCGTCACCGAACCGGGCCCGTACGGCGAAGGCCCGTCCGCCCGCCCCCTCGATCCGGTTCACCGTCTCCCGGGCCGCTTCCTCGTTGTCCCCGTAGTGGACCGCGACCCACGCGCCTTCGGCAGACAGCCGCAGCGCCACCGCCCGGCCGATGCCCCGGGACCCGCCCGTCACCAATGCCGTCTTCCCAGTCAACGCACCCGTCGTCGCAGCCATCGTCAGCCCCTCACTCGGCGGCCGGTCCGCTCCGTGGAACCGGCGATGCCCTCACACTGCCGACGTCGCCTCACCGCACACTCACCGTCCGCTCACCGGCACCGGCACCGGCCCCGGCACCGGCACTGGCACCGGCGCCGGGGCCGGGGCTCCGGTGAGGAAAGGGAAAACCCATCTGCCCGGACACGCGAAAGTGCCCAGGCACACATACCTGCCTGGGCACACGAAAATGCCCGGGCCGGGCCGTCTCCTCCGGTGAAAGTGGAAGGGCTGTCGGAGGAAGCGACCCGGTCCGGGTGTTGTGGTACGGGCTTCAGCGATATCCCGGGTGGTGCCGTGACCGTGGGGCCACGCCCGGGACGGCTCCCGTCCTAGCCGGCCAAGCCGCCGCCACCGGTGTGAATGCCACCGGCCGGCTGGTGGTGCTTCTTCTTGTGGTGCTTCTTCTTCTTGTGGTGCTTCTTCTCGACGGGCTTGGCGTGGTGGTGGCGCTCGAAGTGACGGTGCTCGACGTCGTGACGGAGGAGCACCACGTGCCGAGACTCGTTGATGCAGGTGTTGCCGAAGGCCGGGTTCAGCAGAGCAACGATGTTGACGGTGTTGCCGCACAGGTTGATCGGAATATGGATCGGGACCTGAATGACGTTGCCCGACACCACTCCCGGGGACCCGACCGCGCCGCCGGATGCGTCACTGTCTGCGAACGCTGCCGACATGCCGCCCAGCGCAGTGCTTGCCGCCAGAGCGGCAACAGCCGTCACTCGCGTGAAGCGTGACATAAGCAAATCTCCCGATCGATCGCGGCGGCACGCTGCCGCCTCCTGTCACTTCTCTTCGGCAGCCGGGAGCTCCTGGTGAAGGGTTTGAGATCATTTCACTCTTTCGATTCACCCTGAGTGCTCTGCCTGGACGCGGGCGGCCAGCGGTTCTCCTATCCGCCGTAGGTCGGGGTACTTGCCGGTACCCGTGCGGTTGACGGCGAAAACGGACCGATGGACGGGCTGGGCCAACGGATGGAGGCTCAGGGCCGCGGCGCGGTCCGGGAGCGCCGTCCGGGGAACCAGGGCAACCCCTGCCCCGCGGCGGTGGGCTTTCGCTGTCCCAAGCTTCCGCATCACTTGTTGACGTCGAACCAGTAGATCGAGGCACGTCGTCGAACACTCGTCCTTATGCTGGCGCCATGATCGATGTACCGCTTTCAGCGCTGGAAGTCGCGATGGTCCAAACGGGTACCCGGGCCGAGGAGACCCTGCGCGACACCGCCGCCTTCGCACGGGAGATGGAACGGCTGGGCTACCACCGGATCTGGTACGCCGAGCACCACCACTCCCCGGCCATCGGCGCGTTCCCACCCGTCGTGCTGATCGCGCACGCCGCCGCCTCGACCTCGACCATCCATCTCGGTTCGGGCGGAGTGCTGGCCCCCAACCACGCGCCCCTCATGCTTGCCGAGCAGTTCGGAGCGCTGGCCGCCCTCCACCCGGACCGCATCGACCTGGGCATCGGCCGCGGTCCCGGCACCTTCGACGAGGGCATCGCCCGGGCGCTACGCCGCGGAGCCGGGCCCACGACGGACGCCGAGTACCACGACGACGTGGCCGCGATCCTGTCCTTCCTCGTCGACGAGGTCGCACTCGACCCGCTGCCGGAACCCTGGCTGCTGGCGTCCAGCACCGCGGGTGCCGCCCTCGCCGCGGACCTCGGCCTGCCGATCGCCCTCGCCCACCACATCCGGCCGGACAACACCCGGGCGGCGGTGGAACGTTACCGGGCGGAGTTCACCCCCTCCCGCTGGAGCGAGCGCCCTCGGGTGCTGGTGTGCGTGGAGACGGTCTGCGCCGAAACGGAAGAAGAAGCCGCATGGCGCATCGGGCCGATGAACGTCGTCAAGGCCGGCCTCCTCAAGGGCCTGAGCGAGATCCCCTTCCCCACGCCCGAGGAAGCGGCCACCCACCCCTTCACGGCGCAGGAGCAGCAGGCGCTGGCCGGCTTCCGCGCCCAGCAGGCCGTCGGAACACCCGAGACCGTCCTGCACCGCCTTGCCCAACTGGCCCAGGAGACCGGAGCGGACGAACTGATGCTGACCACACCGGTCTACGACCTCCGCGACCGCATCCGCTCCTACGAACTCATCAAGAAGTACTCCGCGGCCGCGACAGCACCGTAGGAACCGCGTGCCGCGGCTGACGCCGGCAGTCACTCCCGCCCGGCGGACGAACGGACCGCAGGCACCCGGCCCCCCAGTCATGGTGCAGAGACCCGTCCCGGACCCGTCCGGTGCGGCGCGCCCTTCGTTCACGGACGAACGCCGCCGTTGTGTCAGCGGGTCCTGGGCCGGTCGAACCAGACCGTGGCGAGCGTCGGCACGAGCCCGGCCCAGAACAGCACCTGCGGCAACGGCCGTTCGGCCCAGGGGACTTCGGCGATCAGCAGGGCGCACAGCATGGCCCAGGCCGCCTGGGCCACCACGACGCGGGACCAACCGTGGCGGCGGATCAGCGAGCGCACGTTGAGCCGGACGCCGGCGCGCCGACGCCGGTAGCGCCGCAGTCCGCCGACCAGCCAGATGGCGGTCATCGGCACGAGATACCACAGGCGCTGGCCGAGCGGCAGCGGCAACTCCCGCTGCACCTCGCCGTCGACGGCGAACAGGTCCACCATCGTCCCGGCGAGGCCGACACAGAGCAGGGCGAGCCACCGCACCCCACGCAGCATGCGGTACGTCGCCCGGTCCAAACCCTGTTGCAGCTCGGCGGAGTCCGGTACGGCGGCCAGCCCGCCGGCGTACAGGTCGGCGGCCTGCGCGGCCCGGACGCCCGGGGCCTCGGCGTCCTGCCGGGTCTGCCGGGCCAGGGCCTCGGCGTGCGTGGGGTCGATCCGGAGGATGGCGCGGTTGAGCTGCTCGGCGAGCGTCCGGTTGCCCGAGAAGTCGGCGATCTGCTGGGCGACTTCATGGGCGTAGACCTCGTCGGGGCCCAGGCGCAGCGCCTCCCGCGCCAGGCCGGTCGCCTCGTGCAGGACCTCGGCCATGTCCTCGTACCGGAGTTCCCGGGCGCCGGTGGCCCGGGCGTGGCGGATCACGGACATACGGCTCACGGCGTCGGCGAGCAGCGCGTAACCGAACCAGTGGTGCGGGGCGGCCCGCACCGCCTCGCGCAGTACGGGCTCCGCCTCGCGCCATGACCGGTCGGGTATCCGGGTCAGTGCCCGAGCGCGCAGGATGAGCCCGCCGAAGTCCCCGGGAGCCAGTTTGAGCGCCTCGTCAGCCGCGTCGAGGGCTCGTTCCGGCTGGTCGGTGTTCAGCTGGCAGTAGCCGATCTTGATCCAGGCGCCCGTGTCGTCCGGGTTTTCGGCGAGGTGCTGGGCGAGCAGGGCCAGGGCCTGGTCGTAGCGGTCGAAATCGATGAGGGCCTGGGCCTTCTCGACGGCCGGATGCACGGTGGTCACAGCTTGCGCCTCTTCTTCAGATAGGTCACGAGGTCGTCGTACATCCCGCCGTCGTTCGCGTACATCGCCACATTGCGGGCGGCCGCGAACCACGGCTCCGTCGAAGGCGCGACCTGCCCCGCCGCGGACAGCAGGTCCGTCATCCCGATCATGCGCACGGTCCCGGTACGCGCCGAGTCCAGCAGCGCATGCTCGGCCGCCGCCTCGCACACATGGGCCAGATCGGCGCCGGACAGCCCGTCCGTGGCCTTGACGAGCTTGCCGAGGTCGACGTTCTCGATCGGCCGCTCCCGCAGGTGGTAGCGGAGGATCGCCTCCCGGGCCGGTGCGTCGGGCGGCAGCACCAGCAAGGTCCGGTCCAGCCGGCCGGGCCGGCGCAGGGCGATGTCCACGTCCCAGGGCACGTTGGTGGCGGCGAGCACGAAGACGCCCTCGTTCGCCTCCGCCTCGACACCGTCCAGCTCGGTCAGCAACTGGTTGACGGTGTTGCGCATACCAGCGCTCTGCGTACGGCTGCGCTTGCCGCCGAGCGCGTCGAGTTCGTCGAGGAAGACCACGCACGGGGCCTGGCGGCGCGCCGTCTGGAAGAGCTCGTGCATATTGCGCTCGGAGTTGCCGATCCACATGTCGAGCACATCGCTGACCGATACGGACAGGAAGCTCGCCCCGAGCTCACCGGCGACGGCCCGCGCGATGAAGGTCTTGCCGCAGCCGGGTGGCCCGTACAGCAGAAGCCCGCCGCGCAGACTCTTGCCGTACAGGCGGCGCAGCTCCGGATTGCGCAATGGTGCCAGGAAGGCAGCCTCCAGCCGCTCCTTGACCTCCTGCATGCCGCCCACGTCGGCGAGCCGGACGGCTCCCGGTCGTTCCACGTCCCAGGCGGCAGCCTCCCCGGGATCACCGCTGCCGTCCACGCTGAGCGGCGCCTCCACGAACCGGGGCGGCACGGCATCGCCGACTTGGTCCTCGGCGGCTTTCCAGTCGAAGTTGGGGGGCGGCGCGGGCGCGGGTGCGGAGCTCTGCTGAGGTGCGGGTGCGGGGCTCTGCGCCGGCGTGGTCGGGGGGCCGGCGGGGCGGTCGGGCGCCGGGGCCTGCGGCGTCGGCGGAAGCGCGGCCGCACCGGGCTCGGGTGCCGAAGTGCCCGTGAGCGCACGGATCATCAACTCCCGTGCCTGGCCGTCACCGGGAGCGTGCTGCAGTGCCACCGCGACCTCGCTCACCGCGGCATCGCCGAGGCCGGCGGTCAGCAGCAACTCGGCGAGGTGCAGCCGCAGGGGAACGTCATCGGGCGCCGCGGCAACGGCCGAACGCATGCTCTGTATGAGGGGTGATTCCGCCGACATGACCCACACTTTACGGAGCCGATCACGGCGGCGACCGTGGGGGTGAGCCCGCTGACGTGGTGCGGAGCGAGTGACGTGGATTGTCGTGCGAATCGAGCGACGTGGGCTCAGCCTCCGAGAATGTCCTCAGATTGGCATCGGGCTCCTGCGCGGGAAGGGGAAGCCCGAGCTTGCCAGGATGCCGGCGTCCAACCGCTGGCTACCGTTGGAAGTTGAGATGCCGGTGACATCCGAACTGAAGAAAGTGAAGGCCCCGGCGAAGGTGCTGCCCAAGCCCGGGACCCCGGTATCCGTGAACTTCTGGAAGGCGAACCGCACTTGCGGACTTCCGTCGTTGTCCTCGATCCAGTCGGCCCAGCCCGCCCAGTCCGCCCAGTCATTTTCATGGAACGCCGGATGGATCCGGTGCGCCAGCAGGACCGCCGCTCGGACCGCCAGCCGGTCCTCCGCCGGGGCCCGCTTCGGATATTATGAGCTATTGACATAGTGACTGCTATCCGTAGTGTGGAAGATGTGAGCGCGGATGCCGATCACACCCCGAAGCGCCGGCCGACCAGGGCGGAGGCCAAGGCCCGCACCCGGCAGCTGCTGCTCGACGCCGCGGCGCGCACGTACGCGCGCAAGGGATTCGCCGCGGCTTCCGTCGAGGAGATCGCCGAGGCGGCGGGCTTCTCCATCGGCGCGGTCTACTCCAATTTCGGCAGCAAGGAGCGGCTCTTCGTCGAGCTGCTGAAGGAGCGTGCCAGCCAGCAGGTGTCCCGGGCGACCGAGATCGTGGCCGAGGCGCAGCACGGTGATGATCCGGTCCCGGCACTCGGCCGGCTGCTGGCGAACGCCGCCGACAAGGACCCCGACTTTGCTCCGCTCCAGGCCGAGTTCTGGCTCTACGCGGTGCGCAATCCGCCGCTGTTGGAAACCCTTGCGGAGGAGCTGCGCGGGCCCCGGTCCGAGTTGGCGAGCCTCATGGCCAAGGCGCTGAGCCATATCGGGGCGCCCGAGACCGTCTCCGCCGATGCGGTGGCCACCATCGCGATCGCGCTCTTCCAGGGTCTGGTGCGCCAGCGCCGGATCGACTCCGCCAGTGTGCCGGACGAGCTGCTGGGCCAGGCGATGCGGTGGCTGTTCGCCGGCATCGCGGCCACCGGCACCACGGACGCCGCCGCGCCCGCCCCCACGAACGACGCCGCGCCCGCCGAGACACCGGCCGCCGGCCCGCCACCCGCTGACCGGCCCGAGGACGACGAGGAGAACCCATGACCCACGTCGACGCCACGGCCGCACTGCCGTCGCTGCAGGACCTGCTCGACCCGCGTCATCAAGCCGACCCCTACCCGCTCTACTCCCGCTGGCGCACGCAGGCGCCGCTCGCGCGTCTCGACGAGCAGCTACTGGTGCTCACCCGGTACGAGGACTGCGCCGCGGTCCTGCGCGACGGGCGGTTCGGGCACCCGGACGCCGACGACCCCCGCTTCACCGGACGGGCCCGCCCGGCCCTCGAAGTCCTGGTCGATGACGACGGCCGACCCGTGCGCGGCTTCCTGGGCCTGAATCCGCCCAGCCACACCCGGCTGCGCTCGCTGGTCTCCCAGGCGTTCACCAGGCGACGCGTGGAGCTTCTGGCGCCGCGGATCGAGGAGCTCACCGCCGAGTTGTTCACCGCCATGGAGAGCGCGCCGGGACCGGTCGACCTCATCGAGGGCCTGGCCACGCCCCTGCCCGTAGCGGTGATCAGCGAACTGCTCGGCGTGCCCGATGCCGACCGCCACCGGATGCTGATGTGGTCGCACGCGGTGGCGCGTGCCCTCGTCCCCGACTTCCTCCTCCCGCCCGGCGCCGCCGAACAGGAGGCGCAGGCCCGCCGGGAGTTCACCGACTACCTGCGCGAACTCGTCGTCGAACGTCGTCACGCACCGGGTGACGACCTCCTCTCGGCGCTGGTCGGCGTGCACGACGGCGGCGACACCCTCACCGAGAACGAGCTGCTGGCCACCTGCACGCTGTTGCTGATCGCCGGTCATGAAACCACCGTCAACCTGATCGGCAACGGCACCCTCGCCCTGCTCCGCCACCCCGACCAACTGGAGCGGCTGCGCAGCGACCCGGACCTGACCGACAACGCGGTCGAGGAGCTGCTGCGCTACGACTCGCCGGTCCAGCTCACCGTCCGTTTCGCCCTGCAGGACGCCGAGGTCGCCGGAGTCCCGGTCCCGGCGGGCACCACGCTGCTGCTGCTCATCGGCGCGGCGAACCGCGACCCCGCGGCGTACGAGGACCCCGACCGGCTGGACATCGGCCGCACGCCCGTACGGCACCTCGCGTTCGGCCAGGGCATCCACTTCTGCCTCGGTGCTCCGCTCGCCCGCCTCGAAACGCGGATCGCTCTGCGGACGCTGCTCCAGCGCGCCCCACAGCCCCGTCTGGCCGGCGAACCCGAATGGAAGGACCACATCACCCTCCGCGGCCTGCGCCGCCTTCCCCTCTCACTCGGCTGACGCCCCCTCGTCCGTGTGGTCGGACGTGACCAGGGCGCCCCGGACGCGGTCGCCGCGGACATCCCTGACGAAGGCGGTAGCGCGATCCGCGCGGTCGCCAGACCGGACCAGACCAGGCAGGCGAGGTCGTTGGAAGGTCAGGGAGCCCCTTAAGATGCCCGAGAAGGTAGACAAAAGGTGTCATAAGTGGCGTTATCGGTCCGTGGAGGGTGGCCGGTGTTCGGCAGTGCGTCCATGGTCAGGCGCCTCCGAACAGGGCACCCGGAGGGAAAGGACGCTGGGTGAGCGTGCAACGGGTGGGCGTCGTCGTCCACGGGGGCCGTCCTGGCGCCGTGGCGGCCGCCGATGTTGTCCGGCGATGGTGCGAGCGTCAGGAGGTCGGCTGCGTCGCCATCGATGTGTGGGGTGAGGGCGAACAACGGCGGGATGCGGGGGAGGAGGTCGACGCTGCCGGCCGCCCCGATCTGATCGTCACGCTCGGAGGAGACGGCACCTTCCTGCGCGGAGCCCGCCTGGCCGCCCAGAACGACGCGCTCGTCCTCGGCGTTGACCTGGGCACCCTCGGCTTTCTGACCGAGGTTCCGGCCGACGACGTCGAATGCGCGCTGGACACCATCCACCGCGGCCACGTGGACGTCGAGACCCGCCTCATGCTGACGATGCGGGCGTCCTGTCCGCTGGAACTCCCCGAGGGGATGGAGACGCTCCTCCGCTATGGACGGGGTCCTGCGCTGCCGCCTCCACCGGTGCGCCCCGAGTGTGCCGTCGCCCGGGACTGGGGGGTGGCCCTGAACGTGACGGCCCTCAACGACATCGTGCTGGAGAAACTGGCACGCGACCGGCAGGTCGCCCTCGGCGTGTACCTCGCGGGCCGACTGCTCGCCTCCTACTCCGCCGACGCCGTCCTGGTCGCCACACCGACCGGATCCACCGCCTACAGTTTCGCCGCGGGCGGCCCCGTCATCTCCCCCCGGGCGGACGCCATCATCTTCACCCCCGTCGCCCCGCACATGACCTTCAACCGCTCGGTGGTCGCCGCCCCCGACGAGGCCGTCGCCCTCCGCGTCCTGAGGCACTCCGGCCGCGCGGCGGTGAGTGTCGACGGCCAGTTGCGCGGTGTGCTGGATCCGGGGGACTGGATCGGTGTCTACGCGGCCCCTCAGCGCCTGCGCGTCGTGCGGCTGGGGCCCACCGACTTCTACGGGAGGCTGCGCGAGCGGATGCGCCTGACCGATGCCCCCGCGGCCGTCGACGCCGACGTCACCCCCATGTGGCCGCACACCACTCCGGCCCCCGACGACCTGGCCCACCTGCGCCTTCCACCCCTGCCCGCGGACGTCGACTGATTTGCCGAGCTGCCGAGCAGCTGACCTGTCCACCGGCCCCGACGCCTCCGTGATCCCGGCCGCCATGCCGCCGCCCGCCGCCATTGCCTTCCGCCGCCAGCGCCTTCCGTCGCCTTCCGCCGGCCACCGCCTGGCGTCAGTCGATGGCCGCGGGCAGTTCCGGGACGGCGAGGCCCGCGAGGAACCAGGCCTCGATGGCCTCGTTGACGGTCACCATCGCCTGCCCATCGGGCGTGAAGGACACGGTCTGCTGGTTCGGGTCCGCCCAGAGCGTCCGTGCGGTCGAGTCGAAGAGCACCGAGCCGTTGCCGGTCCGGACGAAGGCGTACGGGCCGCGGTCGGTCCACACGGCGCGGGTGCCGGAACCGGCGAGGACCGAGTGTCTGCCGATCTTGACCGGGAACTCCGTCGGCCGGATCAACTCACCGACCGTGGGAGCGGGGTCCAGGCTCAGCAACTGGGCGGCGGGTGCGGTGTTGTCGGCCACAGCGCCCACCGCGAACACGGCGGTGCCCTCTGGGGAGAGGGCGAGGGCGTGCACCTGGCTGAGCCGGGTCGGGGCGGTGGCCAGTACGGCGCCGCTGTCGACCTCGCGGACCACCACACGGCCTTCCGGCGACGTGTGCACCAGCAGCCGGCCGCTCGTGTCCAGTGCGACGGGGCCGAACGCCTTCTCCTCGGCCGGAACGGTGAGCACCACCCGGCCGGTATCCGCCTCCATAACGGCGACCCGGCCCGACACGCAGGTGCCGGTGGCCACCCGGCAGCCGTCGCCACTGAAACCGATCCGGACGGGGTCATCCATGCCGAGGCTCACCTCGTCCTCGAAGCCGTCCTCGAAGCCGTCCTCGTCCTCGTACCCGTCCTCATCCCCCTCCTCGTCCTCGAAGTCGTCCTCGTCCCCCTCCTCGTCCTCGTCGTCCCGGTCGGAGGGCCCGGAGGTCACCGGAAGGGCCCACAACTGCTCCCCGGTCGCGGCGGACCAGGCGTGCAGGCGGCCTTCGACAGACGTCACCACTGTCCGGCCGTCCGGGCTGACCTGCATGTCGTGGGGCTCGTCGTGATAGTTGGCTCCGTGGAGGAACCAGATCAGCCGGTCCGTCTCCACGGTGTCCCAGCGGACGATGTCGCCACCGTTGTGGTGCCACTCGGCCGCGGCGCCCAACGCCACCCAGGACAGGTCGGAGGGCACCGCCACCGCGGTCGCCCCGTGGTAGAAGTACGCCTCGTCGAGCCCCGTCTCCTCCGCCACTTCCGCGTCCTCATCCACCACACGCTCGCCCTCCGCAACACCAAGGTGTCCGAGGTGGCGCACTCCGGCGAGGGAGTGGTACGGGCGCACCTCGCCCGCCGTCCACTGGGCCCACCAGTCGTCGGGCATCGGGCGCTGCTGCGCGGGCCAGGCCAGCACCCGCGGCGCGACAGCGGCCAGGCCTTCCTCGTCCAACTGGGCCAGGTGCAGGCAGACTTCGTGCCAGACCTGCTTGGTCGGGCGTGCCTTCAGCAGTTCGTCAAGGGAGCTCATCGCAACGGCGTCCTACGTGGTGCGGAGTCAGGGGAGGGGGTGGGCGTGCACACCGTCGACGGGCGAAGCGATCACCAGGGTGCGGCCGTCGGGCGTGAGCGTGGCGGCGATCCGCGGGCCGGGGACGTCCACCGAGTGGACCTTGGTGCCGCTGGCAAGGTTCCAGACGGTGACGCGGTTCCGGTCGACGATCGGCACGCGCGGTTCGGCGCCGCACCATACGGGCCGCAGGTTGGTCCGGTCGACGCGTTGATCGGTCGGCAGAACGAGCGGTTCCGGGTCGTCCGCCGGGTCGTTCAGGTCGACGACCGTGGCCACCGTTTGATCCGGGCGGGCACCCACGACGGCGAGCGCGGCACCGTCCGGACGGAACGCCAGGCCGTTCGCCCACGGGATACCGGTACGGTGCTCGGCGTACGCTCCGCTGCCCATTTCCTGGCCGCTGCCGCTTTCTTGGCCGCTGCCGATTTCCTGGACGACGACACCCTCGTCCTTCGTCACGATCGAGCGGCGAGGGCGGCTGAAGGCCAGGCGTGCTCCATCGGCACTCAGGGCGACGGTTCCCTCGCCCACCACTCGGTCGTCGTACGCGAGGTCCTTGAACGCTTCGTGGATGTCATGGCGGACGCTCCGGGTCTGTGCGTCCCACACGACGACGTTCTGGGTGAACGCGTTGGCCGTGGCGAACGACCCTCCGCCGACCGCGACTTGGGCGAGCCGCAGCTCGTGCGATCCGCCGCTCCCGAGCATGCCGAGCGGCCACCGCTCGCCGGTGCCGGTGAGGGCCCAGCGGTGGATGGAGTTGCCGCTGACCATGGCGGTCAGCGCCGATCCATCGGGGTCGAAGAGGAGATCCTGGACGCGTCGGCGATCGGGCACGGCCAGGCGGGTCACGGCCCCGTCCGTCACCACCAGCACCTCGGTGAACTCGCGGAACCACGGCGCGGCCGTCGCGATCGCCGTCCGGCTCAGGTCCGTGGTGACCGCGACCGCGGTGATCCGCTGAGGGACGGGCGAACGCGCGGGGAGGGGGTGCGGCGTCTCCAGGTCTTCGGGCGCAGCGAGCCGTCGGACCGACATGGCATCTCCGATCGGCCGTGTTGATCAACAAGTCGCCGAAAGTATAGGGACCACCACTGACATTCTCAGGCCGTCACGGAATCCCACGGTGAAACGGACCGACCCTCAGAAACGGACCGGGACGCCCTGCTGGCCGGCGCCCGGATCCTGCCCAACGGGCAGGTATTCGGCGCCCGTTACTGGCCCAACCTCAAGGGCCGCCACCTCGGCCCCCGCCGGGACTTCCTCGCGGCGGCCCTCCAGGGCACCAGTCCCGAACCGTAATTCTCGTCTCTTCACGTCCCGAGGGCGCCCGCGCCCGCACCCGGTCCTCGCACCATGTGAACGTCGATCGGGTCCTGGGCCTCCATGGTGAACCCGTGACGCTCGTACAGCCGCCGGGCGGCGCTGCCCTGCAGGACGTTCAGGCGGACGGGCACGCCGTCGGCATCGATCCGCTCCAACAGGGTTCGCAGCACGGCCGATCCGAGGCCCCGCCCCTGCAGGCCCGGAGCGAGATAGAAGTGCTCCAGCCACCGCCCCTCCTCGGTCGGGCGCACCGTGACGCAGCCCGCGAAGGCGTCATCGGCCACGATGACCGACGTGTACCGCGGGGAAAAGGAATCCCGCAGTCGCTGCCGGACCCGATGCTCGTCGAACCGCCCCAACCGCTCCAGGTCCGGGCGCATCACCACGGCCCGCAGCTCCACGATCGTCTCGATGTCCGCCGGCTGGGCGGAACGCAGCTCCCACTCCATCGGACGGCCCGATTCGTTCGCCGGTCCCGGCACCGGCCCCGGACGCCCCGCCCGACCTGGCCGTATCCCGTCCGCCCTCGCACTCATATCCATGGCCGGAGTATGTCAACCGACCACCCCGAGGCAGCCCGAAATATCGTCGGCAGGCCGCTCCCTAACCATGCTAGCTTTTTTCCTAGAGGCCCTAGGAAGCGAGAGCGGCCTGACGGAAGCATGGCCTGACGAAACCAACCGGGTGTCAAGTCCCGGGCCCGGAACGGAAACTGGAGGCTGCATGGTGCGCGCGGGGGTCAATGCCGCCAGGCTGACGCGGGCGGCCGCGGAGATGGCCGACGAGGTCGGGATGGACAAGGTCACGGTGTCCGCGCTCGCGCGGCACTTCGGCGTCAAGGACGCCAGCCTGTACTCGCACATCAAGAACCGGCGTGACCTGTGCGTCCGGGTGGCCCTGCTGGCGTCCGAGGAGATGATGGACCGGATCGCCGCGGCGGTGGCGGGCCGCTCCGGCAAGGCCGCGCTCGTCGCCTTCGCCAACGCCTACCGGAGTTACGCGTTGGAGCACCCCGGCCGTTACGCGGCGACCCAGATACAGCTCGGCCCCGACGAGGTCGGCGACTCCACGGGATTGCGCCGCAGTGTCGAGCTCACCTACGGCATGCTGCGCGCCTACGACCTCACCGAGCCGGACCTGACCGACGCCGGCCGCCTGCTGCGCAGCACCTTCCACGGCTACATCCACCTGGAGTTGAGCGGCGGCTTCGGCCACCCGCGCGCCGTCCAGGAGTCCTGGTCCCGCTCCCTCGACGCACTGCATGTGCTCCTGGAGAACTGGCCGACCCGACCTGATCCGACCTGACCTGCCTGATCCGACCCGACCCCAGGGGGAACGACGATGAACGAGCCCACCACCGGCACTCTCGACGTGCCCGGTGCCACCCTCCATTACGAACGGCGCGGCCGCGGCCCGGTGTTGCTGCTGATACCCGGCGGCGCCGCGGACGCCGGACTGTACGCGGCCATGACCGACGATCTGGCCACCCGCTACACCGTGGTCTCCTACGACCCGCGCGGTCTGTCCCGCAGCCGCCTCCATGGCCCGCTCACCGACCAGCGGGTCGAGGTCTGGAGCGACGACGCCCACCGGCTGCTGGAACTGCTCTCGCCGAACGAGGAGGCGTCCGTCCTCGGCAGCAGTTCGGGGGCCATCGTCGCCCTCGACCTGCTCGCCCGGCACCCGGAGCGGCTGCACCGGGTCGTCGCCCACGAACCGCCTCTGCTGGAGCTCCTCCCGGACCCCGCCCCGCACCGGGCGCTGTTCGCCGACGTACGCGAGACGTTCCGCACCCAGGGCGTCGCCGCCGCGATGGCGCGCTTCAGCGAAGGGCTGGGAGGCCGGCCGGAGGACCGGGAATCAGTGACCGAACTGCCACCGGAAATCCAGGAGATGGCGCCGCGGATGCACGCCAACCTGCCGGTCTTCCTGGAACACATCCTGTGCCCGTTCTCGGGCTCGGTGCCCGACGTCGCCGCACTGCAGCGCGCCGCGGACCGCCTGGTGCCGGCGGTCGGCCGGGACTCGCGCGCGCAGGAGGCACTGTACGGGCCGGCCACCCGGCTCGCCGAACTGATCGGCGGAAAGGCCGTGGAATTCCCCGGCGGGCACGTCGGCTGCACCGAGCACCCGAAGGAGTTCGCCCGGCAACTGCTGGCCGTGCTCTGAAAGATCACCCGGAGACGCTCCGGAAAAGCACCGGGCCGCACCATGCTCTGCATGGTGCGGCCACGGAACGCCGCGCGAAGGCGGGCCGATCCCGCCGGGAAGAGTGGAAGGGCTATCGGAGGGAAAACGGCCCGGCCCGGTCGCGGCGGCGCCGGTTACTTGCTGTGGCTGTGGTGCTTGGAGCCGTGGTGGCCCATCTTGTGCTTCCCCTTGAAGTCGTGGTGGTGATAGTGCTTGACGACGCGGTGGATGATCACACGCCGCTCCAGACCGTTGAGGCAGTTGTTGCCGAAGGCCGGGTTCAACAGGCCAACGATGTCGACGGTGTTGCCACAGACGTTGATCGGAATGTGGATCGGGACCTGGATGAGGTTGCCCGACACCACCCCCGGTGAACCAACAGCGCCGCCGGCCACGTTGCTGTCGGCGAATGCAGCCGATGTACCGCACACAGCGGTGCCTGCCGCGAGAGCAGCCAGAGCGGTCATCCGCGTGATCCGTGACATACCGAACCTTCCGATTAATGCAAGCGACCCTTTGCCGCTTCCTGTTCTCCCCTTTCGGCATACACGTGCTCAAAGTGAGGCCGGTGGAGCACTTTTCACCCATTCGGGGTGGGAATGCGCACGGGGCGGTGAGACCGATCCCGATGTCTCCAGGGGACGTTCACTTCGACGTGCCGAGGTGAAGACTGGCGACGACGGGCCGAGGAAGTCCGACGACGGACCCAGGAAGGGCCGAAGGCGGCCGGAAGGTGGGACGTGGAATGGGATACACCGCACCGCGTGAATGGGATGCGCACTACGACGACGGGAAATCCTTCCGCCCGCTCGGCGATGTGGAACGGGCCCTGTTGCACGCACTCGTGCCGGCACCGGACGGTGGCGGTCGAGCACTGGACGTGGGGTGCGGGCTGGGTGAGCTGGCCCGCCACCTGGCGGCCGACGGGTATGAGGTGGACGCGATCGACCACGCCCCGGCGGCCCTCCGGCTCGCCGCGGCGCAGCCGCCCGCCCGGGCGGCGACCCGCGTGCGTTTCGTCCGGTGCGACATCGAGAGCGACGCGCTGGACGAACTGCACGCCGGCTACGACCTCATCACCCTCCGCCTGTCCCTGGCGTTCGTCCGGGACCGCACCCGCGTCCTGAATCGGCTGCGCGAACGCCTGCGTCCCGGTGGTGGCCTGGTCGTCATCACCCCCGTCGCCGATTCCGTACCCGACGACAGGCGCGAGATCGCCCTCGACGAGGCGGAGATCGCGCTGCTGACCGCGGGTTGGCGCACGGTCCAACGCCGGGACGCCGAAGGGCTCGCCGTCCTGGTGCTGCGCACTCCGGTCTCCTGGCCGGTGGCGTACGGCAACAAGGGGCGTCCATCCCCGCACGCGCTGTCGGGCGCCGGCGTGGTGGTCACGGACGCGGCCGGCCGCGTGCTCCTGGGGCACTCCGTCCGAGGGGGCTGGGAGCTTCCGGGCGGGAAGAACGACGCGGACGAGTCGTTCACCGAGGCCGCCGTCCGGGAGTTGGCGGAAGAGACCGGGCTGCGGGCCGAGCTCGGCGACGCACGGCTGTTGGCGATCCTGATGGACTCCACCCACGGCATCCCGCGTCTGACCGCCGCCGTGCGGGTCACCGCCTTCACCGGCGAGCCGGTCGTACGGGAGCCCCACCTGATCCGCCGCTGGGAGTGGCACGAGATCAGCGACCTGCCGGCCCTGGCGTCCGGGCTGTTCACGCCGAGTGCGCAGGTGCTGGACACGGTCTGGCCCGGTCTCCTGCCCGACCTGCCGCCCGTGCACCGCCACCCGGTGGCTTGACCAGCGCTTCCGGGCGTACGACAGAATCGGCGCATGACGGAACGACACCTCACCCATGCCGGCGAACCGCTGGCCGAACTCGCCCTACGTCTCCGCACGGCGGAGACCGGAGACTGGACCGAGGACGGCGCCCGCGCCCTCGTCGAGGGTCTGGGCCGGCGGTGGGACGAGATCGTGGACCAGGCGTCGGCGGGCGACGCCGGGACCGGCGAGGCGAAGGCGGGTGACCTGAGGTTGCGGCCCGTCGGGCCGGCTGAGGAGCGGTATGTCGAGAAGGAGACCTATCTCGAACTCGTGGCGAGCGTGACGGCGACCGCACCCCAAGCCGATCACGCCTCCCGAGCCGACGCCGCAACCGACCTCGACCCTGTGCGGCAGGCGGAGATGTTCCGTACCGCGAAGGACGAACTCGCCGACGCGCTCGGCGAGCCGTCGGCCATCGGCTCGTACGGTTCCATGGGCCCGTACTACGCCGCCACGCCGGCCTGGGGTGCGCCGTTCCTGCGTTGGCGCGGGAGGCGGGACACCCTGGAGCTGCGGGCGGGCAGCCGCGGGCCGGAACTCGTCCTCGCGCCCACCGCCCCGTTCGAGAACTGGCTGTGGAGCCTCGGCCACGGCGAAGAGCACGCGATCAGCGGCTACTTCGGCAGCCGGCCGGGCCCCGCCAACAATGGTCTGAGCCTGCCCGCCCGCTGGTCGGTGCGGAGTTGGGAGACGCTGACCGACGCGCTGGCGGCCTTCTTCACCACCCTGCCCGCCGAGTTCGCCGCACTCGGCATCGCCCGGGTCATCCCGGTCTACGGCCGGGTCGGCGGCTCCGCACCGATCCTGTTCGACATCGACGCCGACCACCGCCTGATGCTGGCCTCCTATGCGGAAAGCGATATCGACCCGGCATCGTTCGGCTGGGGCACCGTTGCCGAGCACCCCATGAGCCGGGAGACCTGGCAGGACGACCACGACCCGAAGTGGCGCTTCGACGCGGGCGGCCCAGGGGAGCCGCGGGGCCGCGCACTGGCGGAGATGGTCGTGGCGACGGCACGTGCGGAAGGCGTGGCGTCCCCGCACGACCTGCTGATCGGCGGTGAGGGCGAGGACATCCGTCCGTACGCGGTCCGGTTCTACGGTCTGGGGCTGGCCACCGTCTGATCCCCACCGCCCTGGCTCACCGCCTCACCGCCTCACCGCCTCACCAGCGGGAGCCGTCGGTCTGGCTGAAGAACCCCAGACGGTGGCGGGGCTGGGGGACGGGCGTGCGCTGGATGGCGATGAGGGCCGCGTCGTCGCCGAGGTGTCCGCTGCAGTGCGCGAGGAGATCGCGGCGAATGTGGTGCAGGAGTGCCTCGGGGTCGCTCCTGGGCCAGCGGGCGACGCGCTGGGCGAGGGGGTAGAAGGTGCCGTCGCGGTCCCGGGCCTCGGTGACGCCGTCGGTGTACAGCAGCAGCGTGTCACCGAACTCGAAGGTGATCTCGTCCACGGGGTAGCTGCCCGCCCCCATTCCGCCCATGCCCAGAGGCGGAGCGGGGTGCGGGCTCGGGACGAGGGTGACGTGCCCCTGGCTGAGGAGCAGGGGCGGAGGGTGCCCGCAGTCGGTCATCCGGGTCGCGGGGCCCTCGTCGGGGATCTCCAGCAGCAGCGCGGTGATGAAGTGCTCGGGGATGTCGCGGTCCGACTCGACGAAGTCGGTCAGATAGCGGCAGACGCTGCGGTCGAGTGCGGCGGCGAGGGCGGGCAACGTCAGGTTCTGGTGGGCCGTCTCGCGAAAGGCGCCGAGCAGCAGGGCGGACTCGCCGATGGCGGCCAGGCCCTTTCCCCGTACGTCACCGATGATCAGCCGGGTTCCGCCGGCGGTACGGGTCGCGGTGTACAGATCACCGCCGATCTCCGCCTCCTGCTCGGCGGCCAGGTAGAACGAGGCGATGTGCAACGGACCGATGTGGTGGGGGAGCGGACGGAGCAGCGCCTTTTGGGCGGCCTCGGCCACCGACCGTACCTTCGCCAGCTCCTGCCGGTGTCGCTCGCGCACCACGCAGAAGAACACGATCATGGCCGAAAGCGCGGCCAGGGCGAGCACCTGCACCATCACATTGCGTTCCGTGAAGAGCACGCCGAAGTGCAGCCCGATGTACGCCTGGGCCAGCACGGCCAGGAATCCGACGAACCCGGTGAGCCAGGGGCCGGCGAACGAGGCGGTGAGCGCGGGAGCGACGACGAGCAGCGGCCCCAGATGGACATCGGCCGGGACCACGATGTCGACGAGGGTGATCACCGCGATGAGCACAAGCGGAATCAGGACCAGCGCATGACTGGCTTGCCACGGCTGCCGCAGATCACCGAAGCGCGGCCGGAGGCTCACGCCTTCCACTCTGCACCCTGAGCGCCCGACGGACGAGTGCGCCGCGGGGCGGCCCGGCCCGCCTTTCCGGCCGCGCGTCGAGGCCGGCGTGCTGCGCGTCACTCTCGGTGATGCCGGGCAGCAGGCCCGAGGGCGCCGGCCGACGCCCGACGGCCGGGGGCGTGCGGCGCTCCCGCAGGCGGCGGAGGTCAGGAGCGACGGTTGTGGGTGCCCGGCGTGTAGCCGAAGGAGCGGCGGAAGACATCGATGAAGGCGCTGGTGGAGGACCAGCCGCAGCGGTGGGCGACGGTGGTGACCGGGGTGTCGTCGGCCAGCATCCGCAGTGCGTGGTAGAGGCGTGACTGGGTGCGCCACTGCGGGAAGGTCATCCCGAGCTCCGCGCGGAAGAGGCGGCTGAGAGTGCGCTCGCCGGAGCCCGTCGCGGTGGCGAGGGCGGCCAGGGTGCGAGGTTCCGCGGGGTCGTCGTGGAGCAGCGCGCAGACGGCCGCCAGCCGCGGGTCGGTGGGGGAGGGCAGGTGCACGGGCTGCTGCGGCGAGGCCCGCAACTGGTCGCGCAGGACGGCGTGCAGACGGCGGCGTTCGGGGCCGTGGTCATCGGGGGCAGTGGTGTAGGCGCGGATCAGTTCGCGGAGCAGCGGGCTGACGGTCAGTACGGTGGGGGCGTCCAGGCGGAGCGGATTGTCGGTGGCGGGCAGGCCGACCAGGTGCAGGTCGAGGTGGCCGTGCGCGCGGTGGGCGTGCACGGTTCCGGCGGGGACCCAGAGGGCGCGGGTCCCGGGCGCGAACCAGGTGCCGGCGTCGGTGGTGACGGCCACGACGCCGGAGCCCGCGTAGACGATCTGGTGGTCGTCGTGGCGGTGCGCGTCGATGATTTCTCCGGCGGCCAGCGACTGGACGCGGGTGGGGGCTTCCGGCAGGTGGCGGATGTTCGGCATGGGTTGGCAATTTATCGGAAGCGCGACATGCGGGGAGTCGCGACGATCGACGAGTGACCACGACCCACCACCACCACACCACCGCGCCGCGCAGCAGCTCCCTCACGCTCCTGGCCCTGAGCCACGCCTGTGTCGACGTCTACCAGGGAGCGGTCGCCGCACTGGTGCCGTTCTTCGTCTCCGAACGCGCCTACACCTACGCGGCGGCCTCCGGCATCGTGCTGGCCGCCTCGCTGCTGTCATCGGTGATCCAGCCGCTGTTCGGGGCGCTCACCGACAGGTGGGCCCTGCCGTGGCTGCTGCCGGTGAGCACCGTGGTGGGCGGCGTCGGCGTCGCCCTGAGCGGCATCGCCGGCTCCTACACCCTCACCCTGGCCGTGGTCGCCGTCTCCGGCATCGGCGTGGCCGCCTACCACCCCGAGGCGGCGCGCGTCGCGCGCCAGGCCAGTCGCGGCAGCCACACCGCGATGGGCTGGTTCTCCCTCGGCGGCAACCTCGGCTTCGCCACCGCCCCGTTGATGGTCTCCGCGGTCATCACCACGGGCGGCCTGCACGCCTCCCCGCTGCTGGCCGTCCCCGCCGTCGCCGGCGCCGCACTGTGCACGGCCGCCCTCCGGGCAATGCGGGCCAGGGACGCGGTGGCGACGACGGCAGCCGGTGCGTGGGGGCTTGTGGCGGCGACAACAACCGGCGTGATTCCTGCGGTAGTTGGCGACCGGAACCCCACCATCGGCAGTCCGGACGACGTGGTCGGCGGCCGGGACGACTGGGCGTCCTTCATCAAACTCTCCGGGGCCATCGTCTGCCGCTCGATCGTCTTCGTCGGCCTGAGCGCCTTCATCTCGCTCTACGTGCGCCAGCGCACCGGCGGAGGCGACGTCTCCGGTACCGCCGCCCTGTTCGTGCTCTACCTCGGCGGCGCGATCGGCACGGTGGCCGGCGGCAAGCTCGCCGGCCACTACGGACGCATCCGGGTCGTCCAGTGGTCCTACGCGCTGACCGTCCTCGCCGTGGCCGGCGTCGTCTTCGTGCCCGGCCCGCTCCTGTACGTACTGGTCGCCCTGACCTCGGCCGGCCTGTACGTGCCCTTCTCGCTGCACGTCACCCTCGGCCAGGACTATCTGCCCCGGCGCGTGGGCACGGCCAGCGGCGTCACCCTGGGCCTGACCGTCAGCATCGGCGGCATCGCCAGCCCCCTCCTCGGCGCCCTCGCCGACGCCACCTCCCTCCGGACCGCCCTCACCCCCCTCATCGCCCTGCCCGCCCTCGGCTGGCTCCTCCTCCGCAGCTTGCCCGAGCCCGCGATGCCGGAGGGAATCGCTGGTGCGTCCCCCTCCGGGGCGGTGGCCCCAACGGCGGCCGCGAAAGGCCGACTTCAGAACGGTGGCGGCATGATGGGCAGATGACCACCGATTCGCGCGCCCGAGCATTCGACAAGGCCGCTGCCGACTACGCGATGAGCCGCCCCTCGTACCCGCCGGCCCTCTTCGACGTCATCGAGGAGCTCCTGGGACGGCCCCTCGCAGGGGCCCGGGTCGCCGACGTCGGGGCGGGGACGGGTATGGCCACCGCGCTGTTGTCCGAGCGCGGCGCCGAGGTGATCGGTGTGGAGCCCGGTGAGGGGATGGCGGCTCAGTTCCGCAGTGCCCTCCCCGGCGTGCCGATCGTCCGGGGCGACGGTAATGCGCTGCCGCTCACCGACGGCTCCCACGATCTGATCACCTACGCACAAGCCTGGCAGTGGACCGATACCGACCGCTCCGTACCGGAGGCAGTGCGCGTGCTCTCCCCGGGTGGCGCGCTCGCGGTGTGGTGGAACACCCACGCCTTCGACGTACCGTGGATCGCGGCGCAGCACGAGCGGATCGCGCACCACTGCGGGGTGAAGTCCCCCGCCGGAACGCGCCTGAGTGACGGTGAGGCCACCCGGCTCGCGGGACTTGCGGGGCTGCATGTCGTCCGCCGCCAACTGCGGTGGAGCCGTACCGTCCCCCTCGACACCCACCTCGCGAATATCAGCAGTCGTTCCGCATTCCTCGTCCTCGACGAAACCCACAACCGGGCCTTTCTCACGGCCGAACGCGGTCGGCTGCGCGACATCTTCCCCGATGAGATGGTGACGGAGACCTACGTGGTCGACCTCCTGCTGGCCCGACGTCCCTGAACCCCACTTCTTCGGGACGCTCCGCATTCGACCCCTCACGCCTGTGTCGCCGACAGCGCTCAGCAGGGGGCGGGAAAGCTCCTATGAAGGGGCGGGAAAGACAGTGAGGGCGAGTGGGGAAATCCGTCGCCTGACCAACCTGCGCACAGCCGTCTTAGAGTGGAATGAGGACGCTTTCAACGGAGGTGCGTTCGATGTCGACAGGGACCCTTCTTGCGATCATTATCCCCGTCGTGGTGGTCATTGCGCTCCTTGCGGTGGCGGCCTCGCTCGTGGTTCGGCGTCGCCGGCTCCGCGAGCGTTTCGGGCCCGAATATGAGCGGACCGTCGAGAGTGCCGACGGTCGCATGGCCGGTGAGCGTGAGCTCAGGGCCCGGGAGAGACGGCATGACTCGCTGGAGATAAAACCCCTGCAAAGCAGCACCCGCGAGCGCTACAGCCGTGAATGGACCGGCGTGCAGCAAGAATTCGTCGATCGGCCCGAGGACGCCGTGCACGACGCCGACCGCCTCGTGACCTCGTTGATGCATGAACGGGGTTATCCGACGGAGAACTTCGAGCAGCGCCTCAAGGACCTCTCGGTCGCACACGGCCGCACGTTGGAGCACTACCGGGCTGCTCATGAAGTCGAAACGCTCAGCGCCCAGCACCGGGCGACCACTGAGCAACTACGAGGAGCGATGGTGCATTACCGCGCCCTCTTCGAGGATTTGCTGTCCGACGGTGGCCAAGCGCGCCACGCCAGAGCCTGAGACCGTGAGGGAGGAGAAAATGGAACGCGATCAGGACACGAGGGCCAGGGGCCTGTCCACCGAAGACCTTGCCGCTCAGCCCCCTGCTTCCCCACCAGCGTCGGAGTCCATGCCCCCACCGGTGCCGGACGACACGACGGTACCGGCGAGCGACGTTCCCACCGCTCCCGGCGAGAGTGTCCCCATTCCGGGGGAGACCGCGGAAACGGAGGGGGCCGCGGAAACGGAGGGGGCCGCGGAAACGGAGGGGGCCGCGGAAACGGAGAGGACCGGGCGGGAAATGCCGGCTTCGGGCGCGCCACCCGACGACGAAGCGGCTCCGCAGCTTCTCGCCCCGGACGACGCGGAAAGTTTCCGTGACCGTTGGCAGGCAATTCAGACGACCTTCGTGGATGACCCGCGCGAGGCCGTACACGCCGCCGACGCGCTGGTGGCGGAGGTCATGCAGACGCTGGCCACGACGTTCGCCGAACACAAACAGACGCTGGAAGAGCAGTGGAAGCAGGGCGAGAAGGTCGATACCGAAGGTCTGCGGGTGGCCCTGCGCCAGTACCGCTCGTTCTTCCACCGCCTGCTCGCTGAATAAAGAGCTTCCTGGCCTCACGGGAGCTTCCTGGACTTCCGGGCGCCTCAGCTGCCGGCGCCGCCGATCAGTTGGGCCACCAGCCCCTCGACCTGTTCGCGGGGGTCCGGTGTGCCGGCCCAGCCGGTCATCAGGAGGTGGTGGACGGACCCGACGAGGGCGAGCGCGACCGCGTGGCTGTCGGTGTCGTTCGCGAGACGTCCGTGGTGCCGCTCGGCATCCAGGTACGCCGCGATCGCGTCCTGGATCGCCGCGAATCCCGGAGCGCCCGCCTCCAGCGCCTGACGGACCGCCGAAGAAACCGTGGGGCGGGTCATGGCGAGGCCGGCGACCGTCGGGTTCACGGACGTCAGCAGTGCGAGAGCGACCTTCCGGAGGTTCTCGGCCACGGTGGCGGTGCCCGCCTGGCCGGGGAGTTGTCCGGCCTGCCGTGCGATGCGCGCGAAGCGGTCCAGGACCAGCGCGGCGATGAACTCGTCCAGTCCGGAGAAATGCGCGTGCAGCAGTCCCTTGGCGCAGCCCGCCTCGGTGGTGATCGCCCTGCTGGTCAGGGCGGACGGGCCGGCGCCGGCCAGGACCCGTTCCGCGGCGTCGAACAGCCGGTCGCGAACGTCGGGGATCGCTACTCCACGGGGTGACATGAGCCTCTCCTGAGGGCGAGGGGAACACCGGACTGCCCGACGGGGTGTTGCCGGGAAGCGGAGTCCTGGAAGCGGGTGAGTGGAAGCGGACTGTGGGAAGGGGATTGCCGGTATGGGCAGTTGCCCATACTGTTTGGGCGGACGCCCATACTAATCCGACGGCAGCTCCGCGCCCAGTGCACGGTTCACGCCCGGCAGCAGGAGGTACGCATGTCACGCATCGTCAACACCGACCAGGCGGCGGCCTGGAACGGTTACGAGGGCACCTACTGGGCCGAGAACCAGGAGCGTTGGGACGCGGTGAACGGGGGCTTCAACGAGCCGCTGCTGACCGCCGCCGCGGTCGGCGAGGGTGACCGCGTCCTGGACGTCGGCTGCGGGGCCGGGCAGACGACGAGACTGGCCGCGCATCGGTCACGTAGTGGCCAGGTCCTGGGGCTCGACCTGTCGGGGCCGATGCTGGCGCGTGCCCGTGACACCGCCGAGCGCGAGGGGCTCGGCAACGTCAGCTTCGAAGCGGGCGACGCCCAGGCCCACGCCTTCACACCGGAGACGTTCGACGTCGTCATCAGCCGCTTCGGGGTGATGTTCTTCGCCGACCCGGTGGCCGCCTTCACCAACCTGGGGCGGGCCGTGCGGCTCGGCGGCCGGATGGCCTTCATCTGCAGTGCGGAGCCGGGAGACAACGAATGGCTCCAGGCGATCGCCGCACTGAGCGACCTCCTCCCCGTCGGGGACTTCGGAGCGCCGGGAGCTCCGGGCATGTTCTCCCTGGCGGACCCGGACCGCACCCGGGAAGTGCTGTCCGCCGCCGGGTGGCGGCACGTCACCGCGGAGCGCGTGCAGGCGGTGGGACTGTGGGGCCGCGACGCGGGCGATGCGGCCGCCTTTCTGCTGGACTCCGGTCCGGGGCGCCACCTGACCGGCCAAGTTCCCCCAGAGGTTCAGGGCCGCGCGCGGCAGAAGCTCACGGACATCCTGCGCGCCCACGAGGAGAACGGCGCGGTACGGCTCCGCAGCGGGGCCTGGTTGGTCACCGCCGCGCGGCCGTGATCCGACTCTTGAAGGCCGGGATGACCCGGATGCCCTAACCCCAGACGGCCTGGGCCAGCGCAGCGCCGGCGAAGGCGGCGCCGAGGCCCGCCACCAGGCTCGCCACGACGTTGGCCAAGGCGAAGAAGCGGGCGCCGTCCTCCGCCAGCCGCAGCGTCTCGTACGAGAACGTGGAGTACGTGGTCAGGGCGCCGCAGAAGCCGGTGCCGAGCAGCAACTGCAGATGGGAGGAGGCCGCCCCGGCAGCGGCCGCTCCCGTGACCAGGCCCAGGATCAGCGAACCGACGACGTTCACGGTGAACGTGCCCCAGGGGAACAGGGTGTCGTGCCGGGCCTGCACGGCACGGTCGGTGAGGTAGCGCAGCGGGGCCCCGACCACTGCTCCGGCTATCACGAGCAGCCAGTTCACCGTTTCCGTCCCTCCTTGGTGCGGCCCGTGTAACGGATGACCTCGCACTCGTCGAGGATGACCAGCCCCTCGTCGACGAGCTCGTCCAGTTGCGGGAGGAAGGCGCGGATCCGGTCCTCGGTGTCGACGATCACCACGGCCACCGGGAGGTCCTCGCTCAGCGACAGCAGGCGGGTGGTGTGGATCAGGGACGAAGCCCCGAAGCCTTCGATGCCGCGGAAGACGGACGCGCCGGCCAGGCCGGCCTGATGGGCGCGGTGGACGATCTCGGTGAAGAGCGGCTTGTGGTGCCAGGTGTCGTTCTCCCCGATGAAGACGGTGACGCGCAGGGCGGGGCCGGTGAGTCTCACTGCTGCCTCCACTCGACGATGCGGCGGGTCAAGGTGGCCGTGATCCAGACGGCGGCCAGCGCGGCGGCGAGGGTGAGCGCCAGGTACGCGAGCCCGGCGCCGGCCTTGCCCCGGGCCAGCAGGCGCTGGAGGTCCACGGCGTAGGTGGAGAACGTCGTGAAGCCGCCGAGGACACCGGTGCCGAAGAACGGGCGCACGAGCCTGTGGGCTGCCCACACGTCGGTGATCACGACCATGAAGATACCGATGATCGCGCAGCCGACGGCGTTGACGACCAGCGTCGTCCAGGGGAAACCGCCGGGTGCCGTGGGCCACAGGAGGGCGGCTCCGTAGCGCGCGGCCGCTCCCACGCCCCCGCCGATCGCCACGGCCGCCACGACCGGGCCCTGCCGCGCCGGGAGGCCCTTGCGGCGGACGGGCTCGCGGAGGTCGAGGTCAGGATCGACGGGTTCGTTCAGCATCGAGGGGCGGGGCTTCGGCACGTACGTCTCCTACTCGCCAGGCATGGGTGGCATTGCCCACATGCGGGTCGCAAGTAGGGACCGTTGGCGGCCTCGTCGCCGCGGTTGGGGACGGCGGGCCCCACCGCCGTAACGGTGCGCCCGAGGCCACCGTCGCAGGCCAGCTTACCTTCCGGCCCGTGCGGGGGCGGGCCTGGGCGGGTCAGGCGATGGCACTCATGCGGGCGAAGACGACGACGTTGCCGAGGTATTCGTGGTGGGCCCGGTCGTAACCGCCGCCGCAGGTGAGGACGCGGAGTTCGGGGTGTGCCGAGGCGCCGTAGACCTTTTCGTCGGGGAAGTGGGTGCCGCTGAAGACCTCCACGGCATACACCGTGAAGACCGCCGTGCGACCGTCCTTGCGGACCACGCGGATGGTGTCGCCCTTCTTCAACGCACCGAGCGAGTAGAAGACCGCGGGTCCGGTCTTGGTGTCCACGTGTCCGGTGATCAAGGCGGTTCCCGTGTCACCGGGTGTCACGCCGTCCTGGTACCAGCCGGCCAGATTGCGGTCGTCGGGGGGCGGGACGTCGAGATGACGGTCGTGGTCCAGTCCGAGCCTCATCAACGGTGCGTCCACGCCGGTGCGCGGGATCCGCACGCGCACCGGTTCCGATTCCGGAAGCGGCGCGGGGCCCGGGCGGCCCCCGGCTTCGGTGTCCGGTTGCCGGGTCAGGGTTTCGGCACGCGAGGGCTGGGGCGGTGGCGTGGAGTGATGGCTGTGCCATCCCCACACCAGGCAGGCGATGCCGGCGGCGGCCA
The DNA here is from genome assembly GCF_000720175.1 of Streptomyces sp. NRRL S-337. Lineage (GTDB taxonomy): Bacteria > Actinomycetota > Actinomycetes > Streptomycetales > Streptomycetaceae > Streptomyces > Streptomyces siderophoricus. The sequence continues at coordinate 95,511 of NZ_JOIX01000003.1, forward strand.
GGAAGAGGGCCACGATGCGGGCGGTGCCACGGGGGAGGGACGCAGGCGCGATGCGTTTCACGAGGTGTCTTTCACGAGGTGTCTGTCACGAGACGTTTTTCACGAGACGTATTTCGAGGGATGACCGGCGCGGTGGGGTGGCTACGGGGCGGAGCCCTGCCCCCCGCTGCCCTGCCGGCGGCAGTTGCCACGGCCAGGCGGTGGGGGCAGAGCTCCTGTGACCGGAGAATCCGGGTCAGCCGAGCTCTTCGTCGTCCCGGCGGCGCAGCAGCCACACCCCGGCCGCACCCGCGACCAGCGCTGCGGACATGGTCAGGGCCAGGTCCGACGGACCCGACGCGGCACTCATGGCCCCGGAGCCGGCCTTCACCTTGCCGTGCGGCATGGCCTTGGGGCGGGGCTTGGCGGGCATGGACTTCTTGGGCATGGACTTCTTGGGCTTCCCGCAGGTCCGGTTCGCCATGGAGGACGCGTTGTCGGACTTCATCCTGAGCATGCCCAGGTGGTCGCGCTGCGACCGGTCCGGGTGTCCGCCCTGGTTGGTGAGGTCCCTGAGCTCCCTGTCGTAGGAGTCGTACATGGACTTGGCCGACTTGGCCGTGGCCATCGCGCCGGAGCACGAGCCCTTGGCCGTCTCGGCATGCACGGCCGGGCTGCTCAGGGCCAGCGCACCGCCGACGACCACGACACCGCAGAGAGCGGATATGGAACGCATGAGTTCCTCCAAGAGGGATGAGACTGCGGGAGGGCGTCTCCCACCTTCAGGACATGCGTTCTCCCTTCCGCCCGCCAGTTGGCCGAAGCGCGAACCGGGCCCGCGCCGAAGGCCCCGCCGGGGAGCCTGCGCGGCGGCGCGTACGGTGACCCGGACAGGGGATGAGCAGGGGATTTCCCGTGGCTGAGCGGAGCGGGGTGAGCCCGCGCCGGATCGTCCCTACCGGTGGGTTGCCGCCCGGCCACGTGTCACCCGCATGGCCCCGCGAGACCCGAGGGCGGGCCGGTCAGATCGCCATCGCCTCCTGGATCCAGCGGTTCACCCGGTACGGCAGCCACCACAGGAACGGGCCGGTGCGGCTGACCAGGCGTTCGGTCAGGAAGTCGGCGGCGATGGCTTCCGGCACCGCGGACGACGGCGCGCCGTAGGAAAGCCGCGCGATCGCCTCGCGGTAGGCGGGCTCGTCGGCGGTGAAGCGGCGCAGGTCGCCCCACCGGCGGTCGCGGATCTGGACGAAACCGGGGCCCTGCCGCCACAGGCACTTGCAGAGGTAGTGCTCGTCGCGCCATTGGGACAGTGCGGCGTCGGCATCGGCCGGCCCGGTCAGGGCCGTGGGCGGCTGGAGGTGGCTGAGGTCACGCCAGGCGTCGTCGCCGGAGCCGGCGGGCAGCCGCAGGCGCCAGTGGACGAGTACGGCGTGCGCCGTGAGGTCGCGGATCAGGCACAGCCGGCGGACGGCGTGCGCGGCGGCGTCCGGGGCTTCCACCGCCGTCAGGTCGATCTCGTCGGCGAACTGCACGCGGCGGGCGCCGAGTTCCCACAACTGGGCGGCCTGCGCGTCGGCGGGGCCGGTCAGGTCGAGCCGGCCCAGGCTCATTCCCGGCAGGGCGCAGGCCTGCTCGTCGTAGTCGCGCCAGGCGTGCAGCGTCAGTGGTCGGTCGGTGGGGGTGAGGACGGGGGGCATACGGTCTCCTGGGAAGCGCGAAGTGCTCGGCGGGGAGCGGAGGGTGGCGGCTCAGGCTCGGGCTCAGGCGCGGGCGATGGCGGGGGCCTTCGCGCCGGGCTCCGGCCGCGCGGTGGCCGCCCCGTGGCTGTGCCGCATGAAGTCGAGCCGGAGCAGGTCCTCGTTGACCGCGGCGGGCGCGAGGTGGACGTACTGGCCGCCGTCGGTGAAGACGAGTCCGAGCGTCACCCAGTGCTGGAGCAGGGCGTGCACGGCGGCGGCGTCGACGGTGTGCTCGGGCAGGCGCGCTGCGAGCTTGCGGGCCAGCGCGGCGGGTGCGTGCGGCTGGTCGAGGAGGCGGAAGGCCTCGGTCTCGACCGGGTGGGTGAGTTCCCGCGTGCCCCAGTCGAAGGCGTGCCGGCGGCTGACGAGGACGATCCGGTCACCGAGGTCGGCGTGGGTGAGCCTGCTGTCCACGTGGCGTTTCTTCCAGGCGCCCAGTGCCTCGTTGAGGGCGGTGACGGTGGGCTCGCCGATGCCGCGTTCCGGGGCCTCGAAGACGTAGGCGAGATCGAGGAGTTCGCTCTCCGGCAGGTCGTACGTGAAGCGGTAGTGCTCCTCGGGGCGCAGCCCGGTGAAGCCGAGTTCGGGCCGGTTGAAGTACGGGCTGAAGCGCTCGATGGCGATCCGCGCGGACAGGTCCACCGGCGGGTTGAGGTGTTCCAGGGCCGGGATCTGGGCGATGACCGGCTCGTAGTCGGCGGCGGTCTCGCCGGGGAAGCCGTGCAGGTAGTTCCAGGAGACGGAGAGTCCGGTCTCGGCCCCGTCGCGGAGCATGCGGACGTTCTGGCAGCCGTTGACGCCCTTGTCCATCAGGTCGAGCACCCGGCTGTTCAGGCTCTCGATGCCCGGCTGCACGTAGATCATGCCCGCGTCGGCGAGGGTGCGCAGCTGAGGGCGGCGCATATTGGCCTTGATCTCGATGTGCATGCGCAGGTCGTAGCCGCTGTCGATGATGCGCGGCAGGACGGTGCCGAGGTAGCCCATGTCGAGGATGTTGTCGACGACGTACATGTCGAGGACGCGGTGCCGGCGGGCCAGGTCCATGATCTCGGTGTAGAAGGTGTCCGGGCTCTTGCTGCGGAACTGCATGAACGAGCCGTTGAGGCCGCAGAAGGTGCAGTGGTGCTTCTCACCCCACCAGCAGCCGCGCGCCCCTTCGACGACGAGTTTGGGCTCCACCCAGTTACGGGCGACACAGGAGGCCAGGCGCTCGAAGTAGCCGCTGTAGTCGGGCGGCAGGATGTCCGCGGGCGGCAACGGGCTGGTACTCATCGGGTTGGCGGTGCTCGTGCCGTCGGCGCTCCGGTGGCACAGCCCGGGAACGGCCGCCGGGTCCGTGCCCTCGTCGAGCGCGGTCAGCAGCTGGGGGAAGGCGGCCTCGCCCTCGCCGCGGACCACGAAGTCGAGGAAGGGGAAGTTGCGGTGGGCGGCGGCGCCCTGCTCGGCGTCGCAGTTGGCACCGCCCATGACGGTCCGGATGTGCGGCGCGAGCCGTTTGACGTACTTGGCGGCGGCGAGCGCGGCGGTGTTCTGCTGGAAGGTGGAGGTGAAGCCGACGACATCGGGCCCGGCGGCCACGATCCGCTCGGCGATCTCCTGTACGAACTCCGGTACCACGCGGTGCAGTTCGTGCGACATGCGCAGCCGTTCGGCCTTCAGCTTGCCGCGCATCGCGGCGCTGAATTCCGCCGTGCGCCACTCGGGATCGTCGTAGAGCGCGGACGAGAACACCCAGTCGCCGCACCCCATGAAGTACGAGGAGAGCGCATAGAACTGGTAGTCGTCGCCGGTGAAGCCGGTGCGCCGGGTGATCCAGTCCGTGAACTCCAGGTTGGCGTGCAGGACGTCCGCCTGTCCCGTGGTGCGTTCGTCGACGCTGCGTCGGAGGATGCCGAGCGCCAGGGACGGCAGATCGATCGGGGACCAGGGCATGTTGACCAGCAGGACGCGCATGTCGGCTCCTCGTGGGCGGTGACGGGGACGTGAGGTGGCCGGCGGGTCGAGCGGGCCGGCGGGCGAGGTGGCCGGCCGGCCCGGTGGCGTACCACCGGGCCGGCCGGTGGGATCACTCCTCCTCGGTGTCTTCCGCGGTACGGAACGGGACGGTCACCGTGATGCCGATGCCCGGCTTGCGGTTTTCCTCGTCGCCCGCGAGCGGGTCGTTGTGGATGATGTCCTTCTGCATGGCTGACTCTCCTTGTCAGTGAACGGAGTTCGGGTCGTGCGATCCGGGAGCACCGGATGGGCCGGTGCTTCCGGATACCCCGCTCTCGGGGAAGCGGGGAGCTTGGTGGGCCGCCGGGACCGGGCGCAGGTGCCGGTCGAGGAAGGCCAGGGCGCGCCGCAGGACGGCCATGTGGTCGGCGCCGGTGTATCCGTCGTGTCCGGTCTCCAGCCACATCGACTCGTGCGCGATGCCGGCCGTCCGCAGTGCGGTGAGATAGCTGCGTACCTGGCCGGGCGGGCACTTGGCGTCGAGGCTGGCGGCCACCACCAGTAACGGGGCCCGGACGTCGGCGGCGTAGTGGAGCGGCGAACTGAGCCGGTAGCGGTCGGGAACGGTCTCGGGGGTGCCGCCGAACAGCCGCTCGTCCAGGGCGCGTAACGCGGGGGTGCCGGCCCGGTACGCCGCCGCGCAGTCGGCGACCGGTTTGACGGCGACGCCCGCCTGCCACAGGTCCGGCCGGGTGCCGAGCGCCAGCAGGGTCAGATAGCCGCCCCAGGAGCTGCCCCACAGACCGAGGGCGTCCTCGCGTGCCAGGCCGCGGCGCAGCAGGTCGGCACGTACCGCGACCAGGTCGGCGACCTGGGCGAGCCCGACGCCCTCGGCGTACGCGGTGTGCCAGCGGGGTCCGTAGCCGGTGGAACCGCGGTAGTTGACCCGGGCGACCGCGAAGCCGGAGGCGACCAGGGAGTGCACCTGCGGGTCGTAGGCGTCGCGGTCGTGGTCGGCGGGACCGCCGTGGACGAGGAAGACCAACGGGGGCGGCGGGCCGGGTGCCGGGTCCGGTTGGCTCAGCAGGGTGTGCACCGGGCCGTCCGGGCCGGGTGTCCACAGGTCGCGGTGCCGGCCGGGTACGGGCGCGGGCAGGCCGCCGAGCGCGGGCAGCCGGGTGCCGGCGGTGGAGCGCAGCTGCGGGGGAGTGGTGGTGTCGGTCCAGAGGTAGTGCACGTCATCGCCCGGGTGCGGGGCGGCGTCCAGCAGTGCGCCGGGTGGCGTGGGCACCGGGGTGAGGGTGCACCGGTCGAGGTCGGCGGTGGCGAGGGTGGAGCGGCCGTGCCGGTCCTGCCGGACGAGGACACGGCGTCCCGCGGGGTACCAGCGCGCCGTGATCTCGGTGTCGAAGCAGCACCAGTGGTGGCTCCGCAGTCCGGTGCCGGGACGCCAACTGGCAAGCAGATAGCCCTCGTTGACCTCCTGGACGAGCAGCAGTTCGCCGTCCGCCGCGGCCCCCGGGGCGAAACCGAGCGCCCACAGCCGCCCGCGCCTACCGGACAGCCGGGCGACCTCCGCAACCTCCCCACCGGAGCAGCCCACGAGGGTGACCGCACGGTCGGAACCGGCCGGTCCCGACACCGCCAGCAGCCGGCCCATCGGTGAGATGCCCGTGAGCAGCGCCGGCCCGTCGACGGTCAGCACCGGACGGCCCGGTCCGCCCGCAGGGCCGAGGTGCACGGTCGTCCGGCGGCCGTCGCCCAGGCCGATCGCCGCCGTCCCGGTGTCGCTGACGGCGAGGCCGTGCGGCAGTCCCGGCCGGAGACCGGCCAGGCCCGGGACGGCCGGCCCGCCGTCGAAGTCCTGGAAGTACCACCGCCCCCGGCCGCTCCGGTCCTCCGCGAACCACCACACCCGGGCCTCCGCGTCGACCGCGCAGTGCAGCGTCCCGTCGCGGCTGTCGGTGACCCGGCGGGTGGTGCCGGTACGGGCGTCCCAGGTGAAGATCTCGCACCGGCCGTCGGCGTCCGCGGCGAGCGCCATCCGCGCTGGGTCGCGCGGGCAGACCTCGGGGAGCGCCGGCCGGTAGACCTGGAATCCCGTCCCGGGGGCCTGGAGCGGGCGGGCGTGTGCCGCGGACGCGTTCATGCCCGCTCCTTCGGGGTGGCGGGGAGTTCCTGCGGGGCGAGACGCGACGCCTTCGCGTCTCGACGGGACGCCGGGGCACGGTGTGCGTACAGCGCGAGTGCGGCCAGCACCACGGCGCAGCCGGTGGAGGTGGCGACGGCCCCGGCCTGTTCGGTGACCAGCCCGGCGACCGCCGGCGCCACGGCCGCTGCCGCACCCGACGCGGTGGCGAGCACGGTTCCGGTACGGGCCTGCAGATCGGGCGGGACAACGTGGAGGACGCGGGCCTGGAGCGCCACGGTGGCGAGCGGGGTCAGCGCACACAGCAGACCGAAGAGGAGGCCGAACTGCCAGGCGTCGCGGGCCACCGCCAGGGCCGCGGCGGGCGGCACCAGCAGCCAGGACACCGCCCCCAGCACCTGCGTCGCGGAGCGCCGGGCGGCCAGGCGGGGCGCGGCGAGCGCACCGGCAAGACCGGCCGCGCCGGCCAGCGCGAGGACCACACCCAGGGGAGCCGCGCCCCGGCCGTGGTCCTGCAGAGCGAAGACCGCTGTGTAATACAGCGCGGCGAGCACGGCGTTGACGGTCGCGATCCATATCAGTGCCAGCCGGAGAAAGGGCTCCCGGCGCACCACACCGATTCCCGCCCCGGCTTCGGCGGCCGGCGCCCACCAGGGCCGGGACGGTCCGCCGGCCGCCGGGCGTCCGGTGTGCCGCGGCGACAGCCCGGCCCGCATGGCCGCGATGCAGGCCGCGGCAACGACGTACGACACCGCGTCCACGAGGAACGGCAGCCAGCGACCGGCGTGGAAGAGCAGTCCGCCCAGTGCGGGCCCCAGGACCAGGGCGGCCCGTTCGCCCGCCTGTAATCGCGACAGGACGCGGTGGTGGTCGGCGGGGGCGCACACCAGGGCGACGGTGCCCAGCGATGCCGTCTCGTAGCAGGCGGTCGCCGCCCGTTCGACGAGCACGAGGGCGAGGAGCACGGCCAGCGGGGCCGAACCGGACCATGCCGCCGCGGTGACGACGGTCATCGATGCAGCAGACACGACCGCGGAGCCCACCATGACACGCTTGCGCGCCCCGCGATCGGCGGGAACGGCGGCGAGCGGGCCGAGCAGCAGGGTCGCTGCCGCCGAGAGGCCCGCGACGGCGCCGACCTCGGCGGGCGAGTGGCCCAGGCTCAGCAGCAGCAATGGCAGGACGAGTCCGGATGCCTGGCTGCCCAGCGCGTCGGAGGTGCCGGCCCACCAGAAGAGCCGGATGTCGCGACGGGCATACGGCGCACCGCCGGTGAGGGTGCCCGGCCCAGAGCCTTGAGGTAAGTCGTACGGGGAGTCGCCTGTTGAGGGCCCCGCTGGTCTTCGTTCCATGCGAAGCCACCCCGCATCTGTGTGCCGATCGTGAAGATCGGCACACGTTTAGGTCAACTTGCGAAGGAAATGTGCTCGAAGCGTGCCGGAGCTTAGCCATACCGTGACGCAGGCCACAAGGCCCCGAAGGGGGAGTCTTGGCAGTGCCGATCCGCCGCGCCGCGAGGAGGTGGTCCGTCCGTGGCGGACCACAAGGGAAGGGCGCGAAAACAGCGGCGCAAACAAAAAAGGCAACGAGCGCAACCGCTCCTTGCCACTCCCAACATATAGCGCACGGGGGGCCTTGCGGCAAGGCCCCCGGCATCCCGCACAATCATCGCCTCAAAGCCATGACCTGCGGAAACAGACGGGGATTTCATGATCGACGTGATCGTTGCCGGCGCCGGACCGACCGGCTTGATGCTGGCCGCCGAATTGCGGCTGCACGGTGTGCAGGTGGTCGTGCTGGAGAAGGAGGCGGAGCCGACCGGCTTCGTCCGTGCGCTCGGCATGCACGCGCGCACCATCGAAGTGATGGATCAGCGGGGTCTGCTGGACCGGTTCCTCGAACACGGTCAGAAGCACGAGGTCGGCGGCTTCTTCGCCGGCATCGGCACCTCCTGGCCCGCCCACCTCGACACCACGCATGCGTACGTCCTCGGCATCCCGCAGACCACCACTGACCGCCTGCTGGAAGAGCGGGCCGCGGAGCTCGGCGCCGAGCTCCGGCGCGGCTGCGAACTGGTCGGGCTGAGCCAGGACGAGGACGGGGTGACGGTCGACCTGGCCGACCGGACGCAGCTGCGCGCCCGCTACCTCGTCGGCTGTGACGGCGGCCGCAGTACGGTGCGCAGGCTGCTCGGCGTCGACTTCCCCGGCGAGCCCACCAGGACCGAGACGCTGATCGGCGAGATGGAGGTGGGCGTGCCACCGGAGACGGTGGCCGCCGTGGTGGCCGAGGTCCGCAAGACCCAGAAGCGGTTCGGCCTCATGCCCTTCGGGGAGGGGGTGTACCGCGTGGTCGTGCCCGCCGAGGGGGTGACCGAGGACCGCACGGTCCCGCCGACCCTGGAGGAGTTCCAAAAGCAACTGCGGACGGTGGCCGGCACCGACTTCGGCGTGCACTCACCGAGCCGGCTCTCCCGCTTCGGCGACGCCACCCGGCTGGCCGCGCGCTACCGGGTCGGCCGGGTGCTGCTGGCCGGCGACGCGGCGCACATCCATCCGCCGACCGGTGGGCAGGGGCTCAACCTCGGCGTCCAGGACGCGTTCAACCTCGGTTGGAAACTGGCCGCCGAGGTGGGCGGTTGGGCACCGGAGGGGCTGCTGGACAGCTACCACACCGAACGGCACCCGGTGGCCGCCGAGGTCCTGGACAACACCCGTGCGCAGATTCAGCTGATGTCCACCGAGCCGGGGCCGCAGGCGGTGCGCCGGCTGCTGTCGCAACTGATCGAGTTCGAGAACGTGAACCAGTACCTGATCGAGAAGATCATCGCGATCGGGGTCCGCTACGACTTCGGCGACGGTCACGAACTGCTCGGCCGGCGGCTGCGGGATGTGAAGCTGGAGCAGGGGCGTCTCTACGAGCTGATGCACGGCGGCCGCGGACTGCTGCTCGACCGGACCGGCAAGCTTTCGGTGGCGGGCTGGGCGGACCGGGTCGACCATGTCGTCGGCACCAGCGAGGAACTGGACGTGCCCGCGGTGCTGTTGCGGCCGGACGGCCATGTGGCGTGGGTCGGTGACGACCAGGAGGAGCTGGTCGGACACCTGCCCAAGTGGTTCGGCACTGCGTCGGTTGAGTGAGCGGTAGCGGCCGGAAGGGCGGACCGTGAGCGGCCCCTCCCGGCCGACTCCGTCGGGGTCGGCCGGGAGGGGCGCCGGCATGAGCCGCGCGGCGGGAGGTGCCGCGTCGATCAGAGGTGCTTCGGCTTGGCGGCGCAGCCGCCGGAGGCGCAAGCGGTGAGCCAGGAGTCGAAGTCGGCGTCGTAGCGGTTGCCGATGGTGTCGTGGTAGACGGCGTAGCCGCCCGTGTAGTCACCGGTGCGGAAGTGGCCCAGCATGGTGGCGACGTCGTCGGGGTGCTTCTCCATCATGTAGCGCACCGCGAGGTAGCCCCAGGGGTAGGTCCGGGTCACGTCGCTGTTGTCGTAGGTGCTCTCGAAGAGTGTGCTCAGCTTGTAGGTGTGCTTCCCGGCCTCACTGACCGCCTCGGTGTCGGTGATCTTGCGGTAGCCGTACGAGACGTACTCGGCGAAGCCCTCGATCCACCAGATGTCCGGAACCGCCGTCTGCTGGCCGAAGTCGCCCTTCATGTCGTCGCGGGCGTCTATGTAGTGCGTGTACTCGTGGTTGAGGTTCCAGATCCGGGCCGGGAAACCGTTGTCGTCGCTCCTCTGGTACATGATGGACATGGGCTTGTTGTCCGGCTTGGTCGGGTCCCCGATCATGGTGATGCCGCCGTTGTTGGTGTCGACGCCGAAGATGGCCCCGGCGTAGGTTTGATAGTCGCCGCGACTGCCGAACACCACGAGCTGAACGGTCGATTCGTACTGGTCGGGGATCGGGCCGTTGTTCTTCACCAGGTCGTGGACGTACGCGTCCTGGCTCAGGACACTGGCGCAGGTGGCCTGGAGCTCCTCGGAGGTCAGTGCCTGCGTCTTGATGGTGTGGGTGGCATCGCACTCGTGGGTGACCGGCAGCGCCGCCTTGGTCAGCTGATCGGACAGCTCACAGACACCAAAGTACGAGCAGTTGTCCTTGTCGTAGGAGTCTGCCTGGGAGGCGACGGTGACCCACAGGGGCGCCGTCTTGCCGGTGATCTTCGAGGCGCCCAGCAGGCCCTTCATGAGCGGCCGGACCTTGTCCCTGAGGGCCTGGTGCTCGACGTACCGCGCGACATTCATCCCGGCATTGGAGTCGAGGTAGGAATTGGCGGTGCCCAGCAGGTCCAGGTGGCCGAGCGCGAACTTGTTGAGGGTGTCGATGATGCTCGGATCGGCCGTGACCGCCTTGACGTATTCGGGGTTCCAGTTGCCGCGCCACAGTGGGGTGTAGACGTTGTTGACGGCTGCCAGCATGCTGGGGATCTTGTCGTAGGAGCTGTTGTAGCCGCTGAGCACCCGCTTGTAGGTGTCCAGATACCGGCCTTGCTCGTTGGCGCTGTCGCTGAGGATGATGACCTCGCTCAGGACGTCCCCGTTTTTCGACGTCACGTCCCTGGAGCGGGAGTTGGCGAAGAACGCGTCCAGGCCGCCCTCGCTGGCCGCTGCCAGGTTCGGACCGTAGTCGCCGACGTCGTCCGGATGGTTGGACTGCACGTAGTAGCCGGCGCGCAGGAACATCACGAGCTGCAACACGTTGGCCGAGTTGTCACCGGGATAGGACGTCGCCCCGCCCTTGAAGGCGTTGGCCACGGTGACCATCTGGTCCTCGCGGAAGACCTTGCGGGCGTCTTCGCCGGTGATGCTGAACAGCGTGTTGACGCACTCCGTGGTCGAGGCCTGGACGAACGTGACCAGTTCCGACCCGGTGCGGCTGCCGAAGTCGCCCGGGCTGCAGGAGGCCTTGGCGCCCGGCTTCCGGGCGTGGTGACGTCCCGCGTCGGTCGAAGAAATGGGGGGCTTCTTCGCGCTGAGCGGGCGGAGTTGGGGGACGCGGAGGGGGTGGCGCTGTAGCGCGGGCCGTTCGTTCGTGCCGACGGTCGGACCGGTCGGCGGTACGGGGTTGGGGGTGGCGCTCCGGGACGCGGACACGGCCTGGTCCGGGGCGGCCGACGGGCGCGGTGCCGCCAGTGCCGGTGCGGTCAGGAGGCCGGCCACGGTGGCGCAGGTGGCCAGGGCGGTCACGTATCTGGGCAGGGGGAAGCGGTAGCGCATCCATGCTCCTTCGTGGGGGGTCAGATGCGCCTCGAACAGGGCTGAGGCGCGGCTCGCACCTTCTCAGCGGCGCACCGGCCGCGACAATACGGTGTGACATAGCACATGGCACACCCTTGCCATAACCTTCGGACTCAGGGACCCCAGGAACCCCAGCGGCTCATGTGAGTTGGGGCGCCCTCCGGCTACGGTCTGGTCGTCACGTTCCAGGTGCGCGAGGCCCAGGAACGGAAGTGCGGTGACTGGGCGATGAGCGCGCGGTACGCCGCGGCCGCGGAGGTGAAGAGGGTGTCCGCGACCTCGTCGGCGGGGCTCCCGCGCCGCCAGGCCAGCACGTAACGGCACCACAGGGGCGTGCCGGCCAGCGGTTTGACGAGGACGCCGGGGATCGGCCGGAACGTCGCCTGCACGATGGACGTCCCCAGTCCTTCGGCGATCATGTTCTGCAACTGCTGCTGGTCACCGAGGAATTCATGCACCGTCGCCGGTGTGAAGCCGGCCGCGTCGCAGGCCGCGTAGAAGACTCCCGGCCAGCCCGCACCGTCGTCCGGGGTGAGGAACCACGGGTCGTCGGCCAGGTCGGCGAGTGAAACTTCCTGGCAGTGCCGGAGCCGGTGCCCGGACGGCAGGGCGACGAAGCTCGGCTCGGTGACGATCCCGCGGTGCGCCACGGCGGCGGAGTGCCGCAGTTCGCGTCCGGGGTAGTCCGCGGCGATCGCGGCGTCCACCTCGCCGCGCTCCAGGAGTTCGACGATCTCCGAGGACGGATACACGCTGCTCACCGTGAGCGCGAGATCGGACAGCCGGCTGCGCAGCCGGACGAGCATCCCGGCGAGGACCGGCGAGTTGGTCGCCGCGAGGCGGAGCGGCCGGCCGGCGCGGGTGCCCGCGGCCGGCAGGCGCCCGATCGCGGCCGCACGGGCCAGGACGTCACGGGCCTGCGCCAGGACCTCCGTACCGTACCGCGTCAGCTCGACGCCCGAGGGGTGCCGCTCGAACAACGGGTGGCCGAAGTACCGCTCTATCCGCCGGAGTTGGGTGCTCATCGCGGGCTGCGAATACCCCAGTTCCGAGGCCGCCCGGCCCACGCTCCCGGCATCGGCGATCGCGCACAGCACCCTCAGGTGCCGAAGCTCCAACTCCATGCCCGAACTCCTCCCGTCCGTGTGGAAGCCACCTCATCGCGCTCCGGGCGCCGGCGCCAGAGCCGAGAGAGACCTGCCGGCCGTCGGGCGGGCGGGAAAGGCCGAGCGCCCCTGCGTGAGGGGCGCTCGGGCTCGGTTCCGGGGGAGGGGCTACTGGCCCACCACGCCCGACTTGGCGATGACGATGTCGGCGCTCGTGGCACCGCTGCGCGAGCCCAGGGCCTCGACCTTCTTCACGACGTCCATGCCCTCGACGACCTCGCCGAAGACGACGTGCTTGTTGTCGAGCCAGTCGGTGACGATGGTGGTGATGAAGAACTGCGAACCGTTGGTGTTCGGGCCCGCGTTGGCCATCGACAGCTGGCCGGGCTTGGTGTGCTTGATCTGGAAGTTCTCGTCCGCGAACTTCTCGCCGTAGATGCTCTTGCCGCCGGTCCCGTTGCCGGCCGTGAAGTCACCGCCCTGCAGCATGAAGGCCGGGATGACCCGGTGGAAGCTGGAGCCCTCGTAGCCGAAGCCGTGCTGGCCGGTGGCGAGCTCGCGGAAGTTCCGCGCGGTCTTGGGGACCACGTCGTCGAACAGGGTGAAGACGATCCGGCCGGCCGGCTCGCCGTCGATGGTGATGTCGAAGTACACGTCGTTGTTGCTCATGGAGGCATCTTCACATCCCGTCGCTCCAGGTCGCGCGCGGGGCCCACCCTCCGCGGCGGGCGACCCCTCCGGACGCCCTGGTGCGGCAAGCGTGCCTTGCCAGGGCATTCCGGTAATTCCGGCCGCCTGACCACTACTCCGGCGTACGCCTCCTGGCAATGCATGAAATTCGGCCATGAATAGACCGTCGAAAGTCAGACATCGTGTGCAGCCTCTCTCTGACTGGCCGGGCACTGCAGAATCTGCCCCGTGAAGGACTGTGCTCGCGTACACTTCCGGCCCGCCGGGAAGCCCGACGTGGCCGCCGGCCTGCGGCCTCGTTCGAACGGGCGGGCGATTTCCTCGTCCCATGTGCAACGGAGGTCTCCGGGGTTGGCGAGAGTTAAAGTAAATGAGGGTAAAAGTTACCCTCGGTTAGTCTTGGTGGGGGTTGCTAGCGCGTGACCGGGGGTGAGACTGTGGCCAAGTTGAACTGGCGCAAAAAGCTTCTGCAGCACGGATCGCGGAGAATGTCGAACGGTACTTGTCGGTAATACGTACGCTTCTCTCGTTCCTCCTTTCAGGTGCCGCCGGCTCGTATGCAATGGGCTGCGACGTGCTGAGGGGGGTCTCGTGCGCGTCGGTTGTCAGCAGCTCTTATGTGGGGGGTCTGTGGTAGCGAGTCGGGCCGTGGTGCATACGTCGCCGGGCGTCCTCGCGGGGACGTGGAGCGGGGAAAAGACCCCGCAGATGTCCGCATCGAATCGGATGTGTGCATCGAGGCGGAGGGGGTACACGGCGTGGCCTGGACGGTATCTCGTCGGCTGTCCGCGCCCGGACGCATATGCGGCCGTCGCGGGTGGCCAATGGCACCGCCCGACCCGCACATCCGCATAATCCCGTCGGCCACCGGGCCGGGGCGCTGACGGGCGCGTACGGTGCGCCATTCCGTCGGTGCCGCCGGTGACATCGTGAATACCGCTACCGCCGTTCCGGCTGCGGTCATTTCGGCATGGGCGGCCCCGGCGCGGAGCGCACGCATAACGACAACTCGGCAGCAGCAACAGGATCTGGAGTTGGTGACAGTGAGTTCCTCGACTTCCTCATGCCGTTCGGAAAGGTGCTTATCCGGCGGCATACCCGGCTGCCGACCGATAGGGGTGCCGCCCGCGCGCGGCGAACGTTCCTATTCCTGCCCCGCGCCCCGTTTCCATCCGGCCTTCAGGGAGAAGCGGTGACCAGTAAGCAGGTGAGCCAGGCACCCTTCGCCTTCGACACGCTCGTCGACCGGTGGAGAACGCGGCGGGCGGCCGGCCCGCTCCGTTACGACGAGGACCAGAAGCTGTGGCAGGTGGCGGACCACCGCGGGGTGACCGCCGTGCTCGCCGACCCGGCGACGTACTCCTCCGACTTCTCGGGGATGGTCCCGACCCAGGAGGACTTCGAGACCTTCCGCCGGGGCAACTTCGTCGGGATGGACCCGCCGGCGCACCGCACCCTGCGGACCCTGGTCAGCCAGGCGTTCACCCCGCGCGTGGTCGCCGGGCTGGAGCCGAGGATCGAGGCCATCACCGGGGAACTGCTGGACGCCGTGGCGGACCGCGACCGGTTCGACCTCGCGGACGCGCTGGCCTACCCGCTGCCGATCATCGTGATCGCCGAGTTGCTGGGCGTGCCGGTCAGCGACCGCGGGATGTTCCAGGACTGGGCGACCACCCTCTTCGCCGGGGACGGCATCGGCGAAGCGCTGGACATGGCCGATGTGGAGCAGGCGCTGGACTCCATCGCGCCGACCGTCCGCGAGATGAACGGCTACTTCCTGGACCACATCCGGCAGCAACGGAAGGACCCGGGCGACGGGTTGCTCGGCCGGCTGCTGGAGGCCGAGGTGAACGGCACCCGGCTGGCGGACCAGGAGATCGTCGGGTTCGTGGCCCTGCTGCTGGTGGCCGGGCACATCACCACGACCGCCCTGCTGGGGAACGCCGTGGTGAGCTTCGACCAGTACCCGGAGGCCGCCGCGCTGCTGCGGGCCGAGCCCGGTCGGCTGCCGGACGCCATCGAGGAGGTGCTGCGCTGGCTCCCGCCCTTCCCCGAACTGGGCCGCCGCACCACCCGTGATGTCGAGCTCGCCGGCCGCGCCATCCCCGCGAACTCCGTGGTGATGGCGAACCTGGCCACCGCCAACCGCGATCCCGAGCGGTTCGCCGACCCCGACGTCTTCGACGTGACGCGCAGCCCCAACCCCCACCTGACGTTCGGGCACGGCATCCACTTCTGTTTCGGTGCCCCCCTCGCCAGGCTGGAGGCCCGGATCGCGCTGCGGCAGCTGATGGATCGTTTCTCCGCTCTGGCGATCCCTTGTCGCGACGAGGTCGAGCTGCAGAATCCGGCCGTCATCGTCAGCGTGCGCCGACTGCCGGTGGAGGTGCAGCGGCGATAGCCCGCCCGGCGGGCCCGCGCGTCACCCCCTCCTTCGTCCCCGATTACGGGAGTTCCCTTCTCATGCCCTACGCCACGCCTGCTCCGGTCACCACCAGGGAGCCGACGCAGATACGACGCCTCTTACAGAAGCGTCTGGAAACCCTCGCCCGCGCCCACCAGGTGCCCGGAGCCCAACTCGCGGTGCACACGGGCGGGGTGACGTACGCGGTGCACACGGGTGTCGCGGACGTCACCACCGAGGAGGCGTTGGGCAACGGCACCGCGGTGCCGCTGGGATCCGTCACCAAGGTCTACACCGCGGCCGTGGTCATGCTGCTCGTGGCCGACGGCGATCTGTCGCTGACCGACCCCGTCGGCACCTACGTACCGGAGCTGGCGCGGTTGCCGCGGATGACCGTGCGGCAGCTGCTCAGTCACACCGCCGGCCTCCCGACCGGACCCGACTCCGACGACGCGGCGGCGCTGACCCCGGCCCGCTATCTGTCCGGCCACGCCACCGACACCGTGTGCCCGCCCGGCAGCGGCTTCTCCTACTCCAACGCCGGATATGTCGCCGCCGGACGGCTGATCGAAGAGGTGACCGGCATGTCCTGGCAGGAGGCCGTGCGGGCCTTCCTCCTCGAACCCCTGGGCACCGCCCCGGCCTTCCTCACCGGCCCCGCACCGGTCAGACCGGTGGCGCGCGGCCATTCCGCGAACGCCCTCACCGGCCGCGTCCGCCCGGTGCAGCAGACCCTGGCACCGGTGGAGGCACCGGCCGGCGCGCTGCTGGCCAGTGCGCTCGATCTGGTCGCACTGGGGCGGGCGTTGACCGGTGACGGCCCCCGTACGGTGCTCACGGAGGAGGACGCCGAGGAGATGCGCCGCCCCGTGCCCGGCGCCCACCCCGGGGTGCTCGCGGATGCCTGGGGCCTGGGTCTGGCGCTGTTCCAGGACGGCGGGCCGCAGTGGTGCGGCCACGACGGCAACGCCCAGGGCACGTCCTGCTTCCTGCGGGCCGAACCGGAGAGCGGCGATGTCGTCGCCTTCACCAGCAACGCCAACAGCGGCACCGCCCTGTGGCACGAACTGGCCGACGACCTCGACCGGATCGCCGGCGTGAGCGTCCCGCCCGCCCCCGGTCCGCGCGACGGCACCCCCGTCCGCGCACTTCCCCAGTGCGCGGGGACGTACCGCAACGGCACCGTCGACTACCGCGTCACGGCCGGCGAACGGGGCTCGCTGACCCTGTCCGTCAACGGCGACAGCCCCGCCCCGCTGGTCTGCCACCCGGACCTGAGCTGCGACCTGGTGGACCCCGCCACCGGCCGTCGGCTGCCCGGCGGACGCTTCCTGCGCGATCCGGACACCGGCGCGATCGACCGGCTCCAGATCTCCGGCCGGATGGCACGCCGCACCGATCTCGGCTGACCGCTCGCGGCCCGGCGGTTCCGCGCGCCTCCCCCCTTCGTGCGCCGAACCGCCCGTACCCCCCACCCGTCCGGGACCGCTCACCCGGACCGCTCGGCGCACCCCTGCACCATTTCCGTCCCCGCTTCGAAGGACTGACCTCCATGACGGACCAGCCCCAGAACTCCGTACCCGCGTCCGGATCAGCGCAGGACCGGACCGCTTCGCAGGTTCCCGGGGCCGACCCGGTCCGTCCGGTGCCGCGCTCCCCGCTCGGTGAGCTGTTCGCGGCGTGGGTCGCCCGTACCCCCGAGGCGCCCGCCGTGACGGACGGCCGGCGGACCTGGTCCTACCGCGAGGCCGACGCCTGGGCCAACCGCCTCGCGCACGAGCTGATCGCGCAGGGCGTGGGCCCGGAGCGCACGGTGGCGCTGGTGCTGCCGCGCTCGGTCGAACTGATCGTGGCGGAACTCGCGGTGGCCAAGGCCGGCGGTGCCTTCCTGCCGGTCGACCCGGCGTACCCCGCCGAACGCCGGGAACTGCTGCTGTCCGACGCCGCGCCGGCGGTGGTCCTCGACGACCCGGCCCGGATCCGTCGCGCGACCGGCCCGGACCACGCCCCGCAGGACACCGACCGGCTCGCCCCGCTGCGCCCCGGGCACCCGGCCTATGTCATCTACACCTCCGGCTCGACCGGCGTTCCCAAGGGTGTGGTGGTGACCCATACCGGACTGGGTGCCTTCACCGCCGCGGCGCGGGAACGATACGCCGTCGGACCGGGCGACCGGGTGCTGCAGTTCTCCTCGCCCAGCTTCGACGCCTCCGTCCTGGAGCTGTGCATCTCCCTGCTGTCGGGCGCGACTCTGGTCATCCCGCCGGACGGCCCGTGGCTGGGTGACGAACTCGCCGAGGTGCTGCGGGACCACCGGATCAGCCATGCCCTGATCCCGCCCGCGGCGCTCGGCACGCTGCCCGGCCCGGCGGACGGCAATCCGCTGCCGGACCTGCGCACCCTGATCGTGGGGGCCGAGGCATGCCCGGCCGACCTGGCCGACCGCTGGGCGGCGGGCCGCCGGCTGATCAACTCCTACGGCCCCACCGAGGCCACCGTGGTCGCCTCCTGGACCGGACCGCTGGCCGTCGGCGCCGGCACCCCGCCCATCGGCCGGCCGCTGCCCCGCACCCAGGTCCACCTGCTCGATGAGGCGATGCGGCCGGTGCCCACCGGGACCGCCGGCGAGCTGTACGTCGGCGGCGAGGGAGTGGCCCGCGGCTACCTCGGCCGCCCGGGCCTGACCGCCGCGCGCTTCGTGGCCGATCCGTACGGGCCGGCCGGCAGCAGGCTCTACCGCACCGGCGACCTGGCGCGCCGGAACCCCGACGGTGAGCTGGAGTTCCTCGGGCGGACCGACCACCAGGTCAAGATCCGCGGCTTCCGCGTCGAACTCGGCGAGATCGAGGCGGCGTTGGCGAGCCAGGAGGGGGTCGGCGAGGCCGTCGTCGTGGTGCGCGAGGACGAGCCCGGACGGCAGCGGCTGGTCGGTTACGTCACGGCCGGCGACCCGGCGAGGCCGCCGCGGCCCGGGACGCTGCGGACGGCACTCGCCCGCACCCTGCCGGCCCATATGGTCCCGTCCGCCGTCGTCGTCCTGGACGCCCTCCCGCTCACCGCGCACCACAAGGTCGACCGGCGCGCCCTGCCCGCGCCCGGCCCGCTCCACGGCACCGGCCACACCCCGCCCCGCACGCCCGCCGAGCGGACCGTCGCCGGCATCTGGTCCGGCGTCCTGGGCGTCCAACCCATCGGCGCCGACGACGACTTCTTCGCCCTCGGGGGCGACTCCGTGGTGGCCGTACGCGTGCTGTCCCGCATCCGGGACGAACGGGCCGTCCGGCTGACCGTCCGCGACCTGTTCACCGCCCGGACGGTGGCCGGGCTGGCCGCCCTCCTCGACGCGGCGGAAACCCACGACCCGTCGGGGCCGGTCACCGCGGCCCCGCGCACCGGCCCGCTGCCGCTCTCCCGCGCCCAGCAGCGCCTGTGGTTCCTCGACGACCTCACCCCGGGCGGCACCGAGTACCACACCGGCGTGGGGTTACGGCTGCACGGCCCGCTGGACGTCGGTGCGCTCGGCCGCACCCTGGACCGGCTCGCCGCCCGCCACGACGCCCTGCGCACCACCTTCACGACGGTCGACGGGCGCGTGGTGCAGCGGGTCGACGGCCCCGCATCCCTGCCGCTGCGCACCGCCGACCTGCGCACCCTGCCGGCCGCCCGGCGCCCCGAGGAGACCGAGCGCCTGCTCACCGAGGAACTGCAGCGCGCCTACGACCTGGACCGGGGACCGCTGACCCGGGCCCTGCTGATCCAGCTGGACGAGGACGAGCACCTGCTGCTCCTGGCCCAGCACCACATCGTCACCGACGGCTGGTCGGTCGGCCTCCTCGTCCGCGAACTGGCCGCGCTCTATGCCGCGGAGGCCGAGGGAACACCCGATGGACTGCCCGAACCAGCCCTGCAGTACCCGGACTTCGCGATCTGGGAGCAGGGTCGGCCGGCCCCGGAGCGGCAGGCCGACGACCTCGCGTACTGGAAACGGCAGCTGGCCGGCCTGCCGCAGCTGGACCTGCCCGCCGACCGGCCCCGGCCGCCGGTACGCACCACGGCGGGTGCCGCACACCGGCACGAGCTGCCCGCCGACCTCACCGACCGCCTGTCCCGGCTCGCCCGGGCCAAGGGCACCACCCTGTTCACCCTGTTCTCCGGCGCGGCCGCGGTGCTGTTCTCCCGCTACACCGGCCAGCGGGACATCGTCTTCGGCACCGTCACCAACGGCCGCGACCGCCGGGAACTGGAGGAGGTGGCCGGTTTCTTCGTCAACACCGTGGTGCTGCGCAGCGACGTCGACGGCAGCGCCACCGTCGACCGCTTCCTGGACACCATGCGTGCGACGCTGCTGGACGCCTTCGCCCACGACGGGGTGCCCTTCGACCGGGTCGTCGAGGAGCTCGCGCCGCCCCGCGACCCCAGCCGCACGCCGCTGGTGCAGGTCCTCGTCGTCCAGCAGACCGCCATGGTGCCTCCCGGGCGGGCCGGCGGCGTCCGGATCGACGAGCACCCACTGCCGCGCCCGGCCGCCCGCTTCGACCTGGTGCTGGAGTTCCTGCCGCGCGGCGACGGGTCGTTCGGGCTGACCGTCGAGTACAACACCGACCTGTTCGACGCCCCGACCGTGGCCCGGCTGGCCCGCCATCTGCACCTCCTGCTGGAGGGCATGGCCGACGGCCCGCACCGGACCGTCGCCGAACTGCCGCTGCTCACCGACGACGAGCGGCGCACCATGCTCGACGCCTGGAACACCCCGCAGGCGCCCGGCCGCGAGACCACGCTGCCGGCCCTCTTCGAGGAGCAGACCGCCCGTACCCCCGACCGCACCGCCGTGGTCTGCGGGGAAACCCGGCTCAGCTACGGCGAGGTGAACCGGCGCGCCAACCGGCTGGCCCGGCTGCTGGCCGGGCGCGGAGTCGGCCCCGAGTCCCTGGTGGCGCTGGCCCTGCCGCGCTCGGCCGACCTGGTCACCGTCCTGTGGGCGGTGCTCAAGGCGGGCGCCGGCTACCTCCCGGTGGACCCCGGCTACCCGGCCGACCGGATCCGCTTCATGCTCGCCGACGCCCGCCCGGCCGTGGTCCTCACCACCCGCGAGACGGCCGGCTGCCTGCCCGACGGCACCGAGGCACTCGTACTGGACGAGCCCGGCACCGCCGACGCGCTCGCCGGCCGCCCCGCGCACGACCTGACCGACGCCGAACGGGTCCGGCCGCTGGACCCCGGCCACCCCGCCTACGTCATCTACACCTCCGGCTCGACCGGCCGGCCCAAGGGCGTGCTGGTCACCCACCGCAGCGTGGCGGACCTGGCGGCCTGGGCGGGGGAGTGGTTCGGCCCGCAGCGGCTGGCGCACGTGGTGGCCTCCACCTCGCTCAACTTCGACGTATCGGTCTTCGAACTGCTCTGCCCGCTGCTCTCCGGCGGCACCATCGACGTGGTGCCCGACCTGCCGGCCCTCGCCGACGGGCCGTCCGAGGGCGCCCCGCGGCAGGCCGGGCTGATCAGCGGCGTGCCCTCGGTGCTGTCCCGGATGCTCACCCGGGACGCCGCCGTGCGGGCCGGCACCGTGGTCCTGGCCGGCGAGGCGCTGCCCGCGCAGACCGTACGGGAGATCCGCCGGACCATGCCGGCCTGCGAGATCGCCAACATCTACGGCCCGACCGAGGCCACCGTGTACGCCACGGCGTGGTTCGCCGGCGACGGCACCCCCGAGCAGGCCCCGCCGATCGGCCGCCCGGTCGCCCGGACCCGCGCCTACGTCCTCGACGCCCGGCTACGGCCCCAACCCCCGGGTGTGACGGGTGAGTTGTACCTCGGGGGCGGCGGGCTGGCCCGGGGCTACCTCCGGCGGCCCGGCCTCACCGCCGCCCGGTTCGTCGCCGACCCGTTCGCCGGGCCGGGCAGCCGGATGTACCGCACCGGCGACCTGGCGCGGTGGACCGCCGACGGCGAGCTGGAGTACCTGGGCCGGGCCGACCACCAGGTCAAGGTGCGGGGCTTCCGGATCGAGCTGGGCGAGGTCGAGGAGGCGCTGCTGGCCTGCGACGACGTCGCCGAGGCCGCTGCCACCACCCGGGAGGGCGACGGCCACAAGCGGCTGATCGGCTATGTCGTCCCGGCGCCCGGAACCGAGGCCGACCCGGACGCGATCCGCCGCGCGCTCGGCCGCCGGCTGCCCGACTACATGGTGCCCGCCGCGGTCGTCGTCCTGCCGGCGCTGCCGCTCAATCCCAACGGCAAGCTGGACCGCGACCGGCTGCCCGCCCCGGACTGGTCCGCCGAGGCCACGACCGACTACGTGGCGCCGCGCACCGCCACCGAGCGGGCGCTGGCCGCGGTCTGGGCCGAGGTGCTGCGGGTGGAACGGGTCGGCGTCGACGACAACTTCTTCACGCTGGGCGGCGACTCGATCCTCAGCATCCAGGTGGTCGCCCAGGCGCGGCAGGCCGGCCTGGCCGTGACCTCGCGCGACGTCTACCGGCACCAGACGGTCGGCGCGCTCGCCCAGTGCCTGGACGCCGCCGACCGCCCCGCCGAGCGCGCCCGTGCCGACGAGGCCGCCACCGGCGACGCCCCGCTCACCCCGATCCAGCACTGGCTCTTCGAGAGCGACGCCGAGCGGGCCGGCCACTTCGGGCAGACGCTGTCCGTCGAACTCCCCGACGACTACGACCCGTTGGCGCTGGAGCAGGCCCTGCGGGACGTGGTCGCCCACCACGACGCGCTCCGTTCGCGCTTCGACCGCGACCACGACGGCCGCCGGCGGCAGCACATCGACGCCGAGCCGCCCCACCTCGTCCTGCACCGGCACACCGGGCCGGACGACGACGCACCCCACCTCGGCCCGTTCGACCTCGCCCGGGGCCCGCTGCTGCGCGCCGTCCTGCACGACCAGGCGGACCACCGCCCCGCCGTCCTCCACCTGACCGTTCACCACCTGGTCGTCGACGGCGTCTCCTGGCGGCTGCTGCTGGCGGACCTGGACCGCGCCTACCGGGCCCGCCGCAAGGGCGAACCGGCCGCCCTGCCGCCGAAGTCCACCCCGCTGCGTCACTGGGCACGACGGCTGACCGCATACGCGCACTCCGGCGGCTTCGACGACGAGGCCGGCTACTGGGCGGACCTGGCCGCCGGCTGCGACCCCACGCTGCCGACCGACCTCGACGGTCCCAACACCTATGCCTCGGCCCGCTCGGTGACCGTCCGCCTCACCCCGAAGACCACCGCCGTCCTGCTGCACACCCTCCCCGCCGCCTATCGGACCCAGGTCAACGACGTGCTGCTGAGCGCGCTGGGCCGGACGCTGCACGACTGGACCGGCCGCGACCGGACCCCGGTGGACCTGGAGGGCCACGGCCGCGAGGAGCTCTTCGAGGACGTCGACCTCAGCCGTACGGTCGGCTGGTTCACCACCCGCTACCCGGTCGCCCTGACCGTGGCGCCGGACGCGGACTGGGGCACCGTGCTCAAGTCCGTCAAGGAACAGTTGCGCGCGGTGCCCCGCCGCGGCCTCGGCCACGGCGTCCACCGCCATCTGCGCGGCATCACGGCCGGCCTGTCCGACGCGCCGGCCGCCGGCCTCAGCTTCAACTACCTGGGGCAGTTCGGCCTGCCCGGCGGCGAGGACGGCCTCTACCGCGGCCTGCACCGTGGACTGTCACTGGACGCCGACCCGGCCGCGGCACGGCCGCACGCACTGGAAGTCGTCGGCCAACTCGACGGCGACGCCCTGGAGTTCACCTGGTTCTACTCGGCGAACCTGCACCACGAGGAGACCGTCGCCCACCTCGCCGCGCGGTTCGCCGGCGCGCTGGAGGAGATCGCCCGGCACGGCGCCCGGCCCGGGGCGGGCGGACGCACCCCGTCCGACTTCCCGCTGGCCGACCTCGACCAGCCCACCGTGGACCGGCTGGTGGGACACGGCGGGACCGTCGAGGACATCCACCCGCTCACCCCCACCCAGGCCGGCATGCTCTTCCACCGGCTGTCCCAGGACGACCAGAGCGTCTACCACCAGCAGCTCACCTTCGTGCTCGACGGCGTGCCCGACCCGCAGGCGCTGGCCGCGGCCTGGCAGCGGGTGACCGACCGGACCACGGTGCTGCGCGGCCACGTCGTCTGGCACGACGTGTCCGAGCCGCTGTTCGTCGTCGCACGCCGCGCCGAGGTGCCGGTCACCCACCTGGACTGGCGCGGCCTCACCGACGAAGAACGGCAGCAGCGGCTCCGGGACCTCACGGACCAGGACCGGCGGCGCGGCATCGACCTGGACACCGCCCCGCTGCAACGCCTGACCCTGGCCCGGCTGTCCGCCACCGAAGTGCAGGTCGTATGGGCCTTCCACCACCTGATACTCGACGGCTGGAGCCTGTTCCAGGTGCTGTCCGACGTCTTCCGCTGCCACGCGCTGCTGCGCGATCCGGCCGCCGGCGACGACGGCACCGCCACGGACACCGGCCTGCCGGTCCGCCGGCCGTTCCGCGACTACGTCGCCTGGCTGCGCGACCGCGACCGGACCGAGGCCGAACGGCACTGGCGGGACCGCCTCGCCGGGCTCGGCGAACCCACCGCGCTGCCCTACGACCGCGAACCCACCGAGACCCACCGCGCGGAGTCCTCCGCGGCGGTACGGGTCACCCTGCCGGCCGCCACCTCCCGCCGCCTGGACGACCTGGCCCGCAGTGCCGGCCTGACCGTCAACACCCTCGTCCAGGGCGCCTGGGCGCTGCTGCTGGCCCGCCAGACCGGCCGGCCGGACGTCGTCTTCGGCACCACCGTCTCCGGCCGGCCGCCCGAGCTGCCCGGCGTCGAGGCGATGAACGGCCTGTTCATCGCGACCGTACCGACCCGGCTGACGATCCCCGCCGACGGCACCGTGCGGGACTGGCTGCGCCGGGTGCAGGAGATCCAGACCGACGACCGGCGCTTCGACCACGTACCGCTCGCCCGGCTCAAGGCGCTCACCGAACTCCCCGAGCAGGTCCGGCTGTTCGACAGCATCGTGGTGTTCGAGAACTATCCCGTGGGCGACGACCTCGCCGCCGCGCACGGCCTGCGGCTGACCGGACTCGACGGCATCGAGACCACCAACTACCCCCTCAGCCTCGTCGCCTACCCCGGCCCCGAGATGGCCCTGCGGCTGGGCTACGACCCGGAGCTGTTCGACGCCGCCACGGTCGAGCGGATGGCCGAGTACCTCACCGTGCTGCTGGCGGAGATGGCCGCCGACGCCGAACGCCCGCCCGCGCGGCTGCCGGTCCTCGGCGCCACCCGCCGCCGGCAGGTGCTGGAGGAGTGGAACGACACCGCCACCGCGCTCCCCGAGGACACCGTCGCCGGGCTGTTCGCCGCCCAGGTCCGGCGCACCCCCGACGCCCCCGCCCTGGACACCGGCGACGAGATCCTGAGCTACCGCGAACTCGACGCACGAGCCGGGGAGTTGGCCCAGCGGATGCTCGCCCTCGGGGTCCGCCCCGAGCGTCCCGTCGCCGTCCTCATGGACCGCTCGGCCGCGCTGGTCGTCGCCCAGCTGGCGCTCGCCCGGACCGGCGGTGTTTACGTGCCGTTGGACGGCCGCGCGCCCGAGCAGCGGCTGCGGCAGGTGCTGGCGGAGAGCACCGCGGACCTGGTCCTCACCGACACCGCCTGGCAGGACACCGCCGCGGCGGTGGCACCCGGCGGGCGCACCCTGCTGGTGACCGACGAGGCGGCCGACCCCGCACCGGCCGGCCTGCCCGCACCCGCGGTCCACCCGGACCATGTGCTCCAGCTGATGTTCACCTCCGGGTCCACCGGGCGGCCCAAGGGCGTCGCGGTGCGCCACCGGGACGTCGTGGCACTCGCCGCGGACCGTGCGTTCGCCGGACACGACCGGGTCCTGCTGCACTCCCCGCAGGCCTTCGACGCCGCCACCTACGAGCTGTGGGTGCCGCTGCTGCGCGGCGGGCGGGTCGTCCTGGCACCGCCCGCGGACGTGGACGCCACCACGGTCCGCCGGGCGATCACCGAACAGGGCGTGACCTGCCTCTGGCTGACCGCCGGGCTGTTCCGGCTGCTGGCCCAGGAGGACCCCGGCTGCCTGCGCGGCGCGCGGGAGGCGTGGACCGGGGGAGAGGCCGTACCGGGCGGGGCCGTGCGCCGCGTCCTCACCGCCTGCCCCGACCTCACCGTGGTCGACGGCTACGGCCCCACCGAGACCACGACCTTCGCCACCCGGCGGGTCTTCCGGGCCGGCGACCCGCTGCCCGCCACCCTCCCCATCGGACGCCCGCTGGACAACACCCGGGTCTACGTCCTCGACGGCGCCCTGCAGCCCCAGCCGCCGGGCATCCCGGGCGAGCTGTACATCGCCGGGGCCGGACTCGCCCGCGGCTACCACGGCCGGCCCGGCGCCACCGCGGAACGCTATCTCGCCGACCCCTTCGGCCCGCCCGGCAGCCGGATGTACCGCACCGGCGACCTGGTGCGCTGGAGCCCGGACGGCGAACTGCACTTCGTGGGACGGGCCGACGACCAGATCAAGATCCGCGGCTTCCGCGTCGAACCGGCCGAGATCGCCGACCGGCTCATCCGCCACGAAGCCGTCGCCGAGGCCGTGGTGGCCGTCCCCGCGGACGGCGGACGCAAGCGGCTGGTCGCCTACCTCGTGCCCGCCGCGGGCGCGAGCCTGCCACCGGCGGACGAACTGCGCGCCTCGCTCGCCGCCGAACTGCCCGACTACATGGTCCCGGCCGCGTTCGTCACCCTGGACGCACTGCCGCTCACCGCCAACGGCAAGGTCGACCACCGCCGGCTGCCGACCCCTGCCTGGTCCACGGCCGGTGCTGGGGACCACGTGGCGCCCCGCACCGGGACCGAGCGGATCCTCGCCGGGATCTGGCGCACCCTGCTGGGCGTGGAACGGGTCGGTGTCCACGACAACTTCTTCACCCTGGGCGGCGACTCGATCCTCAGCATCCAGGTCGTCTCACGCGCCCGGAAGGCGGGCCTGACCCTCACGCCCCGGGACGTGTTCCGGCACCCGACCGTCGCGGCCCTGGCGGCCGCCACCGGTTCCGCCGCGCCCGTCACCGGCACCGGCCCGGTCGAGGGGGACGTCGGCCTCACCCCCATCCAGCACTGGTTCCTCGACGCCGACCCGCAGCGCCCCGGGTACTTCAACCAGTCCGTCGTCATCGACCTGGCCGAGGACCCCGACCCGCGGGCGCTGGAGCAGGCGCTGCACGCGCTGTGGCGCCGGCACGACGCGCTGCGGGCCCGCTTCGACCGGCGGGCGGACGGCACCTGGCACCAGTACTGCCCCGGCCCGGACGCGCCCGAGCCGCAGCTGCTACGGATCCACCACCTGACCGGGCACACCGCCGAGGAGTGCACCGCCGAGGCCGACGCGGTCATGGCCGAAGCCGACGGCGGCTTCCGGCTCGCGGACGGCCCGCTGCTCGCCGCCCGGCTCTTCGCCGGCGGACAACTCAGCTCGCCACAACTGTTCCTGACGGTGCATCACCTCGTGGTCGACGGCGTCTCCTGGCGGGTCCTGCTGGAGGACCTGGAGACCGCGTACCGCCAGGCACGCACCGGCGAGCCGGTCCGCCTGCCCGCCCGTACCACCTCCGTACAGGAATGGGCCCGGCGGCTGCGGGCCCACACCGAAGCCGGCGGATTCAGCGGCGAGAGGGCCCACTGGGACGCCGTGGCCGAGCACTGCGCGGCCCCGCTGCCGGTCGACGCCGACGGCGGCAACACCGTCGCCGACCTGCGCTCGGTCACCGTCCGCCTGGACCCGCGGGACACCGCCGACCTGCTGCACATGGTGCCCGGCGCCTACCGCACGCAGATCAACGACGTCCTGCTCACCGCACTCGGCCGGGTGCTGGCCGACTGGACCGGCCGCCGCACCGTCGCCATCGGCCTGGAGGGCCACGGCCGCGAGGACCACCTCTTCGACGGCGTCGACCTGTCCCGCACGGTCGGCTGGTTCACCAGCCTGTTCCCGGTCGCCCTCGACGTGCCGGCCGGCGGCTGGGCCGAGGCGCTCAAGGCGGTCAAGGAGCAACTGCGCGCCGTACCCGGCCGGGGACTCGGCCACGGCGCGCTGCGCCACCTCGCACCGACCGCCGGGGGCGCCGCCGCGCCCTTGCCCCCGATCAGCTTCAACTACCTGGGCCGGTTCGACTGGTCCGCCGACGGCGGCGGGCTGATCCGCGCGGTACGCGGCGGACTCGGCGGCGCCGCCGCACCCGAGTCCGTACGGCCGCACCAGCTCGACGTCGTGGGCCGGGTCGAGGACGGCAGCCTGGAACTCACCTGGCACTACAGCCGCGGGGTGCACCGCGAGGAGACGGTCACCGCCCTGGCCGAGGGCATGCGCACCGCACTGACGGAGCTCATCGCGCACTGCGCCCAACCGGGCGCCGGCGGCCGCACCCCCTCCGACTTCCCGCTGGCCCGCCTCGACCAGGCGGCCGTGGACCGGGTCGTGGCGGACGGACGTACCGTGGAGGACGTCTACCCGCTGACCCCGATGCAGGCCGGCATGCTCTTCCACGGCCTGATGGACCCGTCCTCCGACGCCTACTTCAACCAGGTCCAGCTGCTGCTGACCGGCGTCACCGACCCCGCGGCGCTGGCCACCGCCTGGCAGCACACCGCCGACGCCAACCCCATGCTCCGCACCCGACTGGTGTGGCAGGAGACCCCCGAACCGCTGCAGATCGTCCAGACCCGCGCCACCGTCCCCGTCACCCACCACGACTGGACCGGCCGGAGCGCCGAGCGGTGCGAGGAAGCCCTGACCGCCCTGCTCGCCGAGGACCGGGCGGCCGGCCTCGACCTCACCACCGCACCCCTGATGCGGCTGACGCTCATCAGGCTCTCCGCCGACCAGGTCCGCCTCGTGTGGACCTTCCACCACATCCTGCTCGACGGCTGGAGCGCGGCCCAGGTCGTCGACGAGGTCTTCGAGCGGTACGCCGCACTCACCGCCGGCCGCCACCCCGAAGTCCCCTCGCGGGCACCGTTCGCCGGGTACCTGCGCTGGCTGGCGGAGCAGGACGGCACCCACGCCGAGCAGTACTGGCGCCGCACCCTGGCCGGCTTCACCGCGCCCACCGAACTGCCCCGCGACCGCACGCGGTTGGAGGCCCACCGCAGCGCGTCCTCGGACACCGTTCACCTCACGCTGGACGCGGCGGCCTCCGCACGGCTGCGGGAGACCGCGCAGCGGGCCGGCCTCACCATGAACACCGTGCTCCAGGGCGCCTGGGGCCTGCTGCTCGGCCGCTACGGCAACACCGACGACGTGGTCTTCGGCAGCACGGTCTCCGGCCGGCCCGCCGACCTGCCCGGCGTGGAATCCATGGTCGGCGTGTTCATCAACACCCTGCCGACCCGGGTGCGGATCGATGCCGACCGCCCGCTGCTGGACTGGCTGCGCGAGGTGCAGAACGCCCAGTCGGAGTCCCGCCGGCACGACTTCGTCTCCCTGGCCCAACTGCAGAACTGGAGCGAACTCCCCGGCGGTGTCGGCCTGTTCGACAGCATCGTGGTCTTCGAGAACTACCCGTTCGACCGCGACGCCCTCGCCCGGCACGGCCTGCGCGTGGCCCAGCAAAGCGAGCTGGAGCCGACCAGCTATCCGCTCAGCGTGGTCGTCGCCCCCGGCGAGCGCCTCACCATCGCCCTGGACTACGACCCGGCCGCTTTCGACGCCGCCACCGTCGAGCGGCTCGGCGGCTGCCTGCGCGTGCTGCTCACCGAGATGGCCGCCGACCCGGAGCGTCGGCTCGCGGACCTGCCGCTGCTCACCGCGGAGGAGAGCGAGCGCCTCCTCGACCGGTCCGGCACCCCGGCCGCCGCGACGCCGCAGCGGGTACTGCCGGAGGTCTTCGCGGAACAGGCGGCCCGCACCCCCGACGCCCCGGCCGTACTGGCCGGGACCGAACGCCTCACCTACCGGGAACTCAACGCCCGGGCCAACCGGTTGGCCCGGCTGCTGATCGCCGCGGGCGCCGGCCCGGAACGGTTCGTCGCCCTCGCCCTGCCGCGCACCGCCGACCTGCCCGTGGCCCTGCTGGCCGTCCTCAAGAGCGGCGCCGGCTACCTGCCGGTCGACCCGGCGTACCCGGCCGAGCGGATCTCCTTCCTCTTCGACGACGTCCGCCCGGACATCCTCCTGACCACCACCGACCTCGCCGCCCGCCTGCCCGACGGGCCCACCGTCCGCCTCGCCCTGGACGATCCGGCGCTGGCCGGCCGCCTCGCGGAGCAGTCCGCCGCCGACCCCGGCCGCGCCGAGCTGCCCGGCACCCTGCTGCCCGCCCACCCCGCCTACGTCATCCACACCTCGGGCTCCACCGGCCGCCCCAAGGGCGTCGTCGTCACCCACGGGTCGGTGGTGGCACTGGCCGACTGGGCGGCCACCGCGTTCGGCAGCCGGGGCCTGTCCCACGTCGTCGCCTCGACCTCGCTCAACTTCGACGTCTCGGTCTTCGAGCTGCTCTGCCCGCTGCTCTGCGGCGGCTGCATCGACCTCGTACCGGACCTGCTGGCGCTGGCCGAACGAACCGAGCCCTGGACCGCGAGCCTGCTCAGCGCCGTACCCTCCGCCCTCGGCCGGCTGCTCGCCGAAGACACCGTCCACGTCACCGCGGACACCGTGGTCCTCGCCGGCGAAGGGCTCGCCGCCCGCACCGTCCGCGACGTCCGTGCGGCCGTCCCCGGCTGCACGGTCGCCAACATCTACGGCCCCACCGAGGCCACCGTCTACGCCACCGCCTGGACCTGCGACCCCGCGGACCCGGACCGCACCCCGCCCATCGGCAGTCCGGTCGGCGGCGCCCGCGCCTACGTCCTCGACGCCCGGCTGCGACCGGTACCCGTCGGCGTACCCGGCGAGCTCTACCTCGCCGGAACCGGCGTGGCCCGCGGCTACTTCGCCCGGCCCGGCCTGACCGCCCGCCGGTTCCTCCCGGACCCGTACGGCCCCGCGGGCGCGCGGATGTACCGCACCGGCGACCTCGTACGCCGGGACGCCGACGGCCAGTTGGTGTACCTGGGACGGACCGACGACCAGGTCAAGGTGCGCGGCTTCCGGATCGAACTCGGCGAGGTCGAGGCCGCGCTGACCCGTCACCCCGATGTGGCCGAGGCCGCCGCCCGGGTCGTCGAGACCGACGGCCACAAGCGCCTGATCGGCTACGCCGTCGGCCGGGGCGGGACCCGCCCGGACCCCGTCGCGGTTCGCGCCTTCCTCGCCGCGCGCCTGCCCGATCACCTCGTCCCCGCGGTCGTCGTCCCCCTGGACCGGCTGCCGCTGGGCACCACCGGCAAGCTCGACCGGCGCGCCCTGCCCGCCCCCGACTGGACCGCCCCCACCGGCGGCCAGGTGGCCCCCCGCACCGACACCGAACGGACCCTGGCCGCCATCTGGGCCCAGGTGCTGGGCGTGGAGACGGTCGGCGTGGAGGACAACTACTTCACCCTCGGCGGCGACTCGATCCTCAGCATCCAGATCGTCTCCGCGGCCCGCCGCGCCGGCCTCGACCTGGCACCCCGGCACCTGTTCGTCCACCAGACCGTCGCCGCCCTGGCCGCTGCCGTCGGGCAACTGCCGGCCCCGGCGACCCCCGCGGACCGGGGCCCGGTGGTGGGCGAGGTGCCGCTCACCCCCGTCCAGCACTGGCTGTTCGAGACCCTGCCGGACACCGCGGCGCACTTCACCCAGTCGCTCTCCTACGAACTCGCCCCCGACACCGACGAGGACGCGCTGCGCACCGCCCTGGCCGCGGTGCTGGAACACCACGACGCGCTGCGCTCCCGGTACGAACCGGCCGCCGACGGCCGGTGGCGGCAGCACACCGAAGCCCCCGGCGCGGCGCCCGCACTGGAGGTCCGCGACCTGCCCGGCCGGGACCCGAAGGACCGGGCCGCGACGCTGCGCGCCCTGTCCGGTGAGCTCTGCGCGGGCTTCGACCTGGCCCACGGGCCGCTGCTGAAGACCGTGCTGTGCCGTCCGGCCGACGACGAGGAGGCCCGCCCGGTGCTGCTGCTGGCCGCCCACCACCTGGTCGTGGACGCGGTGTCCTGGCGCATCCTGCTGGAGGACCTCGACACCGCCTACCGCGCGGTGCGCGCCGGGGGACGGGCCGGGCTCGGGCCCCGGACGACCTCCTTCCGCGACTGGGCGCAGCGGCTCCGGGACCACACCGCGGCCGGCGGCTTCGACGACGAACTCCCGTACTGGACAAGGGCGCACGCGCCCGCCGCCCTGCCCACCGACCGCACCGGCCGCAACACCGCCGCCTCCGAGGACACCGTGACCGTCCGCCTGGAGGCCGAGGAGACCCGCCGGCTGCTCCAGGACGTACCCGACGCCTACCGGACCCGGATCAACGACGTCCTGCTGTGCGCCCTGGGCCGCGTACTGGCCCGCTGGACCGGACACGACCGGGTGCTGGTCGGGCTGGAGGGCCACGGCCGTGAGGAGATCTTCGACGACGTCGACCTGTCCCGCACCGTCGGCTGGTTCACCACCATGTTCCCGGTCGCGCTGGACGTGCCGCCCGGGGCCGGGCTCGCCACCGCCCTGAAGTCGGTGAAGGAGGGCCTGCGCGCGCTGCCCCGGCACGGCCTCGGCCACGGCGCCCTCCGACACCTGCGAGGCTCCTCGGCCCCAGGCCTCCCGGACGCCCCGCAGATCGGCTTCAACTACCTCGGCCAGCAGGACTGGCACGCCTCCGCCGGCGACGGCCTGCTGCACGCGCCGTACGGTCCGCTGGAGGGCGGCATGGACCCGACGGCCGAACGGCCCCAGCTGATCGACGTGGTCGGCCGGGTCGCGGACAAACGGCTGGAGTTCACCTGGTCGTACTCGACCGAGCGGCACCTGCGGTCCACCGTGGCCCGGCTGGCCGAGGAGATGGCCGCCGAGCTGCGGGACATCGTCCGGCACTGCGCCGAACCGGGCACCGGCGGCCGCACGCCCTCCGACTTCCCGCTGGCCCGCCTCGACCAGAGCACCGTCGACCGGCTGGTCGGCAACGGCCGGGACATCACCGACCTCTACCCGCTGACCCCCACCCAGACCGGCATGGTCTTCCACGGCCTCGACGCCCCCGAGGAGGGCCTCTACGTCGAACAGGCCACCTTCGTCGTGGACGGCGTACGCGACCCGCGGCGGCTGGCCGCGGCCTGGCAACACGTCGTCGACCGCACCCCCGTCCTGCGCACCGCGGTGCTGCTGCACGAGACGCCCGCCCCGCTGCAGGCCGTGCACCGCGCCGTCACCCTGCCGGTGACCGAGCTGGACTGGAGCGAGCTGCCACCGGTCGAGCGGGCGGCCGCGCTGGAACGGCTGCTCGCCGAGGACCGGGCCCGCGGCATGGCCCTGGACCGGGCGCCGCTGCTGCGGCTCACCCTCATCCGGCTCGCCCCGGCCGAGGTACGGGTCGTGTGGACCTTCCACCACGTCCTGCTCGACGGCTGGAGCGTCTTCCAGGTGCTCGCCGACGTGTTCGCCTGCCACGCCGCGCTCACCGCCGGCACCGAGCCCCGGCTGCCGGACCGCAGACCGTTCGCGGACCACGTCGCCTGGCTCGCCGCCCAGGACCCGGCCCCCGCCGAGGCGCACTGGCGCCGGGCGCTGGCCGGGCTCACCGCCCCCACCCCGCTGCCCTACGACCGGCGCCCGGCCCCCGGCGCCGCCACCCGCTCCGGCACCTGGCTCTCACTCCACCTCGACGAGGAACACACCGCGGCCCTCCAGGACTTCGCCCGGCGCCACCACCTCACCCTCAACACCGTCGTCCAGGGCGCCTGGGGCCTGCTGCTCTCCCGCTGGAGCGGGGAACGGGACGTCTGCTTCGGCTCGACGGTCTCCGGCCGGCCCGCCGGCCTGCCCGGCGCCGACGCCATCCCGGGCCTGTTCATCACCACCCTGCCGGTACGCCTCGACGTCACCGGCGACACGCCGCCGGAACAGTGGCTGCGCGGCGTTCAGGCCGCACAGGCCGACGCCCGCGGATATGAACACGTCGCGCTGTCGGACCTGCACGACTGGAGCGAACTCGCCCCCGGAACGCCGTTGTTCGACAGCCTGGTGGTCTTCGAGAACTACCCGATCACCACCACGGCCGCCACCGCGCACGGCCTCCAGGTGCGCGATCTGCACGCGCTGGAGGCCACCAACTACCCGCTGACCGTCGTGGTCTCGCCCGGTGACCGACTGACCGTCGAACTCGGCTACGACCCGCGGTACTTCGAGGAGACCACCGCCGGGTCCCTGGCCGGACAGCTCGTGCACACCCTCGGCGCGCTCGCGGAGCCCGGGGCGGCGACCTCCCTGGACGGGATCGACGTGCTGCCGCCGGAGGAGCGGGCCCGGCTGACCGGACGGTCCCACGGCGAGGCGGTACCGCCGGCCACCCTGGCCGCGCTGGTCGAGGCCGCGGTGGACCGGTGGCCGGACCGACCCGCCGTGGAGGAGCCCGAACTGCGGCTCACCTACGCCGAGTTGGAGAGCCGTGCCAACCGGCTCGCGCACCGCCTGATCGCCCGCGGCACCGGCCCCGGCGACCTCGTCGCCCTGGTGCTGCCCCGCTCGGCCGACATGGTCGTCGCCCAACTGGCCACCGCCAAGGCGGGCGCCGCCTACCTGCCCGTCGACCCCGGCTACCCGGACGAGCGGATCGCCCTGATGCTGCGCGACGCGGCACCCGCCGTCACCCTGCGGGCCACGGATGTCCAAGGCCTCCTGGCGGCCGGCCCGGACGGCATCCCGTCCCACCGTCCCACCGACCACGACCGGACCCGCCCGCTCGACCTCGACGACCCGGCCTACGTCATCTACACCTCCGGCTCCACCGGCACCCCCAAGGGCGTCGTCGTCACCCACCGCGGACTGGCCGGCTTCGCCGCCGCCGAGGCCGACCACTACCAGGTCCGGCCCGGGGACCGGGTACTGGCCTTCGCCACGCCCAGCTTCGACGCCTCCGTGCTGGAGCTGTGCACGGCCCTGCCGTCCGGCGCCTGCCTGGTGGTACCGCCGCCCGGCCCGCTGCTCGGCGCGCAACTCGCCGACGTACTACGGACCGCCCGCATCACCCACACCCTGCTGCCGCCCGCCGCGCTCGCCACCGTGCCGCCGGACACCCCCGGCACCCTGCCGGACCTGCGCACCCTGATCGTCGGCGCGGACACCTGCGGCGCCGAACTGGCCGCCCGCTGGGCCCCGCACCACCGGATGATCAACTCCTACGGGCCCACCGAGACCACCGTCGTCGCCACCTGGTCCGATCCGCTGCGGGCCGACGGCGGCACGCCCCCGATCGGCCGCCCGCTGCCCGCCACCGGCGTCTACGTCCTCGACGCCCGGCTCCGGCCGGTCGCCGACGGCGTCCCCGGGGAACTGTGGATCAGCGGTCCCTCCCTGGCCCGCGGCTACCTGGGCCGCCCCGGCCTGACCGCCGCACGCTTCCTCGCCGACCCCTACGGCCCGCCGGGCACCCGCATGTACCGCACCGGCGACCTGGTGCGGCGCGACGCCCACGGCGACCTGCACCACCTCGGCCGCACCGACCACCAGATCAAACTGCGCGGCCACCGCATCGAGGCGGGCGAGGTCGAGGCCGCGCTCGCCCGCCACCCCGGAGTCCGCGACGCCGTGGTGACCCTACGGGAGGACGAGCCCGGCCAGCCGCGGCTGGTGGCCCATCTGCTCGCCGCCCCCGGGGCCGAGACCCCCACCGGGCCGGAACTACGGGCGTTCGCCGCGCGTACGCTGCCCGCCCACATGGTCCCCGCAGCCTTCGCCGTCCTGGAGCGCTTCCCGCACACCGAGAACGGCAAGACCGACCGCGCCGCCCTGCCCGCGCCGGAACCGGAGCCCGAAGGGCCCGCCGAGCACACCGCCCCGCGCACCCCCACCGAGGAGGTCCTCGCGGAGATCTGGGCCCAGATCCTGGAAACGGCCGTGGGCGTCGAGGACGACTTCTTCGCCCTCGGCGGCGACTCCCTGCGCAGCCTGCACATCGCCGCCCGCGCCAACGAGACCTTCGGCGTGGCCCTGACCCCCCGGGACGTTCTGGCCTCCCGCACCGTCGCCGCCCTCGCGGAGCTGGTGGAGGAGCACGTCCTGCGCGAACTCGAAGACGCCGCACGCGGCGACCACGACCCCGACGAACGGTGAGGACCGACGACATGACGTCTTCGAAGGAAGGCCGCGCCGCGGCCCTGCCGCAGGACCTCCAGGAAGCCCTGCGCCGTCGTCTCGCCGGCAAGGCCGGCGGCCCGGCAGCCGGCGCCCGGCCCGCGATCCCCCGCGCGGACCGGTCCGGTCCGCTGCCGCTGTCCTTCGCCCAGCAGCGGCTGTGGTTCCTCGACCAGCTGCGGCCCGGCGATGCCCGCTACAACAGCGCGGTCGCACTGCGGCTCACCGGCGCCCTGGACCGGACCGCGCTGTCCCGGGCGCTGGACGCCGTGGTCGAGCGCCACGAAGCACTGCGCACCACGTTCGACGACCACGACGGCCGGCCCGTACAGACCGTGCGGCCTCCGGCCCCGGTGCCGCTGCCGCTGCGGGACCTCGCGGACGAGCCGGACCGCGCGTCCGGCGACGGCCCGGAGGCGGCGCTCGACGCGCTGCTGCTCGCCGAGTACTCCCGCCCGTTCGACCTCCGCACCGGGCCGCTCCTGCGCGCCCTGCTGATACGCACCGCCACCGACCAGCACGTCCTGCTGGTCACCGCGCACCACATCGTCACCGACGGCTGGTCGATGGGCGTGCTGCTGGAGGAACTCTGCACGCTCCACGACGCCTTCGCCGCCGGGGAGACGCCCGCCCTGGCGCCGGTGGCGACGCAGTACCCCGACTTCGCCGTGTGGCAGCGCGGCCGGCTGTCCGGCGCCCTGCTCCAGGAGCAGCTGTCCTACTGGACCAAGCAACTGGACGGCGCGGTACCGCTGGAGCTGCCGCTCGACCACCCCCGCGACGGGGCGGAACCGGCCGGCGGCGCGGTGCACACCTTCCACGTCCCGTCACGGACCACGGCCCGCCTGAGGAAGGTGGCGGCCGACCAGCACACCACCCTCTTCACCGCGCTGATCGCCGGCTGCCAGGCACTGTTCGCCCGCTGGTCCGGACAGGACGACATCACCCTCGGATCCCTGACCCCCGGGCGGGCCCGCACCGAGCTGGAGCGCGCGGTCGGCTTCTTCGTCAACACGGTCGTGCTGCGCTGCCCCGTCGACACCGCCCGCCCCTACCGCGACCTGCTGGACACCGCGGCCGCCACCGTCCTCGACGCCTTCGCACACGACGACACCCCCTTCGAACGGCTGGTGGAGGCGGTCGGCGCCACCCGGGAAGCCGGCCGCAACCCGCTCTTCGACGTCATGGTCCTGCTCCACCCCGCCCCGCCCGCCGCCGCCGGCCTGCGCGGACTGACCGCCGAGAACGTCACCGTGCCCCGCCGCTCGGCCACCTTCGACCTCAGCGTGGAATTCGTGCCCGACGGGGACGGCCTGACCGGGCTCCTGGAGTACCGCACCGACCTCTTCGACGCCCCGACCGCGGCGCGGATGGCCGAGCAACTGGTCCTGCTGCTCGACGGGGTGGCCGCCGAACCCGACCGGCCGCTGGGCGAGCTGCCACTGCTCGCCGAGGACGACCGGCGGCGGCTGACCACCGAGTGGAACGACACCGCCCTGCCCGTCGCCCCCGCCACCTACCCCGGCGTCTTCGAGGCGCAGGCCGCCCGCACCCCGCACCACACGGCACTGGTCGCCGGCGCCACCACCCTGGACTACGCCGAACTCAACGCCCGCGCCAACCGGCTCGCCCACCACCTCATCCGCCGGGGCGCCGGCCCCGAACGGCTCGTCGCGCTGCGGCTGCCGCGCACCGCCGACATGGTCGTGGCCCTCCTCGCCGTCCTCAAGTCCGGCGCCGGCTACCTGCCCCTCGATCCCGAACTCCCCGCCGAACGCGTGGAGTTCCTGCTCGCCGACGCCCGGCCGATGCTGGTGCTCGACGAGCCCGCGCTGCGCGCCGTACCCGGCGACCTGCCGGCGACGAACCCCACCGACGCCGACCGCCGCGCCCCGCTGCACCCCGGCCACACCGCCTACGTCATCTACACCTCCGGCTCGACCGGCCGCCCCAAGGGCGTCGCCGTCGAGCACCGTTCCCTGATGAACCTGCTGGCCGCCCACCGGCACGGCTTCGTCGCCGAGGCGGGCGGCGGACCGCTGCGGGTCGCCCTGACCGCGTCGTTCTCCTTCGACACCTCGCTGGAGGGCGTCCTGCTGATGGCCGACGGCCATCCCTTGCACCTGGTCGACGAGACCACCCGGCTCGACCCGGCCGCGCTGGTCGAGTACGTCGTCACCCACCGCCTCGACTTCCTCGACCTCACCCCCTCCTACCTGCGGCAACTGCTGCCCGCCGGACTGCTGAGCGACCCCCGCCACCGGCCCCGCGTGCTGATGCTCGGCGGCGAGGCCGTCGGCCCCGCGCTGTGGCGGGAGCTGTCCGCGCTGCCCGACACCGCCGCGTACAACTTCTACGGCCCCACCGAGTGCACCGTCGACGCACTGGCCGGCCGCATCACCGGCACCGGACGACCCGTGGTGGGCCGGCCGCTCGCCAATGTGCGCGCCTATGTCCTCGACGACCGGCTGCAGCCGGTACCGCCCGGCGTCGGCGGCGAGCTGTACCTCGCGGGCGCCCAGGTCGCCCGCGGCTACCTGCACCGCCCCGGCCTGACCGCCGCCCGCTTCACCGCCGACCTGTACGGGCCGCCCGGCAGCCGGATGTACCGCACCGGTGACCTCGCCCGTTGGACGGCCGACGGACGGCTCGACTACCTCGGCCGCGCCGACGACCAGGTCAAGATCCGCGGCCACCGCATCGAACCCGGCGAGATCGAGGCGGCCCTGCTGGCCCTGCCGGACGTCGCCGAGGCGGCCGTCCTCGCCGTCGACACCGGCCAGGGCCACGCCCGACTGGCCGCCTACGTGGCGCCCTCGGCCACCGGACGGCCCACCCCCTCCGCCCTGCGCGACGCCCTCGCCCGCACCCTGCCCGGCCACCTGGTGCCCGCCGCCTTCGTCGTCCTCGACGCCCTGCCCCTCAACAGCAGCGGCAAACTGGACCGGCGGGCCCTGCCCGCGCCCGACCTCGACGCGGCCCCGCGCGAGCGGGAGTTCGTCGCCCCGCGCACCCCCGCCGAGCGCGAGCTGGCCGCCGTCTGGTCCGAGGTCCTCGGTCTCGCCCGGGTGGGCGTGACGGACAACTTCTTCGAGCTGGGCGGCGACTCGATCCTCAGCATCCAGGCGGTCTCCCGGGCCCGCGCCGCCGGCTGGCAGCTGACCTCCCGGGACGTCTTCCGGCACCAGACCGTCGCCGACCTCGCCGCCGCGGTCGCCCCGCGCACCGCCCCGGCGACCGCACCCCGGCCGCAGCACGACGCCGGCCCGGCCCCGCTCACCCCCATCCAGGAATGGTTCTTCGCCACCCACGGGCCGCAGCGGCACTTCACCATGTCGATGCTGCTCGACCTGCCGCACGACCTCGACCAGGCCGCCCTGGAACAGGCCCTGCACGCCCTCGCCGCCTACCACCCCGCGCTGCGCACCCGCTTCGTCCGCACCGGCGACACCTGGCGCCAGCACCCCGGAGCCCCCGTGGCACCCGGCCTCCTGACCCGCCACGACCTGTCCGGCACCAGCGGCGCCGCCCGGGACACCGCCCGCACCGAGGCGGCCGACGCGGCCCGCGCCGCCCTGGACCCGGCCGTCGGCACCCTGCTGCGCGCCGTCCTGTTCCTGCCCGGCCCGGACGAGCGCCCCCAGTTGTTCCTGACGGCCCATCACCTGGCCGTCGACAGCGTCTCCTGGCGCATCCTCCTCGCCGACCTGGAAACCGCGTACCGCCAGGCCGCCGCCGGCCGGCAGGTCCAACTGGAGCCCACCGGCACGCCGTTCACCACCTGGGCGGCCACCCTCGTCCACCATGTCCAAAACGGCGGCCTCGACGACGACCTCGCCTACTGGAACGCGCAGAGCGCCGTCCCCCGCACCCCGCTGCCGGCGGACCGCACC
Source organism: Streptomyces sp. NRRL S-337 (assembly GCF_000720175.1). GTDB lineage: Bacteria > Actinomycetota > Actinomycetes > Streptomycetales > Streptomycetaceae > Streptomyces > Streptomyces siderophoricus. The sequence continues at coordinate 134,842 of NZ_JOIX01000003.1, forward strand.
GGCACCCCGGTCGCCGGATCGGTCCGCACCGTACGCGCCCGCCTCGACCGCGACACCACCGAGGCCCTGCTCCGCCGGGTCCCCGGCGTGTACCGCACCCAGGTCAACGACGTCCTGCTGAGCGCACTGGGCCGGGTCCTCGCCGACTGGGCGGGCACCGACCGGGTGACGGTGGCGCTGGAGGGCCACGGCCGCGAGGACCTCCACGCCGAGGGCGACCCGGACGCCGCCGACGCCCCCGACCTGTCCCGGACCGTCGGCTGGTTCACCACCCAGTACCCGGTCACCCTCACCCCGGCCGGGCCGGCGGGCGACCCGGACTGGGGCGGCACGCTCAAGGCGGTCAAGGAACAGCTGCGGGCCGTCCCGCGGCACGGCCTCGGCTACGAGGCGCTGGCCCGCCTCGGCTCACCCGACCCGGCCGCCCGCGCCCTGCGCGACCGGCCGCTGCCTGAGGTCTGCTTCACGTACCACGGCCAGTGGGAGACCCCGCAGGACGCCGACTTCGCGCCCGCCGGCCCGGCCCCCGGCCGCGACCTGGCCGCCGACGCGCGGCTCGACCACCTGCTGGACGTCTCCGCCGTAGTGGCCGACGGCGTGCTGGAACTGACCTGGCACTACAGCGACCAGGTGCACCACGAGCGCACGGTCCGCGACCTGGCCGACGGCACGGTCCGCGCGCTCGCCGGGATCGTCGCCCACTGCGCCCGGCCCGAGGCCGGCGGCCGCACCCCGTCCGACTTCCCCCTCGCCGGACTGGACCAGGCCGGCCTCGACCGCCTCATCGGCGACGGACGCGGCATCGAGGACCTCTACCCCCTGACGCCCCTCCAGGAGGGCATGCTCTTCCACCGCCTCGTCGGCGGGGACGACGGGGCGGGCGGGGGTGACGATGTCTATCTCGACCAGGCAACCCTGCTCCTCGACGGGGTGACCGAACCGGAGACCTTCGCCCGGGCCTGGCAGCGGGTGGTCGACCGGACCCCCGTACTGCGCACCTCCGTCGTCTGGGACGGCGTACCGGCCCCGCTGCAGATCGTGCACCGCCGGGCCACCGTGCCGGTCGTCCACCTGGACTGGCGCGACCTCGACGACGCCACCCGCACGGACCGGCTGGCCCGCCTCCGCGCCGACGACCTGGCGCGGGGCCTCGATCTCGGCACCGCACCGCTGATGCGGCTCACCCTCATCCGGCTGCCCGGCGGGCAGCTGCGGCTGCTGTGGACCTCGCACCATCTGATCCTGGACGGCTGGAGCCTGGCGCAGGTGCTGACCGAGGTGTGCGAGGAGTACGCCGCCCTCACCACCGGCCGGGACGCCACACCGCCGGTCCGCCGCCCCTTCGCCGACCACGTCCGCCGGCTCGCCACCCGCGACGGCCGCGCCGCCGAGGAGCACTGGCGCACCGTCCTCGCCGGCTTCGCCACCCCGACCCCGCTGCCCTGCGACCGCCCGCCGCGCGAGGCGCATCGCGCCCGCTCCGCCGGCGTCCTGGCCGCCGGTCTGACCCCCGAGCGGTCCCGCGCGCTGGAGGACACCGCCCGGCGCAGCGGCCTGACCCTCAACACCGTGGTGCAGGGTGTCTGGGCCCTGCTGCTGGCGCGCTACAGCGGGGAGCCGGACGTGGTGTTCGGCACCACCGTCTCCGGCCGCCCCGACGACCTGCCCGGCGTCGAAGCCATGGTGGGCATGTTCATCAACACCCTTCCCACCCGGGTACGGGTCGAGGGGCACCGCACGGCCGCGGACTGGCTGCGGGACCTCCAGGACGCCCAGTCCGAGTCCCGCCGCTTCGAGACCGTCTCGCTGGCCCAGCTGACCTCGCTCAGCGACGTACCGGCCGGCACCGCCCTCTTCGACAGCATGGTCGCCTTCGAGAACTACCCCTTCGACGAGGCCCGGACCTCCGGCGCGGGTGTGCGCATCCTGGACGTCTCCTCCCTGGACGCCACCAACTTCCCGCTGGTGCTCCGCGCCCACCACGGCGACCGCCTCGGCTTCGACCTCGCCTACGACCCCGCCCTCTTCGACGAGGACACCGTCCGCTCGCTCGCCGGCCGGCTGTGCCTGCTGCTCGACGAGATCGCCGCCGACCCCGAACGGCCGCTGCGCGAGCTGGCCTGGACGACCGCCGAGGAACGCCGGCGGATGCTGGTGGACTGGAACGGCTCCGCACACGGCCGGCCCGAGCGGACCCTGGTCGACCTGTTCGAGGCCCAGGCGGCCCGCACCCCCGACGCCCCCGCCGTGACCTGCTCCGGCGACACCCTCAGCTACGCCCAACTCAACGATCGGGCACAGCAGTTGGCGCACCGGCTGGCCGCGTCCGGAGCCGGCCCCGAGCGCTTCGTGGCGCTCGCCCTGCCCCGCTCGACGGACCTGCTCGTGGCGCTCGTGGCGGTGCTCAAGACCGGCGCGGCCTACGTACCCGTCGACCCGGACCTGCCCGGCGACCGCATCAGCCACCTGCTCACCGACGCCGCCCCCGCCCTGCTCGTCACCACCACCGCGGTCGCCGGACGGCTGGGCGACAACGCCGTGCCGCGCCTCCTCCTCGACGACCCCGAGGTCCGCGCCGACCTGGCCCGGCGTCCCGTCACCGGCCTCGCGCCGGAGCACCGCCCGCTGCCGGAGAGCCCCGCCTACGTCATCTACACCTCGGGCTCCACCGGCCGTCCCAAGGGCGTGGTCGTCCCGCACGCCAATGTGGTGCGGCTGTTCACCACCACCCGCGACCGGTTCGGCTTCGACGCGCACGACGTGTGGACCCTGTTCCACTCCTACGCCTTCGACTTCTCCGTGTGGGAGATCTGGGGCGCCCTGCTGCACGGCGGCCGCCTGGTCGTGGTGCCGCACGACATCGCCCGGTCCCCGGCGGACTTCCTCCGCCTGCTGGCGCACGAACGGGTCACCGTGCTCAACCAGACGCCCTCCGCGTTCTACCCGCTGATGCACGCCGACGCCGAACACCCGGAAATCAGCGGCAAGTTGACGCTCCGCTACGTCATCTTCGGCGGCGAAGCCCTCGACCTCGGCCGGATCACCGACTGGTACGAGCGGCACCCGGACACCGAGCCGGCCCTGGTCAACATGTACGGCATCACCGAGACCACCGTGCACGTCACCCACGCACCGCTCGACCGCGCCACGGTGACCGGCGCCACCGGCAGCGCCATCGGCTCCGGCCTGCCCGACCTGCGGCTCCATGTGCTCGACGGCGGCCTAGCCCCGGTACCGCCCGGCGCCGTCGGCGAACTGTACGTGTCCGGCGAGGGCCTCGCCCGCGGCTATCTGAACCGCCCCGGCCTGACCGCCGCACGGTTCGTCGCCAACCCCTTCGGGCCGCCCGGCACCCGGATGTACCGCACCGGCGACCGCGTCCGGTGGCGCCGCGAGGGCACGCTGGTGTACCTGGGCCGGGCCGACCAGCAGGTCAAGATCCGTGGCTTCCGCATCGAACCCGGCGAGATCGAGGCCGCGCTGAACGCCCACCCCGCGATCGGCGCGTCCGTGGTCTCCGTGCGCGAGGACACCCCCGGCGTGCGGCGGCTGGTGGCCCATGTCGTCGGCACCGGCCGGCAGGCTCCGCCGCCCGCCGCCGCACTCCGCGCCCACCTGGAACGGACCCTGCCCGCCCACATGGTCCCCGCGGCCTATGTGGCCCTGGACGCGCTGCCGCTGACCGTCAACGGCAAGCTCGACCACCGGGCGCTGCCCGCCCCCGGCCCGGACGGTTTCGCCGCCGGCGAGCGGCACACCGCCCCGCGCACCGCGGCGGAACGGCTGGTCGCCGGCGTCTGGGCCGACGTCCTGGACACCGAGGAGATCGGCGTCGAGGACAGCTTCTTCGCGCTGGGCGGCGACTCGATCCTCGCCATCCGCGTCACCTCCCGGCTGCGCGCCGCCTTCGGCGTGGACGTCTCGCCGCGGCTGCTGTTCACCCGGCCGACGGTGGCCGCCCTGGCCGCCGCACTGCCCGACCCGGCCGCGGACCGCCGGCCACCGGCCGACCTGATCCCGCCGGCCGACCGCCACAGCGCCCTCCCGCTGTCGTTCGCCCAGCAACGCCTGTGGTTCCTCGACCACTTCGAGCCCGGCAGCACCGAATACCTGACCTTCTTCGTGCTCCGCCTGCGCGGCCGGCTCGACGAGGCCGCACTGCACACCGCCCTGGACGGCCTGGTGGCCCGGCACGAACCGCTGCGCACCACCTTCGCCGAGCAGGACGGCCGCGCCCACCAGCACGTCCACCCGCCCCACCCGGTGGACCTGCCGACGCACGACCTGTCCGCCGTCCCGGCCGCCGCGCGCCCGGGCGCCCTCGACGAACTGCTCACCGACGAGGCCGCCACCCCCTTCGACCTGGGCCGCGGGCCGCTGCTGCGCACCCGGCTGATCCGCCTCGCCGCGGACGAGCAGGTACTGACCCTGGCCATGCACCACGTCGTCACCGACGGCTGGTCCACCGCCGTCCTCGGCCGGGACCTGGGCGAGCTGTACGCCGCGGCCCTGCAGGGCCGCCGGCCCGATCTGCCCCCGCTGCCCGTCCAGTACGCCGACTACGCCGCCTGGCAACGCGCCCGGTCCGCCGACGCCGAGCAGCAACTCGACTACTGGCGCGAGCAGTTGGCGGACATCGCCCCGCTGGAGCTGCCCACCGACCGGCCCCGGCCCGCGGTGCGCACCAAGAACGGCGCACTGCTGGAGTTCTCGCTGCCCGCCGCACTGACCGAACGGCTGCGGGAGACCGGCCGGCGCGCCGACGCCACCCTCTACATGACCCTGCTCGCGGCCTGCCAGGTCCTCCTCGCCCGCTGGGCCGGCCAGGAGGACATCGCCGTCGGCACCGTGACCGCCGGCCGCGACCGCCCCGAACTGGAGCATCTGGTCGGCATGTTCGTGAACACCCTCGTGCTGCGCAGCCGGGTGCGCACCGAGGAGCCGTTCGACGCGCTGCTGTCGCGGGTGCGCGGCACCGTGCTGGACGCCTTCGGCCACCAGGACGTGCCGTTCGAGCGGGTCGTCGACGCGCTCCAGCCGGAACGGGACACCAGCCGCACCCCGCTGTTCCAGGTCATGGTCGCCCTGCACAACCTGGGCGGCCGGGCGCCGCAGCTGCCCGGACTGGACGTCGAGACGGTCCAGCCGCCCGGCCGGAGCGCCACTTTCGACCTCGGCCTCGACTTCGTCGAGCAGGACGGCGGCGGCCTCACCGGATTCGTCGAGTACCACACGGACCTGTTCGACCGGGACACCGTCGAGCGGCTGACCGGCCGGCTGCGCCTGCTGCTGGAAGCGGTCGCCGAGGACCCCGGACGCCCGGTGGGCGAGCTGCCGCTGCTGTCCGACGCGGAGCGCCACCAGGTGCTGGAGGAGTGGCAGGGCGCCACGCTGCCCGTCCCGGAGGCCACCTTCCCGGCGCTGTTCGAGGCCCAGGTGGCCCGTACCCCGCACGCCACCGCACTGGTGGCGCGGGACGCCACCCTCGACTTCGCGGAGCTCAACACCCGCGCCAACCGCCTGGCCCACCACCTCATCTCGCTCGGGGTCGGCCCCGAGCGGGTGGTCGCCGTCAAACTCCCGCGCACCACCGAGATGTTCGTGGCACTGCTGGCCGTCCTCAAGGCCGGCGGCACCCAGCTGTCCGTCGACCCGGAGCTGCCCCCGGACCGCGTGGCCTACCTCCTCGCGGACGCCGCACCGCAGACCGTCCTCACCCCCGACGCGCTGCGCGACGCCCCGCTGGACCGGCAGCCCACCCACAACCCCACCGACGCCGACCGCCTCGCCCCGCTGTACCCCGCCCACACCGCCTACCTCACCTACACCTCCGGCTCCACCGGCCGCCCCAAGGGCGTCGCCGTCGAACACCGCCAGCTCGTCAACCTTTGCCACGACCACCGCGAAGGGCTGGTCGCCCCGCACACCACCGACGGCACCCCGCTGCGCGCCGCGCTGAGCGCCGCCTTCTCCTTCGACACCTCCTGGGAAGGCCCGCTGCTGCTGGCCCTCGGACAGCAGGTGCACCTCATCGACGAGGACGTACGGCTCGACCCGGCCGCGTTCGTCGCACAGATCGCCGCCCACCGCCTGGACTGCCTCAACGTGACGCCGTCCTTCCTGCACGAGATGCTGGCCGCCGGGTTGTTCACCACCGACGGCCACCGCCCCCGCCTCGTCCTCGTCGGCGGCGAGGCCGTCGGCACCGCCGCCTGGCAGCAGCTCCGCGCGCTGCCCGGCGTCACCGCGTACAACATCTACGGCCCCACCGAATGCACCGTCGACGCCGTCTACGGACGCTTCACCGACCACGCCGCGCACCCGGTCATCGGACGGCCCGGCCGCAACCTGCGCGCCTACGTGCTCGACGGCGCGCTGCGGCCCGTACCGGTCGGCGTGCCCGGTGAGCTGTACCTGGCCGGCGCGCAGGTCACCCGCGGCTACCGGGGCCGGCCGGGCCTGACCGCAGGGCGCTTCGTCGCCGACCCGTTCGGCCCGCCCGGCACCCGGATGTACCGCACCGGCGACCGTGCCCGCCGGCACCCCGACGGCCTCCTGGAATTCCTCGGACGCACCGACGACCAGGTCAAGATCCGCGGCTTCCGCATCGAGCCCGGCGAGGTCGAGGCGGCCCTCCTGGACCACCCCGAGGTGGACGACGCCGTCGTCGCGGCCCGCACCCAGGCCGGCCGCACGCTGCTGGTGGCCTACGTCGTGCCGAGCGGCACCCGGCAGCCTGCCGCCGAGGAACTCCGCGTCCACCTGCGCCGTACGCTGCCCGACTACATGGTCCCCGCGGCCTTCGTCCCGCTCGCGCGGGTGCCCCGGACCAGCAGCGGCAAGACCGACCGGCGCGCCCTGCCCGCACCCCCGCTCCAGCCGGACACCGACACCCCGTACGTGGCCCCGCGCACCGACACCGAAACCCTGCTCGCCGGCATCTGGGCCGAGGTGCTCGGCACGCCCCGGATCGGCGTCGAGGACAACTTCTTCGCCCTCGGCGGCGACTCGATCCTCAGCATCCAGATCGTCTCCCGGGCCCGCCAGGCTGGACTCGCCCTCACCTCCAAGGACGTCTTCCGCCACCAGACCGTCGCCGAACTCGCCCTGCGCACCGGCTCGGTGGCCGCCCCGCCGGCCGACGCCGCCACCCCGGCCGGACCGGCCCCGCTCACGCCCATCCAGCACTGGTACCTCGACGGCCGCCGGCCCGGCGACCGGCTGCACTTCACGATGACCCAGCGCCTGGAACTGGCCCCCGGTACCGACCCCGAGGCCCTGCGCCGCGCCGTTGACGCCCTGATCGCCCACCACCCGGCGCTGCGCACCCGGTTCCGCCACACCGACGGCACCTGGCACCAGGAGGTGCTGCCCGCCGCACCCGGGGACGTCTTCGCGCACCACGACCTGACCGGCCTCGACGACCGCGCGCAGGAGGACGCCGTCCAGCGCGCGGCCACCGACGCCCAGACCTCCCTGGACCCCACCGAGGGCCGCGTGGTGCGCGCCCTCCTCTTCGACCGCGGCCCCGTCATGCCGCCCCAACTCCTGCTCACCGCCCACCACTTGGTCATCGACGGAGTGTCCTGGCGCATCCTGCTGGCCGACCTGGAGGCCGCCTACCGCACCACCTCCGCCGGCCGCCCGGCCGCCCTGCCCCCGGTGAGCACCGGCTACGCACAGTGGGCCGACCGCCTGCGACGGCACACCCGCTCCGGCGCCTTCGCGGGCGACCTGCCGTACTGGACCCGGGTCTGCGGCACGCCCGCCGCCCTCCCCGTCGACCGGCCCGGCGCGCACCCGCGGGGCCCCGCCACCACCGTGACCGTCCACCTGGGCCGGGAGGCGACCGACGCCCTGCTGCGCCAGGTACCGGACGTCTACCGCACCCAGGTCAACGACGTGCTGCTCAGCGCCCTGGGCCGCACCCTGAGCCGCTGGAGCGGCCGGGACACCGTCCTCCTCGGCGTCGAGGGACACGGCCGCGAGGACCTCTTCGACGACCTGGACCTGTCCCGCACCGTCGGCTGGTTCACCGCGGAATTCCCGCTCGCCCTGACCGTCGACCCGGACGCCGACTGGCGCGACACCGTCCGGTCCGTCAAGGAACAGCTGCGGGCCGTCCCGCGGCGCGGACTGAGCTACGGCGCGCTGCGCCACCTCGCCCCCAACGCCCCGCTGCCCGACGCGCCCCGGCCGCGCATCGGCTTCAACTACCACGGCCGGTGGGACGTCGCCACCACGGACCGGTCGGCGGACGACGGGCTCTACCGCGCCGCCCTGCCGCCCGCCGGACAGGACACCGACCCCGCCGAGGAACGCAGCTATCTGCTGGACGTGACCGGCGTGGTCCAGGACGGCCGGCTCGAACTGGGCTGGACCTACCCGCCCGCCGTCTACGACGAGTCCACCGTGCGCCGCCTCGCCGAGGACACCCTCGCGGCGCTGGACGAGATCGTCGCGCACTGCGCCCGCCCGGACACCGGCGGCCGTACCCCCTCCGACTTCCCGCTCGCCGGACTCGACCAGCACCAGGTGGACCGGCTCGCCGGCGACGGCCGCGAGGTGGCGGACGTCCATCCGCTGACGCCGCTCCAGGCCGGCATGCTCTTCCACCAACTGGTCGACGAGGCCGGCGCCTACTTCGACCAGATGGCGGTCCGGATCGCCGGCATCGCCGACCCGCGTGCCTTCGCCGCGGCCTGGCAGCGGGTCGCCGACCACACCCCGGCCCTACGCAGCAGCGTCCACTGGCACGGTCTGCCGCACCCCGTCCAGGTCGTCCACCGGCACGCCGTCCTGCCCGTCACCCACCACGACTGGCGGACCCTGACGCCCGGCGAACGCGACCGGGCGCTGGAGAAGCTGCTCGCCGAGGAACGCGCCATCGGCGTGGACCTCACCCGCGCCCCGCTCAGCCGGATCGCGGTGGCCGCGCTCACCGGCGACGAGATCGTCCTGGTGTGGTCCTCGCACCACCTGATGCTCGACGGGTGGAGCACCGGCCAGATCTTCACCGACGTGTGCACGCAGTACGCCGCCGCAGCCCGCGGCGCCACCGTCCGGCCGCCGGCCCGCCGCCCGTTCCGGGACTTCCTCCAGTGGCTGGCGGACCAGGACGAGGAACAGGCCGAGCGGCACTGGGCCGAAGCGCTGGCCGGATGCACCTCCCGCACGCCGCTGCCGTACGACCGGCGGCCCACCGAGGCGCACCGTGCCCGGGCGACCGACAGCGTCACCGTCGAACTGACCCCCGAGGACTCCGACCGGCTGCGCACCATGGCCAAACGGCACGGGCTCACCGTCAACACCGTCGTCCAGGGTGCCTGGGCGCTGCTGCTGGCCCGCTCCGGCGGCCGCCGCGACGTCGTGTTCGGCACCACCGTCTCCGGTCGCCCGGCCGAGCTCCCCGGTGTGGCATCCATGGTCGGGATGTTCATCAACACCGTCCCGACCCGGGCCCGGATCGACGGCGCCCGGACCGTACCGGACTGGCTGCGCGACCTCCAGGAGCAGCAGAGCGACTCCCGCCGCTACGACTTCGTCGCGCTCTCCCGCATCCAGGCCCTGAGCGAACTCCCCGCGGGGGAGCCGCTGTTCGACAGCATGGTGGTCTTCGAGAACTACCCCTTCGACGAGACGGCCGCGGCCGGTGCCGGCATCCGCATCACCGACGTGCGCGCCGACGACGCCCCCACCTTCCCGCTGTGCCTGCGCGCCTATCTCGCCGACCGTCTCGGCTTCGGCCTCGCCTATGACCCGGCGCTCTTCGACCGCACCACCGTGGAGCGCACCGCGGACCGGCTGCGGGCCCTGCTCAGCGCCGTCGCCGACGGCACCGCCCGCACCGTGGACGACCTCGACCCGCTCACCGACGCCGACCGCGGCCTGCTGCACCGGTGGAACACCCCGGCGCGCCGGACGCCGGCCGGTTCACCGGTGTCCCGCTTCGCCGAGCAGGTGGACCGCACCCCGGACGCCCTCGCCGTCACCGACCACGAGCAAGAGGTGACATATCGTCAACTCGACGAATGGGCGGACAAGTTGGCCCATCGTCTGCGGGCCGCGGGGCTGTCCGCCGAGGGGCGGGTGGCGCTGCTCATGGAGCGTTCGGTGGCGCTGGTCGTGGCTCAGCTCGCGGTGCTCAAGGCCGGCGGCGGCTACGTCCCGGTGGACGTCCGCGCCCCCGAGGAGCGCCGCCGCATCCTGCTCCAGCAGGCGGGCGTCACGGTGCAGCTGACCGAGCGGGACGTGACCGACGCCCGCACCGACGGCCCGGCAGGCAATCCGCCGGCAGCGGCCACCGACCCCGACCGTCTCGCGTACGTGATGTTCACCTCCGGATCGACCGGAGAGCCCAAGGCCGTCGGCGTGCGCCACCGCGACGTGGCCGCGCTCGCCACCGACAGCCGCTTCCAGGGCCCCGTCTGCCAACGGGTTCTGCTGCACTCTCCCGTGGCGTTCGACGCCGCCACCTTTGAGGTCTGGGCGCCGCTGCTGAACGGCGGCCGGATCGTCGTCGCCCCGCCGGGCGCCGTCGACGCGGCCCTGCTGCGGCGGCTGGCCGGCGGGGGAGAGGTGACCGCGCTGTGGCTGACGGCCGGGCTGTTCCGGCTGCTGGCGCAGGACGCGCCGGACTGCTTCGCGGGGCTGCGCCAGGTGTGGACCGGCGGTGACGTGGTCCCGGCCGCGGCCGTGCGCCGGGTCCTCGACGCCTGCCCCGGCCTGACCGTCGTGGACGGCTACGGCCCGACCGAGACCACCACCTTCGCCACCGCCCACGCCATGACCGACGCGGCCGCGGTCCCCGACCCGGTGCCCATCGGACGGCCGCTCGACGACATGCGGGTGCACGTCCTCGACGCCCGGCTGCGGCCCGTACCGCCCGGCACGGCAGGCGAGCTCTACCTGGCCGGGGAGGGCGTCGCCCGCGGTTATCTCGGCCGGGCCGGAGCAACCGCCGAACGCTTCGTCGCCGACCCGTCCGGCCCGCCCGGAACCCGCATGTACCGCACCGGCGACCTCGCCCGACGACTCCCCGACGGCACCGTCGAGTTCCTCGGCCGCGCCGACGACCAGGTGAAGATCCGCGGCTTCCGGGTCGAACCAGGCGAGGTCGAGGGCGCCCTCGCCGCCCATCCGGCCGTCGCGGACGTGGCCGTGGTGGCCCGGGAAGGACGGTCCGGCGCCAAACAGCTCGTCGCCTACGTCGTCGGCCACGACGGACTCGACCCCGACGCGCTGCACGCCCATGCCCGCCGCACCCTGCCCGACTACCTCGTGCCCACCGCCGTCGTCCCGCTGGACGCGCTGCCGCTGAGCCACAACGGCAAGGTCGACCGGGCCGCCCTGCCGGCGCCCGACGCCGCCGCGGGCCGTGCGGAAGCCGTCGCACCACGCACCGACGCCGAACGCCGCACCGCCGCGATCTGGGCCGACGTCCTCGGCGTGCCCGAGGTCGGCGTGACGGACGACTTCTTCGCCCTCGGCGGCGACTCCATCCTCAGCATCCGGCTCACCTCCCGGCTCGCGGAGGCGTTCGGCACCGAGCTGACCCCGCGGGCGGTGTTCACCCACCCGACCCCGGCCGCCCTCGCCGCCCTGCTCACCGCGCCCGAACAGCCCGCCGGCCGGCCGGGCGCCGCCCTGGTCCCGGTCGGCCGCGACACCCCGCTGCCGCAGTCCTTCGCCCAGCAACGCCTGTGGTTCCTGGACTCGTTCGCGCCGGAGAGCACCGAGTACCTCACCCCGCTCGCACTGCGGCTGCGCGGCCGGCTGGACACCACCGCGCTCGCCGCCGCCCTGACCGCACTTGTGGCCCGGCACGAGTCGCTGCGCACCACCTTCGACTCCGTCGACGGCCAGGGCGTCCAGATCGTCCACCCGCCGCAGGACGTCCCGCTGCCGCTGCACGACCTGACGGAACTGCCGCCCGGCGACCGACCGGCGCGGCTGGCGCAACTGCTCGCCGACGAGCGCACCCGCCCCTTCGACCTGCGCCGCGGGCCCCTGCTGCGGGCCGGACTGATCCGGCTCGCGGACGACCACCACGTCCTGACCCTGACCCTGCACCACATCGTCACCGACGGCTGGTCGACCGGGATCCTCACGGGCGACCTGGCCCACCTCTACCGCGCCGCGCTGACCGGCACCCCGGCCACGCTGCCGCCGCTGCCCGTGCAGTACGCCGACGTCGCCCAGTGGCAGCGCACCACGCTCACCGGCCCGGCTGCCGAGGACCAACTGCGCTGGTGGAAGGAGCGGCTGACCGGCATCGAACCGCTCCAGCTGCCCACCGACCGGCCCCGGCCACCCGTCCGTACCCGGCACGGCGCCACGACCGGACTCGTCCTGCCGCCGGAAACCGCCCGCCGGCTCACCGAGTTCGGCCGGACCCGGCAGACCACCCTGTTCATGACCCTCGTCGCCGCGGTCCAGACGCTCCTCGCCCGGCTCTCCGGACAGCGGGACATCGCCGTCGGCACGGTCACCTCGGGCCGCGAACGCCCGGAGACCCAGCGCCTGATCGGCTTCTTCGTCAACACCCTGGTGCTGCGTTCCACCGTCGACCCGGAGCGGTCCTTCCCGAACTTCCTCGCCGAGGTCCGCGACACCGTGCTGAACGCCTTCGCGCACCAGGACGTGCCGTTCGAGCGGGTGGTGGACGAGGTCCAGCCGGACCGCGACACCAGCCGCACCCCGCTCTTCCAGGCCATGGTGGTGCTGCAGAACGCCCCCGGCGCGCCGATGGACCTGCCCGGCCTCCAGGTCAGCGACATCGAGCCCGAGCGTGAAGAGGCGCCCTTCGACCTCACCCTGGAGTTCGCCGAGACGGACTCCGGCGCCCTGCACGGGCTGCTCACCTACCACACCGACCTGTTCGACGCGGACACCGCACGCCGGATGGCCGACCAGCTCACCACCCTGCTCACCGCCCTCGCCGACGACCCCGAACGCCCCCTCGACGCGCTCCCGCTGGCGCCCGCCGAGGAACTGCGGCGCCTGCTCACCGACCGGCACGGCAACGCCCCCCAGGCCCCGCCGGCCACCCTGCCCGAGCTGTTCGCACGGCAGGTCACCCGGCACCCCGACGCCCCCGCCGTCGTCGACGGCGACCGCGTGCTGACCTACGCCGAGCTGGACACCGCCGCCAACCGCCTGGCCCACCGGCTGATCTCCCGCGGGGTCGGCCCCGAGCGCCTGGTCGCGCTGGCGCTGCCGCGCGGAACCGACATGGTCGTGGCACAACTGGCGGTGGCGAAGGCGGGCGGCGCGTTCCTGCCCGTCGACCCCGCCTACCCGGCCGAACGACGGGAGTTCATGGTCCGCGACTCCGCGGCGGCCCTGGTCCTCGACGACCCGGCGGACGTGTGGTGCCCCGACGGCCCCGCGACCGCCCCCACCGACGCGGACCGCCTCGCCCCCCTCACCACCGACCATCCGGCCTACGTCATCTACACCTCCGGCTCCACCGGCACCCCCAAGGCCGTGGTCGTCACGCACACCGGACTCGCCGGCTTCGCCGCGGCCGCCGCCGACCGCTACGACGTACACCCCGGCGACCGGGTCCTCCAGTTCGCCTCGCCCAGCTTCGACGCCTCCGTCCTGGAGCTGTGCATCTCCCTGCTCGCCGGCGCCACCCTGATCGCGGGGGAGGAGGGACCGCTGGTCGGCGACCGGCTCGCCCAGGTGCTCGCCGACCGGCGGATCACCCACACCCTGATCCCGCCCGCCGCGCTCGCCACCGTCCCGCCCGAAACCGCCCGCACCCTCCCGGACCTGCGCACCCTCATCGTCGGCGCCGAGGCCTGCCCGGCCGACCTGGTCGACCACTGGGCCCCGGGCCGCCGCATGATCAATTCCTACGGCCCCACGGAATCCACCGTGGTGGCCACCTGGACCGGACCCCTCACACCCGGAGCGGGCGCCCCGCCCATCGGCCACCCCGTCGACGGCACCCGTGCCTACGTCCTGGACGGCGCCCTGCGTCCCGTACCCGTCGGCGTCACCGGCGAGCTGTACGTGGCCGGCGCCGGACTCGCCCGCGGCTACCTGGCCCGCCCCGGACTGACCGCCGCCCGCTTCCCGGCCGACCCCTACGGCCCGCCCGGCAGCCGGATGTACCGCACCGGAGACCTGGTGCGGTGGGACGCCGACGGCCAACTGCGTTACGCCGGACGCGCCGACGACCAGGTCAAGGTCCGCGGCTACCGCATCGAACCCGGCGAGATCGAGAGCGCACTGCGCCGGGCCCCGCAGGTCCGGGACGCCGCTGTCGTGGTCCGCACCACTGGCACCTCCGGCGCCGAGCCCCCCGCCCCCGGCCGGCTGGTCGCCTACGTCGTCCCCGCCGACGGGCCACCGGAGGCCCTGGACGTCCAGGAACTGCGCACCGACCTCGCCCACACCCTCCCGCCCCACATGGTGCCGTCGGTGTTCGTCCCGCTGACGGAGCTGCCCCTCACCCCCAACGGCAAGACCGACCGCCGGGCCCTGCCCGCACCCGCCCCGTCCACCGCCCCCACCGCCCACCACGTCGCCCCGCGCACGGACACCGAACGCCGCATCGCCCAGATCTGGGCCGAGGTCCTCGGCCTCGACACCGTGGGCGCCGACGACAACTTCTTCGCCCTCGGCGGCGACTCCATCCTCAGCATGCAGGTCGTCTCACGACTGCGCCGCACCGGACTGCACCTCGCGACCAAGGACCTGTTCACCCATCAAACGGTCGCCGAACTGGCCACCGTGGTGACCACCGGACCCGACCGGACCGACGACGGCCCGGTCACCGGCGACCTGCCCCTCACCCCCATCCAGCACTGGTTCCTGACCACCCCCCGCGCCAACCACCACCACTTCAACCAGTCCGCACTGCTCGAACTCGACGGCGCACCCGACCCCGCCGCACTGGAGGTGGCACTCACCGCCCTCCTCACCCACCACGACGCCCTCCGTCTGCGTTTCACCGAACAGGACGGCCGCTGGCACCAGCACAACCCGCCCCCGCCCGCCACCCCGGACCGCCTCCTCTCCCACCACGACCTGACCGGCTGCACCCCCGACCAGACCGACACAGCCCTCCGCACGACCGCCGACAGCCTGCACACCGGCTTCGACATCGGCCGGGGCCCGCTGCTCCGCGCCGCACTCTTCACCGGCGGCCAGGACCGGCCCACCTACCTGCTTCTGGTGGCCCACCACCTCGTCATCGACGCGGTGTCCTGGCGGATCCTCCTGGACGACCTGGACACCGCCTACCACCAGGCCGCCCAGGGCCACCCGGTCACGCTCGGCGCCCGCACCACCTCCTTCCGCGACTGGGCACGCGGCCTCGCCGCACACGTCGCCGCGGGCGCCCTGGACCACGAACTCCCCTATTGGGAAGAGGCATTGGCCTCCGCGCCGCTCCCCGTGGACCACACCCCGGAGCCCGCCACCGCCGCCGAAACCAGCACCCTGACCCTCAGCCTGGACGAGCCCGACACCACCGCACTCCTCCGGGCCGCCCCGACCGCCTACCGCACCCGCATCAACGACGTCCTGCTCGCCGCCCTCGCCCTCGCCCTGGCCCGCTGGACCGACCGGGACCGGGTCTCCGTGGACCTCGAAGGACACGGCCGCGAGGACGTGCTGGACGGTGTCGACCTCTCCCGCACCGTCGGCTGGTTCACCACCGTCCACCCGGTCGGCCTGCACATCCCCGACCGCACCGACCTCGGCCCCACCCGGGACTGGCGCGCCCTGGTCAAGTCCGTCCGACGGCAACTCCGCACCGTCCCCGGCAACGGCCTCGGCTTCGGCGCCCTGCGCACCTACGGCAGCCCGGACATCCGCCGACGCCTGGAGCGCACCGGACACGGCCAACTCGTCTTCAACTACCTTGGCCAATGGGACTCCCGCCGCACGGGCACCGACACCGGCGGCGGCCTGATCCGCGCCGAACACGGCAGCTTCGGCCAGGACCACGACCCCCGCGACCCCGGCTCCCACCTCCTGGAGGCGGTCGGTGCCGTCCAGAACGGCCGCCTCACCTTCACCTGGCACTACCGCCCCGGCACCCACGAGGAGACCACCGTCCGCGCCGTCGCCGAGGACTTCACCGAGGCCCTCCACCAGATAGCCCGGCACGCCCGTAACAGCCTCTGAACCGAGCCCCGAGCCACCACACTCACCCAACCCACCTCAACCAACCCCAACTCCCGCGTGAAACAAGGAGAATCGACATGGACGAGAACGCCCGCTACCAGGTCCTGCGCAACGACGAGGACCAGTACTCGCTCTGGCTCGCCGACCTGGAGGTCCCGGCCGGCTGGCACGCCGTCGGCAAGGAGGGCACCCAGGACGAGTGCTCCGCCTACGTCGACGAGGTCTGGACCGACATGCGCCCCCGCAGCCTCCGCGAGCGCATGGAGAACGCCGACGCCTGACCACCCGTCACCGGCAGCCGTGGGGCGCGGCACCCGCCGCGCCCCACGCCGTCCGAGCGACCCGTCCCCCCACACCCCGCACCCCCCGGATATCGCTATGTGGCCCTTCGCCCGCGGCCCTCCCATCGAGACAAGGACGTCTGCCATGACCCCGACCCTGCGTACCGCCCGGCTGCTCTTCCGCCCCTACGGTCCCGAGGACGAGAACGTCTTCGTCGAGCTCCTCAGCGACGAAGTGGTCTGTCGCTGGATGGGCCAGGAGAGATGCTCCGAAGCGGAAATCCGCACCGTCTACCGCTCGATCCTCACCGACGTCTACGGCAAGAACCTCTTCGACGTGTGGGGCGTGTGGCGCGACGGCGACTACGTCGGCCACGCCGAGATCAAGAAGACCGGCAACGTCGACGGCCACGAGGCCATCGTCGCCCTGGTCAGAAAGCACTGGGGCCAGGGCCTCGGCGGCGAACTCGTCCAGGGCCTGCTGACCTACGCCGCGGACACCCTCGGTCTCAAGGAGGTCTACGGCATGGTCGGCGCCGAGAACACCGCCAGCCTCGCCCTCTCCGAACGACTCGGCTTCCGCCACGTACGCGACGTCGTCTCGGACACCGGCGGGGTCACCAAGATGCTGGTGGTATCCACGGTGAAGGACACTCCGGCTTCCTCCGGGAGCACCCACCGGCACCGTTGACCGACCACCGTGACTCCCTCGTGGTGACGGCCGACCTCATCCGCGACGGCCTGCCCGGCCCACCGCTCGCCCTGCCGCCGCGCAGCCGCTGAGCTTCACCGGGCCGCACCCCTTGCGGGGGTGCGGCCCTCGCCCCAGGTGCTTATGCCGGCAGGCCGCCGTAGGGCACGGTGATGAGTTCCATCGCATGACCCGCCGGGTCCAGGAAATACACGCCCCGGCCACCGTCGTTGTGGTTGATCGAGCCGGGCTGTTGCTGGCGCGGATCGGCCCAGTGCTCGATACCGAGCTGCTTGATCTGCGCGTACGCCCGGTCGAACTCCTCCTCGGAGATCAGGAAGGCGTAGTGCTGCGGGGTGATTTTGTCCGCGGGGATCGTGGCGAAATCCAGCGTGACGCCATTGCTCAGACCGACGGCGATGAACGGGCCCCATTCCGCGGTGAGGTCAAGGCCCAGCAGTTCCGCGAAGAAGGTGGCGGACTCCCGGTTGTCCCGGGCGTGGATGATCGTGTGGTTCAACTCGACTGACAAGGAATGCCTCCGAAGGCATCTCCCGACACCTCCATGCCTCACCCAGCCGGTGACCGACACGCGATGTCGCCGCAGAGCGTAACCGACCTCCTTGTGGTCTGCAGCCAATTTCCCCGGAGCACCGGTTCCCCCGCATCTCGGCGTGCGGATCCGCCCGTCCGGGCAAACGCTGGAGGGAGAGAGCCGCCCGCGGCGGTGTCCGCTCAGCGCCCGCTGCCCGTGGCGCCGCGCCCCAGTGAGGAGGACCCATGGACGCGTCCCGGCCCGGATACACCGCAGAGCTGCTGAGGCATTTCGCCGATCTCCGTGACGGTACGCACGAGCGCGCGGTCTCCCGTGAGGACAAGGAGCGTCTCTTCGCCCGGACGATCGAGCTCCTCGACCCGTACGCGCGGCAGGCACTCGGCGAGATCAACGAGGACCTGCTCCTGGGCACCGGAGAGATCCTGGCCACCGGGATGCGGTCGGACGACGCGGGCGCCGATGCGGTCTGGTCCCTCACCTGGCCCGAGCAGCGGGACGCCGGTGTCAGCCCGATCGTGCTGCACGCCTTCTTCGGCGCTGCGTTTCACCATCCGCATCTGCGCGGTGGCCCCCTGCGCGACTGGCCGCTCAACGTCTTCACCGAGGAGCAGGCCGCCGCCAAGCTGTCGGCCCTGCGCGAGATCGCGGCCGCGGAGCTCCACAACATCGTCTTCGAACGGGACTACCGGATCATCCCGGCCATGGTGCAGGAGCACGCCCACTGAGCACGTCCACTGGGCACGCCCACCGAGTGGGTCACCCCAGGCCCAGCAGCTCCGCCAGGTTCCCGCCCAGCACCCGCTCCCGGACCTCGCCGGGCGCCGTGACCCGCTCCACGGTGGCGCGGGACAGGACGGGGTCGCCATACGGGGCGTCGGAGCCGAAGAGGGTGCGGGTGGGGAGTGCCTGGATGGCCAGGCGGACGGCGAAGACGATGTTCGCCGTGGACAGTTCCAGGTAAATGTTGGGTGTGACCTGGGCCAGTTCGATCGCTGCCATCCAGTGCGCCCCGCCCAGTTGGCTGATCACCAACGGCACCTTGGGGTAGCGGGCCGCCAGTCCCGCCAGGGTCCGGACGTCCGCCGCCGTCGTGGGCGCGTAGCCGTGGACGACCACGGGGAGCCCGCCGTGGTCGTGGGCCGCCCGGAGCACCGGCTCGACCAGCGACGCCCGGTCCGGGGGCGGGGTGAGCTCCCCGATGCCGTGCAGTCCGCGGCCGGCCACTTCCCGCGCCACCCACGCCGCGGTCCCGGCCTCACCCAGTCCCAGGGGCACCGAGCCGAAGCCCAGGAAGCGGGTGGGGTGGGCGGCCAGAGCCTCGTCCAGCTCCCGCCACGCCGCGGCGTACCCGTCGTCACCGGCCGGGTCCGTACGACCGTCGGTGCCGCCGCTCAGCGCGCGGTCCAGGACGCCCATCTCGTGACGGAGGGAGGCCAGGTCCGTCGCCCGTTCCGGGTGCGGGCGGGTGGGGAAGAGGACCGTACGCTCCACGCCCGCGTCGTCCAGCGCGGCCAGGTGGAGGTCGAGCGGGTCGTGGACGTGGCTGTGGGCATCGATGATCATGTGAGCCTTCCTGGGGTGCGGGCCACCGGCGGAATGCGGGCGGTGGGGCCAGTGTTGATCCCTGACACCGTGGGAAGGTCAAGCGAGAGGGGGAGTCGTGCTGATCGGGGAGCTGGCCGAGCGGACCGGGACCAGCGAGCGGCTGCTGCGCTACTACGAGCGGGCGGGGCTGCTGCGGCCCGAGCGGCTGGCCAACGGCTACCGGGCCTACGCGGACTCCGACGCCGTCGCCGTACGCCGCATCCGCGCCCTCCTCGCGGCCGGGCTGCCCACCCGGGTCATCCGTCAGGTGCTGCCCTGCACCACCGGCACGGCCGCCGTACAGCCCTGCCCCGGCGTGCTCGACGCGCTCCGGGAGCAGCTGCGCGCCCTCGACCAGCGGTCCGCCGAGCTCGCGGCGGCCCGTGAGGCGCTACGGGAGACGCTCGCGGGCGCGGAAGGTCGCCGCGGGGAGGAACGGACGGCACCACCCGGGGAGCGGCCGACACCACCGCGCTGAACCCCGCTCGGGCCTCGGGCCGTCAGCCGATGGTCCCTCACTCGTCGTCTTCGGCCCGGCGCTCGCCCTCCGCCTGGGAAGGCTGGGTCCGCATCGTCTCGGGGTGCCGCGGCTCGCCCGGATCCATGTCCTCCTCCAGCCGCTCGCCCTCGGCCTGCGACGGAGTCGTGTATTCGTCGTACTGGCTCATGGCCGCCTCCGCGTACTGGCTCGTGGCCGCCACTGCGGTCGGAACGCCTGCCTTCATCGAGCGTAACCCTTCCGCTGACCGGCGGCCCGTGCTGGCCGGCGACCCTCGCGACCGGCACCCCGCCGCACACTCCGGACAAGGCGAGGGGAGAATCGAGGCATGGCAAATAGCGCAGGTGCCACAGCAGTTGTGATCGGAATCGCCGCACTCGGCGTGGTCGCGGCGCTCGCCGTGCTGTGGGTGCTCAGCATCTTCGGGGCGATCTTCTTCGGCTGGGAGCCCCTGGGTCCGTGAGCGGCCGAGGGGGGCGGCCGGGCAGCATCCTCCCCGCGACCGCCTCCCTCCGCGGGGCTACCGCAACGCGGTGGCGATCAGCCCCCGGATCTCCTCCTCCAGAACGCCCCCGCCGCCCAGCAGACGGTCGAAGACCAGCCCGTCCACGCAGGCCAGCACGGTGAGCGTGCGGCCTTCGGCATCGGCCACGCCCTGCGCGGCCAGGAAGTCGCGCACGGTGTCCCGTCCGGCGTTCTCCCGCGGTACCAGGATCTCGCGCAGCTCGGGATGGCGCGCGCTCTCCAGGGCGCAGGCATAGCGCGCGAAGGACCGCTGCCGCCCTTCGCCCGTGAGCCGCTGCTCGACGAACCCGGCGATCTGCGCGGCCAGTTCGTCGGCGTCGCGCGGCACGGGCGTCTCTTCCCCCGCTCTCTGCAGCTCCGCCTGGTCGCGTGCGACGAGCCGCCGGACCAGCGCGGTGAGCAGCGCCTGCCGGGTGCGGTAGTACGCGGAGGTGGTACCCGGCGGCAGGTCCGCCGCGCGGTCCACGGCCCGGTGGGTCAGTCCTCGCATCCCGGCCTCGGCGAGCACCTCGATGGCGGCATCAGCGAGCACCGTACGTCGATCTGTGGTCACCCCTCCTTTCTACACCTGTAGAGGTGCGGGGTACGATCTTCTACATCTGTAGAAGCCTGGCCTGTAGAAGCTGACAGAGGTCGACAGGGATCGACAGAGGTCGGAAGCGGCCAGCAGAGACCGGTAGAGGCCGGCAGCAGGCGTCTCCTGTCAGACCTGACCGGAGACGGGGAGAGAGGGGGCCGTTGTGGGCAGCAGTGCAGTGGTGGTCGGCGGAGGCATCGGCGGGCTGGCCGCGGCGATCGGCCTGCGCCGGATCGGCTGGGCGGTGACCGTCGTCGAACGCGCCCCGGCCCTCGACGACGCCGGCGCGGGCATCTCCCTGCACGCCAACGGCCTCCGCGCCCTGGACGCCCTCGGCGTCGGCGCAGCGGTACGCGCGGCCGCACGGCCCCAGTACGTCGGCGGCACCCGTACGCCGGACGGAGGCCGGCTGGCCCGTATGGACGGCGTCGCGCTGGAGCGCGAACTGGGCAGCCCGATCGTCGGCATCCCGCGCGCCACGCTCCACCGGGTGCTTCGCGAGGCCCTGCCGCCCCAGTCACTCCGCATCGGCGCCGAGGTGACCTCCGTCGACCGCTCCGACCCGGCCCGGGTGCGGATACCGCTGGGGGAGACCCGGCTCGACGCGGATCTGGTCGTGGCCGCCGACGGCATCAACAGCCGGCTGCGCGGCCAGCTCTTCCCCGGCCACCCCGGCCCGGCGTACAGCGGCTCGACCGTACTGCGTGCCATCACCGAGCACCCGGTCGAGCTGCGCACCGACTTCGAACTGACCTGGGGCCCGGGCGCCGAGTTCGGCCACATCGCCTTCACGGACGGCCGCGCCGAGTGGCATGCGGTCCTCAACTCGCCCGCCGGCGTGCGTTTTCCCGATCCGCTCGCCGAGCTGCGCCGCCGATTCGCCGACTGGCACGACCCCATTCCGGCGCTGCTGGACGCCACCCGTCCCGAGGCCGTCCTGCACCACGACATCAACGAACTGGCCACCCCGCTGCCCACTTACGCGGTGGGTCGCATCGCCCTGCTCGGCGACGCGGCCCACGCCATGACCCCGAACCTCGGCCAGGGCGCCTGCCAGGCTCTGGAGGACGCGGCCACACTCGCCGCCGCCTTGGCCGCCGAGCCCGGCGTCGAGGCGGCGCTGACCCGCTACGACGCGGAACGCCGCCCCCGTAGCCAGTCCGTCGCCCGCGCGGCCCGCCAGGCCGGCCGTATGGGCCAGCAAATGACCCACCCCTTGGCCATCGCCCTGCGCAATACCGCACTCCGACTCGCCCCGTCCCGCGTCACCGTCCGCACCGTCCTGCGCCATGCCGACTGGACGCCGCCGCGACTGCACTGACGGGTACGTACGGATGCGCTCACGCGGTACGTACCGAACGCGTAGCCCCCATGGCACCCGATGGACTTGAGTCTCCAGTAAGGGGAGACGCAAAGGTAAGGACATGCACGGCGACGACCTCCACTCCCACCACTCCGACGGTGACGGCCTCCACGGCGAAAGCCTCTGCGGCGACGGCCTCTACTCCATCGGTGAACTGGCCAGGCGCACCGGTCTCACGGTCAAGACCATCCGCTTCTACTCCGACCGCGGCATCGTGGCGCCGACCGACCGCAGCCCGGCCGGCTACCGCCGCTACGACACCACCGCCGTCGCCCGCCTGGAGCTCGTACGGACCCTGCGCGACCTGGGGCTGGATCTCGCCACCGTCCGCAAGGTGATGGAACGCGAGGTCTCCCTCCCGGAGGTCGCCGCGGCACACGCCGAAGCCCTGTCCGTACAGATCCGCGTACTGCGGCTGCGGCACGCGGTGCTGACGGCGGTGGCCGAGCGCGGTTCCACACCCGAGGAGACCGAATCCATGCACAAGCTGTCCCAGCTCACCGAAGAGCAACGCCGAGACCTGATCGACGACTTCCTCAACGCCGTCTTCGGCGAGATCGACGCCCCTCCCCACCGTGGTCCTGAAATAAGCCCCGCCGGCACGGAATTCACGGCGATCGTGCGCTCGATGACCCCTGAGCTGCCCGACGACCCGCACGCCGAGCAGGTCCGGGCCTGGGTGGAACTCGCCGAACTGTCCCTGGACACGGACTTCCGGGCGACGGTGCGCCGGATGGTCGAGGAGTACTCCGCCGAGCAGCCCGGTGCCGCCGTGGGCCCGCGCCCCGACCTGGCCGCGGAGGTCCGCGCGTACGTCGGTCCGGCGCTGGCCGCGGGCATCGACCCGGCCGCGCCCCAAGCCGATCCGACCGTCGCGGCCCTCACGGCCCGCTACGCGACCGTGTTGGGCCGTCCTGACACCCCTGAGGACACGCCCTTGGTCCACCGCCGACTGCTGCACCGTCTGGAATCCATGAACGACCCTCGCAGGGACCGCTACTTCCAGCTGCTCGCGGCGATCAACGGCTGGCCGGCCCCGGAGGCCCTGGCGCCGGTGCTCGACTGGTCCGTCCGGGCGCTGCGACTCCGGACCTGCTGATGATGACGGGGCACCCACGGTCTGCAGCGTCTCGAACGGCTCAGGCAACCGAAGTTGAGACTAGAATCGTCTGATCATCTTGCTTCGACCAGTGACGAGGGACCATGTTCGAGGAGCGGCTCGCAGAGTTTTCCCGTGAGCGTCTGGACGGCCGGCCCCTCCCCGACGATCTGCGCACCATGCTGGTGGCGCAGTGGGAGGGTCGTAGCGGCCTCTGTCGCTTTCTCGACCTGACGTTCCTGGAGCCCGGGCAGCTCAACCCGCTCCTCGACACCAGCTACCTCAGCGAAGCGGAACTCGCCGACCCGGAGATGCAGGCCGTCAACGCCGCCTCCGCGGAAATGGCCAAGTACGTCAAGATCGTCGCGGAGGGCGGCAAGGGCTGGATCGGCTACTGGCTGCACCCCGACGAGCCCGCGGACCGTCCTTGGCCCGTCATCGAGCTCGACACCGAGTTCTCGTACTGGGGGATGGTGGGCAGCACCCTGGCCGAAGCCTGCCTCGCCGAGCACGTCCAGTACCAGGACGAGGCCGACGAACAAGTCGCCTTCTCCCGTCTGTCCGCACGGCTCGCCGAGCTCGGTGTGACCCTCGGCGTGCAGGACTACGACGCCCTGTATGAGCCCGAGTTGACGGTGGATCCGGAGCAACTCACCGACGAGCTCATCGGTAGCGAGCGCGCGAGGCGCGGCCTGGTCTGAGTGCCGCGAGGCCTCGGGAGGCCGGGCTATTCGCCCCGCTTGTCGGCCCGGCGGGTGGCCACCGTGTCGCAGAGCCGCCAGCCGTCCAGCTCCTCGGTCAGCGGATCGTCGGGCCGCCAGCCCTTGGACAGGGCCTCGTCGAGGAAGGCGCGTGCGGTCCCCGGCTCGTGCAGGTTCAGCAGGGGGCCGTTGGCGGTGCCGACCGCACCGGAAGGCATGACGTAGCCGTCCGGGACGAGTCTGTAGGGGCCGCTCCGGAAGTGGATGTGCAGCCGGCCGGGTGCCTTGAACAGGCGGAGGACGAGGATCTCGCAGCAGCCGTGGTACCGGCCGTTGCCCACGGCGTCGTGGACGTGGGCAACGACCACAGGAAGGTTCGGCCGTCGACGACGAGGCGGCGGGCTGTCTTTTCACTGCGCGGCATCGGCAGACGGTAGCCGCGTCCGGGTGCCGGCTCACCGACGGTCAATCCTCAAATGGAGATTGGAAATCCACTTCCATTACGCGTGGGGGCGCAACGGGGGATGTGGCAACTGGGCGCCGGGGAAGTGCCTCTGATCTGCACATTGCCGCTCCATTCAAAATGTTGAGCACTGAAGAACATTTGGAATGTCAAATTCCGGACGGTCGGAACCTGGTGGAAACGCCCCTAGTCGAAAAAATGTCCTGTACGAACCCTGCTGGCGTGTGGCACCATTTGAGCGTCGCGGACTCGGGGGACAAGTAGGCGACAAACGGGGGGAAACCATCTTCTGCATGTCTGCGTATTGACCGGGCGCAGTGAGCACGCCCATGGGTTCTCGCAACTTCGGCCTGGGCCGCGCAATCTGCGTGCCCGCACTCAACAGTGTTGGATTTCCGTGATAGCAGAAGAAATTTATGATCTGGTATTGGATGACTTGTTCATCCGGGCCGATCATCTCGTACCTGGAAGTTCAGTCTTCCTCAAACTCGAGGGCCTCAATCCGGCAGGCTCGGTCAAGCTCAAGACGGCCAACGCCCTGGTGGCCCAGGCCGAGGACTCGGGACGTGAATTTCCGCGTACCCGCCTCATCGAATCGACCTCGGGGAATCTCGGCGTGGCCCTCGCCATGGTCTGTGCGGCCAAGGGGTACCGCCTGACCTGTGTGACGGACCCCAATGCCAACGCGCAGTCCGTGCGGCTGATGCAGGCGCTCGGCGCAGAGGTCGTCGTCATCGACATCCGCGACGGCAACGGCGGTTATCTGCAGTCCCGCATCAACTACATCCGCGACCGCCTGGCATGCGAACCCGACACGTACTGGCTGAACCAGTACGCGAATCCGGCCGGCCCCCAGGTGCACCGTGACCGCACCGGGCGCTCCATCCTGGACGAGATCGGCCATGTCGACTACGCCTTCATCGGGGCCGGCACGACCGGGACCCTGATGGGGTGTGCGGAGTACTTCCGGCAGCACAGCCCGGCCACCCGGATCATCGCCGTCGACGCCGTCGGCTCGGTGTCCTTCGGCGGCCCACCCGCCCGGCGCCACATCCCCGGACTCGGTACCAGCCGGCGTCCCGAAATCCTCGACGAGCGCCGCATCGACGAAGTCGTCATGGTGCCCGAAGCGGATGCCGTGGAAATGTGCCGGATGCTGGCCGAAGAACGCGGGATGCTGCTCGGCGGATCCAGCGGAACGGTGCTGTCCGCCGTACGCGCCAAGGCCAAGGAAATCCCCGAGGGAAGCGTCGTGGTCGCCCTTTCACCGGACTTCGGTGAACGCTATCTGGAGACGATCTACAACGACTCCTGGGTGGCCGCCCGCTGGCCCGAACTCATCTGCTCGGAAATTTCAGAAGTTTCTCAGGCCGGCGCCTGAGGAGAGGTGTGTTTTTCATGTTCGACTTCGACGTGGTGGCGGGCGAGACCGTACGCGAGATCCTGAGCGACCGGCGGGCCGAGGTCCTCGGCATCGTCAGCCAGGCATATCGCAGCCATGAGGCCGGGGAAAGCATCAACCCCGACAGCTATTTCCTCCGGTTCCCGGAGAAGCCCGACTCCCGGATCATCGCGCTGCCCGCCTATCTCGGCGCCGACGTCCAGCTCGCGGGCATCAAGTGGATCGCCAGCTTCCCCAAGAACACCCAGGTCGGGAAGCCCCGCGCCTCGGCCGTGCTCCTCCTCAACGACTACGAGACCGGCTACCCGATCGCGTGCCTGGAAGCCGCGAACATCAGCGCCGCCCGCACCGCCGCGTCCGCCGCGGTGGCCGCAACCACCCTGCGCCCGGGCGGCTTCGAGGGCACGCGGATCGCGATCGTCGGCGGCGGTGTCATCGCCCGCAACATCTGCGACTACCTCCACGCCGCCGGCGCCACCCCGGACGCCTACCTCGTGCACGACCTCCACGAGGAGTCGGGCCAGTCCCTCGTCGACCATCTGCGCACCACCCAGCAGCGCCCCGCCTCGTTCACCGCCGACCTGGGCACGGCGCTGGAGGCCGAGACCGTGGTCTTCGCCACCACCGCACTGGAGCCGTACGTCACCACGCCGTTCAAGCCCGGCCAGCTCGTGCTGAACATCTCGCTGCGGGACCTCGCGCCCGAGGTGGTACTGGCGGCGGACAACGTCTTCGATGACGTCGACCACTGCATGAAGGCCAACACCTCACCGCACCTCGCGGAGCAGCTGACCGGTTCGCGGGACTTCGTGACCGGCACCCTCGCGGGCGTCCTGAACGGCGATGTGGCGGTGTCCGGGCAACGGCCGGTGATCTTCTCGCCGTTCGGCCTCGGCGTCCTCGACCTGGCCGTCGGCGCGTACGTCCTGCAGCGGGCCCGGGAAGCCGGCTCGGCCATCGCGGTCCCCAACTTCTTCGGGGAGACCAGTCGGTGGTGACCACGGAGCAGTACACCGAACACGCACAGCGCGCGAAGGCCCCGTCGGCCACCCCGGCCGGCTCCTGGGAGGCCGAACGGCCCGCCACCCTCGCGATCGTCGGGGCCGGATCGCGCGGACTGGGCATCGTGGAGCGGCTCGTCAGCCAGTGCCTGGCGGAGCCCTTCCCGGTCACCGTCCACCTCGTGGACCCCCAGCCCCTCGGCCCCGGTTTCCACCTCCCCGAGCAGCCCGACCACCTCCTGCTCAACACCGTGTGCGCGCAGATCACCGCCTTCGCGGACGACGCGATGGTGGACGGCCCCACGCGTATCGGCGGCCCTTCCCTGTACACCTGGTGCCAGGAGAGGGACCTGCGGCTGGGCGCGGACGGCTACACCGTACGGGCGGGGGACGGACGGCAGATCCGGCCCAACGACTTCCTGCCCCGGAGGCTGCTGAGCGAATACCTCACCTGGGCGGCCGAACGCATCGTCGCCGCCGCACCGCCCTGCTTCGCCCTGATACGGCATGCCACCACGGCCACCGACATCCGTCCCGGCGAAGACGGCGGGGAGGTCGTGCTCCTCGACGACGGCACCCACCTGGAGGCCGACGCGGTCTTCGTGACCGTCGGCCACCACACCCTCCACCTCCCGGCCGCCTCCCGGCCCGAACCGCCCGCCGGACCCGGCCTGATCACCCTCCCCTACCCGCTGCCCACCGCCCTGGACAGCATCGGCCCCGGCGACGACGTCGCCGTGCTGGGCATGGGGCTGACCGCCATGGACGTGATCGCCAGCCTGACGCTGGGCCGTGGCGGCCGGCACGAGCCGGCGGACGACGGCGGGCGGCTGCGTTACGTACCGAGCGGCCGCGAGCCGCGGATCGTGCTGGTCAACCGTTCCGGGATGCCCTCGCGCAGCCGGCCGCACCTCAACCCGGGCCGGACCCGCCTCGCGCCCCTGGCCCTGACCACGGACCGGATCGAGACCCTGCGCCGCCGGCGTGCCGACGGTCGGCTCAACTTCCTCGACGACGTACTGCCGTTGGTCGAGGCCGAGATGGAACTGACCTACTACCGCACCGTCCTGGCCGGTAGGACGGGCGACGTCACGGGCGCGGGCGCCGAGTTCGCCCACCGGGTGGCCACCTCGGGCGTCGACCGGGCGCTGGCCGCCGCACGGGAGGAGTTCGGGCCGTACCCGCTGCACGGCGTACTGACCGAGGAAGCCGCCGACCGGCAATGGGCCGACGCGGAGGCGTACGCCGAGTGGTTCGCCGCCCGGGTCGCGGACGACCTGGCCGAGGCCCGCGAAGGGCTGGGCGTCAGCCCCGTCAAGGAAGCCCTGGAGGTGCTGCGCGACCACCGCGACGTCCTCCGGGCCGTCATCGACCCGCCGGGTGTCGACGACCCCTCGTTGGACCACTTCTTCGGTGAGTTCAACTCCGCCGTCAACCGGCTGGTGATCGGCCCGCAGCTGGACCGGTCGGCGGAACTGCTGTCGTTGCTGGACGCCGGAGTCCTCCGGCTCGGCCCCGGACCGCGCCCGAAGGTCATCGCGCCGAGCGGCCAGGGCCCCTGGCGCCTGGAGTCCACCTGCCTGGCCGTCCCGGAGAGCGTCGAGGTCGGACACGTCGTGCACGCCCATGTCGCCGAGCCGAGCGCGGACCGGCTGCCCGCCTCGCTGCTGGGCCGGCTCGTCGCAGCCGGCCGCGTCACCACCCTGGCCCGGCGCGGCACCCGGGTCACCGGACTCCACGTCACCCGCGAGGGACAAGGCATCGGCCCCGCCGGGGAGGTACGGCCCACGCTGTTCTTCCTCGGCCCGCACACCGAGGGGTCCAGCTACTACAACCACTACGTCCCCTCGCCCGGCGCGCCGTCCCGCGCGCTGAAGGACGCCGAACTCGCCCTCCGCACCGCCCTGCCGGCCCTGACCAAGAGGACATCATGAGCAACCGCGAGACCTACACTCCCTGGACCCGGGAGTACCGCGTCGAGACCCGAGCCGCCCAGGGCGACGGCTGGCGCTGCCCGACCACCGGTGCCGTGCCGCCGCCGGTGAGCATGGGGGCGACCTTCGCCCGCGACGACCAGTACCGCACCCCGGCCGGCTTCGCCTACCTGCGCGACCAGGGCACCCCGGGCTACCAGCAGGTCGAGGACGTCGTCGCCGGGCTGGAGGGCGGTTCCGACGCGCTGGTGTTCTCCTCCGGCATGGCCGCCGCCACCGCCGTCTTCCAGGTCCTGCCGGCCGGGGCCCGGGTCGTGGTGCCGCAGACCATGTACTTCGGCCTCACCAAGTGGCTGCTGGAGTTCGGTACGCAGCGCGGCCTGGAGGTCGTACGCGTCCCGATGGACGATCTGGACGCGGTGGCCCAGGCGGTCGAGGCGGCGCCGACCGCCCTGCTGTGGGCGGAATCCCCGGCCAACCCCACCTGGCTGGTCACCGACCTCGAAGCCTGCGCCGACATCGCCCACCGGGCCGGCGCGCTGTTCGGCGTGGACAACACCGTCCCCACGCCGGTGCACACCCGGCCCTTCGAGCTCGGCGCCGACCTGATCATGCACTCCGGCACCAAGTACCTGAACGGTCACAACGACGTGGTGGCCGGTCTCCTGGTGGCCGCGCCGGACCTGACCGAGGAGCGCCAGGCGCTCTGGGAGCGGCTGCGCCTGCACCGCCGTCTGACCGGCCCGATCCTCGGCCCGTGGGAGACGTACCTGCTGCTCCGCGGCATACGGACGCTCTTCCCGCGCATGCGCCAGATATCGGCCTCCGCCATGGCCCTGGCCGAGCACTTCTCCGCCCACCCGCTGGTCAGCCGGGTCGCCTACCCGGGACTGCCCACCGACCCGGGCCACAAGGTCGCCTCCCGGCAGATGACCGGCGGCTACAGCGGCATGCTCTCGCTGCACATCGCCGGGGACTGGACGCGTTCCTTGCGCGCGGCCGAACATTGCGAACTGTTCATTCGCGCCACATCCCTGGGTGGGGTGGAAAGCCTGATTGAACACCGCTACACATTCGAGGGACCGGACAGTACATCACCCAAGGACATGCTCCGGCTGTCCATCGGCGTCGAGGACCCGGCCGACCTCATCGCCGATCTGGAGCAGGCACTGGAACGCGCCGCGAAGGACGCCCCGTGAGCTCAGACACCAGCAACACCAGCACCACCGACAGCACCACCACAAGTACAAGCACCACCAGCAACACCAGCACGAGCACCAGCACCCCCACCGCGGAGAGCACCGGCGCGACGGGCAGTGGCGGCCCGGCACCCACGGAATCCGGCCAACCTGCCGCCCGGCGGGGCCTGATGGGCGACCTCTCGCTGTCCGCGGTCCTCGCCGGTTTCGTGGCCGTCGTGGTCTCGTACTCCGGCCCGCTGGTCATCGTGCTCGCCGCCGCCGCGGCCGGCCACCTGAACCAGGCGCAGACCGGCTCCTGGGTCTGGGCCATCTCCATAGGCAGCGGTCTGACCTGCATCGGGCTCAGCCTGCGGACGAAGATGCCGGTCATCACCGCCTGGTCGACACCCGGCGCGGCCCTGCTGGTCACCAGCCTGGGTGCCTACTCGTACCCGGAAGCCATCGGCGCGTTCCTCGTCACCGGTGTCGTGATCACGCTGGTCGGGCTGACCGGGGTGTTCGGGTGGCTCATCCGGCAGGTCCCCACGGCCGTGGTGTCGGCCATGCTCGCGGGCATCCTGTTCTCCTTCGGCACCGGTGTCTTCACCTCCCTGAAGACCGCGCCGTGGATCGCCGGGCCGGTCCTGCTGGCCTATCTGCTCGGCAAGCGGTGGCTGCCGCGTTACGCCGTGCTGATCGCGCTGGCCACCGGTGTGGTGTGCAGCGCCGTCACCTCGCGCCTGCACGTCAACCTGCACAGCATCGAGCTGGCCCGCCCCGTGCTGACCACTCCCGAGTTCTCGATCGCCTCGCTCATCGGCATCGCGGTGCCCATGATCCTGGCCACTCTGGCCTCGCAGAACGCCCCGGGTATGGCGGTCCTCACCGCGTCCGGATACCGGCCCAAGGACCGGCTGCTGATCGGCTCGACCGGCCTGGTGTCCACGCTGCTCGCCCCGTTCGGGTCGCACGCCATCAACCTCGCGGCCATCACCGCGGCGATCTGCACCGGACCCGAGTCCCACCGCGACCCCAAGCGCCGCTATGTCGCCGGCGTCGCGTGCGGAGCGTTCTACCTCCTGATCGGCGCCTTCGGCACCACCCTCGTGGTCTTCTTCGCGGGGCTGCCCAAGGAACTGGTCGCCGCCATCGCCGGCGTCGCCCTGCTCGGGGCGCTGGCCGGTGGCCTGACCGGAGCGGTCACCGAGGAGAAGGACCGCGAGGCCGCCCTGATCACCTTCCTCACCACCGCATCGGGGGTCACCCTCCTCGGCGTCGGCTCGGCCTTCTGGGGCCTGGTCTTCGGCGTCGTGTCGCACCTCGTCCTCACCCGCTGGCGCACCACCCGCGCCGGCGCCAAGGCCCCGCAGCCCGCTACCAAGTAACCGCCTGGCACAGGCAATTACCAACCGGCACACCCTCAGCGGCCGCTCCGACCACCCGGTCGGGGCGGCCGCTGCCGTGTGCGCCCTCCATGCTCCGGCAGGCGAAGGCCCTTGGCATGCGGTCTCGCCCTCGGCTTCGGTCTAGTCCTCGCTCCCGTAACTCCCGTAACTCTCGAACCAGTGGTTGTCGAAATAGCGGGCCGTGGAGAAGGGGTGCTGTCGGTCGGTGAGCATGCGGTAGATGAATTCGGTGGTCGTACCGTCGAAGCGGACCCAGGAGTCGGGGATGTCTTCCGTGATGAGGACGGGCCACCTGTCGGGATCGGTGCCTTCGGTGAGCCAGAAGAACGCGTCGGCCTGTTCGGTGCTCGCCCACTGCAGGAGCCCGCCGGGCGCGGGGTACAGCTCGTACGGTTCCCATAGGCCGCTGCGTCTCGCCCTTGCCCACTCGCTCAGCCACGCGGTCTGCCGCACGATGTCAGTGGTCTTGAAGCAGGAACTGGGTATGTGGAGTTGGAGATAGCCGTCGAAGGCGCCGTCCCCGAAGAGGTCGACGAGGCGTTTGTAGTCACTGGGCAGCGGAGTCCCGAGGCGGGCCTCGGTCTCCGCCCAGTCGACCGTATGCCCTCCGGAGGCGTCCCATCCGGTCACGGCCACGACCCCGTCCACCCAGGACGAGCCCTCCGGTACGTCCGCGGCCGGATCCTGGCCTTCCGCGACCAGCACCACGGGCCGTATGCCGTCGTCGAAACGGGCGCTGCCGCAGCCGATCCACCGGCTCCCGTGCGCCCAGGCGCGCATCTCGACGAGCCGTTCACCGAACGGGGTCAGGAGCGGCAGCCCCGTCCGCCGGGTGACGGTCGGATCGGTGTACCCGTCCATCGCCAGGCTGCGCGGCCGCCCGTAGCGTCCGCTGAGCGCCTCCTGGAGTGCGGACAGGTCGGGCCGGTGCGAAGGGTCCGGAGAGTTCGAGAGTCCGGCGGGGTTCAGCGGGGCCGACG
Organism: Streptomyces sp. NRRL S-337; assembly: GCF_000720175.1. Classification (GTDB taxonomy): domain Bacteria; phylum Actinomycetota; class Actinomycetes; order Streptomycetales; family Streptomycetaceae; genus Streptomyces; species Streptomyces siderophoricus. The sequence continues at coordinate 167,231 of NZ_JOIX01000003.1, forward strand.
GCACCGCCAGACATACGTGCCCCGTCGGGTGTCCGGCCTCTTCACACACCAGATCGCCGGTGCCCGGCCAGGCCAGGCGGTGGACGGCCGAGAGGAGTGCGTCCTGGCCGGCCTGTTCGTCGAGTTCGTTCATGGCAGGCATTGAAGCGGACGCCACTGACAGCCGGGCCGGCCGGCGGCTTCGGGCTTCGGGCTTCGGCGAGCGGGCTGCTGAACCATGGCTCTTCCTCCTTGCCGATGGCGGCTCGCAATGAGTGACACTGAGGCCAGGCGTGATGATCGATACGGCGAGAGGTGTGTCATGCGCGCGATGCAGTACGAGCGGTTCGGTGGCCCCGAGGTCCTGCGGGAGGCCGATGTGCCGGACCCGGTGGCAGGGCCGGGCGAGAGCCTCGTGGAGGTGGCGGCCGCCGGCGTCAACTTCGGTGACATCAAGCAGATCGCCGGCGAGCACACCGAGGGCCCGTACGCGCCGAAGGGGCCGTTACCGCGCATCCCCGGCATGGAGGTCGTCGGCCGGACCGCGGACGGCCGACGGGTGCTCGGCTATGTGGCACAGGGCGGTTACGCCGCGAGGACGGTCGTCGCCGACCGCGACCTGGTCGCGCTGCCGGACGGAGTGAGTGCCGGCGAGGCGCTGGCGTTGCTCGTCCAGGGGCTGACGGCATGGCATCTGCTGCGCTCGGTCGCGCGGATACGGCCCGGTGAGAGCGTGGTGGTGCATGCCGCCGCAGGCGGGACGGGCAGCCTCGCCCTGCAGCTGGCCCGGGAGTTCGGAGCCGGACGCATCATCGCCACGGCGTCCTCCGACGAGAAGCGCGCCTTCGCCCTGGAACTGGGCGCGGACGCGGCGATCGACGGTGGCGCGGAGGGCTACCGGGAGCGCGTCCTGGACGCCAATCACGGACACCCGGTCGACATCATCCTGGACGCCATCGGTGGTCCCGTCCTCGACTCCGCACTGGAGGCACTCGGGTACCTGGGACGCCTGGTGACGTACGGTGCCTCCTCCCGGCAGGCCGCCGCTGCCATCGACCCCGCACGGCTCGCGGTGGACAGCATCACCGTCGCCGGCTTCTGGCTCATCCCGCTGATCGCCGCGGAGGGGGCCGGTGGCCCGGCACTCGAGGAACTGCTCGACCTCGCCGCGCGGCGACGCCTGCGGCCGCTGGTCGGTGCCGCATACGACCTCGGGCACGCCCGCGACGCCCACGAGGATCTCCTGGCCCGCCGCACCAAGGGCAAGCTGATCCTTTCCCCTTGAGGCCGTCACGCCGCGAGTGACGTGCCGATCGGCTGGTGCGTGGCCGCGCGGCGGCGGTACAGCGGGGCGAAGGAGACCAGCAGGAGTGCGGCTCCGAGCGGTATGAGGTCCTTGTCGGCGAGGGGCAGTGTGGTGTCGATGAGTACGAGGACGGGGGCCCACGGCTTGAGGATGCGCCGGACGGCGAGCTGGGCGACGAGGATGAGCTGGCCGACGAAGAAGAGCAGGGGCCCGTAGTCGTAGAAGACCGGAAGCATTCCAGGTATCGCCTGGATACGGGCGAACAGCTCCTGCATGGCGCCGTGGTCGGCAGAGAGGAACCCCACCACGAGGTCGATGAGGAACTGCACGGCAACGGCGACGGCTCCCGCCGCGCCGGTCCAAAGACCCACCGTGGCCAGCCGGTTGCGACCCGCCCACGCGCGCATCATGCCGAAGCCCTGCACGAAGAACACGAGCCCGCCGAGGAAGCACAGGTGGCCGGCGGTCCATGCGACGCCCGGTCCGCGGCTGCCGTCGAGGCCGTCGATGAGGCGGAGCACGCCGTACGCACCCATCAGGATGGGCGCGGTGAGGAATGCGGTGCGTGGTGAAGTCATGATCAAAAAGTACGGACTCGGCACCCTGAGTCACATCAGGTACTGACCCTGGCGCATCCCCGAGATCCACCCCTGAGACGCGCCGCGGTCAGGAATCGCCCCGGAGCCGGTCACGCTGGATCCGGCAGGCGAAGGTTCGCCGTGCGGAGGGCGATGCGGTGGGCGATGCCGAGGGCGTGGCGGCGCCTGCGGCAGATGGGGCCTTCGCGGGGACGTCGAGAGCCCGGCTGATCTGGTCGTAGGCGTCCCGAAAGCTGCCGGACAGGAATGACCGATGCAGCCTCAGGTCCTCCTCCACGAGGCGGCGCAGCTCATCGACGTTCTGGGGGGTGAATCGCTTCCGCCCTCGGGCGAGGGCGTTGACGTAGCGGGTGCAGCGCGCGGCGTCGTGGCAGGCCTCGGAGATCTCCTCGGCGAGGCCCCACAGACGCCCTTCGAGCCATGGGACGTCGCGCTGGTCGAGGGAGAGGTCCATCAGGGGCGGTGGGTCGCCCCTCCTCGACTTCGTCACCTGCTTGGACACGGCGGGCTGGCTCATCTCGGTGAGCTGGGCAATCTTGTCCTGGGTCCAGCCCAAGCCGGCGAACATCCTGATCATTTCGGTGCGCAGCTTCCGCATCTCCTCGCCCGCACGGATGACCTCGTTCATGCCGGCGAGTATCCGCGCGGCCTGTTCCTCGGTGAGCGTCTGCGAGGGCTGGTGCGCGCCGCCCTCGTTGGGGTCCCTGATGTCGTTGCCTCCCACAACTTGGTTATACACCTTCCCCGTTCACCGTCATAACCCGGTTGTACAACCTGGTTATGACTGCCACCATGCGCGTCATGTCTCTTACCTTCTCTGCGCCCGACGGCACCCGGCTCGCCTACCGCATACAGGGCGAGGGCCGCCCCGTGGTCTGCCTCCCGGGCGGCCCCATGGATTCCCGCTATCTCGGCGACCTCGGCGGCCTGGCGGCGCACCACCAGGTGATCTTCCTGGACCTTCGCGGCACCGGTAGGTCCGCGATTCCCGAGGACCCTTCCACCTACCGCTGCGACCGCCTCGTCGACGATGTCGAGGCCCTGCGCGTCCACCTCGGACTCGCCCGGATCGATCTGCTGGGCCACTCCGCCGGCGCGAACCTCGCGACGCAATACGCGGCCCGCTACCCGGACCACGTCAGCAAACTCGCCCTGATCGCCCCCGGTGCTCGCGCCGTCGGCATCGCGATCCCCGGCGAGACACGACGTGAGCTCGCACAACTACGGCAAGGCGAACCGTGGTTCGCGTCGGCCTTTGCCGCCCTTGAGGCGATCACCGAGGGCGCGGGCAGCGACTGGGAGGCCATCGCCCCCTTCCTCTACGGCCGGTGGGACACTGCCGCGCAGCACCACCACGCGGCCAGCCGGCCGAGCAATCAGGAAGCCGTCGCTCTCTTCGCGGCCGAGGGCGCCTTCACCCCGGAGGCCACGCGTACGGCACTCGCCGCCTACGAGCGCCCCGCCCTGCTGCTCGCCGGAGAATTCGACCTGAACAGCCCGCCACAGGCGGTCGCGGAGTTCGCGGGGCTGTTCCCCGACGCCACACTCTCCGTGCAGCCGGGAGCGGGCCACTACCCCTGGCTCGACGACGCCGACCGGTTCGTGGCAACCACCGCGGCGTTCCTGGGGCAAGCCGCCTGACCACCTTCCCGAGGCGGCCCGTGGGCCCGGAGCCCGGGCACGCACGGGCAGCAGAGCAGTGTGTGCCGATATTCGGTTCAATGCCGTGGGGGCAGCGCCCTACTGTGGCGCGGTGACGACTCAGATGATCATTCTCAACGGTGGTTCCAGCTCGGGGAAGTCCGGGATCGTGCGGTGTCTGCAGGCCGTATTGCCGGATCCGTGGCTGGCGTTCGGCTGCGACTCGTTCGTCGACGCCATGCCCGCGAAGATGCAGGCGTCGGACGGCGGGATCGTGTTCGCGGCGGACGGCGAGGTGAGCGTCGGGGCGGATTTCCGGGCGCTGGAGGCGGCCTGGACGGAAGGCATCGCGGCGATGGCCCGGGCGGGCGCCAGGATCATCGTCGATGAGGTCTTCCTCGGCGGAACGGCCTCCCAGCAGCGGTGGCAGAAAGCACTCGGCGAACTGGGCGTGCTGTGGGTCGGCGTCAGGTGTGAGCGTGCGGTCGCCGCGGGACGGGAGGTCGCACGAGGAGATCGCATCCAGGGGATGGCCGCGGCGCAGGCGGATGCGGTTCACCAGGGGGTGTTCTACGACCTGGAGGTGGACACGACGCATACCGAGTCCCTGGCGTGCGCGCGCACCATCGCGGCCCACGTCAGCTGAACGCCGGATCGGTGCGCCCCGGCCGATCAGCATCCGCACGAGCTGGTGGTCGTGGCCCATTCCCGGGTTCCGGAATTGCGTTGTGAGGGCGACCTTGAGCTTTTGCACTGAATTCCGGCTAGCTCACGGTCTGCTCACCGCCCGGCGCGCGCGATGCCGGCGTACCGCGTCGCGGTTGGTGCACCGCGGGGAGCAGTAGCGCTGCCGCCCGGTGGGAGAGGTGTCAGCGAAGATCAGCGTGCACTCGGCAACGGCGCACCGTCGGAGCCGGTGCATGCCCCGCCCCACCAGATGCAGCGCGGTGCCCACGGAGATGAGGGAGAAGAGCAGGGAGCCGAGGGGCTGGTCGGCGTCGCGGTAGTGCAGGTGCCAGCCGCTGCCCGCGTGGTCGGTCAGCCGCGGATGGGCGGCGGTCGCCCCCAGCATCTCGTTGAGCAACGCGGCCCGCGCACGCTCGTCGTCGGCGGTGTCGACGACCTTCTCCCATGCCTCCAGCGCGACGTGGACACGCTCCAAGTCTCGTGATGTCACCGGGAGTTCGAGCACCAGCCCGGCGGCGCGGCAGCGGTCCGCGAGCTCCTCCGGGCTCGTCGGCCGCCGGTTCGCCAGGTCCGCGGCCAGGTTCACGGCATCCTCGCCGTAAGGGTTGAGGTGCATAAGACCATTACAGCATCGTGCTCGGCATGGCACATCACAAGCACCACCCACACCACGAACCCGACACCGGACACGCCGGCGAGCTGCGTCGGGCGCGGCGGGACGACATCGCGGGGCCGCTACGCCTGCGGGCCCTGGTGTTCGGGACGCTGGGCGGTGATTTCTCTCACCGACCCGGCGTACCGGCGGCGCGGGCACCGTCGCGCGATCATGCAAGGCCTGCTCGACCGGTTCCGGGAGCTCGAGGTCTGCCGGGTGGGCCTGTACGCCTCGGTCGACGGCGAACCGCTCTACCGTGCGCTAGGTTTCGTCGACCACCCCGACCCGTCGCTGTATTGGCGACCGTGAGAGGTGGTCGGCCGTGACATCCCTGGAACCTCAACAGCCTCGACACCCCCGTCTGCCTCACCCGCCGCCGCATCAGCCTCGGCCGTCCCGGCACTGCGTCACCCCGGGCCGAGGGCCAATGACCGTTGACCCGCCGACGCGCCGCGCCGGGCGGTACCGATGGATCGTCCTCGGCATCGCCACCTTCACCCAGGCCGCCTCCGCCTTCTTCGTGCAGGGCATCGGGGCGATGGGCATCGACCTGCAACGGGATCTGCACCTGAGTACGGCCCAGTTGGGCCTGCTGCTCTCCGCGGCCCAACTACTGCCGCTGGTCGGGCTGTTGGTGGCAGGAGAACTGCTGGACCGCTACAACGAGCGCTGGGTCGTCGGGATCGGCGGCTGCGTGGTGGCCGCGGGCCTGCTCGTGGGGAGTGCGGCACCGGGATATCTGTCCCTGCTCCTCGTATTGCTGGTGGTCGGCGCGGGCTACAGCACCGTTCAGCCCGGCGGGAGCAAATCGGTGGCGTCCTGGTTCGACGCGTCCCGGCGAGGGCTCGCGATGGGCATCCGGCAGGCCGGGCTGCCGCTGGGGGCGGCGTTGGCCTCGGCCGTACTGCCCCTCCTCGCCGCCGCTGCCGGCTGGCGAGCCACACTCGTGGCCGGTGGCCTGGTCGCCCTGCTGGGAGCCGGCGTTTTCATGGGCTTCTACCGGCGGCCGCCCACCCGAGCCACCCCGCCGGAAGAAGGCCCGTCGGCTTCTCGCAGCCCGTCGGCCCCGCCCGGGTTGTCTTCCTCGGTCAGGGCGCAGCTGGGTGCTCGGCTGCGGATGCTGCGCGAACCGGCCATGGTGCGGATCATGCTCTCCGGAGCGAGCCTGATTTCGGTGCAGACGGGCGTGGGAATCCTGACCGTGCTGCATCTCCACGAGCGGGCGTCCGTGGGGGCCGGCGCGGCGGCCCTCGTCCTGGTGGCCGCCCAGGCGGCGGGCGCGGTCGGACGGATCGTCCTCGCGTGGGGCAGCGACCGGCGGAGGTCCGGGTCCGGACGTCGCCTCTCTGGTCGATGCGTCTCTGGTCGACGCGTCTCCGGTCGTTACGTCTCCGTCATGACCTGCATGGTCGCCGTGATCGCGGGACTGGCCTTGCTGATGACGCCCGTGGGGAGCTCACCCGTGGCGGCCTGCGCGGTGTTCGTCTGGCTCGGGTTCTTCGGTCTCGGCTGGTACGGCCCGTGGGTCGCCTACGTCACCGAATCAGCCCCGCCGGACAAGACGGGCTTCGCTCTCGGCCTGGCCATGTCCGTCAACCAGGTCGCCATCGTGGTGATGCCACCCACCCTCGGTCTGCTCAAGGACGGCACGGGCAGCTTCACGCCGGTCTGGGGGCTGCTCGCCCTGCTGACCGCTGTCGCCCTGATGCTCACGGCCCGCGGTGAACGTCGGGCGGCGGGGCAGTCCGAGAAGCCGTAGCGGTCGATGTGCTCCTGCGGTGGGCGGAACCACGGGAAATGACGCACGCCGTCGTACCCGGCCGGAGTCTCCCCGCTCCGGCCGGGAGACCGCGCTTCACCGTTTCGGTGCTCGCTTCGGCTTCTTGCCGCGTACCGACGGCTGATCCGCGTTCACTTCCTCGGCGCTTCGGTCGCGCTCGTCCTTGGGCGGCTGCCGTTTCAGGGCCTGGCCCGTCTCGTCCTGGTGTGCCTGCCGTTGTTTGCGCTTCTCGGCCATGCTGACTGACTCCTGAGGTGCGACGACGAGCCGGAATGTGGTCTCCACCACCGCTGTCCATCACCGCATGCCGCATGTGGACGGGCAACTCGGTGACCGCCATTCCGACCACCGTTCCGGCTTCGCCGTGTGCGCGGCCCATGCGGCGCCATGGTTGTGCCGCGCCTTGCCGGGCAGCCGCCTGAAAGCCCGGCGGATCGCTGATGCCTTGACGGACCGGTCACGTTCCGGCCCGTACGCGCAGGACGAACGGGAGATCACACCTGACGAGCCCCGACGAGCCTGACGAACCCCGACGAGCCTGATGAGGAGAGGGAGACCACCTGTGACGACCACTTCGGCAAGCACGTCCGTCACCACTTCAGCAAGCACCGCCACGACCAGCTCGGCAAGCCCGTCCGACACGTCCCGCCACCTGGCCTCCCTTCCTCTCCTGAGGGGGCAGAAGGCGCTGGTCACCGGTGCCAACTCCGGGATCGGCAGGGCGACCGCCGTTGCGCTGGGGCGGGTGGGGGCCGATGTCGTGGTCAATTACGTCGCCGGCCGCGAAGCCGCCGAAGAGGTCGTCCGGGAGATCGAGGGCTTCGGGGTGCGGGCGTATGCGCATGAGGCGGACGTGTCCCAGGAGGACCAGGTCGGCGCGATGTTCGCGCGCATGGCCGAGGAGTTCGGCACCATCGACGTCCTCGTGGCCAACGCCGGGCTGCAGCGGGACGCGCCCAGCACCGACATGACCCTCGACCAGTGGAAGAAGGTTCTCGACGTCAATCTCGCCGGAGAGTTCCTGTGTGCCCGTGAGGCGGCCAGGGAATTCCGGCGCCGCGGGGTGGTCCCGGAGGTCTCCGCCTCCGCGGGGAAGATCATTTGCATGAGCTCGGTCCACCAGGTCATCCCCTGGTCGGGCCATGTGAACTACGCGGCTTCCAAGGGCGGCGTACTGATGATGATGGCGACCCTGGCCCAGGAGCTCGCACCCCATCGGATCAGGGTCAATGCGGTGGCCCCGGGAGCCATCCGCACGCCCATCAACCGCAGCGCCTGGGAAACTCCCGAGGCCGAGGAGGAACTGCTGCGCCTGATTCCCTACCGGCGGGTCGGTGACCCCGAGGACATCGCCAACGCCGTCGCCGTACTCGCCTCCGACCTCATGGATTACGTCGTCGGCAGCACCCTGTACGTGGACGGCGGGATGACACTCTTCCCTGGCTTCGCCACGGGGGGATGACCGGGCGACGGACCACGGGCCGCCTTTGCCGCAGGGAGACTCACGGTGCGCGCGGTGGTGGTATCACCACGGCAGCCGCTCATCGTTGATCATCCAGTCGTCGCCCAGCTCCTGCCGCAGAGCTGTGAGTGCCGCGTCCGACTGCTGGTCGAAGAGCTCCCGTTCTTCGTCGGACCACGGGGACGGGCCGGCCGGGTCCTTCCAGTCCAGGGAGGACTGGAACCACTCGCACAGCCGCGTGAGTTCGGTGCGGGTGGCCGAGCTGATCGGCAACCGTTGCAGATCGGTGGGGTAGCCGTACGGGTTCTTGAGCTCGTGGGGCCACAGCGGGGTGTGCGGGACGCCCGCTTCGAAGAAGAAACGCAGGTGCTTGGACATGCTGCAGCCTCTCACGACGGATGAGAGGACCCTCCCTGGTTTTGTCGCCCGGGGACCGGTCAGTCCGGGCGTACGGAGTCGAGGAGCGTGGCGCAGCGGCCGAGCAGGGCCACCAGCGTTGCCCGCTCCTCGTCCGTGAACTCCGCGGCCAGTGCGCGCTCGACGCGGATGGCGCGTGCGTCGGCGTCGTTCATCACTGCCCGGCCCTGGTCGGTGAGCCGGGTTTCCAGGACGTTCCGGTGCCACTCGTGCGGGGTGCGCTCGATGAGGCCGCGCTCCTGGAGGTTCTTGAGCACCGTGTTCATGGTCGGCGGCGTCACCCCGCAGGACCGCGCCAGTGCGGCCGCGGAGATCCCGGGCTTCTCGGACAGGAAGAGCAGGGCCGCGTACTGCGGAACCGTCAGACCGGCCGGCTTGAGCGCCGCGTGCTTGGCGCCCTGGAGCGCCCGCTCGGCGAGCTTGATGGAGGATCCGAGGCGCTCGGAAGCGGGCATGGACGTCATCTCCGCATCGTAATGGCTGTGCCGAGGGGGAGACTCCACCGGCGGAGGAGGGTCTACATGTGAGTGAGGACCTACATGTCTATACGAACCTTGACGGGCATTAGAGTTCTAACCTAGGTTCGTGTCTATCGCCGGTGGGGGCCCCGCGGTTCCCGGTCCGCGCGTGCTCCGGTTCCTGACTTCTCGGACCGGATCTCTGTCTGCTACCGAGAGGCGCTCACGTTGTCCCGAGAGGCATCCACCTTCTTGTCCCGCACCAACCGGCGCCGGCGCCATGTGCTGGGCGTGGCGGCTCTGGCCCTGACGGCCGCTTCCGCCTCCGTCACCGTCGCCGCCACGGCCCAGGCGCACGTGCCCGCCTCGCCCCCGGCCGCCGCCCAGCAGGGCGCCCATGCGCGGGTCTTGGCCGCCTACGACCTGCCGGGTGACCGCGTCTACCCCGAGGGCATCGCTGCCGACCCGGTGAGCGGCGACCTCTACGTCGGCTCGTACGCGACCGGCGCCGTGTACAAGGCGACGCCCGGTCACCGCACCGCCGAAATGTTCCTGCCGGCCGGTACCGACGGACGTCATACCGCCAACGGCCTCAAGGCCGACCGTGCCGGTCATCTCTGGGTGACCGATTCGACGGCCGGTGTCGCGGTGTATGACCTGCGGAGCCGCGCGCTCGTCGCGCGGTTCGACGTCACGGGGTCGGCCAAGTCCTTCGTCAACGACCTCGCGATCACTCCCGACGGGACCGCATATCTGACGGACAGCTACCGGTCCGTGCTCTACCGGGTCACACCGCGGCAACTGGCAGCGGCCGCGGCGCACGGCGGACGGGCCGAGCTGACCACCGCGTACGACCTGACCGATGCGCTCGGCCCGCGCCCGGCGGACGCCGTCAGCCTGAACGGCATCGCGGCCGATCGCTCAGGCCGCTATCTGCTGACCGTCGACATGACTGCCGGGACGCTGTACCGCGTCGATCTGCGCTCCGGGGCGGTGCGCCGGGTCGCGCTGCACGGCGGGGACGTCCTGCACGGCGACGGTCTGGAGCTGCGCGGCAATACGTTGTGGGTCGTCCACAACGTCACCAACACGATCAGCCGCTGGCACGTCTCCGACGACGGCGCGTCGGCGCGCCTGGAGCGCAAGGTCACCGACGAGGCGCTGCAGATCCCGACCACCATGGTGCGCAGCCACGGGCGCACGCTCGTCGTGCGGTCCCAGTTCGACAAGGGCGGCCCCATGGGTCCGGGAACGCCGCAGATACCGTTCACCGTGGCGACGGTGAACGGTATCTGAGGCGGAAGCCTGAGGTGGGCGCCGGCCGAGCCTGCGGCTGGCGCCGTGCCGGGGGCTCAGGGGTGCCAGATCTCCTTGATGCTGTTGATCTGGCCCTCGGAGTCCAGGGTGATGTCGTAGATGTTCCCGGAGCAGGTGTAGGGCGGCTTCACGGCGCTCTGGTTCGTCATGCAGTCGCCGGCGTGCGTCCACAGCTGGCCGACCGGAACCGACTTCGTGCGGCCGGACCCGGTGGCCAGTTCCGCCTTGACGTCCTCGGCGAAGAGGTAGTACTTGGCCTTGCCCTGACCGTGGTAGATCCAGTCGTTGGGCGTGCAGAACGGCTTGGCGTCCTTGGCGGACAGCGAGCCCTTCGACGGGGGAACGGCGGGCTCGACCATCTTGTGCCCGGCCGGCAGCTTCGGCGGCGCCCCGCAGTCGCCGGGGCCGTCGGCCTGGTCCGAGGCCTTGTCGCTCGGGGCCGGCTTCTTCGACGGCTGGGCGGAGGCGCTGGAGCCGCCGGAGCCGCTGGAGCCGCCGGAACTGCTGGAGCCGGCGCTGTCGCCGTGGGGATCGTCCTCCGGGCCGCAGGCGGTGAGGCCGACGCCGAGCGTGGCGACGAGCGCAAGCGTGCCGATGAGTCGTTGAGTTGGCTTCATCCCGAAAGTCCCCCGTGATGCGCAGAATGACGTGATCATGATTGATCGGGAGAGTTCTACACCAGGGAGCAGTTCGAGAGCCAATCGCGGGGGCGGCGGCTGCCGGAACCCGCGCTGTTTCTCCGGCACTTCGACGATCACCAGGGTCCCGTGGCTGCCCGGGCGCCCGGCGTGCCGGGCGCCGGGGCAGCAGGGGAAGGCCTCATGCTCGGCTGGGGTTCCGGTCCGGGGACGGGGTGATCATCGCGGCGAGGACGGAACGGAGGTCTTCGCCGGGTAGCGGGCGCAGGGGGCGCGCCAGGCGGTCGGAGTGGTAGTGCCAGTGGTGGTTGAGGTCCGGGTGGATGTCGTCGGATTCCACGAAGTCGACGGTGGCGCCGAGGAGTTGGGAAAGCTCGGCGCCGAGGTCGTGCCAGGTGACATGGCCGCTGATGGCGTTGGCCACGCCGTGTACGGGAGCGTCCAGGCAGGACACCACCGCTCGGGCCAGCGCCGCGGCGTGCACCCAGGCAGCGCCGTACCAGGCGTGACCGCCGGCGCCCGGGCGGGGCACGGCCAGCGGCCGGCCCTCGCGGATGGCCTGGTAGAGGACTCCCGTGGCGCCCCAGCGCAGCTGGTCGCGGAGCCGGTCGTGCGGGCCCCAGACCAGCGGGGAACGGACCGCGCTCGCGCCGCCCCGCCCCGCGGTGCCGGCCGCCCGGAGCAGCCGCGCCTCACAGTCGAGCTTCGCCCGGCCGTAGGGGCTGAGCGGTTCGTACGAGGGGGACTCCTCGGCCACCTGGCCGCCGTCGGGATGCCCGTACGCGTCCACGCTGCTGACGAAGACGAACGGGCCCCGCGACCAGGCGTCCACCATGGCGTCCATCGCCGCCACATCCACCTCGGGACGGGTGAAGGTGCAGGCCGCGTGGATGATGGCGTCCGCGTCCTGAACGGCCTTGCGCAGCCCGTCGAGGTCGGTGAGGTCGCCCTCGACGACCTCCACGCCGTCCGCCGCGACCAGGTGCGCGGATTCGGGACGGGCCAGGGCCAGTACGGGGCGCCCCTGGGCGGCGAGTTCCTGCACCAGGAAGCTGCCGACGCCGCCGGTGGCGCCGGTGACCAGTACGGCGCCGTTCCGCGCCCGGCCCGCCCGCGGTGCCGGCTGTCCGGCCGGCGCTGTCCGGCCCGTGCCGCCGGTCCGCCCCGGGCGGGTGGACGCTCGGAGGGATGCGGCGGCGCGTTCCGCCGCCCGTGCGTCGAGGAGGGCGGAGACCGCGCGGGGAGTGCGGGCCTGCATGATGTCCAGGCCGGTCAGGGGCAGGGTCAGCGCGCGACGCAAGCGTTCGGCGAGCTGTACGGCGACGAGCGAGTGACCACCGAGGGCGAAGAAGTCGTCGTCCGGGGCCGGCGTTCGGCCCAGGAGTGCCGCGAAGCCCTCGCGTACGGCGTCGGCGTGCGGCCCCTCGGGTGCGGGCGGCGAGGGGAGGCCGGGCAGATGCGCCGGGTCCACCGTGCCGTCGGCGGCGCGGGGGAGAACGTCGAGCAGGGTGACGGCGGCCGGGACGAGGCCGGGCGCCAGGCGCTCCCGCAGGTGGGCGCGCAGCTCGGCGGGCGACGGGCCGCCGATCTCCCGCAGGACCGCGTAGGCGAGCAGCGGGCCACCGGCAGGGGAGACCACCGTGGCGTCGGAGACGTCGGGGTGGCAGCGCAGGAGCCGCTCGGCCGGGTGCGCATCGCTGCCCTGCAATGCGTCGAGGCCGGAAGGGAGTTGACCGCCGGCACCCTTGGCAAGGTGAGAGAGCGGCAGGTCGTCCGTGGCGGCCGCGAGTGCGGTGAGGACGGCCGCGTAGGTTGCGCCGAAGGCGGTGGCTGCCTCCTCGTCCAGTGCGGCGCGGCGGTACTGGACCAGGGCGGCCGGCCGATCGGTGTCCACCAGGCCGAAGGAGAGGTCGAACTTGGCCTCGCCCACGCCGACCTCGACGTACTCCGCGTCCGTCCCGGGCAGGCGCAGCGTCGTCGGGGTGCCGAGGACGTCCGCGGTCACCCGCACCAGGGACGTGCCGTCCGCACCGCGGGCGGCGGCACCGATCCGGTCCACGATGCGGTCGAACGGCACGTCGGCGTGCTGCTGGGCATCGAGCAGGGCGGCACGCACCCGCGTCAGCAGCGTGCTGAAGGACGGCTCGCCGGAGGTGTCGACGCGCAACGGGAGCGTATTGACGCACAGCCCGACCAGTCCGCGCATGGCCGTTCCCCGGCGGTGCGTACCGGCGATGCCGATCACGAGGTCGTCCTGCCCCGTACAGCGGTGCAGGGTGGCGAAGGCGGCGGTGAGCGCCACGGTGAACGGCGTGGCGTGGTGCCGCCGGCCCAGCTCGCGCAGGGCGGCCGGTACCTCCGGGTCGAGCGGTGTGGTGTGTGACCCGGTGGGCCGGGCGGTGAGGTCGGTGGGCGGGTGAGCGGGGCCGGGGAGTCGTGGGGGAGCGGCGCCTTCGAGGAGGGCGTGCCAGTGGCGCAGCCCCTCGTCGAGGCCGTCGGCCGCGGCTCGGTGTTCGTGCCGGGCGAAGTCGGCGTACTGGGGCGGTGGGGCCTGCGGCTGTGGCTTCGACAGTGGCAGTGACGAGGGCTGTGCGGGGTCGGACCCGGGGGCCGGAGCGGAGGCTTCACGAGGACGGACGGCGGTCTCGTACAGTGCGGCGAGTTCCTCCGCCACGATCTCCAGGGACGGCCCGTCGAGCGAGATGTGATGGAACGTCAGAAGCGCGGTGTGGTCCTGGGCGCCGTGTCGCAGGACGAGTGCGCGGGGCACGGTCCCCGCGGCGAGGTCGAACGGGCGGCGGGCCTCCGCCGCCAGCAGCGGTGGGGCGTCCGCCGGGTCGGCCGGGACCACCGGCACCGCGAACGACTCGGGTGCCGGCAGCACCTCCTGGCACGGCTCGCCGTCCCGCTGTACGTAACGGGTGCGCAGGATCTCGTGCCGGCGGACGAGCTCGGTCAGCGCGGAGGCCAGCGCGTCGACGTCGAGCGGGCCGCGCAGCCGGGTGGCGAACGGCACGCTGTACGAGGCGCCGTCGTGACCGAGCCGGTCCATCAGCCACATGCGGTGCTGGGCGCGGGAGAGCGGTGCCGGGCCGCGGTCGGCGGAATCGGGGCGGGCGGTGGGCCGGGCCGCGGCGCGTTCCCGGGCCCGGCGCAGCAGCTCCTCCTGGAAGGAGGGGGCGGCGGGGCGGTCAGTGGCCATCGGTGTCCTCCGGGGCGTGCGGGTGAAGATCACCGTGCGCGGCGAGCAACGCCCGCTCGACCAAGGCGGCCTGGCCGGCCACGGTGGGGGAGCCGAAGAAGTCGGCGAGCGACAGTTCCACGCCGAGTTCCTCGCGGAGGTCGTCGGTGACGGCGAGCGCGAGCAGCGAGTGGCCGCCGAGGGCGAGGAAGTCGGCGTCCGGGCGGGTCACTTCGCAGCCGAGGGAACGGCTCCAGACGTCGGCGACTGCCTGCTCCAGTGGCGTCAGTGGTCCGTCCGGAGCAGCCGTCGGCGACCCGTCCGCCCCGTCCGACTCGTCCGAACCACCTGAAACACCTGAACTACCTGAGCTCTCGGCCCCGTTCGCGGAGAGCAGGTCGGCCAGGGCGCGGCGGTCGACCTTGCCCGAGGGGTTGAGCGGCAGGTCGGCGACGACGGTCAGTTCGTCGGGTACCAGATGGGCGGGCAGGGCCGCGGCCAGCCGGTCACGCAGGGCGTCCGGCCGGGGGACGGGACCGGGTGCGGCGACGACGAAGGCGACCAGCCGGGCGTCGTCGGGGGCGGGGCGGTGCACGGTGACGGCCGCATCGGCCACCTCCGGCTGCTCCCGCAGCGCGTACTCGACCTCCCCCGGCTCGATCCGGAAGCCGCGCACCTTCACCTGGTCATCCGTGCGGCCGTGATAGTCGAGCACACCGTCCGGGCGTCGGGAGACCACATCGCCGGTGCGGTAGAGGCGGCCCCACCGGGGGTGGGTGGTGAAGCGTTCGGCGGTCAGCTTCGGACGGCCGGTGTAGCCCAGCGACAGCCGACTGCCACCGACCCACAGTTCGCCCCGCTCGCCGTCCGGGACCGGCCGGCCGGCCTCGTCCAGGACGTGCGCGGTGGCTCCGGCGATGGGACGGCCGATCGGTATCTGTCCGGCGCAGTCGGCGGCGGTGACCCGGTGGGCGGTGGCGAACGTCGTCGTCTCCGTCGGCCCGTAGCCGTTGACCAACTCCAGCCAGGGGAACGCCCGCAGCACCTCGCGGGCATGGTGCGCGGCGAGCGCCTCGCCGCCGACCACGACCGTGCGCAGCGGCGCGAAGATCCGGGAACGGCGCACCGCCAGCTGGTGGAAGAGCGCGGTGGTGAAGAAGGCCACCGTGACGCCGTGCCGCTCCGCCTGCTGGGCCAGGTCCTCCAGCGAGGGCCGCTCAACGGTGCACACCACGACGGCGGCGCCGTTGGCGAGGGCGCTCCACACCTCGAAGGTCGACGCGTCGAAGGTCAGCGGCGAATGGAACAGCACCCGGTCGCGGGGCGTCAGGGTGAGGTACGCCGGGTCGCTGACCAGCTCGGCTATCGCGCGGTGGGCGATCGCCACGCCCTTGGGGCGACCGGTGGAGCCGGAGGTGAACATGATGAACGCGGCGGCGTCGGGGAGGGGCCCGTCAGCCTGGGTGCCCTCGGCCTGCGGTGCGTCAAGCCGCGGTTCCTCCACCTGCGGCTCGTCGGGCAGGGCGAGGGTCGGGCCGGGCGGAGCGGCGGATTCCAGCAGCTTGGCGTCCCCGACGGTCAGCGTCACGCCGGCCTCCGCGGCCAGTGCCTCGCTCCGCGGGCGCGGGTGCACCGGATCGAGCGGTACGCAGACGGCACCGGCCCACCACAGCGCGAGCTGGGCGATGACGGTACGGGCCGAGCGGGGCGTCAGCAGCGCCACGGCGTCACCCCGGCGGACTCCCCGCCGGCGCAGATGCCCGGCGAGCGCCCGGGCGGCACGGACCAGCTGCGCGTACGTCAGCGTGGTGTCGCCGTCCGCCACGGCCAGGGCGTCCGGGGTCCGTTCGGCGTGCCGCGCCACGAGTGCCGGCAGGCCGGTCGGAGCGGGCTCGCTCGGCAGGGTGCTTTCGGTGGGCACGGGCCCTTCCTTCCAGGTGTCGTCGGGGTGCGGGGACAGCGGGACGGTCATCTCAGTCCCGCCCCGGCTTCGGGTCCACGTCCGCGGCTGCCCGGCGGGCGTCCACCAGGGCTGCCACGGCGCGCAGATCGGGCTGGCGGAGCAGCTCCGGAGCACGCAGCCGTACGCCGGTCTCCCGCTGGACGGCGGTCAGCAGACGGGCGGCGATCAGCGAGGTGCCGCCCGCCGCGGTGAAGTTCTCGGCCAACGTGGTCTCCGGCCGGGCGAGCAGATCGCGCACCGTGCCGAGCACCAGCCGTTCCCCGGGGGTGGACCCGTCGGGGAGCACCTCCGACTCGGACGGCGCTGCCGGGCCGGACGAACCGGGGCCGGGCGGACCGGGCGGTACCGGCGAGACGCTCTCCTCGGTCGCTCGGCGCACCAACTCCGGCCGGTCCACCTTGCCGTTGGCGTCCAGGGGGAAGGCGTCGACGATGCCTACGGCCGAGGGGACGGCCTGCTCGGGCAGCCAGGCCTGGACCGCCGTCAGCAAACCCTCCGCCGTCGGGGTGGCGCCGCCGGCCGGCCGTACGTACGCCACCAGGCGGGTGCGGCCGTCGGGCGTCCGGGGTGCGACGACGACGGCGCTGCGCACCGCCGGGTCCTGCTCGAACGCGGCCGCCACCTCCGCCGGTTCGATCCGCACGCCGCTGATCTTCACCTGGTCGTCGAGGCGTCCGAGGAACTCCAGCAGCCCGTCGGCCCGCATCCGCACCCGGTCCCCGGTGCGGTACAGCCGGTCCACGCCGGGCGGCAGGGCGAGGTCCGCGGGCGGGGTGGTGAAGCGGCGGGCGGTCAGCTCGGGGTCCAGGTAGCCGAGCGACAGGCACCGCCCGCCGAGCCGCAACTCGCCCTCGGTGCCGCGGGGTACGGGGCGGCCGTCGTCGTCGGTGACCACCACGGTCACGCCCGGCACCGGGCCGCCGATCGGCGGCGCGCTCTCCGCGTCCTCCGTCTTGGCGGCGTCCGCGCCGCGCATGGCGTACGAGGTGGCCATGACGGTGGCCTCGGCGGGGCCGTAGGCGTTGTGGACGGTGGCCGTCACGTCCGCGGCCGGGCGGCGGCGCAACCGGTCGCCGCCGACGATGAGGTGACGGAGTGTCAGGCCGCTGGGCCAAGGACGGTCGAGGAGCGGCTCGATCATCGGGGTGGCCCCGATCGACACCGATACCGCGGCATCGCGCCACCAGTCGGTGAGCACCTCCGAGTCCCAGCGGACCTCGTCCGGCGCGGGTACCAGCGCGGCGCCGGACGTCAGCCCGGCCCACAGTTCCAGCACGTGCGGGTCGAAGGCGACGCCGATGAGCAGGGAATGGCGGTCGCCCGGGGCCAGACCGGTTTCCGCGCGGTACCAGTCGAGCAGGGTGCCGAGGGCCGCCTCGGCGACCGCGACCGCCTTGGGACGGCCGGTGGAACCAGAGGTGAGTACGGCGTAGAACGCCTCGGCGGGCGCGCGACGGGCTCCCGCGCCGGGTCCGTCCGCGAACGCCGCGACGGCCTGCGCCGGGGCATTGGCACCCACCACCGGCAGGGGCAGCACCACCTGGTCGACCGGTCCCGCCTGGTTCCGTTCCCCCTGCCCGGAGGTTCGGAAACGGGGCGGCAACAGCACCGGATCGCCGATCAGACAGGCCATGTCCAGGTCCTGGGTGACGGTCCCGACACGGCGTTCACCGGGCTGCGGGCCGAGCGGCAGGTAGACCGCGCCGAGGCGGGCGAGCGCGACGGCGGTCACCACCAGCGCGGCCGAACGGTCCAGGCAGACGCCGACCAGGTCGCCGGGCCGGACCCGGTCGCGGAGCGCATCCGCCACCGCGTCGGCGGCGGTGCCGATCTCCCGGTACGTCCAGGTGTGCGCGCCGTCGATCACCGCGGGCGCCTCGGGTGAACGGGCGGTCCACTCCGCGAAGCGGGAGAGCACACCGGCCGGGGCGCCGGCCGCGGGCGTGGCGCCGTGGGCGATGCTCAGCGGGCCGTCCTGGACCCGGGAGGTCTGGGGGGCCGGGGAGACCTGGTGGGCCTGGAGGGTCGGGGTCGAGGTCGGGTGCATCACGCCTCCGTCGCAGTGGTCGCGGCAGTCACAGGGGTCACGACGGGGGTGGCCGTGGTGGTCGTAGGAGCCGCGGCCGTCGTGGGCGCGGCGGCGAACGCCGCGAGGGCGTCGGCCTGGTCGGCGAGTACCGGGTTGCGGAACAGCAGCCGCAACGGCGGGCGTTCGCCCAGGTGGGGTTCCAGCCAGGCGGACAGCTGGGCGGCGAGCAGCGAATGACCGCCGACGTGGAAGAAGTGCGAGGTCGCGTCGAAGCGGCGGTGGCCCAGGACCTCCTGCCAGCCGTCGGCGAGCAGCGCCGTCATCGGGTCGTCGGACACCGGACCGGTGGCGTCGCCCTCCCCGGCCGGGGCCGCAGAAGCCGCGGCCTCCACCGGAACCGTCGGCTCCAGCGCCGCGGCCGTACGGGACAGCGCCACCCGGTCCGGCTTGCCGCCGGCCAGCCTCGGCAGTACGTCCAGGCGTGCCCACCGCCCCGGCACCAGAGCGGCCGGCAGCCGGCGGCTCAACTCCGTGTGCAGGGCCTGCTCGTCCCACTCCGCGCCCGGTGTGCCCTTCGCGTCCGGGCCGGTGTTCTCCAGGAAGCCGACGAGCCGGGGCCCACCGGGGGCCTCGCGTTCCAGGACGACGGCGCACGACCGGCCGCCGAGCACGGCCGACGCGGCGGCCTCCACCTCCTCCAGCTCGATGCGGTAGCCGCGCAGCTTGACCTGGTTGTCCCGGCGGCCCAGGAAGTAGAGCAGCCCGTCGCGGCCCCGGTAGCCGAGGTCACCGGTGAGGTAGACCCGTTCCCCGCCGAGCGCGTCGACCGTGACGAACCGGGCGGCGGTGGCCTCCGGGTTGCCGACGTACCCCTCGGCGAGCCCGGCCCCGGCGATCGCCAGCTCGCCGACCGCGCCGTCCGGCAGCGGACGGCGCCCGGCGTCCAGGACGTGGATGCGCTCGCCGGGCAGTTCGGTGCCCAACGGGATCTCCGCGCCCTCGGCCAGGCCGTCGGGGGTGATCTCGTGGACGGTGGAGCTGATGGCGGCCTCCGTCACGCCGTAGACATTGAGCACCGTGGCGTCGGTGTCGGCGAGGAAGGCGCGCATCACCTCGGCCGGGAGGCGCTCCCCGCCGAGGACCAGCAGCCGGGGCGTCCACCGGCCGTCGCGCAGGGCGGGGGCCATGTCGTCACGGGTGGCGAGGAAGTAACTGGTGGGCAGGTTCGCCACGGTGACCCTGGCGGTGGTCAGCAGCTCGGTCAGCTCGGCCCCGGTCGGCACCTCGTACTCGGGCACGACCAGGCACGCCCCGGCGTACAGCGACGGCAGCACCTCCTCCAGCGCCACGTCGAACGACGGCTGGGCGAACAGCAGCGCCCGGTCACCGGGCGCCAGGCCGAATCGCTCGGCGGCGCCGGTCAGATGGTTCGCCAGCGCCGCCCGTCCGACGGCCACGGGCTTGGGCACACCCGTCGAGCCCGAGGTGTGGATGATGTACGAGGCGCCGGGCACCACCTCCGCCTGCCGGGCCCGGGGAAGGACCGGCGCGTCGACCGGGGCCACCGGGAGACCGGCAGGGACGGAGGGGCCGGCCGGGCCGGTGACCGGGGCCTCGGCGGGAGTCAGTACCAGGGCCGGGGAGAGCCGCTCCAGCAGCAGCTCCAGCCGCGCCGGCGGATCGGACGGCGACAGCGGGCAGTACACCGCTCCGCTCCGCAGACACGCCAGCAGCGTCACGACCGAGTCGAGGCCGCGCGGCAGCACGGCGGCCACCGGCTGACCGGCCGTCACCCCCGCGGCGCCCAGCCGCTCCACCAGCGAGTCCACCTGCGCGTCGAGGTCGCCGTAGGTGATCCGGCGGGCGCCGACGAGCAGCGCCGGCAGCGACGGGTCATGGGCGGCGGCGGGGTCCAGCGGGTCACGGTCGGCACCGTCCTGGGCCGCCGGGGTGAGGGGCGTGCCGGCCTGGACCGGCTCGGGAGCCGAGGGCAGCGCCAGGTCGGCGAGGACGGTGCCCGGGGCGTCGAGGTAGGCCCGCAGCAGGTCGAGGAACCGCCCGGCGAGCAGCTTCGCCACGTCCTCCCCGAACATGTCGGCGTCGTAGTCCCACACCAGCGTCATGCCCGGCGCACCGTGCCGCGGTGTGACCCCGCGCCGGTCGTCCGGCAGCAGCACCACGTCCAGGTCGAAGCGCGTGGTGCCGGTGTTGAAGCCCTCGAACAGTGTGATGTCCAGACCGGGTACGTCGATCTCGGGCAGCTCCGCGTCGTGGGCGCTGAACATGACGCTGAACAGCGGGTTGTCCGCACCCGAGGTGTGCAGACCGAGCGCCCGGGTCAGCTCCTGGACCGGCACCTCCTGGTGCGGCAGCGCACGGATCAGGGTGTCGGTCACCTCGTCCATGGACTCCTCGGCCGGTGCGTCCGGATCCAGCCGGAGCGGGAGCGGAATCGTGTTCACGAACATCCCCACCGCGTCCTCGAACCCGCGCGGGCGGTTGCCGACCGCGGTGCCGATGACCATCTGCGTGCGGCCGCTGTGCCGGCGCAGCAGCTCGGCGAAGAGCCCCAGCAGCGCGGCGAACGGCGTCAGACCGCGCGCACGGGCGTGCTCCCGCAGCCGGCCGGCCAGGTCGGCGCCGATCGACTGGCGCAGCTGCCCGCCGTGGTGGCGGCGCCGCGACCCCGGCCGGGTCAGCCCGGGCAGCGGCATGTCGTAGGAGAAGTCGCGCAGTTCACCGGTCCAGAACTCAAGGCCGGCCCGCCGCTCCTCGTCGCCCGCGGCACCGCTCTCCCGCTGCACCCGGACGTGATCGGCGTACGAGGACGCGGCGGGCAACTCGACCGGCTCGCCCAGGACATGGCCCCGGTAGACGGTGAAGACGTCCCGCAGCAGGATCGCGAAGGAGTGGCCGTCGTGGATCAGATGGTGCTCGACGTGGATGAGCCGGTGCCGGTCCTCCGCCAGCCGGACCAGCGTCCAGCGCAGCAGCGGCGCCTGATACGTGTCGAGCGGCGTCTCCGCCTCGGTGCGCAGCAGCTCCTCGAAGGCCCGGTCGGGGTCGTCCGCCCCGCTCAGGTCCACCGTCCGCAGCCGCGGCGCACAGCCCTCGGCGACCCGCTGGCCGGGTACCGCGCCGGGGACGGCGACGAGTTCCAGCCGCAGACCGGGGTGCCGGTCGAGGACGGCGGCGAGCCCGCGGCGCAGGGCCTCGGCGTCGAGGGTGCCCCACAGATCGAGTGCGGCGGTGAAGTTGTACGCGCGGCTGCCCGGCTGCACCTGTTCGTGCAGCCAGACGATCTCCTGCGAGGAGGAGAGCGGAAGCATGGGCGGTCCTTGATGTGTGGTCGGATCGGAGTGGCGCGGCCGGGCATGGTCGGGCCGGTCCGCGCGGTGCGCAGGCCGGGCCGCGGATCACACGGCCGGCCGCGAGGTGGCTTCAGGAGCGATGGGGCGGGCTCGGAAAGAGGTGAAGAAGGTAAAGAGGGGAAGGAAGGCAGGCAGATGGCCGGGTCAGCCGACCGCGGCAGCGGGGGCACCCAAGGCACCGGTCAGCGCGGCGAAGGCGTCCTCGGCCGTCCCGTCGGAGTGCACCGCGCGGTCCCACACCATGCGCAGCCGCAGTTCCGGGCCCTGGGTGACGGACACCGCGAAGGGTCCGCGTACCGCTCTGCCGTCGATGTGGATCTCCCGGCCGGTGACCCCGCCGAGCCGGAGCGGGGGCCGCCGGCGGGCGTCGTCCACGGTCAACAGCCCGTCGAGACCGCCCCGCCAGCCGGACCCGGCGGCCCGTGCCGCGTGCACCACCGCGTCGAACGGCGTCCCGGCGTGGTCCAGATCGTCCCACCACGCGCCGGCCGTCTCCTCCGGCGTCGCCGGGCCCGTGCCCGTCGCGGTGGGAAAGACCACGGTGTTGAGGAAGCAGCCGAGCACCGGTGCGGCGGCGGAGGGACGGCCGCCCCACGGATAGCCGAGCGGCACCACGTGGCCCTTCCCGTACAGCACCTCCGCGGCGGCGCGGCAGGCGTCGAGCAGATGGGGGAAGGACGTTCCGGTCTCCGGAGCGGGTATCCGCCGCTCGGCCGAACCGCTCGGCAGCCCGTCCTGCGCCAGGCTCTGCGGCCCGTTCGTGGACCGCGCCCGTTCGCACGCCGCGCGGAGCCGGTCGCCCCAGTACGCCATCGCTGCCGGCGACCCCGCCCGTTCCTCCGCGGCCAACTGCAGGAGTACGGCCTCCCGGTAGGCGTCCAGCTCGGCGGCGGCGTCGGCGGGCGACGGGCCGTCCGCCGTGCGGCCCGCGGCATAGGCGGCGCCCAGCTCCTCGACGATCCGGTTCAGCGACTGCCCGTCGCACGCGGTGTGTTCCAGCACCACGGCGAGCACTTCCCGTGGCCCTTCGGCTCCCGATCCGTCGGGTCCGCCCGGTCCCGCCGCGCCGTCCAGGCCGTCCGCCGCCAGGAACAGCCGCAGTGGCGCTCCCTGCGGGGCCCAGTCGCGCAGGACCCGCCGCAGCGCGGCCGCCGCGTCCTCACCCGGCGCACGGGAGACCCGCGTGACCGGCACCTCCGGCGGCCCCAGCCGAAGCACCGGGGTACCCCGCAGCACCTCAGGACGGGCGCGCAACACGGGGTGCAGTACGGCGAGGCGCCGGGCCGCCGCGGCGAGGCGTGCGAGGTCCACCGTGCCGCGCGGGAAGGAGAAGAACATCGGCACCAGGTCGGGCCGCCCGGCCGGGTCCATGGCCCGTACGAGGACGAAGCGCCGCTGAGCACCGGTGACCGGCAGCAGGGCCGGTGCCCCGTCGCCGTCGGCACCATCGACGCTGTCGTCGAGCCGGCGGAAGCGGGCCAGGTACTGGCTCGTGATGCTGTGCACGGAAGCCTCTCTGGGGAGGGAGAAGTGAGGTGGGGAGGGAGGCGGGGAGAACGGGGACGAGGGCTCGGGCGCGGCGCGCGCTCTAACCGCGCCCGGCGGCCTCGACCTGCCGGCCGGCACCGGCACCGGCGGCGGTGCTCTCGTCCGACTCCTCATCGATGGCACCCAACTCGCCGTCTGTGGATGGGAGTTCACGCATCCTCCGCAGCGGCGAGAGCAGCAGCGGCAGCGGTACGGCGAGGAAGCCCGCCGCGCACCACACCAGCGCCGTACGGGCGCCGTACGCATCGGCCAGGGCACCGCCGGCCAGCGCGCCGAGCGGCAGCGTGCCCCACATCACGAACCGCAGGGTGGCGTTCATCCGGCCGAGCAGCCTGGGCGGGCAGACGGTCTGGCGGAAACTGACCTGGGCGACGTTGTAGACGACCGCCCCGAAGAAGACCACGCCGGAGCCGAGCGCGAACAACGACGCTCCCGCGCCGCGCCCGGACAGCGGCCACAGCACCGCGAACGGCCCGGTGACCAGGGCGGACAGCCAGATGATCCGGGCCCGGCCGAGCCGTGCGGCGAGCGGGCCGGCGCACAGGGCGCCCGCCAGGCCGCCGAGCGCGGCGGCGGACAGCACCAGGCCGACGGCCGCGGGTGCCAGCCCCAGCTCCCGTACCAGGAAGACGGACTGGGTGGCCATCAGCATGGCGGAGAAGAGGTTGGCCAGCCCGGTGGCCAGGGCGATCACCCGAAGCAGACGGTGGCCGAACACGAAGCGCAGCCCCTCGCCGACGTCCTTGCGGAGCGAGGCTCCCGGTACGCGTTCCGGGAGGCTCTCCGGCCGCTTGATGCGCCACAGGAAGAGCGCGGAGAGCGCGTAGCCGCAGGCGTCCGCCACGATGGCCAGCGGCGCGCCGAGCAGCTGCACCAGGCCACCGCCCAGCCCGGGGCCCGCGACCTGTGCCGAGGAACGCACGGTCTCCAGCGCTCCGTTGCCGGCGACCAGCTGTTCCTTGGGCAGCAGTTGGGGTACGAAGCTCTGGTGGGCGATGTCGAAGAAGACCGTCGCCACACCCGTGACCAGGGCGACGACGTACAGCTGGGCCATCGTCAGCACCCCGGCGACGGCGGCCAGGGGGATGCTCGCCATGGCCACGGCCCGCACCACATCGGCACGGATCAGCAGCGGCAGCTTCCGCATCCGGTCGACCCAGGCTCCCGCGGGCAGGCCGACCAGCAGGAACGCCGCGGTCTCGGCCGCGGTGAGCAAACCCACCTGGAACGCGGGCGCGTTGAGCCGGAGGACTGCGACGAGGGGCAGCGCGACCAGGGTGACCTGGGAACCGAAGAGTCCGGCCGCGGCTCCGGTGAGGAGCAGGCGGAACTCGGGCATGCGCAGCGGGCCGCTTGTGGCGGCTCGGGGTCTGACGGGCATGCTGATGACATTCGGGGACCCGACGATCTCCGGTCAAAACGAAGAGCGTAGTTTCAGACGGGTTTCTTCACCAATTACGCACACGCGCCGGAAATTTTCCGCCAGATTCTGGCAACGACAGGATGTCCGGAGTCTGTGCCGCCCTGGTCCGTCGGCAGGTCCGGTCGGGCCGACGGCGGATCAAGGCCCCGCCGGTCTGCACGCAACGTCACGAGTCGCAATCTGACCGAAAACTGCCATCGATGTCCCCTTATGAACGGAACCCCGCGCTTCACCCGCTATGCGGTCGCCGGCCCCGTTCGCGGACTCCCTCTGGAGTCACTGCGACGCGTCGGCTGCGGCGGGCGAGTCACCCTCGACGAGGGTGGCGACGGCCCGGCACAGGAGGTGCAGGCTGCGCCGGAACTTCTCGTCCTGGCTCAGCCGGGGCATCTGCGTGAGCAGGAGCGGGAAGCGCGCGTGCAGGTCCGCGTAGACCTCTTCGGTGACGGGGGGAACCTGCACCCCGCTCTGTTCCTGGAGGACGAAGCCGGTGATGTGGCTCAGCAGGGTGTCGGCGGCGGTGCCGGCGTGTTCGGCGGGGACACCGACGCCGAGAAGCGTGTGCAGAAGACGTTCCATCAAGGACAGGCCGCCGGTGCTGAGCATCCTGGGGCTGTCGACCAGCAAGAGCGCTCCACCCGGGTGCTTGAGGAGGGCCTGGCGCAGGGTGGTGGCCTGGGCCTCGATCCGGTCCCGCCAGGTCGCCCCGGGCGGCAGGGCGGCCAGCGCGGTGCTGCCGTCGTCGTAAGCCTGCCGGCAGACCCGGTCGGCCATCAAGGCGAGCAGGTCGTCCTTGCTGTGCACGTGGTAGTAGAGGCTGCCCGCGTGCGCGCCGAGCCGGTCGGCCACCTGGCGCATGGACAGGCCGTGGTAACCGACCTCGGCGAACGTGGCCATACCGGCATCGATGATCCGCTCCTTGGTGAGCTTCATCTTCCCACCGTAAAGCTTTTCCAACGCTGTTCGAAAGCTGTGTTAGCCTCCGGCCGACCATTTCGAACGGTGTTGCAGGGGGCGGGACATGGACGAGCTGCTTTTCAACGTGACCACGGCCGCGTTGATGGTGATGATCATCAACAGCGGGCTCGGTGCGGTCGGACGTGACTCGCTGTGCGGGCGCCCCGTCCCGTGGGCAGCGATCGCCCTGAGCGCACTGGCGGTGGCCGGCGTCGTCCTCCAGTTGTGCTGGTCGGGCGCGATGGCCGCCCTCGACAACGACCCCGCCAAGAGTGGCTGGTGGCGGGTGTTCACCTCGGTCTTCCTGCAGAACGGCGGCCCGGGCGGCGCCCTCTGGAACATCGCGACCCTCGCCCTCGCGGCCACGCTCGCGCAGTGGCTCTGGGGCGGCACGCTGACCCTGGGCTTCTTCGTCGCCGGCATCCTCCTGCCGGAGCACCTCGACGCGCTGCTCGGAATCGGCGGCGGCTCCAGCACGGACCCGCGCAACTTCGCCGGCAGTTCGGGCGCGACCTACTTCCTGGGCGCCACCCTGGCCCTGGCCCTCCTGACCCGCACCCGCGTCAGGAAGCAGCAGGCCCTCGCGATCGCCGTCCCGGTGCTCGGCCTGGTGATGTGGCTCGCGCAGGAGAACGGCCACGGTCTGGTCGCCGTGTACGGCTTCGCGCTCGGCGCGCTGGCCTGGGCCGTGCGCCGCTTCCTGGGCCGCACGGAGACCGAGCCGTCGCCACACTCCGCGTAACACCTGTCCGGGCCAAGGCGACCGGCGTCAGCGCACGGCGAGCACGATCTTGCCCTTGACGCGGCCGGTCGCACTGAGCTCATGTGCCTTGCCGGCCCCCTCCAGGGGAAGTGCCTGGTCGACGACGACCTTCAGCCCGCCGCGTGCCACCAGCTCGCCGATCTCCTGGAGGTCGGAGCCGGAAGGGGTGAAGCCGAACTCCGCGTAACGCAGGCCGAGTTCGGCGGCTCGTTCCCTCATCGCAGTGCGATCCGGCCCGGTGCCTCTGATGTCGAGCAGCACCCCTTGTGGGGTGAGGGTGGCCAGCGAGCGGGGACCGTATGCGCCGCTGATGGGGTCCAGCACCACATCGATGTCGCGCGCCACCTCCTCGAAGTCGACGGTGGTGTAGTCGATGAGCTCGTCGGCGCCCAGCCCGCGCAGGAAGTCGTGCTTGTCCTGCCGGGCGGTGCCGATGACATGGGCGCCCCTGGACTTGGCGATCTGTACCGCGAGATGTCCGATGCCGCCGGCCGCCGCGTGGATGAGCACCCGCTGACCGGCCTGGACGCCGGCGATCTTGACGAGCGGCTGCCAGGCGGCGAGCGCTGCGGTCGGGAGCGCCGCGGCGTGCAGATGGTCCAGGCCCGGTGGGACGAAGGCCAGAAACTCCTCCGGTACGGCCACGTACTCGGAATAGGTGCCGCGCGGTGGCAGCACGGCTGCGAACACCGCGTCGCCCGGCCGGAATCGCGTCACCTGGCCGCCCACCGCTTCCACCACGCCGGACAGGTCCAGTCCCAGGACGAACGGCGGCTCGCCCGGCCTGCCCAGCAGGCCCGAACGCCGCTTCCAGTCGGCCGGGTTGACCCCGGCGGCATGCACCCGCACCAGCACCTCGCCGGGCCCGGGTACCGGCCGCTCGGTCTCGATGACCTCCAGTACCTCCGGGCCGCCGAACACCCGCTGGCTGACCGCCCGCATGCCGCCGCTCATCTCTCCGCCTTCCCCACACCCGCTCCGCCGTGGCCGGTCGGCCACTTCTCCATCCTGGAAGAAGGCGGTACCCGTTGTGAAGTAGGCACCTGTTTGATATCTAGGTACCTCATGGATACCACTGCCCGATCCCGAACCGACCGAACCGATCAAGCTGATCAAGGTGATCAAGCCGGCCGGGCCGACTGGAAGCTCACCTATCGCCGTGACTGCCCCTCGCGCACCGTCGTCGAAGTGCTCGCCAGCAAGTGGGCGTTGTACGTCCTGGCCGCCCTGCGGCGCTACGACCGGCCGATGCGGTTCAGCGAACTGCGGCGGGTCCTCGACGGCATCACGCAGAAGATGCTGACCCAGACCCTGCGGGCCCTCGAACGCGACGGCCTGGTCAGCCGTACCGTCTATCCGACCGTACCGCCGCGCGTGGACTACGAGTTGACCGCGCTCGGTGTCGAGGCCGGGCAGCTCACCGCCGCCATCGCTGACTGGTCCGTGGCGCACGCCCGGGAAATCCTCACGGCTCGCGGACGGTTCGACGAACGCGACGCCGCGCCGCCGGCACCGGTGCGGTAAGCACCCCCGGAAGATCCCTAACGCCCCGCCCTGCGCTTGTTCCAGACGTCGAAGCCGACCGCGGCGAGCAGCACCAGGCCCTTGATGACCTGCTGGTAGTCGGTGCCGATGCCGACCAGCGACATGCCGTTGTTGAGGACACCGAGGACCAGGCCGCCGATGACCGCACCCATGACCGTACCGACGCCGCCACTCATGGAGGCGCCGCCGATGAACGAGGCGGCGATGGCTTCGAGTTCGAAGTTCAGGCCGGCCTGCGGGGTACCCGCGTTCAGCCGGGCCGCGTAGACACATCCGGCGAGCGCCGCCAGTACGCCCATGGTGACGAAGACGGCGAAGGTGATGCGCTTGTCCTTGACGCCGGACAGCTGCGCGGCCGCCTTGTTGCCGCCGAGGGCGTACACATGCCGTCCGACGACCGCGTTGCGCATCACATGACCGAGGATGAGCAGCAGGCCGCCCATCAGGAGCATCACCACCGGCACGCCGTGGAAGCTGGCCAGCGTCAGGGTGAAGGCCACGACGGCGGCGGTGAGCGCGGTGCACCTGGCCACCCACAGACCCGTCGGCAACACGTCCAGTGCCAGGGCGAGTTGGCGGGTGCGCTGCCGCCATTCCCGTAGCAGGAGGAGCACGACGGCGCAGAGGCCCAGCGCGAGGGTGGGGTTGTGGTACTGCGTGTACGGGCCCACTTCCGGGAGGAATCCCTTGGCGAGGTCCTGGAAGCCGTCCGGGAACGGCGCCAGGGACTGGCCCTCCAGCACGATCTGCGTCGCGCCGCGGAACAGCAGCATGCCGGCCAGCGTCACGATGAACGACGGGATCCCGAGGTACGCGATGAAGAAGCCCTGCCAGGCCCCCGCGACCGCCCCGATCAGCAGCGAGAGGAGCAGGGCGGGTACCCAGGGCAGGTCGTGCTTGACCATCAGCACCGCCGCCATCGCGCCGACGAAGGCGACCAGCGAACCGACGGACAGATCGATATGGCCCGCGATGATCACGATCATCATGCCCATGGCCAGGATGAGGATGTAGCTGTTCTGCTGGATCAGGTTGGAGACGTTGTTCGGCAGCAGCAGCGTGCCGTCGGTCCAGATCTGGAACAGCACGACGAGGAAGACCAGGGCGATGAGCATGCCGTACTGGCGCATGTTGGCCCGGGCGCGGTGGAACAGCAGGGTCAAGGCCGGCGGTGACGCGGGCGGGTCCTCGGGGGGAGTGGTCGTGGTGGTGGTCATGGCGGGGCCTCAGCTCCCGTTCCTGGTCGTACGGCGCAGGGTCATATGGCGCATCAGGACTTCCTGGGTGGCCTCGGTGCGGGAGACCTCACCGGTCAGCCGGCCCTCGGCCATGGTGTAGATCCGGTCGCACATCCCGAGCAGTTCGGGCAGCTCGGAGGAGAGGAAGAGGACCGCCTTGCCGCGGGCCGCGAGTTCGCCGATCACGGTGTAGATCTCGTACTTCGCGCCCACGTCGATGCCGCGCGTCGGCTCGTCGAGGATCAGCACCTGCGGGTCGGCGTGGATCCACCTGCTCAGCACGACCTTCTGCTGGTTGCCGCCGGACAGCCGGCCCACCTGCTCGGCGACCGTGGGGGTCTTGATGTGGAGGGCCGTGCGGTAGTGCTCGGCGACCCGGCGTTCGTGGTGTTCGTCCACGAAGCCGCGCATGCCGTGCCGCCGGCCGGCGTCGTGGCGCCGCATGCGGGGCAGCGAGGCCAGGGAGACGTTGCGCTGCAGGGTGTCGAGGAGGTTCAGGCCGTAGCGCTTGCGGTCCTCGGTGACGTAGGCGAGGCCCGCGGCGATGGCCGCCGGTACCGTTCTGGTGTCGACCTCGCGGCCGCCGACGGCCACCGTGCCGGCGACGTACTGCCCGTAGGAGCGCCCGAAGACGGACATCGCGAGTTCGGTGCGGCCCGCGCCCATCAGCCCGGCGAGGCCGACGATCTCGCCGCGGCGCACGGTGAGCGACACCTGGTCGACGACCGTGCGCCGATGGTCGACCGGATGGCGTACGGTCCAGCCGCCGACGGCGAGGGCCACCTGGTCGGCGTCCTCGCCCCGGTAGGGAGCGCGGTCAGGGAAGCGGTGGTCGAGATCGCGGCCGACCATGCCCCGGATGAGGCGTTCCTCGGACAATTCCGGTGCAGTAGAGGTGGCTTGACGCACCGTCAGCGTCTCGATCGTCCGGCCGTCGCGCAGGATGGTCACCGAGTCGGCGATCGCCCGGATCTCGTTGAGCTTGTGGGAGATGACGATGCCGGACACGCCATGGGCGCGCAGCTGGAGGATCAGTTCGAGCAGATGAGCGCTGTCCTGGTCGTTGAGCGCCGCCGTGGGCTCGTCCAGGATGAGCAGCTTCACCTCCTTCGCCAGGGCCTTGGCGATCTCCACCAGCTGCTGCTGTCCCACGCCCAGCTCCGCGACCGGTGTCTGCGGCTTCTCGCGCAGCCCGACCCGCTCCAGCAGCCGGCTCGCCTCGCGGTAGGTGGCGTTCCAGTCGATGGTGCCGCGGGCCGATCGTTGCTCGTTGCCCAGGAAGATGTTCTCGGCGATCGACAGCTGCGGCACCAGCGCCAGCTCCTGGTGGATGATGACGATGCCGCGCTGTTCACTGGCCCGGATGTCCTTGAAGGCCACCGGCTCGCCCTCGAAGCGGATCTCGCCCCCGTAACTGCCGTGCGGATACACGCCGCTGAGGACCTTCATCAAGGTGGACTTCCCGGCGCCGTTCTCCCCGCAGACGGCGTGGATCTCGCCGGCCCGTACGGTCAGATGCACATCACAGAGCGCGGTGACACCAGGGAAGGTCTTCGTGATGGCGCGCATCTCCAGGACGGGCCGCGGTCGCCCGGCCGTCGGCAGCGGCTCACCGACGGGCCGGGTCACCGCAGCTGTCCCGCGGTGAAGTACCCCTCGCGCACAAGGATGTCGGTGTTCCCCTTGTCGATGCTCACCGGCTTCAGCAGATACGCCGGCACGGTCTTCTTCCCGTTGTCGTAGTCGGTCGTGTTGTTGACCTCGGGTTTTCGGCCGTGGAGCAGGGCATCGCCCATCTGCACGGCACTTGCGGCGAGTTTGCGGGTGTCCTTGAAGACCGTCTGTGTCTGCTCACCCCGGATGATGGACTTCACCGAGGCCAGTTCCGCGTCCTGCCCGGTGACGACCGGCAGGTCCGCGCCCCGGTAACCGGCGCTCTTGAGGGCGGAGATGATGCCCAGCGACATGCCGTCGTACGGGGACAGCACCGCGTCGACCCTTTCCTCGCCGTAGTTCTTGCTGATCAGGTCGTCCATCCGCTTCTGTGCGGTCCCGCCGTCCCAGCGCAGCGTGGTGGCCTGGTTCATTCTCGTCTGCCTGCTGCCGACCACCAGTTGCCCGCTGCGCAGGTACGGCGTGAGGACATCGAGGGCGCCGTGCCAGAAGTAGCGGGTGTTGTTGTCGTCGGGCGAGCCCGCGAACAGCTCGATGTGGTAGCTCTTGCCCGCGTCGCTGCGGGGCCGGCCCAATCTCAGCTTGTCGACGAGGTACTGCCCCTGGAGGCGGCCGACGCGTTCGTTGTCGAAGGACGCGTAGTAGTCGACGTTCTTCGTGCCCATGATCAGCCGGTCGTAGGCGATCACGGGGACGCCCGCGTCGTGCGCGCGCTGCAGTACGTCGGTGAGCGCGGAACCGTCGATGGCGGCGACCACCAGCAGCCGGTGCCCCTCGGCGATCATGTTCTCCAGCTGGGCGACCTGGTTCTCGACCTTGTCGTCGCCGTACTGCAGGTCCGCCTGGTACCCGGCCTTGCGGAACTGCTCCGCCATGTTCCGGCCGTCGGCTATCCAGCGCTCCGACGCCTTGGTGGGCATGGCGATGCCGATGGTGCCGCCCGCGCCGCGGTCGGGCCGGTAGCGGCTGCCGCCCCTGGCCTCCTGGCCGCAGGCGGTCAGCGAGACGGCGAGCAGGGCGGCGCTCGCGGTGACGAGGAGGGTACGGGAGCGCATGGGATCAGTCCCTTTCCGGTACGGGGAAGCGGTGCAGCCGGCCCGGGAGGCGGGCGCCCAGCGGTGACATCCCGCCGTCCGCGCCGTGCCGGGCCAGCAGGTCCAGGACCAGGCGTCCGCGCCGGACCCGTTCCCGGGCGGTGGCGAGGGCGTGCTCGCGCAGTTGCGCGCCGTAGGGATAGATGCCGGACGCGTTGCTCAGGCCGAACTTGAGGTACAAGGGCGCGCCGCGCCGGATCAGCTCGGCCGTCTCGTACATCCGCACATAGCCACCGAGGTCGTCGGGCGCCTCGACGTACAGGTCCATCGGGGCACCGCTGACCCGCCGGATCTCGGTGAGGTGCTCCGCGGTCAGGTCGGAGGGCACGTTGAGGGAGTCGGCGCCGAGCCGCTCGTACACGGCGAACGAGGCGGGATTGACCGGCCCGGAGAGGGCGGACACCTTGAAGGTGGTGTCGGCGGGCAGGTACCGGGCCGCCCGCAGCCGGTGCAGCGTCCACAGCACGCCCTCGTCCGCCACCAGCAGACAGCGCACCCCCAACTCCGCGGCCCGCAGGGCGTCTTCGACACATCCCGCGAGGCCATCATGGCCGCGGGCGCGCAGGCCCGCGCCGCCGGAGCAGGTGCGGGTGGAGCCGCCGATGTCCCAGGTGCCGCGCGGACCGGTGAACAGGCACAGCTCGATGTCGCGCGCGGCGCACGCCCCGGCCATCTCGGTGATCTCACCGTCGGTGAGCATCCACACGCCGCTGCCCTGACTGATCCGGTGGACCGGCACATCGAGCCGGGCGCTCTCCTCCAGCACGACGGACAGCGCCTCCGGGCCCTCCACCGACGGGATCTCGGTACGCCAGACGCCGCCGTCGGGAAAGGTGTGCGGTGAGGCGTCCGCGGGGTCGGCCGGGGGAGTGGGATGGCCGATGCGGGCGAGGGCACCGGCGCCGGGGCGACGGGGTTCTGACTCTGATGGGGCGGTCACGAGGCTCCCATGGTCGAATGTTCGGTATCTCGGACGGCGTTCGGAGTGGTGGGTGTGCGGATGCCTTGTGCAGCTCGGGGGGTACGAAGGCACGTGGGGTGCGGTGGTACGGGGCGGGCGCGGCTCCCGTACCACCGCACGTCTCAGGAGGGCGGCAGCACCTCAAGCACGGCAGTGATCAGGGACACAGCAGCACTTTCCCCGTCCCCGGGTCGCCGTCGCCGACCAGCGCGATGGCCTCGGCGAACCCCTCCAGGGGAAACTCATGGGTGATCAGCGGTGCCGGGTCGAGCAGTCCGCGGCCGAAGGCGCGCACCGCGTACGACCAGGCCGACGACGGCGCCCCGAAGATGCTGCGGATCTCCAGCTGGCTCAGGGACAGGTGCACCGGGTCGATCCCGGCCGCGCCCGGCGGGAACATCCCGGTGAGCACCACCCGGCCGCCCCGGCGGGCCAGCAGGCAGGACGAGGCCGCGGTCGAGCGCGCTCCCGCGGTCTCCACGACCAGGTCGAAGCAGCCGTTGCGCTTCGCCGCCTGCTCGGGCGTGCACACCGCGCTCGCGTCGAACCGCAGCGCCTGGGCGCGGCGCCCGGACCGCGGATCGACCACCACGAGTTCGGTGGGTTCCGCCGCGGCCAGAAGCTGCACCGCGAGCAGCCCGAGCGTGCCCGCACCGACCACCGCGATCCGCTCACCGGGCCGCGGCCGCCCGGCCCGCACCGCCGCGGCGACCACCGCGGCCGGTTCCAGCAGCGCGGCGGCCCGCAGATCGGCGTCGTCGGGCAGCGGATGCAACAGCGCTGCGGGCACGGTGAGATGGTCCGCGAAGCCGCCCGGCTCGGTGAACCCGGTCTCGGCGTACCCGCTGGTGCACAGGCTGGTCTCGCCGGCCCGGCAGCGCTCACATTCCCGGCACGCCCGGAACCCCTCGGCCACCGTCTTGCGCCCCACCAGCGCCGGATCGACCCCCGCGCCGACCGCCGCCACCGTGCCCGACCACTCATGACCGGGTACGACGGGGTAGTGGACGTACCCGGCGTCGCGCCGGCCGTCATAGACCTCGCGGTCGCTCAGGCAGATCCCGGCGGCGGCGACCCGCACCAGCACCTCACCCTTCCCCGGCTCGGGCACCGCGCCGCGCACCAGCCGATGGTGCCGGGGCCGCTCGACGACGATCGACCGGCTGACCTCCGCTCCGCGGACCCGCCCCACCGCATCCCCGTTCGCCGCCCGGCCGTCCAGGCGGCCGCCCGCTCGGCTCATCGCGGCCGCCTCTGCTCCCAGCCCTCGGCCCAGAGGTCGAAGCGCGCCTGCTGCTGCGGGAATGCGGCCGCGGCGTCCGGATCGAACTCGACGCCGAGCCCCGGCGCGTGCGATACCGCGAAACAACCGGTCTCCGGATCCACGGACGGCGCGCCCCGCACCACCTTCGTGATGTCCGCGTCCGCGAAGTCGTTGAAGTGCTCCAGGACCTTGAAATTCGGTGTACAGGACGCGAGTTGGAGCGAGGCCGCGGTCAGTACCGCACCGCCGACGTTGTGCGGGGCCACCAGCACGTAATGCGTCTCGGCGGTCGCGGCGAGCTTGCGGGCTTCGAGAATGCCGCCGATGTGCCCGAGGTCCGGCTGGATGATGTCGGCCGCCTGCGCCTCGAACAGCTCCCGGAACTCGATCCGGTCGTGGATGCGTTCACCGGTGGCCACCGGCAGCTCCACCTTGTCCGCGACCTTCTTCAGGGCCTTGAGGTTCTCCGGCGGCACCGGCTCCTCCAGCCAGGCGGGCCGGAAGGGCGCCAGTTCGCGGGCGAGCCGGACCGCCGTGGCCGGGCTGAACCGGCCGTGCATCTCCAGCATCAGCTCGGTGTCCGGGCCGATGGCGTCCCGTACCGCCTCGATCAACGACACGGAGTACAAGGTCTGTTGGTGGTCCAGCTCGAAGTGGCCGGTCCCGAACGGGTCGATCTTCAGGGCCCGGTAGCCGCGCGCCACCACTTCCTGTGCCGCCTTGTGGTACGCCTCGGGGGTGCGCTCGGTGGTGTACCAGCCGTTGGCGTACGCCATCACGCGATCGGTGACCCGGCCGCCGAGGAGCTGCCACACCGGAACCCCGAGTGCCTTGCCCTTGATGTCCCAACAGGCCATCTCCACACAGGCGATCCCGGACATCACGATCTCGCCGGCCCGCCCGTAATCCCCGTACTTCATGCGCCGGACCAGATCCTCGACCGCGAACGGATCCGATCCGCGGATGTGGTTCGCCTCCGCCTCGCGCAGATAGCCGAGCAGGGCATCGGTACGGCCGAGCATCCTGGTCTCGCCGACCCCCGTCAGCCCCTCGTCGGTATGGACGAGTACGTAGGTGAGATTGCGCCAGGGGGTTCCGACGACGTGTGTGCTGATTCCCGTGATGCGCACGGCAATTGCCCTCCATGTCGTTCGAAATTTCGTCACTCGTTCGAAATGGTGGCGTGACCGTAGTCAGCTCCCGACAGGGGTGTCAATGGGTTGCGCAGCGGCCGGTCCGTCCCCACCATTGCCCGGCGAACCCCGCTGTGCATAGCCTGCGTTCGGCATACCGGTCAGCGACCGGCTCCTCGAACGAAACGGGTGGTGAGGCACATGGGACGGCTGGTCCCCGCGGTGACCAGGGCGCTCGACATCCTTGAGCTGTTCCTCGAAGGCGACGGAACGCTCTCCGCGCCCGACATCACCCGCAAGCTGCGGCTGCCGCGCACCACCGTGCACGAGCTGGTCACCACCCTCGCCGCCCGCTCGTACCTGGTACCCGCTCCCGGCCGGCCCGGCCACTACCGTCTCGGCGTCCGCACCTACCAGCTCGGCAGCCGCTACGCGGAACAGCTCGACCTCGCCGCCGAAGGCCAGCAGGTGGCCCGCGAGGTGGCCGAGACCTGCGACGAGACCGTGCACGTCGCGATCCTGGAGGACCTCGACGTCATCTACATCGCCAAGGTCGACTCCATCCACGCCGTGCGCATGGTCTCGGCCGCCGGCCGCCGGCTCCCCGCCCATTGCACCGCGGTCGGCAAGATGCTGCTCGCCGCCCTGCCCGCCGACGAACTGGCGCTCCGCATCGAGGAGGCCGGCGAGCTCGACGCGATGACACACCACAGCATCACCGACCCCGAGGCACTCCGCGCCGCGCTCGCCGTCGTCCGCGAGCGCGGCATCGCCATCGAGCACCGCGAGTCCAACCCGGACGTGAACTGCGTGGCCGCACCCGTACGGGACGGCACGGGCCGGGTCGTCGCCGCCCTGTCCGTCTCCGTACCCGTGATCCGCTGGAGCGAGGAACGCGAGGTCGAGCTCGCAGAACTGGCCGCCAAGGGCGCGAGCGACCTGTCCGTACGCCTGGGCCACCGCGGTGGCCACCGATGAGGGCCGAGGTCGCGGTCCGCGCTTCGGCCACGCTCGGTGAGGGCCCCACCTGGGACCCGGCGACGGACCGCCTGATCTGGGTGGACATCCTCGGCTCCCGCATCCACACCTACCATCCGGCCACCGGACGGCGCACCGTGATGGCCACCGGACAGCACGTCGGCGCGGCCAAACCGCGCGCGACCGGTGGCCTGGTGGTCAACCTGCGGGACGGCATCGCCCGCTACGACGCCGACGGGGGGTTCTCCTGGCTCCTACGCGACCCCGTCCCCGGCCGCCGTGGCAACGACGCCGCCGTCGCCCCCGACGGTTCGCTGTGGGCGGGCACCATGCGCTACGACGAGGCCGCGGGCGGCGGCACGCTCACCCGTATCGCCCCCGACGGTGAGACCCAGGTGATCTTCCGGTCCGTCACCGTCAGCAACGGCCTCGCCTGGAGCCCGGACGGCACTCGCCTCTACTACATCGACTCCCCGACCCGCCGCATCGACGTCTGCCGGATGAACGGTCAACTCCCGTCAGACCGCCGCCCGTTGGTGGCCATCGAGCCCGACGCCGGCTACCCCGACGGCCTGACCGTCGACGCCGACGGCTGCCTCTGGGTCGCCCTCTGGGACGGCGGCCAGATCCGCCGCTACACCCCCCACGGCCACCTGGACCGCACCCTCCCGCTCCCCGTCCACCGCCCCACCGCCTGCAGCTTCGGCGGCCCGTCGCTACGCGACCTGTTCATCACCACGGCCGGATCCGGCTCCGCCCACCCCCACCCCCTCGCGGGCTCCCTCCTGGTGATTCCGGAAGCGGGGCAGGGCATGTCGGGCGTGGCGTTCGGAGGCTGACCGGCCGCCGGGAGGCCCTTTCGGGTGAGGCGTCGCGACCCCGCCCACCGGGCGCGCCGATGCCTGATAGCTCACGTAGTCAGTCGTGAATACCAACCAGCCGCACCGGATCAGCGCACGGGTCTGGACCACCAATGGCTGGAGCGCCAACGCCAAGGTCGAAGACGTCGCCGCCTTCCGGACCTACCGGGACCAGGTCTACCCGCAGCGCCACTTTCCGCCGGGCACCCGGCTGTGCGCGGAAGGCATCCGCGGGGGCGAGAGCGTGGGCCTGCCCTGCGTGACGCTGGTCGACTGAGCCCCGGCGCGAAGCCCCGGCCGGCCGCGCCGGGGCTTCGCACGGAAGGTCAGCGGCTCCGCAGGACGAACACACCCCACCCGAGATGTTCGCGCTGGTACCTGGCGTACGGGCGGGGAGGCGGCGAGTTCCGCGCGCAGCTCGTCGGCGAACTCGTCGTCGGGATTCGCGTCGAGCCGGCGGCGGATGTTGAGCCACTGCGCCGCGACGTAACGGTCCCAGCTGGTGCCCAGGTGCACAGCAACTCGCCCTTGCCGCACGCCGGATGGGCCCGTGCGGCCGCCCTGTCTCAGAGGCCGGGCGGAGTACCCGTTCCGGGTACCACGGCACCGCGGCCCGCCCGGACCGCCCGGAGTACGGCCCGGTGGAGCGCGCGGAGGCCGCCCGGCGGGAGCGGGACCGGGCTGCCTTCGAGGTCGTAGCACTCCTCCGCGCCGGTGTACCGGACGGTGACGCGCGCCGTACCGTCGCCCCGGTCGGCGGTGGTGACGGTCAGGTCGCCGGTGATGACGCCGACCTGGACCGTCATCGCTCCGCCGGGGCCGGCGGTGATCTCATCGGTGAGCGCGTCACCGTCGTGGGTGGTCATTGCCTGGGGATCACTCTTCGCAGGTGTCCAGCATCTCGTTGAGCTTGTCCTTCTCCGGCTCGGTGACGTTCAGTTGGTAGAGGTGCTTGATGTCGGTCCAGGCGCGGGCGTAGACGCACCGGTAGGCGATTCGCGGCGGAGACCACTGGTCCGGGGACTGGTCGCCCTTCTGCCGGTTGGAGGAGGCCGAGACCGCGATGAGCTGGGCGTGGACGAGGTCGTTGGCGAAGGTACGGCGCTTCGGGGTGGCCCATTCATCGGCGCCGGAACGCCAGGCGTTGGCCAGCGGCACGATGTGGTCGATGTCGAGCTGCCCCGACGCGGAGAAGACCTTGCTGTCGTATTCGCTGAACCACGTCCCCGAAATGGCCCGGCACTTCTCGTCCTGCTGGACGTCGATGCCGTCCCGGGAGAGGACGACTTCGCGGGTGTCGCATTCGCCGTACTGTTTGATCCAGTGCGGGAATTTCGCGCGGCTGTAACCCTCCATCGAATGGGGTGTGTCGACGTTCAGATCGGCGAGTTCTTCGCGTGCCACGTCGGCGGGCGGGGGCTCCGGCAATTCCCGCGGAGAGGTGGGGAATGCGGTGTCGGCGGGGTGGATGACGGCGCTGGGACGGGCAGGTGAATGAGGGGCGGCAGCGGCTGTTGCGCTGGCCGGTACCGCCGGGACGACTGTGGTTGCGATGAGGGCGGTGGTCATGGCGACTCGGCGCCACCAGGCGTGGGTCATCACCCGGAAAGCATCGCCCGGGGAAACGATTTGCCATGCCGCAATTCACTCGTTGGTGGGGAATTCGGAAAATTGGCCCTCATGTCGAATTCGGGGCGAGGGCGCTTTCCTGCCGGGAGGGCAGCCGCCTGCTCCCGATTTCACCACGGAACCCATACGCTGCCCGGAGCGAGCGCTACGGGATTCCTACTCTCCTGGAGGCCACACCCCATGACCGAGCTCCCCGAAAGCGGCCTGCCGCTGGCCGGCATCACCGTCGTCAGCGTCGAGCAGGCGGTGGCGGCCCCCTACGCCACCCGCCAGCTGGCCGATCTCGGCGCGCGCGTCATCAAGGTGGAACGCCCGGGCGGGGGCGACTTCGCCCGCCGCTACGACACCACGGTGCACGGCGAGTCCAGCTACTTCGTGTGGCTCAACCGGTCGAAGGAGTCCGTGACGCTCGACCTGAAGTCGGACCGGGGCCGGCAGGTCCTGGAACAACTCCTGGGCGGTGCCGATGTGTTCGTGCAGAATCTGGCCCCCGGCGCGGCTGCCCGGATGGGCCTGGGGGCGGATGCCCTCGCCGAGCGCTTCCCGTCCCTCATCCGCTGCTCCGTCTCCGGCTACGGCACCAGCGGGCCGTGGGCCGGCCGCAAGGCGTACGACCTGCTGGTGCAGTGCCAGACGGGGCTGGTCTCCCTGACGGGCACCGCCGAGGAAACCGCGCGGGCCGGGATCTCGATCGCCGATATCGCCGCCGGCATGTATGCGTACTCGGGCATCCTCACCGCACTCTTCACCCGCGCCACCACCGGCGTCGCCCGCGCCGTGGAGGTCTCCCTGTTCGAGGCACTGGCCGAGTGGATGGGTCAGCCCGCGTACTACACGCGTCACGGCGGCACCCAGCCCCCGCGCATCGGTACCCAGCACGCCACCATCGCCCCGTACGGTGCCTACACCGCGGCGGACGGCAAGGACGTGCTCTTCTCGATCCAGAACGAGCGGGAATGGGCCGCCCTGTGCGAGCAGTTCCTGCGTCGGCCCGGACTCGTCGACGATCCGCGCTTCGCCACCGGCTCCGACCGCGTGGCCCACCGCGACGAGCTGAACGCGATCGTGGCCGAGCGGTTCGGCGAGCTGGACAGCGGCGAGGTGATGAAGCTGCTGGACGAGGCGGACATCGCCAACGCCGGCGTCAACGACGTCCAGGAATTCCTGGACCACCCCGTGCTCAGCGCCCGGAACCGCTGGCGCGACGTACGCATCCCCGGGGGAGCCGTGGTGCCCGCGCTGCTGCCCCCTGCGGACCTCACCGGCACCGCCCCGCGCATGGACGCCGTACCAGCCGCCGGCGAGCACACCGAGCGCGTCCTGACGGAACTGGGGTACAGCACGGCCGACATCGCCACCCTGCGGACCGACGGCGTCGTCTGACCCATGCCTCCCCCCGGACCTCCGCCTCCACGATCCCGTGCGATCAACGCAGCGATCTCTGCCCGCCCCGCCCGCCTCCCCGCCCTTCAGCAAGGAGCGTCACAGCGTGAGCACCCTCGACGTCCTGTCCGAGGACGAGCAGCTCGTCGTCCGTACGGTGCGCGACTTCGTCGACAAGGAGGTGCGGCCCGTCGTCCGGGAACTGGAGCACGCCGACACCTACCCGGAGACGCTGATCGCGCAGATGAAACGGCTCGGCATCTTCGGCCTCGCCATCCCCGCGGAATACGGCGGCACCCCGGTCTCCGCCCCCTGTTTCGTCCTGATCACCGAGGAACTCGCCCGCGGCTGGATGAGCCTGGCCGGTGCGATGGGCGGCCACACCGTCGTCGCCAAGCTGCTGCTCCACTACGGTACGGAGGAGCAGAAACGCCGCTATCTGCCGACGATGGCCACCGGCGAGACCCGGGCGACCATCGCCCTCACAGAGCCGAGCGGCGGCTCCGACCTCCAGGCCCTGCGTACCGTCGCCCGCAAGGACGCGGACGGCGGATACCTCATCAACGGGTCGAAGACCTGGATCACCAACTCCCGGCGGTCCGCGCTGATCGCCCTGCTGTGCAAGACCGACCCGGAGGCGGAGCCCGCGCACCGGGGCATCTCGATCCTGCTCGTCGAGCACGGGCCCGGCCTGACGGTCTCACGCGACCTGCCCAAACTCGGCTACAAGGGCGTCGAAAGCTGCGAGCTCTCCTTCGCCGACCACCGGGCGCCGGCCGATGCCGTACTCGGCGGGACCGAGGGTGAGGGCTTCGCGCAGATGATGAAGGGCCTGGAGACCGGACGCCTCCAGGTCGCGGCCCGCGCACTCGGGGTCGGCCGGGCGGCGCTGGAGGACGCCCTCGCCTACGCCCAGGAGCGCGAGTCCTTCGGGAAGCCGATCTGGCAGCACCAGT
The DNA here is from genome assembly GCF_000720175.1 of Streptomyces sp. NRRL S-337. Taxonomy (GTDB): domain Bacteria; phylum Actinomycetota; class Actinomycetes; order Streptomycetales; family Streptomycetaceae; genus Streptomyces; species Streptomyces siderophoricus. The sequence continues at coordinate 208,120 of NZ_JOIX01000003.1, forward strand.
CGATCGGCAACTACCTCGCGGACATGGCCACGTCGCTCACCGCCGCCCGCCAGCTGACCCTGTACGCCGCCCGGGAGGCCGAGGCGGGCCGCCGGGTGGACATGGAGGCCGGCATGGCGAAGCTCTTCGCCTCCGAGACGGCCCTGCAGATCGCCCTCAACGCCGTCCGCATCCACGGCGGTTACGGCTACTCCACCGAATTCGACGTCGAGCGCTACTTCCGCGACGCGCCCCTGATGATCGTCGGCGAGGGCACCAACGAGATCCAGCGCAATGTGATCGTGAGCCAGCTGGTCAGACGCGGCGGCCTCGACAGGTGAAGGCCGAGCCGATGAAGGCCGAGCGCATGAGGGCCGGGCAGGTGAAGGCCGAGGACGCCCCGCCGAGCCATCGGCGGTGGAATCCGTCGCCGTCACACCCCGACCGTCGCCACCATCCAACCCTCGTCACCACCCGACTGTCGTCACCACCCGACCATCGTGACTATCTGGCCCTCACCCGACCATCGTCTGGGTTCCCAGAACGGCGAGGAGTTCCAGCCGTTCGGCGTCCTCGGTGCCGGGCTCGGCCGTGTAGATCATGATGCGCAGGTCGCTGCCGGCGACGCTCAGCAGGTCGCAGTCCAGCGTCATGGTGCCGACTTGCGGGTGATCGATGGTCTTGCGCGACGCCTCATGCCGGCCGACGGCTCCCGAGTCCCACAACTCGGCGAACCGGTCACTGTTCGCGCGCAGTTCCGCGATCAGCTGCCGTAGCCGCTGGTCCGCCGGATACCGGCGCACGGCCGCGCGCAGGTCGGCGACCACAGCGGTCTCCAGCGCGCGCCGGGACTGCGTGGTGTGGCGGACCCGGCCGCCCGACCCGAGGAACGCGCGCCAGGCGCCGTTGCGCTCCCGGCCCTGCCGCTCGCCCATCAGCGCCGTGTACAGCGGGTTGGCCAGCAGCAGCGTCCACGACGCGTCGGAGACCGCGACCGGCGTCCCGGTCAGCCGGTCCAGCATCCGGTGCACGCTCGGCGTGATGTACGCGGGCACCGTGCCCTGCCCCGGCGGCACCAGCCCGGCGACGTGGAACAGGTGCTCGCGCTCGGCTCCGGACAACCGCAGGGCCCGCCCCAGAGCCTCGACGACCTGTTCCGACGGGTGGGTCGCCCGGCCCTGTTCCAGACGGGTGACGTAGTCGACCGAGATCCCGGCCAGCATCGCCAGCTCCTCACGGCGCAGCCCGGCCGCGCGCCGATGGCCGCCCCCGGGCAGCCCGGCCGCCTCCGGGGAGGCACGGTCGCGCCAGCGCCGCACCGTCCGCCCGAACTCCGTACTCGCCATGCCCCCACTGTGCACCGCGCCACCCGGATCGTCCTGGTACTGACAGTCCCAGGAAGGCGGGACGCCTGGCTGCTCGCGGTCCGCCGCCGCAGCCTGGAGTCATGACGACCACACTCATCACCGGAGCGAACAAGGGCCTCGGCTTCGAGACCGCCCGCCGGCTCATCGCCGCAGGTCACACCGTCTACGTCGGTAGCCGGGACGCCACCCGCGGCCGCCGGGCCGCCGAACGGCTGGGCGCGCGGACCGTCCGGCTCGACGTCACCGACGACGCGTCCGTGGCGGCCGCGGCCCGGACCGTCGAGGCCGAGGGAGGGCTGGACGTACTGATCAACAACGCGGGCATCGAGACCCGGGACGCCGACAACCACGTGCCCGGCGCCGCGGAGATCACCGCCGACGTGATGCGGCAGACCTTCGACACCAACGTCTTCGGCACGGTGCGCGTCACCCATGCGTTCCTGCCGCTGCTGCGCCGCTCACCGGCTCCCGTCATCGTCAATGTCAGCAGCGGCCTGGCCTCCCTGACCCGCGTCAGCGACCCGGGCAGCCCGGCGTACGCCTACCCGGGCGTCGCCTACCCGGCGTCGAAAGCCGCGGTCAACATGATCACCATCCAGTTCGCGAAGGCGTTCCCCGATATGCGGATCAATGCGGTCGAGCCCGGCTTCACCAAGACCGACCTGAACGGCAACACCGGCACCCAGAGCGTGGAGCAGGGCGCCGAGATCATCGTGCGCATGGCCCAGGTGAGGCCCGACGGGCCCACCGGCGGCTACTTCGACGCGGAGGGCACGCTGCCTTGGTGAGTGAGATCCGACACGCCATCTCCCGTACTCCACCGTATACTTGACCCTCCTTCCGTAAGGTTGCAGCTGTCTTACCACTGACTTCTTCCCATGGAGGATCGATGACAGCGGAGAGTCTCAGCCGCTTAACCTCACGCGTGGCGCACTTCGTGCTCCACGGCCGCCGGCCCCGGCTCGACCACCCCGACTCCCACCGGGCCGCCCGGCCCAACCAGCACGCGGGCTTGATCGACCACTACCGTCCTTCTTCCCCGACGGGAGGCGGCGGCCTGCAGGGACCGCTCTGACGGCCGGCCGTCCTTCGGCCCGCTCGACCGGGTGCACGGGCCGTGTTGCTGCCGGCCCGCGCTCTCGGGTTCGATGACCGGATGACGCGCACCACGACAGCCCGAACCCCACGAGCCGCGAAGACGTCCGGCGGATTCGCCGGAGGCTGTCTGGCCGTGGGACTGCTGTTGCTCAGCGCCCTGCTCATCCTGGTGAGCTTCGCGGCCACCACCGAGATCGACTCGCCCGAGGCCTTCCCGGGGATCAAGGACAACCGCATCGGCCTCGTGCTGATGATCCTGATCCTCGGTGTGGCAGCGCTGCTCGGGGCAGCCGCGACCGCTCTGCGCATCTCCCGCAGAGCGCTGCCCACCGCCGCGGTCAGCCTGGCGTGTGCCCTCCTGCTCGCCGCAGCCGGCTGTCGCGCCTACACCCTCGCCCCGATGCTCAAGTGCTGGGGCCACGAGTCCCTGGCCCACAACCCGGACGACTCCTACACCTGCCACGACCGCAGAATGTGACCGCAGCGGCCGCTGTCGAGGCCTTCGCGAAACGGGCGTTGCCCTTGGGGTCCGTCCCCGCCTAGCGACTCCTTGCCTGAGGAAACGACGCAACCGCATCGATGCCCGCGGCCCGCAGCTTGCGGGCGATGAGCTCAACCTCGGGCAAGGTTCCCGAGTACTCCCCAGCCAGGACCTGCTGCAGCACCGTCTTGACGTTCGCCAGGTCGAGGCCGAGCTCTGCGCGCAGCACCCGCATGATCATCGCGCCTTTCACCGGCGGCGTCACCTGCAACCTTGCCCGCCCGTGCCCGTCGAGCAGTCGCTCCCGGAGCTCGGCCGTCAGGTCGCCGCCGCAGAGGGCCATCCCACACCCGCAGGTGGAGCAGACGGATTCGACGTCCCCTCGCAACGAGTCACCCACCAGCTGCTGGACACACCACCACTCCGCCTGCGCATCGCATTCCTGGCATGCCTGGAAGTATCTGACGGTGGCGTAGACCGGCTCCTGCACTTGCTCATCCCCTCCGCCCAACGACGCTTGACCCTCCGGTAACCGGAGGCCCTACGGTCCAAGACATGAAGATTCTTGTTCACGACACCGCGTCCGCCATGATCGACCTTCTGCAGCGGCCGCTGGAGGAGCGGCCCGAGGCGCTGCGGGAGATGCTCAGTCCGCTGCAGGAAGTGCTGGCTTCCGTCATGGGGGACGTGGATGTGGTCCAGACGCACAGCGCAATGGGAAGTGGGTTCCGGCTCGATCGGGACGATGAGCGGTATCTGCCCGCCGTGCGGCAGATGCGGGACGCGGGGGTGTGGGAGCGGATCGAGGAGTCGCTCACGGCGGCGTGGCAGGAGATCAGCGGGGCGGCACCCGGAATCAAGCACGCTGAGACCGTGCATGTCTTCCTGGTGCTGGGCAATCCCGATGACGAACACCTGACGGTGCGGAGCAGCGGCTACTTCGGGATGGGAGGGTTCCCGGGGGCGATCCAGTTGGTGATGTGGCCCACCGAGACGAGCCTGCAGAAGATCGCCCACGCTGCCGCACACGAGCTCCACCACAACGTGCGCTATGCGAACGTGGTCTGGGACCCGATGACCGTCACCGTCGGGGAGCACGTCGTCGCCGAGGGGCTGGCCGAGGCGTTCGTGCGGGAGTTGGCCGGGGAGGAGGCCATGGGGCCGTGGGCGACGGCGCTGAGCGGTGCCGAGCTGGACCGCGCGTACGAGAAGATCACTGCCGATATCGATGTCGCCGGGATGCAGAACCTGACCGGATATGTGCTGGGCGATGCCACGGCGCGGCTGATGGGACAGCCCACCGTGGGGCTGCCGGACTTCGCCGGGTACGTGGTCGGACTGCGGATCGTGGAGGCGCACCGGGCGGCTTCCGGCCTGACCGCCGCCCAGAGCGTCGGCCTGCCGGCGAGTGAGGTACTCCGCAACGCGGGTGTGGCGACCAGTGCGTGAGCGCGAAGCGGGGTAGGAGAGTGGTGGCGGCCGGGGACCGGGCACGGCACAATTCCGGCCGTGAAGATCACCGTTACCGCGCGCGAACTCAACCGGGCCACTCTGAGCCGCCAACTGCTGCTGGAACGGCAGGAGTTGGAGGTTATGGAGGTCATTCGCCGGGTTGTCGCGTTGCAGGCCCAGCACGCGGCTTCGCCGTATCTCGCGCTGTGGAACCGCATCGACGGGTTCAAGGCGGAGGAGGCGGACGACGCGTTCGCCCGGGGCACGGCCGTCAAGGCGACCCTGCTGCGGATGACCCTGCATGCGGTCCACGCCGATGACTACCAGCTCTTCCGTGAGGCGATGCAGCCGACGCTGTACGCCGCGCGGCTCGGCTACCACTTCGCCGCCACGGGGCTCACTCCCGCGGAGGGCGACGCGCTGGTGCTGGAGGCGTTGAAGTTCGCCGATCAGGCCCGCACCGCCGCCGAGATGGAGACGTGGGTGGAGCAGCAGGTCGGGGCGGAGCGGAAGGCGGGGGCGTGGTGGGGACTGCGGGCCTACGCCCCGCTGCTGCATGTCCCGACGGGCGGGCCGTGGTCGTTCGCCGCCCGGCCGTCGTACATCGCGGCGCGCACCGGTCCCGTACCCACGGGCCGGGAGACGAGGACGGAAGCGCTGACCACCCTCGTCCTGCGCTATCTGGCGGGGTTCGGGCCGGCGTCGGTGGCGGACGTGGCGCAGTTCGCCACGGTCCAGCGCACGCCGATCCGCCAGGTGCTCACCGCCCTCGATTCCCTCGACGGGGCCGTCGAGAGGCTCGAAGGTGCCGACGGCACCGCGCTGTTCGACCTCCCGGGCGCCCCGCGCCCCTGCGCGGACACGCCGGCCCCGCCCCGGCTGATGGCGATGTGGGACAGCGTCCTGCTCGCCTACGCCGACCGTAGCCGTGTGATACCCCCGGCCTACCGCCGGCTGGTCATCCGCACCAACGGCGACGTGCTGCCCACGCTGCTGGTCGACGGGTACGTCGCCGGTGTGTGGCGCCCGGTCGACGGAGGCGTGGAAGCGACGGCGTTCCACGCCCTCCCGCCCGCAGCGTGGGAGGGGCTTGGCGAGGAGGCACGCTCGTTGATGGCTCTGCTGACCGACCGGGACACCGGGGTCTATCGCCGGTTCGACCACTGGTGGGCCAAGCTCGCGCTGCCCGGTGAGGCAGAGGTACGGGTGTTGCCGGGATAGGGAGGGAGGTCGGAGGGGGCGACTCCTAGGCGTTCGCCCGGGACGTGGAGTGGGCCAGGTGGTGGGCGGCCGACTCCGCGAGGGTGCGGAGCGCGGGGTGCCAGGGGCGGGCCTGCGGGCCGGTCAGCACGAGGCGGCGCGAGGTCTCGGGCGCCAGCGGCAGCAGGACCAGGTCCGGCGGGACGAAGGCGCGGGAGACCTCGGAAAGGATCGTCACGCCGATGCCGGCCTGCACCATGCTGATCAGGGTCGCCAGGTCCCGTACCCGGTGAGTGGGGTCGAAGCGCAGCCCGGCCAGTCGGTGGATCGTACGGATGCGGGCCTCGCATCCGTTGGGTGAGATCAGGAACTGGTCGTCCTCCAGGTCACGGATGTCCACGGCCGGCTCGCCCGCCAGGGGGTGGTCCCGGGGCAACAGGGCCCGGTAACCGTCCACGGCGAGCTGGACGCCGGGCCCGGGTTCCGGGTCGATCAGGACGGCGGCATCGGCCGTTCCGTCGTCCAGCCAGGTGGTGACCTCGGCGCTGTCCCCTTCGAAGACCCGGACGGTGATACGCGGTTGGTCCTCGCGCCAGTGCCGGAGCAGGCGGGGGACCAGCCCCTGGCAGACCGTTGGCGTGGCGGCCAGCCGGACGATGCCGGACATGGCCTCGGTGGCAGTGGCCGCGATCTCTTCCACGGACCGGGCCGCGGAGACCGCGAGGCGGGCGTGCGGCAGGACCCGTTCGCCGAGCGCGGTGGTACGGGCGGGCGTGGCCCGGACCAGCAGCGGGGCGGACAGCTCGCGCTCCAGGGAGGCGACGGCGTGCGACACCGCCGATTGGCTCAGGCCCAGCTCGGCGGCGGCCGCACCGAAGCCGCCGGTGTCCACGACGGCGAGGAAGGCCCGCAGTTGGGGAAGGTTCACGGTCATGCGTCGGCCTCATATGCGTATGACAGCTATGCGTTGGATCTATCGTGCCAGGTCGGCGACGCTAGCTGGGTGCCACGTCGGCGCCGCCAAGAGCCGCGCACCGTGCGCAGAGCACCCAGCCACAGAGCCCAGACGAAGCAGAGAGGCATGCCATGCCGTACTTCCGGGTCACCGTTCCCGACCCCGACCTTCCGTCCGACGTCCAGCGCGCCCTCGCCGAGGGGCTGACCCAGCTGGCGGTCTCGGCCCTGAACAAGTCCAGTGCGCGCACCATCGTCCAGATCAACCTGGTTCCGGCCGGCAGCTATTTCGTCGACGGAAAGCCCTTGAGTGGCCACCGTGACGCACATGTGGAGGGCAGTCTCACGCTGGGCACCAACAGTGCCGCGGAGAAGGCCGACTTCATCGCCCGGGCCGGTGAACTGCTGTCGGAGCTCCTCGGCCCCCTGCCCCGGGCCGGCGTCGCGCTGCACGAACTGCACCCCGAGAGCTACGGCTACAACAAAGTCACGCAATTCGACTTCTACCGCCGGCCGGCGGGTACGTAGCCGGCACCCCGTGGCCCGGTCAGGGCAGCGGCATGAGCCGGTAGAGGACCGTGGCGACCAGGTCGCGGGCGTACTGCGGGTCGAGGAGGCCCGGGCGGAAGAGGATGCGGTACATCAGGGGCGCCACGACGTGGTCCATCACGGTGTCGGTGTCCGGTACGTGTTCACCGCGCTGCCCGGCCCGGGTGAGGATGGTGTCGACCTGGTCGACGGCGTAGGCGGAGCACTGCCCGGAGTTGCTGCCGTCCGGATCCCCGGCCAGGGCGTCATGGATGTACGAGCGGCCCGCCGGTGACGACATCTCCTCCAGGAACGCGGTGGCCCAGTGCTCCAGGTCAGCGCGGAGGTTCCCATGGTCGGCCGGAGGCGCCTCGGGCCGCAGCCGTTCCACCGCGACGTCCGACAGCAGCTCCTGGAGGTCTCCCCAGCGGCGGTAGAGGGTCGACGGGGTCACGCCGGCCCGCGCGGCGATCTGGGGGATGGTGAGGTCGCCGCGCCCCTGCTCGGCCTGGAGTTCGCGCACCGCCGCGTGCACGGACTGCTGTACGCGGGCACTACGGCCTCCAGGCCGGGCAGCTGGTTTGGGACTCATGCCCCCAGCTTAACGCAAAATCGTTGCATCAGCGGGCGGGGTGGGCCGGGAAACGGGGGTGGGGGCAGAGGCGGTCGTCCGCCGCCCGACTGCCCTGCCGAAGAGGGCGACCGGCGGATGTGCCGTCTCATAGGCGCGTCCGGCGCGCAGCAGCGTGGCCTCGCCGAACGCCCGGCCGATGAGCTGCATGCCGATGGGCAGCCCCGCGCCGTCCAGGCCGACGGGCAGGGAGAGCGACGGCAGGCCCGTGAGGTTCGCCGGGGCCGACAGCCTGACGTACGCGTCGGACACGCTCTCGCTGACCTGCGGGCCGGGGGTGCCCGCGCGGGCGTCCGGGCCGGGCACGCCCTCGCGGGCGCCCGCGTCGGGCTCGCTCTCGGTGCCTCCGGTGGCCGGCCAGCTGACCTCCTGCTGGTCACGGTGGACGGCCGTGCAGGGCACGGTCGGCGCGGCGATGAGGTCGACCTCCTCGAACAGCCGCGCCCAGGCCCGCTGCATCAGGGCCCGGGCCCGCTGAGCGCGCAGGTAGTCGGTCGCCGGTACCAGCCCGCCCGCCTCCAGCAGCACGCGGACGTCGGATCCGTACAGCTCCGGGGACGTGCGCAGGGTCTGTTCGTGCGAGGCGGTGGCCTCGGGAACCATGACGCCCCACTGGGTGGCCTGGACGTACTCGGTCATCGGGATATCGACCTCCGTCAACTCGGCGCCCAGCGCGGCGAGTTGAGCGATGGCCCGGTGGACGGCCGCCGCCACCTCGGGGGCGACGCGATCGAAGTAGTAGTTGCGGGGGACGCCGACGCGCAGGCCGGCCGGACTCTCGTCCGCGCGGGCGGGGCCCTCCGTGGGGTGGTGACCGGTGAGGGCGGCGAGTACGAGTTCCGCGTCGCGCACCGTGCGGGTGATCGGGCCGACGTGGTCCAGGGACCAGGACAGCGGTGTGACACCGTCCACGGGGACGAGTCCGTAAGTGGGCTTGAGCCCCACGACGCCGTTCAGGGCGGAGGGGACGCGGATCGAGCCGCCGGTGTCCGTTCCCAGGGCGAAGGTCGCCTCACCTGCCGCGACCGCCACCGCCGAGCCGCCGCTGGAGCCGCCGGCCACCCGGTCAGCGGCCCAGGCGTTGCGGGTCTGAGGGGTCGTCAGTCCGTAGGCGAATTCATGGGTGTGGGTCTTGCCCAGCAAGACCGCTCCGGCGCTTCGGAGGCGTGCCGCGACGGCGCTGTCCTTGAGGGCCGTGTGGTGCGCGCGCACCCGGGAACTGGCCGTGGTCGGCAGCCCGGCAACGTCGATGAGGTCCTTGAGGCTCATCGGGATGCCGTGCAGCGGTCCGAGGTGCCGGCCCGCCGCGATGTCCCGTTCTGCCTGTGCGGCGGCCTTCCGGGCGTCGTCCGCGCGTACGGTGACGTAGGCCCCGAGATCGTCCTCCACCTCCGCGATGCGCTCCAGGACCGAGTCGGTCAGTTCCACCGGGGAGAGCTCACGAGCGGCGATCGCCTGCGCCGCGTCGGCGAGTGACAGTTCATACGGCAAGCGCATCTGCCTGCTCCTCTCCTGAGGTGAGCGCCGTGGTGCGACCGAGGGGTGGCTGTGCGACGGCCGGGGCCGCGTCCGAAAGGTCCAGTTCGCGGAGCGGGCGCAGGACGTGCTGGATGTGGTTCGCCGTGGCGGCGATCACGTCGAGCCGCCCGGGTTCCACGGGCAGGCCCGCCCGCAGAGCCCAACGGGCAGCCTCCTGCGGGGAGAGATCTTCGGTGGTCATAGCGGATTGTTCCTTCCTGGATTGTGCGTGGGTATCGGCGTGCGTTGTATGGGGCGCGAGTGCGCGTGGGGCGAGAGTGCGTAGGGGGCGAGAGCGTGTGAAGCGGGCCGGCGTCACACGGGAGGGGTGCTACGAGCCGCTAAGGCTGAATATTTGCGTGAGTGGACCGTACGGCATACCGTGCCACTAACGCAAAGAAATTGCTTTAGTTGCAGAGGGTCGAGGAGAGAAGTCATGCATCAGTTCACGCCGCCCCCGCACGCCATCACCCGGGGAACCACCGGGCCGACCTGGGCCGTCGGCGATCTGCTGGTGCACCGCGTCGACGAGACGGAACTTCCGCCGCCGACCGGTGCCTGGCTGCTGCCCGAGGCCACTCCCGACGTGGTGGGTGACGCCCGCTGGCTGCGGCCCGACTTCGCCGCGTCCGACGGTGCGTTGCGGCTGGCCAGCCACAGCTTCGCCGTCGAGGCGAACGGCCTGCGGGTGCTGGTCGACACCGGCATCGGCAACGGCAAGACCCGCGCCAACCCGGCCTGGGACCACCTGGACACCCCCTATCTCGGACGACTCACTGCCGCGGGCTTCGCGCCCGAAAGCGTCGACCTGGTCATCCTGACGCATCTGCACACCGATCATGTCGGCTGGAACACCGTTGAACGCGAGGGGAGTTGGGTGCCCACCTTCCCCAACGCCCGCTACCTGGTCGCGCGCACCGAGTGGGACTACTGGGCCGGCGTCGAGATGGACGAGCCGCGCCGGCAGATGTTCCGGGACTCGGTGCACCCGGTGCGGGACGCCGGGCTGCTCGACCTGGTCGACGTCCCGGACACCGGCAGCGACGTGGCCCCCGGTATTCGGCTGCTGCCCACCCCCGGCCATACGCCAGGTCAGGTCGCGGTGGAACTCCGCAGCGGCGCCCGCTCGGCCGTCATCACCGGTGACTGCGTCCACCACCCCGTGCAGCTGCACCGCCCCGGCATCACCAGCTGCGTGGACATCGACCCCGCTCAGGCGATCCACAGTCGCCGAGAACTGATCGCCTCGCTCGCCGACACGGAAACCCTGCTCCTCGGCAGCCACTTCCCGCCGCCGACCGCCGGCCTCGTCACCGCGGAGGCGGGCACCTACCGGCTGCGGCCCGTCCCCGGGGTTTCGCCCTGATCCTCCGTGCGCGTGGCAGGGCGGCCGGCTGGCGGGATCAACGAGCTGCTGGTTCGTATCGACGCAGCTCATAAATGAGTTGGTCCACCGCCCGACCACACCCATACGCTGGGCGGGACGACAGCCTTGATGCAGAAGGGGACACGTTGCAGCCGGCCTTACGTGCCGCGGGTGGTGAACGGGCGAGCCGACGGCCTCTCAATGCCCACACCACCTGGTGGCCCTTGGTCCGAAGACCATAGCCGCACCGCGGAGCCTGCCGATCCCGGCACGGCTCTGCTCAGCGTGCCCGCATGCCTTCTTCCCATCAGGTCCGTTCCCCATGAGGCCATGAAACAACACAGATATCTGCCTGCCCTTCTGGTCGTGACGCTGATCGGCACGATCATGGAACTCGACATGTCCGTGCCCAGCTTCCCGGACATCGCCAAGAGCCTGACGGCGTCCGAGTCCTCGGTACAGCTGACGATCACCTACAACTTCTTCGGCTACTGCCTCGGCGCCCTGGCCTACGGCCCGCTCTCGGACCGGTTCGGCCGGCGCAGGGTCATGCTGATCGGCAACACGATCATGCTGGCCGGCGCTCTGGGTTGCGCGATCGCACCCAACATCACGTTCCTGCTCGGCTCCCGGCTCGTCCAGGGCGTCGGCGCCAGCACCTCCGTGGTCCTGGTCTTCGTCATCATCGGCGACGTCTACCAAGGCACCGCGCTGTTCAAGATGTTCGGGCTCACCAATGCCGCGATGTCCACCTTCATGACGGTGGCGCCCGCGCTCGGCGGACTCATCAACCGCACGATCGGCTGGCGCGGCAACTACGCCACCGTCTGCGGCGTCACGCTGGTCGCCGTGCTGCTGATGGCATGCTTCCTGCCCGAGACCAAGGGCAGTCGTGACCCGATGACTGTCGGTCAAGTCAGCGCCGATTACCGCGCGTTGCTCTCCAGTAAGGAGTTCCTCGCCGCCTCGCTCGTACCCAGCCTGCTGTTCGCCGCCTACATGGTGTTCATCGCGTCCAGCTCGTTCCTCTACACCGGCACCTACGGGCTGTCCACGATCGGGTTCGCCGGCCATCTGCTGATCATCGTGGCCTCGTTCGCCCTGACCAGCCTGTTCGCCTCGAAGCTCATCTCGGTACTGGGCGGCCCGGACCGCACGGTGGTCCCCGGCATCGCCGCCACCGTCCTCGGCATCGCCCTGTTCCTGGTGTTCGGCGAAGGTGCATGGGCGACCACCGGCCCCATCGCCGTCTTCTGCGTCGGCTTCGCCGCGGTCTACCCGGTCATCTTTGGTCGCTCCCTGGCGGTCTTCCCTGAGCTCCAGGGCGCCGCGTCCTCGTTGAACATGAGCGGACGAGCGCTGCTGGTGACGCTGCTCACCGGCGTCGCCAGCAGCCTGTTCACCGGTGACTCGATCGTGACTGCCGGAGTGATGGCTCTCGCCGTGCTCATCGCCGCGCCGCTGGCCTTCGTGAAGCCGAAGCGGAGCACCGCGGAACAGGGCGAAACGGAGCAGGTACCTAAGGCCGGCTGACAACCGAACCGCCGCACGCTGACGGGGAGTTGCGAACGGAAGGCGTGCGGCGGGCAACCGGGCCGGGTGGATGGGGGAGTGGAGGGGACCCGGGGGGAGGAGCGGAGGGCGCCCGGCGAGGGGCGGAGGGTGGGAGTATTGCGCCCACTCTTGGGGGTCGTGCGCACCCGCCTTCCGTCCTAGCCTCGATGCCATGGAGATCACAACGGAGAACCTCCTCGGGCGATTCCTGCGGGCCCGCCGCGAGCTGCTCCGGCCCGAGGACCTGGGGCTACCGGCCGGCGCCCGCCGCCGCGTCGCCGGGCTGCGACGCGAGGAGGTGGCGCGGCTCGCCGGTGTGAGCACCGACTACTACGTACGGCTGGAACAGGGCCGGGAGTGTCACCCCTCTGCCCAGGTGGTCGACGCACTGGCCCGGGCCCTGGAGCTGGAGGACGACGCGGCCGCGCACCTGCACCGGCTCGCCCGCCCCTCCTCCGTCCGACGCCGCCGGCCCGCCCGGCGCGGGCAGGTCAGCCCTCACCTGCTGCGCATGATGGCGGCCTGGCCGCACACCCCCGCCGTGGTCCTGGACCACTGCCTGACCGTACTGGCCGCCAACCCACTGGGGGAGGCCCTGTTCGACGGCCACACCTACAGCGATGACCTGGTCCGGCTCGTCTTCCTCGACCCGGACGCCCGCGACTTCTACCCCGACTGGGACCAGGTGGCGGCCAACACGGTCGCCGGTCTGCGCGCGGCAGTCGGCACCGCGTACGACGACCCCCGCCTCATCGAGGTGGTCGGCGAACTGTCGGTCAAGAACGAGACCTTCCGGCGCCTCTGGGCCCGTCACGACATCCGCCAGAAGACCCACGAGACCAAACGCTTCCACCACCCCCTCGTCGGCGAACTCGCCCTGCACTACGAGTCGTTGACCGTGAACAGTGCCCCCGGACAGCAACTGGTCGTCTACCAGGCCGCCCCGGCCAGCCGCTCCGAGGAGGCCCTCTCCTTGCTGGGCAGCCTCACCGCCGCTTCCGCCGCCGTCACTGGCGCCGTGGCCGATCCCGCCGTCGAGTCTGTGGCCGAGCCGGCCGTCGACGTGGATCCGCGTACGCGCTGATTCCGGTTCCTCCCGCACATCGGCCCTGCTGGCTGCCGCCGATGCGCCATGCCGCCGTGCCCCTCCACCGTTCCACCACAGCCCCTTCAGGAGAACGCATGACCGCGCCACAAACCCAAGCCGCCATAGCCGCGCCGGAAGGCACCACCGACCCCGTGCCGGGCGCGGCCCCGGAGTCCTCCACCCCCTCCAAAGTCATCCTCATCACCGGCGCGAGCAGCGGCATCGGTCGCGCCACCGCGCAACGCCTGGCACACGAGGGTCACAAGGTGGTACTCGGCGCCCGCCGCGAGGACCGACTGATCGAGGTCGCGCAGGAGATCGAGGCCGCCGGCGGCAGGGCCGATGTGCGCCGCCTCGACGTGACCGACCGGGTGGCCGTCACCGCCTTCGTGAACGCGGCCGCCGAACGGCACGGCCGGATCGACGTCATCGTCAACAACGCCGGAATCATGCCGCTCTCCCGCCTCGACGCCCTCCAGGTCGACGACTGGGACCGCATGATCGACGTGAACGTCCGCGGCCTCCTCCACGGGATCGCCGCCACCGTGCCCCACTTCCAACGTCAGGGCAGCGGCCACTTCGTCACCGTGGCCTCGATCGGCGCCCACCAGGTGGTGCCCACGGGTGCCGTCTATTGCGCCACGAAGTACGCCGCCTGGGCCCTCACCGAGGGCCTCCGCCTGGAACTCGACCCGAGCATCCGCGTCACCACGGTCTCCCCGGGCGTCGTGGAGTCAGAACTGGCCGACTCGATCACCGACGAGGCCGCCCGGGAGGCGATGCGGGCATACCGAGCGGACTCCATCCCGCCGAGCAGCGTCGCCGACGCCATCTCCTACGCGATCGGCCAGCCACCCGGCGTGGACGTCAGCGAAATCGTCGTCCGCCCGGCCAAGCAACGCTGACCGGCGCCACGACGGCGACCGGAATCAACCACGCCGCCGCCCTTCCGTCCTGCAGTGTCAGGCCCTTCCGTCGTCTGCACCACCAGTTGTAGGTGGGGCCTGATCGGGTACGCGCACCGGCGGAACGGTTTCCCTGTAGGCAAAGGAGGCGGAAGACGACGATGAGGGACTCAGAGGCCGGCGCGCAGGCCCGTCAGCAGGCGGACGAGGTCCAGGTGGAGGTCACCGACTGCCGGGCCGAGGACGCACATGCGGTGTTCGGCGCGCTGAACGCGCTGTTCACCTCCAACCGGGCGACCGAGGACGTGCCTCGCGGCTCACCCGGGGTGCAGCCGACGGTATGGGCAGCGTCCGTTGACGTATCGGAGGATCCTGCCGAGGTGGAGCCGCGCCGGCTGACCGAGTCGGTGACGGTCAGCCTGCAGGGCGGCTACCGGGCGGTCCACCGCCTGCACGCGGGCTTGGCCCGCACGTTCGCCGTCCAGGAGGTCGGCTCGGCCTCCGGTGATCAGGAGAAGGAGGTGCAACTCCGGCTGCGCACACGGCAGGTGCCTTCGTAGGCCGCCGACCGGGACGTTCGCGGAAGGCCGTGGCGGGCGACTGGCGGGCGTGAAGGCCCGATCGTTCAGCGCAGTTCCAGACCGAGGTGCTTCTCCAGTACGGTCGCCTGTTCAGGTGTGGCGAAAAGGTAATGCGTGTCGTAGTTGCTTTCCCGGATGCGCACGAATTGGACCAGGTAGAACCGGCGTGGATCGTCCTCGGGGTCGGGGTTGACGTGGTCGATGAACTCCATGATCGCCAGATGATCCAGGTAGTCATCCGACTCATGCTCGGTCTGTTGGGTCACCACGACGCCGTTGCGCTTGAACTCCAGGATCTCACCGAGCTTCTCGTCCTCACGCAGCCGGACGTCGGTGATGGTGACCGCGCCCTCGGTGAGCGCCTCGGCGTCCGCCAGGATCCACGCGTAGCTCCCCTCGAGGTCGTCGACGTCGTCCCCGTGGGCCGATATCGCCACACCGAACGCTTCGAGGGTGTCCGGCACTTCATGGGGTGGCAGCTCGTTGTGCGCAAACTCGGCGTACTCGGCGAGGACGCGGTCGACCTTCTCCTGCGACACCATGCCCATCCGCGCCAGCAGCGCTCCCACGTGCGCGTACGAGGTCGCCCTGAACCAGATCAGCAGGTCCCGGAGGCTGTCCTCCGTAAGGAACAGGTCCCGCAGGCACCCCAGCGGAATCGCCGCGCCCCCGACCCGCTTGTCCGGCTGGTCGATGAACGGCACCTCGGTCCACGGGCTCTCCCGCGATCCCGGGGCCCCCGGCCCGGCCTCCGGATCGAAGGGGATGTACTGCCACACCGCGCCCTTGACGCGGCGGATCACCTCGCCCAGGTACCAGCAGGCGCCCTGCACGAACGGATCGTCCCGGGCCGCATCGAACTCCTCCGCCGTGGCGAACCGTTGCCGCACCACGGTTTCCAGCCAGTCCAACGTGTCGGGGTGGAAATTCCATCTCCATGCTCCGTTGAACGCGTCCTCGGCCCAGGCGGACAGTGCCTTGCGCCGCTCGTCCAGCCAGGCGGTCAGCACCGGATCCTCAGGCATCGGCACCGTGGGGTCCACCCGCGGTGTGTGCTCCTTGACCGGCTTCCACCCCGGAACCGCGTCCTGCAGCGCGGACACAGCTGCCCGCAGCCGCTCCACCTCATTGGCGAACGCGGTACCGGTGCGGACCCGGAGGGCGTGCGCTATCAGCAACCGCGGTGCAATGGGGGAGAGTTCAAGGTCCGGGTCCGGCCAGACGACCGGCTGACCCGGACGGTCGTCGACCGGCCGGGTGTTCCAGCCCCAGCCACCGCCCGCTGTGCCGAGCAGGACTTCGCCGAGATAGGCCATCGCACTTTCCACGAACTCCGCCCGCTTCTCGGGCTCTTGGACGGAGTCGTGGTGCTCCAGCAGGCGGGCCTCCAAGGTCTCCAGCGACTCGGGGGAGTAGTCGAAGGGAACGCTCCTGTCGAGGAGCACCTTCTCCAACAACAGCAGCTGATACGGCAGATCGCCGATCCACTGCTGAAGCAGCTCCTCCGGGGAGTTTTCCGGCTGTGTCTCAGGCACCATACGGACACTGTAGGGGCGACCACTGACAGCGACCGTGCTCGCAGACGAAGGTCCGCCCGAGGTGACCGACGCGGGCTGCTGAGCCGTCCACCTCCCAGGCGCAGAACGTGGACATACCGGGCATAGGTGTAACGGGCGACGTGGTCGGAGCGGGGGCATGCTTGCAGGTCAGGCGCCTGCGCGGCTGCCGGCAGGTCAGATATCGGCCATGTCTCGGTGCGGCCACGCTTTGGGTAGCGCGGCGCCTCTCCGGCCCTCTGACGTTGACCGAAACCCATGGTCTTAGGTAAGCCTTACCTTCGTTATTTGTCCTTCCCGCCTGGAGCTCGACGTGTCATCGCTGTCCGCAACCACCACCGCCGCAAATCACCCCTCACGGCTGCGGTTGCACGACTCGTGGTGGGCCGTCGGCGCCGCGGGCCTGCTGGCCGTCCTCGCCCTCACCCTCTGCCTGTGGGCCTCCGCCCACCTGCACCCCGACCCGGCGCTGCACACGGCGGCACTCTTCGTCCACCTGGCCTCCATGGCGCTGGGATTCGGCGCGGTCTTGGTGATCGACTACTACGGTCTGCTGTGGCTGACCGGCAGATGCACCCTGGCCGAAGCGCTCACCACGGCCGACCGGCTCCACACGCCGGTCTGGGCGGGCCTCGCGGGCCTGGTCGCCAGCGGCGCCCTGCTCCACCCCGACCTCGGCTCCACCCTCACCCGCACCAAGCTGGCCTTCGTCCTCGTCCTCACCCTCAACGGCCTGCAGGCCCGGGTCCTCGCTCGGCACCTGGCCCGCCCCGCGGCAACCGCGCGCCCTGAGGCACCGGTACTGAGGCCGCGGACCCTGTGGTGGGGCGCCGCCACCGCGGCGGTGTCTCAAATGTGCTGGTGGGGAGCGGTCACCATAGGGTTCCTCAACAGCCGGCACTGAGCGGCGACGTCGTCCGGGGAGAGCGCTGCAATCGGGCGTCCCGGCCCGTCCGGCTCATCCGGCCCGTACAGCTCATCCGGCCTGTCCGGCTCATCCGGCCCCACCGCCCATCATGCGGAGCATGTCGCGTCCGCCCGTACGGAAGAAGCGGAGGAGGAGGACGGCGGCCAGGAGGAGGAAGGCGATGTTGAGCCAGGTGGTGTAGTTCCAAGTGACGCCCTCCATAGGGACCTTGGCGTCGGACTGGTCGGGGATGAGGCCGAGGCCGCCGAAGGCGAACTCCACCGTGTAGCCGGCGATGACGGTGGCGAGGTAGAAGGTGCCGAGGAGGAAGAGGGCCATCCTGGCGCCGTAGTACTTCCGGTAGATGTTGAGGATCGGCAGGATCAGCAGGTCCGCGAAGATGAAGGCGACGACGCCGCCGAAGCTGATGCCGCCCTTCCACAGCACGACCGCGAGCGGGACGTTGCCGATCGAGCAGACGAACGAGGCGATCGCGACCAGCGGGCCGATGACGGGCCCCCA
This sequence comes from Streptomyces sp. NRRL S-337, assembly GCF_000720175.1. Taxonomy (GTDB): domain Bacteria; phylum Actinomycetota; class Actinomycetes; order Streptomycetales; family Streptomycetaceae; genus Streptomyces; species Streptomyces siderophoricus. The sequence continues at coordinate 225,806 of NZ_JOIX01000003.1, forward strand.
CAGTTTGGCGGCCAGTGGGTGGCCCTCGAAGAAGAAGCCGCGCCAGAACGCGTCCGGTACCCAGGCGGCGATGGCACCGGCGATGAGCAGGCCGAGCACCAGGTCCCGGACGATCGCCGCCCACTCCATGACGAACACATGGCTCGTGGCGGTGAGGCCCTCACCGGACACCAGCCGTCGGGCGAAGGAGCCTTCGCGCCGTACGGACATGTCCATCGCGGCGTGGCCCTCCATGGACCCGGACAGGCCGCGTTCGGCCTGCCCGCGCGCCCGCCGCAGGAGCCCGTCAGGCAGCAGCAGGCGGAACAGTGCGGCCAGCACGACGATCATGGCGGGCCCGCCGACGAACTCCGCGGCCGTGAATTGCCAGCCCATGAGCAGCGCGAGGATGACCCCGAGCTCGATGACCAGGTTGGTGGAGGCGATCTCGAAGGCCATGGCGGCGGTGAAGTGCGCGCCCTTGCGGAAGAGGGAGCGGGCCAGCGCGACCGCGGCGTAGGAGCACGAGGAGGACGCCGCGCCCAGGCCGGCGGCGAGCGCGAGGGTGCGGGGCCGGTCGTCGCCCAGCAGCGACACCACGGTGGATTTGCGGACGACCGCCTGGACCACGGCGGACAGGGCGAAGCCCAGGATCAGGGCCCAGGTGATCTCCCAGGTCATGGAACCGGCGATCGACAGCGCATGCAGTACGGAGTGGACCATCCCTGAAGCCTTCCCGCGGCAGTACGGGACAGGGGTGATCGACACGGCTGACGGGGCGGGCGCGGGTGGCCGGTGTCGGGTCGCGGGTGCCGGGAGGGGGTGCCGGGAGGAGCGTGCCAGGCGCCGGGCGGCGGCTCGCCGGGACGGCCTTCGAGCAGGCAGATTCCGGCCCGCAGAGCGTCACGTACCCGAGCCGCCCGAGCCGGCCCCGCCACCAGAGCCGAGCACGCCGCCCGAGCCGTCCTTGCCGTCCGAGCCGCTCCGGTCGGCCGGTGCGTCCTCCAGCAGCTGGGGTCCGTTGTTGCGGACGTCGTTTACGGCGGGGGAGACCGCGCGGGCATTGAGGTGGCCGTCGGCGGGGGTGGTCAGGAGGGCGCGTAGCTCTTCGGGGTCCTGGTGGGCGGGGTCGAGCCAGGCGTCGTAGTGGGTGGGGGCGATGGCCAGCGGCATGCGGGGGTGTACCCGTCCGGCCGCATCGGTGGCCTCGGTGGTGATGATGGTGCAGGTCGTCCACCACGCCGCCGGATCGTCGTCGGCCACGTCCGGGTCGCGCCAGAACTCGTACAGTCCCGCCATCGCCATCGGCTGCCCGTCCTCGGGGCTGATGAAGTACGGCTGCTTGCGCGGCTTGGCCCTGCCCTCCGTCGGGACCGCCTGCCACTCGTAGAAGCCGTCCGCGGGCAGCAGACAGCGGCGCCTGGCGAAGGCACGGCGGTAGGCCGGCTTCTCGTGGACGGTCTCCATCCGCGCATTGATCATCTTCGCGCCGACGTCCACGCTCTTCGCCCAGGACGGCACCAGCCCCCACCGCAGCGCCCGCAGCTGCCGCGCCACCTCGCCCGTCTCCCGATCAGGGCGCTCCAGCACCGCCCACACGTCATCGGTGGGCGCGACGTTCCAGCTCGGCGCCAGCAGCTGCTCCGGGTTCCACCGGCTGACGTGAAACAGCCCGGCCAGGTCCTGCGGGCTGCGCGTGGCAACGTATCGACCGCACATACCCCCACTGTGGCATGGGTGCCCCATGAGGTGTGTGCTAACGCTTGTGGCGTTTGGTCCTTACTATGGCGTGCCGTCCCCTACCGGGTGAGCGATCACTCCCAGGTCGCGGATTCCGGGTCGACGCCGTGGGTCTCGGCATTGGCGAAGATGGCGTCGCGCAGCCAGACGGTCAGGCCCGGGGCGAGCGCGTCGTAGTACTCGGCATAGCCGGGTTCGCTGACGTACAACCGCCCGATACACACCTGCCTCGGGTGCGGACAGTCGAAGTACGTGGAGATCAGCGCGCGGTGTCGTTCTGCGAGGACATTCGCCTCGGCGGAACCCGGGGCGACGCCGGCACGGCACGCAGCGGCGAGGTCTGCGTTCAGGGCCTCGGTCGCGACCGCGACCCCCTTCCAGTCCTCCGGTGTCATCTCGGCTGCCCGCTCGGCGTATTGCGCCCATTGGGCGCTGTCGCCCCATCGTTCCTCGGCTTCCTCCACCCTGGCGGGCTGCCAGTCGGCACCGAAGATTTCGACCTGCTGCTCCGGAGTCAATCGCATCCCCGTCTTGGACGCCGCCAGCATGCGATCGACTGCGTCGACCATCTTCTGCAGACGGGAAATGCGCTCCGTGAGTTGTGACCGCTGCCGACGCAGGTGGTCGCGCGCATGGGTGTCAGGGTCGTCCAGAATCCGTCCGATGTCGGCGAGCGGAATCCCAAGCTCCCTGTAGACCAGGACCCGGTGGATACGGGCGACATCGTCGCCGGAGTAGACCCGGTAGCCGGCCCAGGTGCGGCCGCTCGGGCGGACGAGTTCGATCGCGTCCCAGTGATGCAGCGTCTTCACGCTGACCCCGACCAGCGCAGCCGTTCGGCCAACGGTGAGGCCCTCGGGGCCAATCGGTTCGGCGCCTTCCGCGAGAAGTGCCGATTCCCACTCGTGGGCATCGCTCTGCATCGACTCAGCCTCTCACGTCATCTCACGTCGTCGAAAGCGAGCCCTAGCCATGCATGACGCGGCCGGAGCGGCCGGAGGCCACCATCCCTGCCTGACCGCATGGGCGACCGGCCGACTGACTGATCCACCATCCGCCTCCGCGCAGGCGGAATTTGCCGACTCGGTAGAATGTGCGATATGGCGAAACACCTGTTATTCGTGACCCTTGCCGGGCACGGGCATGTCAACCCCACCCTCCCGCTGGTCGAGGAACTCGTGCGGCGTGGACACCGAGTGGACTACGCCACCAGCGCGGAACACTCCGAAGCGGTCATCCGGGCGGGCGCGCGCTGGGTGGAGCTGCCGCCGTGGGAACTGCTGACGCCACCGCGCGAGTTCGGCCCCGCCGACATCGCGAACTTCATGCGTCACATGTTCACGGCGATGAGCTCGGCCTACCCCATACTGCACGAGCACTGCCTCAACGACTTGCCGGACGCGATCTGTTACGACGCGATGAACTGGTCGGCCCGCGTCGTCGCCGAGAAGCTGGGCATTCCCGCCGTCCGCTGCATCCCCAACTTCGCCTCCAACGAGACGTTTTCGCTCTTCGCCAACTTCATGCGAAGCCACGGCGGCGGCGGAAACACCGACTCGAACGCCGACACCGACTCCAGCGCCCCCGTCAATCCCTTCACCGCGGCCCTCGGCCCCGAGTGCGCGGAATTCTCCGCCGAACACGGTGTTGAGCTCGACCCGGAACACCTCATGGATGTGACGGAGAAGCTCAACCTGGTCTTCATACCGCGGGAATTCCAGCCGGCGGGGGACTCCTTCGACGAACGCTTCCACTTCATCGGCCCCTCGCTGGGCAGCCGCGAACAGGACGAACCGTGGTCGCCCGCGGACCCCGACGCCCCCGTGCTGTTCATCTCACTGGGCACGGTCTTCAACGACCGTCCCGAGTTCTACCGCGCCTGCATCGAGGCATTCGGCCAGGGCCCGTACCAAGTGGCCATGACCGTGGGTAATGTGGACCTCGCCGAACTCGGCGACATTCCGCCCACCATCGACGTACGCCCCCGCTTTCCGCAACCGGCCGTGCTCCGCCATGCGGCCGCCTTCGTCTCCCACACCGGCATGAACTCCACGATGGAGGCGCTGTATTACGGGGTCGGCCTGATAGCCGTCCCACAGATGCCCGAGCAGGCGGCCAACGCCGGGCGCGTGCAGGAACTGGGGCTCGGTGAGCAACTGGACGCTGCGACGGTGACGGCTGAGTCGTTGCGCGCCGCGGTCGCCCGCGTCGCCTCCGACCCCACAGTACGCGCCAACCTCGACCGGATGCGCAAGGTCGTCCGGGAGAGCGGCGGCGCGGCCCGCGGCGCGGACGTGATCGAGGACTATCTGCGCTGACCGCACCGCACTCACCGCTGATCACTGCGGAGCACGGCTGACACCTACCGGCAGCTGCTGACCGCTACGACGTGAACCAGCCCAACGGGCCGGGTCCGGCCCAACTGGGCGGCTGACCACGTCAGTTGAGGTCCTCCCGTCGGTCGAGGGTGGGGGTGTGCAACGGGCGACATCTCCAGCACCCGTTGCACACCCCGCCCTTCAGGGATGAACCCCTCGCTCCACTGCGCCTGCCCTGTCCGGCGGTCAGCTATGCGCCTTGGTTTGGACAAGGGCGGCATTACCTCAGACGGGGACAGGCTCCGCGCCGGGAGCTCTGTCGAAGCGCTCCAGGCGCTTGATCAGGCGGCGTACGAGGAGCAGCGGGAGCACGCCGAAGACGCCGAACGACATGTCGAGGACCGACCACCAGAAGGGGATCCCCCGGACCGGCCCGCAGATGAGGGCGAGCGGGACGATTCCGGCGCAGGCGATCATGCCGAACTCGATGACCCAGATATTGCGCACGGGATCGCGGTACGGCCCGTAGAAGGCGACGGCGATGACGAGGTGGGCGAAGGCCAACCAGTCGGTGCCGTACAGCACGAACGGGTACTTCGCGTCGGTGGCGTCGAGGCCGTCGCGGACACGCTCGATCCAGTCGGCGAGCCCCGGGAGCGTCTCGCCGACGGACGAGGCCCACGACGTCAGGGCGCCATGGACCAGGTGCAGCTCGGTGACGAGGGGAAAGGCCGTGAGCCCGCTCAGCACCAGGCAGATGATGAAGATGACCAGCCACACGCGTATGCGCCGTAGTAGCGCTCTTCGCTCGCTCATGCCCGGAGCGTACGCCAGGGTTTACCGCGCCTTTACCTCGCCCTGGCGGGTCCGTCGCCGACTGCGTACGGGATGATGGTGGCGGTGTGCCCGGCGGCCGGGCGTCGTGGTGCTGCTGGCTCTCGTCGTGGGGTGGGTCGGGTCCGACGGCGGTCAGCGGGCCGGGAAAATGCGTCGAATATGGAATCGATCTTTGACAGGGTCATGGACGCCTTGCACACGCCGCGAAAGGAATGTCCGTGCCTCGTGCCGTCACGTTGATCCGTTCCGCCTCCCTGTCCGATGTCGCCGAGTACGCCTACGCGGCCACGGCCCCCGCTGAGTCCCGCCTGATCTTCCTCGCCGGGGCGTGCCCGTTGAACGAGGACGGTTCCACCGCGGCGATCGGGGACGTCGCCGGGCAGGCGGCCAAGGCCGTCGAGAACCTGCGGACCGCGCTGGCCGACGCCGGGGCGGAGTTGCACGACGTCATCAGCACCCGCGTTCTGGTCGCCTCCCACCGCCAGGAGGATCTGGTCGCGGCCTGGGAGGTGGTCCGGGACGTGTTCGGTGACCATGACGTTCCCAGCACGCTGATGGGCGTCACCGTGCTCGGCTACCACGACCAGCTCGTGGAGATCGAGGCCGTCGCCGCCGTCCTCGATTCCTGAACCCGCGGCGCAAGAGGGCCGCAAGGGCCCGGTGACCGATCTGCCCAGTGACCGTTGCACCCGGCGACCGATGTCCGGTGAGAGATGTCGGCGCCGGTTGAATCCTTTTTCAACTTTCCTCCGTATACGTGATTGATGGATGGTTCAAGGGGGGCTTTGCGGAGGGGGACCGAGAAGGGAAGAGCATGGGAGTCCTCGAAAACCTGGCTCCCGCGCTGAGCCACAGCCGTCGTGACCGCTCGACGACGGGCAGGCGCAGGGACACGACCGAAGACGACCACGATCGCCGTCGGCGTCGGCGTCGGCGTCATGGAGGACACCGTGGTCACGACAGCAGTCACGGATGAAGGTAGGTGCTGAACACTCCTGCTGACTCTCGGCGGCCGGGCCCTGGCCCGGCCGCATCAGTCGGTGCGGCTGAGGCGTGAGGTGATATGAGCAGTGCGCGGCCGATCGCTTCCTCCCCCGGTGGCGCGCAAGGCGAAGCCGGGGGAAAGAAGAAGACACGCCCTTCGGAGCGTCCTACGGAGCATCCTTCCCAGCGCCCTTCCCTGCGTTCGTCCGCCACATTCACGGACGGGATCCCCTACGGAACCGAGGACGGAACCACCGGCGGCCTCGTCGAGCCCGCTCCGCCGGTGGCCCTGCGGGACATATTCCGGCGCTTCTGGCCGTACACGCGGGGCGGTCGGCGCTGGCTGGTGGTGATCCTGGCCTTCGTCGTGCTGGGCCCGGTGGTCGACGCGGCCGAGATCTGGCTCTTCAAGATCGTCATCGACGACATGCTGGTCCCGCGCAATCTGCACCTGCTCCTGCCGATCGCCCTCGCCTACCTCGCGTTCACGTTCTTCGCCGGCGTCCTCGCCTTCGCCGACGAGGTGACCTCCACCTGGGTCAGTGAACGCTTCCTGCTGGCCCTGCGCTCCGATCTCTTCCGCCACGTCGAAGGCCTGTCACTGGGATTCTTCGAGCGGCGGCGGCTCGGGGACGTGCTCTCCCGCGTGACCGGGGACGTCGACGCGGTCGAGACGTTCCTGCTCTCCGGGATCGTCAGCGCGATCGCCCAGGTGATGCGGCTCGGGATCTTCCTCGGCGTGCTGTTCTACCTCCGGTGGGAGCTGACCGTCCTCGCCCTCGTCATCGCGCCGCTGTTCTGGTGGACCGCCCGGCGCTTCTCCCGGCGGGTGAAGGCCGCCTCGCGGGAACGGCGGCGCCGCAGCGGCTCGGTCAGCGCGGTCACCGAAGAGGCCCTCGGCAACATCGTCCTCGTGCAGGCGTACAACCGGCAGCGGTGGGAGCACGGCAGGTTCGAGCGCGAGAACCTCGGCCGGTTCCGGGCGGCCATGGCGTCGGCCCGCATCGGTGCGGTGTACGCCACGGTCATCGACGTCATCGAGCTGGCCGGCGCGCTGCTCGTGATGGGCCTGGGCACCTGGGAGCTGACCCAGGGCCGCCTCACCCTGGGCGGCCTGATGGTGTTCCTCACCCTGCTGAGCAGGCTCTACAGCCCGATCCGCGGCATCTCCGGCCTCAGCAACACCTTCTACTCGGCGTCCGCCGCCGCGGAGCGGATCATCGAACTGCTCGACCAGCGGCCCCAGGTCGTCCAGACCACGGCCCCCCGGGAGCTCGGGCACGCGCGCGGTGAGATCCGGTTCGACGACATCTCCTTCCGGTATCCGGGGACGACCAGGCCGGCCCTCTCCCACGTCTCCTTCAGCGTCGCCCCGGGGGAGACCCTGGCACTGGTGGGGGCGAGCGGAGCCGGGAAGTCGACCGTCGCCAAGCTGCTGCTCCGCTTCTACGACCCGGATCACGGAACCGTCCGCCTCGACGGGAACGACCTTCGTGATCTGCGCCTGGACGACCTACGGAACAACGTCGCCGTACTGCTCCAGGAGACCTTGGTCTTCCACGGCACGGTGCGCGACAACATCGCCTACGGCCGCCCCGACGCGAGCGAGGACGACATCGTCGCGGCAGCTCACGCCGCGGACGCACACGGCTTCATCAGCCAACTTCCCGAGGGCTACGACACCGTGGTGGGCCAGCGCGGCCGGCTGCTCTCCGGCGGACAGCGACAGCGCCTCGCCATCGCCCGCGCCATGATCCGTAACGCTCCCCTCCTCATCCTCGACGAGCCGACCACCGGCCTCGACGCGGAATCAGGCCGGCGCATCCTCGAACCACTGCGCCTGTTGATGAGCGGTCGCACCACGATCCTCATCTCCCACAACCTGCTCACCGTCCGCGACGCCACCCAGATCGTGCTCCTTGAGGACGGCCGCATCGCCGACCACGGCACGCACGACCAGTTGCTCAGCCGCAGCGCGTCGTATGCCCGGCTCTACCGGCTGCACGGGCCCGGCGGCCCGCCGATGGCCGAGGTGCTGCGATGAGCCGTACGCCGCCCCCCAAGACACCGCCGCTGACGGCCGGAACGACCGTGGCCCCGGGCTACGAGATCCTTGCCCACCTCTGCCGCACCGGTGGGCTGGACCTCTACGACGCCTGGAGCCAGGAGCGGGAGTGCCGATGCGTCGTGAAAGTGCTGCGTCCGGACCGACAAGGCGAGCAGAGGCTGCGCGAGCGACTGCTGCAAGAGGGCCACTGGCTCCAGACCTTCACCCACCCACACCTGGTCCGCGCCTACGAAACGGGCGAAACCCCGGAACCGTACGTCGTATTGGAGACGCTCACCGGCGAGACCCTGGCCCACCTCGTCGATCGCCGACAGCGCCGCCTGGCCACCAACGACCTCGCCCTGCTCGGCCTGCACCTGTGCTCGGCGCTCCACTACCTGCACGGCAAGGGCCTGCTGCACCTGGACATCAAGCCGTCCAACATCGTGGTCGGCTGCCGGCGCGCAAAGGTCCTCGACCTGAGCATCGCCCGCCCACCCGGCCCCGCCCCGCCGGGCGTCGGCACCTTCTGCTACCTCGCCCCCGAGCAGGCGCGCGGCGGAACGCTCACCCCCGCGACCGACGTCTGGGGCCTCGGCAGCACGCTGTACGAGGCTGCCACCGGCGCCGTCCCCTTCGACGACACCGACACCGACACGGACACCGAGAGCGGCAGCGGCACCGACAGCGGCAGCGGCACCGGATCAGGCACCGACGCCGAGACCGATCGGTACCCTCAGCTCGACGAACGAGCCCCGTCCGTCAGCACACGCCGGCGACTGCCCCACTCCCTCGCCGCGGCGATCGACAGCTGTTTGTCCCCCGACCCGCGCGCCCGGCCCTCACTCGCCCAACTCGCAGCGGTACTGGACGGTGTGCTGCCACACGGTCGACGCGGAGTGCCGGCCCAGCCATCGCCGACGATCATGAACCATTCACCAGGCTCGTTACGTACACCAGACACCACACACCAAACACAACACCGAGCACAGACATCAAACACAGACACCGAACACAGATACAGACACCAGACACCGGCACATCCGGGAGGCCCCGATGCCTTCTCGCCCAGCTGAGGCTTCGCTGAGGGGAGTTGCCGCCGTCTGCGCGCTCCTCAGCGCGGTCGCTCATCTCCTCCTCGTCCCCGAACATCTCAAAGAAGTGCCGTACATGGGAATCCTGTTCCTCACCGGCAGTGTGGCGCTTCTCGTCGCTGCGGCAGGTCTTGCGCGGCGGAACCCCGTACCGGCGTGGCTGCTCGGCACATTGGTCAGCGGTGGCATGGTTCTCGGCTTCGCGTTGTCCCGTACCGTCGGGCTGCCCAACTACCAGGAAGAAGGCTGGGACCCCCCTTACGGCGTCCTGTGCATGGTCGCCGAAGTGGCCTTCATCATCACCTTCGTCGCCTGGTGCGGCGTCGCAAAGACGCGGACCCCGCCCGCTGAGGTCACCCGCCCCACCGCATCCGTGCACGCTGGGTAGCCACAGCCGGTACGTCGTGTCCACGCCGGCATGTCGTGACCGCGCCAGCGGAGCCGTTGCCCCGAGAGAGAATGAATGCGTGGTCTTCCGTAACCGCAGGGCAATCCCCTGGCCGGGGCGGACCGTACCTAAGGGTATGCAGAAGTTGCAGCTCCCAGTCGGACGTATCCCCGACGAGGCGCTGCTGGCTGGCCTGGCCACGGGGGATCCGGAGCTCGCCGTCACGTTCGTACGGCGATTCCAGCACACGGTCCTCGGCGTCGCGCTCGCGGTCACCCGCGATCCGCAGCTCGCCGAGGACATCGCCCAGCAGACCTTCGAGCGTGCGTGGCGGCATGCGCAGGTCTACGACTCACGCCGCGGATCGGTGACGACCTGGTTGACGACCATCGCCCACAACCTCGCCATCGACGCCGTCCGGTCGCGTCGGCCGGAGCCGGTGGCCCCCGAGGACCTCGACGCGCTCCTCGGCGCGGTGACCGACACCCCCGAGGACCGGGCGCTCGCAGACGAGGCGTCGGCCGCCCTTCGGGCCGCGGTGGCGCAGTTGCCGGGCGAGCAGGCCCGTGCCCTGGTGATGGCGGGCATCTACGGAATGACCGCGCAGCAGATCGCCGACCGGGAGCACATCCCACTCGGCACCGCCAAGACACGGATCCGGACCGCCATGGGCAAACTGCGGACCACTCTCACCTCACCGAACCCGGCCCCTCCGCACCCGACACATTCCGAAGCTACGAATCCCGCCGATTCGCATCCCGCGCCTCCGAAGCGAGGCGGCCATGAATGAGGCGGCCATGAACAAGGACCTGACCTGCGAACAGCTGCACGAGATCGGTGCCGAGCTGGCCCTTGGCGTGCTCTCGGGCCGGGAGCGGGCCGAGGCGGCCGTTCATCTGGACCGTTGCGCGGAGTGCCGGGAGTACATCGAGCAGCTCGCCCTCGTCGGCGACGGGCTGCTGTCCCTCCTGCCCGGCAGCGAGCCGCCGGCCGGCTTCGAAAGCCGGGTGGCGCGGCGGCTGACCCAGGTGCAGGCCGCACGTGACGGACGCGAGAACGCGCGCGGCGCCGCGCTGCGGCCCACGCGGGTCCGCAGAGGCGTACGGCTACGGGTCGCGTCCGCCGCGGCCGTGATCGCGCTGGGCTTTGGGTTCGGCGGCTGGGCCGTCGGTACGGCCATCGAAAACCTGGCCGCCGGCCCTGCACCGCCCGTCCAGACCGCGGCGGGAATGCTGCGGGCGAATCTGACCGCAGGCGGTACGGACCATCGACAACCGGTCGGCGAAATCTACGCCCACTCCGGACCGCGCGGCTGGGTCTTCATGTCCGTCGATCTTGCCGACGCCGGTATCCGGTACAGCGGAAAGGTCATCTGCACACTGGAGCGTACCGACGGCACCACCGTCCGACTCGGCACCTTCAGCCTCCGCGGCGGCTACGCCTACTGGGGTGCCCCGACCTCCGTGAACCCCTCCACGCTCTCGGGCGCCCGCCTGACCGCGACCGATGGCCACGTCCTTGCCACCGCGCACTTCACCGGGCGGTGATCACTCCCGGCGGAGCAGCCCCGCCCGGGGACAACAGCCGATGCGGCCTCACCCAGAGAAAGCGACGCCGGAACGGGACGCGAGAAAGTGACGCCGGAACGGGACGAGAAAGTGACGCTGCGTCCGATCCGGTGACACCGTGCATAGCGGAGTGCTGCTACGGGGATGCCATGCGGGCCGGAACCGGTCTTCAGAAGGGCATGATCATGCAGGTCAGCGTAGGGGACAGACTGCTCATTCACGGGCGCATCGTCGGGCAGCGCGACCGGACTGCCGAAGTCATCGAGGTGCTGGGATCAAACGGCAGCCCACCGTATCGGGTGCGCTTCGAGGACGGTCACGAGACCATCATGTCCCCGGGCCCGGACACCGTGGTCCGGCCTTTCGCAACCGGAGCATGAGGCCGTCGCGGCGTTGAGGCGCCGGTGGAGGAGGGGGCGGCTGGGCGGCTTGCGTACAAGGCTCGGGTGAGGGTTGAGGTCCGGGTAAGGTAGCGCTCTTCGGGCGGCGCGAGCCCCTGGAGTCACCAAGGTGTCTCCCATGAACCTTCGGCCCGTGGCAGCCCGTTCCGACGCCGCGACAGGCATCGTTTGGCGGCTGCCCGCCGTCGATGCCGTGCGAGGGTGGCGGGCCCTGTGGTGGAACGTAGGGCCCGCCGGGGAACTGGCGGTCCTGCTGGTTCACCGGAGGCAGCTGAGCCGCTCTCGCTACGTCAAGGGATGGATCGGGTGGGGGCCGGAAGCCCCGTTCAGCGGTGAGCTGGTCACCGTCACGGCACAGGGAGAGCGGCGCACGCCGTGGGAGAGCATCCCGATCCGACCCAGTCACCTGGTCCTGCTTCCGGAATCGCGATTCCTCGTGGCCGCCGGCCGCACCGTCAGGACCAAGACGGAGGAGGGGGCGACCGAGGGCGACTGGATACCCAACGCCGTGGTGTTGTCGCCCTCAGGGAAACCCGAAGGCGCATTCTGCATCGGCGATGACATCTCCACTCTGGTCGCCGACCGCCACGGGGGAATCTGGGCGGCCTACGGAGACGAGGGCATCTACGGCGGCCACCCGGAGTCAGCGGCCGGTATGGCCGGCTGGAATGCCGAGGGCCATGCGATATGGGTGCCCGAAGGGCGGCTCCCCGCCCACCCGTTGCAAGGTTGTACTGCCGCCACCGAGGGCGAACGGGTGTGGCTGGTTTGGTACTCGGGCGGCGGACGCGGTGCCGGCACGTATCTGACCCGGATCACCCCGTCCACCGGCGAAGCGACCAGCTACCGCAGCCCGGTCGCCAACCCGGACGGGTTCGCCGTCCGCGGCCATCGCGCCGTGCTGACCGTCCGCAATCACCACCAGCGGTCCGTCGAACTCATCCGTGCCGAGCTCGACGACACCACCGTTTCTGCCGGCCCCACCTGCCCCGAGACCCCCAACACCCCCAACGGCCCCAACACCCCCACATGGACGGTGACCAGCCGTCGTAAGCTCCGCGTGCCCGGACGGGTCGTCATGCGCTGCGGCCAAGGCCGCGACGGCGTCCTGTGGCTCCGAACGGGGGACACCTGGCTGCGCATGGAGGCGTGAATCATGGCCGCTTGCCCGTGAGCAGCCTCAGACACCTTCGCTCCCCGTCCCTGTCCTCCCCGTTCGCGTTACCGCGAGCAGAGCCATGTCATCGTCGATGCGACCTCTGGCGTGGCGGTTCGCCTCGGTGAGCAGGCTGTCGAGGAGTGCGTCCGGTCCAGGGAAGATCAGGCAGCGCATGCCGTACGGGGTGTTCTGCGCGCCGTACAGGTCACCGCCGATCTGTGCGTCCTTCACGGCCGCCTGGTAGCGCACGGCGATCCGCAGCGGTCCGATCGAGGTCGGCAGTTTCGGCAGCACGGCACGCTGGACGGCGAGCGCGATTCTGCGGGCGGACTGCAGACGCACGTTGCTGTAGTACATGAGGCGGTTGACGATGACGGCGAAGGCCGAGACGGTCGCGACCGCTGCCAGCTCGCTCTGCCCGCCCGAATCGTCGATGAACCCGAAGTGGGTGAGCAGCGCGAAATCGGCGGCGCAGGCAGCGAGGCATGCCAGTACCGTCGCGCGCAGCGACAGCAGGGCGGCGGCCGTCATCGGCGCGGCCGTATAGAACGCCTCTCCGCTGAAGTGGGGAGAGGTGTGGTAATCGAGGAGCGCACCGACGACGAGCACGACGGCGGGCAGCAGCCGGAGGTGGCGCAGACACCAGCGCCTGACGCTCCAGCGTCTGACCGTGGTGCGCCCCGCACTCGGTGCCCTCACGTACCCGCTCCCGCTCTGTCGTGCTGGAGATCACGCTCCAGGATCCTCGGGCCGGATCGCGGCTGCCACTCGTGGCGGGGCCGGATGGGCGTGGCGTAGGGGCGGGCGCGTCGCGTCCATCCGGGCTGCCCTGCACCAGAGGCAGCCCGGATGGGCGGCGCGACCGGGGCTCGGGCTCCTCCTCGCTACGGCGGTGGCGCCGAGCTCAGTCGAGGTCAGCCGAGGTCAGTCGAGCTCAGCCCAGGTTGTCGCCCCAGCCGCCCTGGATCATCGTTTGGAACGCCCACTTTCCGTCCTGCCTGATCAGGATGTCGGCGTACCGCAGCTGTTGGGTCTCGCCCTGGATCGTCATGGTCGAGTCCGTGAAGACCACGGCGATGGCGGGGGAGAGGAAGACGGGCGTTCGTATCGACTCGAACCCGATGTCCTCGCTCCCGTCCCCCATGACATGGGTCATCGTCGCGACGAACTGCTCGCGGTCCCACTGGGCCGAACGGCCGTTGCCGGAAGCGTCATCACTCACGAGGTTGAGCGGGAAGACCGCCATCTCGGCCATCCGCTCGATGTTGCGCTTCGCGCTCTGGGCGTCGTACTCCGCGAACCAGGCGTCCAGGCTCGCGCGGTCCTCGGTGGTGGGGACATAGCCGGTCGGGGGCAGAACGGTCACGCTGGCTCCTCTTCAAGCTTTCGGGCACTTGTCGCGCACGGGCGTCGCAGGGCTCGTCAAGTTTGACTACGAGAGGAGAGTAGGTCGTTGTCGCGGCCTAGTCAAACTTGAATAGTTGCTTCCCTTTCACCGACCTCCACGTCCTCCAGCCGCCGGACCTCCGGGCCACCGTGCCCGTGGAACCGCACTGCTCTGGTCATCATGCATCCCCCTATCCGTAGACCCGTCGACGTGAGTTGGCGGCAGGCGTGAGTTGGCGGCAGGCGTGAGTTGGCGACAGACGTGAGTTGGCGAGGCGATTGCCGCGAACGCGCCACCGGGTCGGCCTCGGTGCTTGTGGCCCTGGTCGACCCGATACGCCGGCGGATCGTCCGTGAGTTGTACGCCGCTCGCCGGGAGCTTGCCTGCGGCACGATCGACCTGCCGGTCAGCAATTCCACCGTCACCCATCACTTCCACGTCCTGCGCGAGGCCGGCCTCATCAGGCAGTACTACGCGGGTACTTCGCGCATGAACGCCCTGCGCAGCGACGAGTTCGAGCAAGCCTTCCCGGGACTTCTGCGTGTCCTCATGGAAGCAGCGCGAGCGGGATTCCTAGTCGTCGTCCCCCTGGCCCTCGTCGTCTTCGTCGTCCCCGTCGTCGTCCTCATCGTCGTAGTAGTCCTCACGTTCGGCGAGGTGGTCGTAGAGCTCGGCGACGAGTGGGGACTCGTCGGCCCACCAAGGGGTACGGGCGGACTCATCGGAACCGCCGGTGACCAGTGAGGGGTCGACGGCGTCCATCCACGGATAGGCCTCTTCCTCGTCGAGTTCCTCGGTCTCGCCCTCGTCGATCCGGCGGATCATGGGGACGGGCACGGTGGACTGCTGGTGCTTCACCATCCAGGTGTTGCGGAAGAAGTCGAACTGAAGGTGGTAGCAGTCGTCCGACTCGCTGAAGACGATCGGCGGGACGAGGAAGTGCGCCGCACCGACCGTGGCCGCGACGTCGATGTAGTTGTCGGGCGACCCACCGGAATTCCAGCACGCCGCGAAGTTCACGGGCGTCAGCGGCTCTTTGCCGAGGATGTGTATCTGATTGCCCCGGATCACGAACTTTTCCGGGTCGAGGACCACGTCTTCCCCGAGCATCAGGACCGGCGCCGGCATGATGTGCGCCTTGGCGAAGGTCTGAGCGCGCTCGTAGAGATCGACGATCTCATCGAAGCGCGTGGCGTCGAACCTGCCGAAGTCGTGGAATGGGCAGCACACGTTGTCCGTTTCTTCCCCGTCCGGGAAGAAGGCCAACTTGTCGAACGACGAGACGGGCGAGTGTGACGGTGTCTGCGACGGTGACGGTGATTGCGATTCTGACGGGATCGGAGAGTCTGACGGATTCGGAGAGTCCGACGAAGCCGCTGACTCGGCTGCCTCCGCTGACTTCGGTGACTCAGCGCGCGCGGCCTTGAGGAAGGCGGGAATCCATGTGCCGTCTGCGCCTTCGGCCTCGATCACGGCCGTGTCGCACAGATCACGGAACGCCGTGTCGCCGATCTTGCAATTGAAGTAGTCGAGCAGCGTGATCGCGGCGCATTCGGCCAGCGAGAGGGTGTCGCTCTTCGGGAACCAGAAGTCGTAACCGTTCGCGAGGAAATGCACGCCGCGGAACTGTTTGTGGACGAAGGGCTCGTCGGTCCCACCGGCGGTGAGGCCGTTCCAATGCGCTGCGGCGACCTGGTTGTAGTAGGCGTCGGCATGGCGGGCGAGCTTGGGAGCGAAGACGCTTTCGCCGGTCCAGTAGCAGGCCTTGCTGAACAGCGCGCCGATCTCGGGGTCATGCGTGACGTCCGGCTCGCTGAAGACGAGTTCGGTACGCAGGAAGACCTTGCGGCCGTCACGGTAGGGCGCGCCCTCGTGCTCGTACCGCTGATCGAAGATCACGCAGGTCAGGGGCTCGATCTCGGAGATCGCCGGCCCACCGACGAGGTCCAGGGCGGGATCGGCGGAGCCCCCGGTGAGATAGAGCAGCACCGTGTGGCGGGAGACGTGGCCGCGGGCGGCGTCGTAGTAGGGCGTATCACGGTGGTGGTGGAAGTTGTTGTCGTCGGGCTCGAAGCGGTTGCAGCGGAATACGGGATTCACATGCGAGAAGCCGTCGAGCACCGCCTCCGGCATCGCGGCCGACACTGCCTTGGTGAGCGCCTCGGCGAGCAGCGCCGAGTGGAAGATGAAGCGTTCGCCGCCGCGCGAGGAGGCGTTGAGCGGCGGGACGTAGAGGTTGAGCGAGTCGAGCCGTTCCAGGCCGGCGCGGGCGGCATCCGGCAGTCGCAACGACAGCGCGTACGCCTCCGGCCCCAGCTCGACGGGCTCGGCGAGCTCCAGGTCAAGGGGGACGTCCGCAAACAGGTGGTCCAGCGGAACGATGTTCTCGAACGTACGGAACGACAGCTCGCGCGGATCGGCGAAGACGGCGGCCAGATGCGGCGCGCCCTCGCTGGGCCGGGCGAACAGCTCGCGCACGTCGGCGTCTATGCGCTCGGCGTCGACGAAGCGCACCGATTTGTGGCGCGCGGTGGGGTGCCAGGAGACCGACAGCCCGTCCAGCACCGCGGCGGGCTCGGTGTCGGTCGCGTCGACCTCCGAGCGGTAGCGGGCGACCTCTTCGTCGGTGGCCTCACCGGTCGAGAGGGCGAAGAAACGGTCGCGGAGTTCGGCGCTCACACGCACCTCCAGTAGCTGCGCAGGGTGGTCGGGAGCTGAGGGGCGGAGGCGAGCTTCCGCACGCCCGCCTCGGAGACGTCGTCGCGGTACAGCAGAAGACGCTTGAGCGAGCCGATGAACGGTGCCGCCAGGAGGGCGTCAACGCCGTCCTCGCCGATGTGGTTGTACCGGAGGTCAAGCTCGGTGAGGTTCGGGAAACCCCCCAGCGAGCGCACGCCTTCCGCGGTGACCGCGTTGCACTGGAGGTGCAGGCGCCGGACCGCCGCGAAGTGCGGGGATGCGGTGAGGGCCACCAGGCCGGAGTCGCCGATGGCGCAGTACCGCAGGTCCAACGTCTCGATCCGGCCGCTCCCGGTCGCGGCCGCGAGGGCCTCGGCACCGGGGTCACCGATGCGGAAGTACGACAGGTCGAGTGCGACCAGCCTGCCGAGGTCGAGGCTTGCGAGACCGTTCGCCTCGATGGGCGGCGGCATGAGCGGACCGTTCTCGTCCCAATGCTCCTCTTCCTGCCCCCACTCCTCGCCCTCCGGGTCATCCCCCGTCTTGATCCGCAACGCGGTCACGAAGCGGCCGCGCAGGGCCTCCGCTATCAACTTCGGTGCCTCGTCGGACCATTCGACGGCGACCTTCGTGGCGAACCCGTGCCGACGCGCCTCGACGGTCACTTCCGACGGCAACTCCGCGTCCCAGCTGTCTTGGTGCTGCTGGGACAACTGCCGTATCTCGGACGCCAGTTGATTGCGGGCGACGCTGCCTGCCGCGCACGCGCGTTGTTCCACTCGATCAACTTCCCCCGGGGATCGCCCTGTTCGTGCAGCGCGTCGGCGTAGGCGCGCCATGCGGCGACATCGTGGGATGGTCTCGCAGTCTCTGTTCCAGAGCCATGGCTTCCATGTGGATCACCCTAAAGCCGGCCACTGACAATCGAGTTCACGCGACCGGCCTGCGGTTCCGGGCCGCCGCCCAAACACGCCGCCGCCCCCGTCCGCATGGCGGATGGGGGCGGCGCATCACCACGTAACTGTGGCTACCTCACTTCCACCAGTACTTCACACCGTGGTGGTGCGAGCAGGTGCCGCTGGAGTGGCGCGAGTAGGAGTGGCTGTTGTCCTTGCAGCGCGCGGTCTCGTAGCGGTCCACCGGCTTCTTGCCGGCCTTCCACCCGCATACGCCGGTGGTGTGGTGCACGCACCTGTGCGTGGTGTTCGTGCGCGGCAGCGTCGTCGACGCTTCCGCCGTGCTGGCGACCCCGAGGACCAGGGCAACGGCAGCCGCAGCGGCGGCTATACGGCTCTTCAAGAATTCCCCCCACAGGAATGGTGCTACATGGCGTTCTTTTTCGGCCGTATCGTACATAGGCGTGGAAGTCCGCCACCTGCGGTACGGAAAAAATCATGGCCGGATGTCAACTCCGACTCCGACGTCGACGTCGACTTCGATGCGATACGGCGCTCCCGGCGGGGCGGCGCGGCGCGGAACTGGGGGATGGCCGTGGCCACCCCGGATCGCGTGCCCTACCTCCTCAGCCCCGTCCTCTTCCCCGCCGGGCCGCCGACGTCGTGACGGTAACCGCGACAGAGCTCGCCTTCTCCACCCTGCCAAGGTCAGGCCAGGTCAAGTGCGGCCAGGTCAGGCTGCGGTGAAGAAGGTGCTCATGCCGTCGACGTCCGAGAGGTAGCTGTCGATGGCGGTGATACGTCCGGACCGGATGGTGAGCACGGTCGCAAGGTGTTCGTCGAGCTCGCGGCCGTCGGGGGCGGTCGCGGTGTTGCGGAGCGAGAGTGCCGCACCGTGTGCGCCGATGAGCATGTGCAGCAACTCGGTACGCACCCCCTGATCCGCGATCTGCCGGGCCCGCTCCACGGCCAGGTCCGCCCCCTGAAGGGTGCCGGAGATGGTGCCGGTCCCCGGCATGGACCAGGTGATCTCGTCGGCGAGCAGATCACGCAGCGCCTGCCAGTCGCGCTCCTTGAAAGCGATGAGGAACCGTTCGGCGATCGCGGGATCGGCGGTGTTCGTGGACATGGGTCGGCATCTCCTGTTTCCTCGCCGAGTCTGCCGGTGGCATCTCGGAAGCAACGGCAGACTCGCTGTGGGCTGAGTGGGCTGAGCAACGTCGCGGTGTTGAGTCTAGGTCGCGGCGCACGGTGACGTGGGACGGGACAGTGGTGCTCTCGACACCCGGAAACTGGGCGCGATCGGCCGCCTGTTGGGTGCGGAGACGCACGAGCCCCACTGTGTCGCGCCACCGGCCCGTCCTCCCGGGCCACCCGCGTCGGCTGGGCGTTGGTGCCCAGCCGGACGACGGGGGTTGGGGACCGGCGCGCTCCTGACTTACCGGGTGGCGACGTCGTGGGGGGTGCCGTTCGTGATGGCCCCGAGTTTGTCCGGGTTGGCGACATTGTGGAGGGCGGTGATACGGCCTTCGGCGTCGAAATCGAAGGTGACCGTGGCGATCACGCGGTCCGGTCCGCTGAACAGCAGACCCGGCCCGCCGTTGATCTCGACCAATTCGGCGTGCATATCGGCAGGCTCGATGCCCTGGTAGGTAACGGTGCCGATAGCGGCGAACCAGGAGGCCACCGTTTGCGCGCCCACCACTGGTCGCAGGGCCTGACGGACCTTGCCGCCGCCGTCCGTCCACAGCGTCACGTCCGGAGACAGCAACTCCATCAGGGTGTTGATGTCCCCACCCGTCGAGGCCGCGAAGAACTTCTCCGTGACCTCCCGCTGCCGCGACCGGTCCGCGGCGAAGCGCGGCTGCCGGGCCTGTACGTGCTCGCGTGCACGATGGGCGGTCTGCCGCACCGCGGCCTCGGAACGCTCCACCGCCTCCGCGATCTCGGCATGGCTGAAGCCGAAGACCTCCTTCAGCACGAACACCGCGCGCTCCAGGGGGCTCAGCGTCTCCAGCACCACCAGCATCGCCATCGACACCGACTCGGCGTCCATGACGGAATCGGCGGTGTCGCCGACGGTGAGGATGGGCTCCGGAAGCCACGGCCCCACATACGTCTCCCGTTTGTGCCGGGTGGAGCGCAGCCGTTCCAGCGCCAGATTCGACACGATCCGCGTGAGATACGCCTTGGGGTCGGCCACCTGAGAGCGGTCGGCCGCCGACCACTTGATCCAGGCGTCCTGAACCGCGTCCTCGGCGTCCGCCGCCGTGCCGAGGATGCGGTAGGCCACCGAGAACAGCAGGTTGCGATGCCGGCGGTACACCTGTTGGTCCAGGTCCAGGTCCAGGTCCAGGTCCCGATCCCGGTCCGGGTCCCGGTCTTGGTCCAGGCGCCGGCGTACCTCTTGGTCCTGGCCCAGATCCGTGTGCTGCCTCGGTGCGGGGCGCGGGGGCGGGTAGGTCACCGGGCCTCCCGTATGCGGGTGAAACGGCCGCCGCGCGGCCAGAACGCGCCCGAGGCGGGCATCTTCTTCATACGGCCGTAGGTCGGCCAGGGGGAAGCACTCACCGTCTCCTTATACCGGGCCGCCAGGCGTCCGGTCAGACAGAGCCGCCGGGGGGTGTCATCGGGGTGCGTGAACTGCACGACCGCCTCGTGCCGGCCCAGGCTCACCGGCGTGTGGTAAAAGCCGAAGCGAAACGGCTTGGGCTGCTTGCCCTTCAGCACGCGGGCAATGGACACCGCCGCGTGCACGCCCGTCGGCATGCCGCCCTGGCAGGTGCCGTGCATGACCCCGTATCCCTGGCGGATCGCCGCCGCGTCGCCAACGGCGAAGACATCCGGATGCGACACCGACCGCAGCGCGACGTCGGTGACGATACGGCCGTGCGCGTCGACAGTCAGGCCGGCGGCGGCCGCCAGTGGCGACACCCGGGTCCCGCTGGTCCACAGGACCGCGTCGGCGTCGATGCTCTCCCCACCCGCCAGCTCGACCGCGTCCGGGAGGACCTTCACCACCTCGACTCCGCTGCGCACCTGGACGCCAAGGCGGTCGAGTACACCCTGCAGATACGCCCTGGCCTTCGGATTCATGGCCGCGCCGGGTTCCTGCCGGCCCAGCAGCACGACGTTCAGCTCCGGGTGCCGCTCGGCGATCTCCGCGGCCGCCTCGATGCCGGTCAGTCCGCTGCCGCCGATCACCACCGTGCCGCTGCCGAGCTGTGCCAGCCGGTCGGCCAGTACCTCGGCGTCCTGGGTGCTGTTGAGGGTGTACGCGTGCTCCTCGACGCCCGGCACCGCCGCGGTGTCGGCCACGCTCCCCAACCCGTACACCAGCGTGTCATAGGGCAGCACCTGGTCATCATCGACCCGTACGGTCCGGGTGTCCGCGTCCACCGCGGTCACCCAGCCGCGCACGAAGCGCACGCCGGTCCCCTCCAGCAGCTCCTGGATGCTCAGCTCGGCGAGCTGCTGCCCGGTCGCCGTCATGTGCAGCCGCAGCCGTTCGGTGAACCGCTCTTGCGCATTCACCAGCGTCACCTGCACGTTCTCGCGCCGCGCGTATCGAGCCCCGAGCTGGATGGCGGCAGCCATGCCCGCGTAACCCGCTCCCAGGATGAGGACGCGGTGGGCGGCCGCCTGATGGGTGGCCGTTTGATGCCTGGCCGTTTGACGCGCGGTCGACTGGCTGGTGATCACCACACCGGCTCCCGCTTCGGCTCCTGCTCCAGCTGCTGCTTCGTGCTGTGTGCTCATCTTCTCGGCTTCCTTCACTTTCCTTCGTTCGCCTGCTGACGACCACCAGATGCAAGCTCCCCGTCGATTCGTGACACGGGGCCAGTGTGATGCGCGTCACAGTCCAAAGGTTGCGGGCGGCAAGGGGGTGGGGGTGGGGGAGCGGCGGCGGCGCAGGTGTCCGAAGTGCGTTGTCAGTGCCGGGAGTTAGGCTCCGATCATGATGAGTGAGGTGGGTCATATGCAGGAGGAACGGCCCGGAGGGGACCCTGAGACGGGGATCAGGAACGGGATCGAGAACGGGACGAGGAACGGGGCCGGGAACGGGTCCCAGGAGGTGCGGCCGAAGATGGGCAGCCATGCCGTGCTGGCCCTGCGTTTCCCGCCGTTCCCTGTCCCGGGCGAGGCCGACGAGCCGGTCATGGCGCCGCATGATTCGGTGCGTGCCCGCCAGGTCGTTGAGGAGCTGGGCACCGTTGAGGAGGTTCTGGAGCAGCTGCCGGACCGCCTCATCGCCGACTTTCGCGATCCGGAGGTGCGCGCCGACCTCGACCTGGTCGCGATCGGTTGTTGGGGCAACGCCGTCCACATCACCGATCCGGCCCTCGGCGGTGACTTCCTTACGTATGCCATGACGGAGGAGGTCCGCAGGCAGCGTGCACGGCACCCGGAGGCCCGGATCGTCGGGTCGATCGAAATGGACTACGGGAACAGCTTCCTCGAAGACGTGGTGGTCCTGCCCGGCGGCGTGGAGGTGTACGCCGCGGGGTGGGACTGCGACGACGAATGGGATTTCGCCGGCGACCCGGAAGAGGTGTTGCGCGCCATAGGCATCGGCCGCGAGGCGGCGGCGGAAGCGGGCTTCGACCTCGACGAGGACCCTTGCGACCGTGTCTGGTCCGATCTCGGGATCCTCGCCCTTTGGGGACTCCCCGGCGGCCTCGGCGTGGGCCCTGGTGCCGGAGGCCGGCGGGTTTCCGTGTTCCGCGTTCGTCGCACGTCGTCGGCCGCATCCGAGATGGAGGAGGCGTGGTTCGGGGACTGACCCGGATGCCCCTGGACCAAAGGGAGTTGAACGGATGGCCCATGCCCCAACGGACGCTGGCTGTAGAGACGATTTCGGCCGACGCGGTGCTTCCGTAGGTTCGTTGCGACCACCACCTGCATCACTTCCGCAACGGGAGGAATTCCTATGCCCACCCGCACCGCGAGCCGCCGCCTTGCCGCTGCAGCCATAGCCGTCGGCGCCTCCGCAGCGATCCTCGCTCCCACTGCGCATGCCGCTGACGCCTCCGAGGTCGTCGCCAAGAAGCCCGCCAAGCTCACCGTGGCGTCTTACCAGGCGTACCTGAAGAAGCAGAAGACGCCCGAGGCGAAGAAGGCCCTCAAGGGGTTCAGCGCACTGACCAAGGGTCAGCAGGCGACCTTCGTCCAGGACCTCCAGAACCGCAAGATCTACGAGGCTCTCCTCGGTCAGGTGGAGGGCCGGATCGGGCAGCCGCGCACTGCCATCGACCCGCACAACAGCGAGGTGCGTTTCGTCACCAAGGCCTCAACTGCCGTGGGCAAGGACAAGCGCCGCACCACCACCGTCCGTTTCACCGTGACCGAGGAGATCTTCAAGATCCCGGTCACCGCCGAGACCATCAGCATCTCCTACCCGACCGCTGGCAACGGCCCGAAGCGAGCCACCGCCACCGCCAAGGTTGCCAATGTCAACGCGGCCATAGCGGTCACCCACAACCGCGTCAGCGTCAAGGGCTACGGCGCGCAGACCTACTGGTCCGCCGAACCGCAGGTGGCGTCCTTCGGCAAGGCCGCCTACAAGAAGGAGCACGTCCTCGGTTCCAAGGTCACCTACCGGGCCAGCCTGACGAACAACGAGGACTGATCTGCGGCCGAGCTCTCGGACCCCGGGAACGGTCACTTCCCGGCGAACGGTCACGCCCCGGAGAACGGGTCACTTCCCCGGGAACGGGTCACTTCTCCAGGAACGGTCATTGTGAGGCCCAGGACGCCGTGTCCTGGGCCTCACTCAGATGAGGGCGATGAGATGACGTTAGGCAGTTCATTGACTGCTGTAATGCATTTGCCTACCGTCGGTCCTCCGTAGCCAGCCGCCCCACGGAGTCCTTATGACATCGCCAGGCCCCGGAAACCGCGCTCACCCCATCCCCTACCCCCGGACCGTGACCGCATTGCTCGGCTGCTGTACCGCGCTGGCGGTGACCGCCGGATGCGGGGCCCCCAAGGATTCCGATAGCGCCGCCCCCACGGGGCACGCTGCCCGTGCCAAGCACTACACAGGTGAGCTCGCGGACGGGGCAAAGTGGGTCGCTGATGTGCCACAGGACTTCAACGGCACGTTGATGCTGTTCTCGCACGGTTACGGGCCGCTCCGGGCGCGGAGCGCCCCCGACCCGAAGACCCGCGACGCGTTCCTCAAGCGGGGCTATGCGCTGATCGGCTCCTCGTATTCGGGTAGCTCGCGCTGGGCGTTGAACGTGGCCGTGAAGGATCAGTTCGACACCCTCGACGCAGTCAGGAAGAGGGTCGCCGCGGTGCGCGAGCCGAAACGCACCCTTGCCTGGGGGGAGTCGATGGGCGGGCTGATCAACTCGCTCGTCGCGCAGCACGGTCGGGGCCGTGTCGACGGTGCACTCTCCGCCTGCGGCATCGTGGCGGGGGGTCTCGACTTCAACGAGTACCAGACGGATGGCGACTACGCGATCAACCAGCTCCTCGTCTCCGGCGGCTCCGGAAGCTCCGGAAGTTCCGAAAAACAGATCAAGGTCAGCGGCTTCTCCTCCGACGCGGAAGCCGCTGCCTCCGGGAAGGCCCTCGCGGCCGCCGTCCAGGGCGCCCAGTCGACAGCACAGGGACGCGCGCGTACGGCACTGGTCGCGGCCCTGAGCAACCAGCCCAACTGGTTCAGCGGCCGGCAGCCGCCCAAGGCCCATGACTTCGAGGCACGGGAGAAGCAGCAGGCTGAGGGGCTCGTGAAGATGTCCCTCCCCTTCACCCTCGGGGCGCGCTATCAGGTGGAGAAGGCCCAGGGCGGCCCCGTCTACTCCAACGCCGGCGTCAACTATGCCCAGTTGCTCCGGCACAGTCGCGATGTCCCCCAGGTTCGGGCCCTCTACAAGAAGGCGGGCCTCGACCTGGACAAGGACCTCGCCAAGCTCACGCGCAACGCCCACACCGAGGCGGACCCGGACGCCGTACGGCACATGGAGCGCACCGCCGTGCCCTCCGGCCACCTTGCCGTGCCGAACCTCACCCTGCACACCACGGACGACCCGCTGAACCCGGCGCCACAGGAGAGCGAGTACGCCCGTAGGGTGCGCAGTGCGGGCGACGGCAGCATGCTGCGCCAGACGTATGTGCACGCCACCGGCCACTGCACCTTCAAGCCCGCCAACTGGCTCGCCGTCCTGCACGCCCTTGAGCACCGCCTCGACACCGGCAGCTGGG
This sequence comes from Streptomyces sp. NRRL S-337, assembly GCF_000720175.1. GTDB lineage: Bacteria > Actinomycetota > Actinomycetes > Streptomycetales > Streptomycetaceae > Streptomyces > Streptomyces siderophoricus. Next base: position 250,495 of record NZ_JOIX01000003.1, read on the forward strand.
GCGCGGCCACCGAGCCGCAGAAGCTCAACGAGGTCGCGGGGGAGGCGGGGGAGGGCAGCTACCCCTCGTTCCTCCGCTACACCGCTCCGGAGCTGGTCGGTGCCCGGGGGCGCGACACGAGGGCGCACTGATCCGCGACGTGAACGCGGACGGGTAGGTGGACGGGAACGCGGACGGGTACGCGGACGGGAAGGCGAACCGCCAGGTCACGCCCGGATCGGAGAGGGCTACGGTGGACCGCGTGAACACGGACGAGTCGCTGCGGCCCCAGTCCCTGATGCTGACGTTCCTGGGCGACCAAGTGCTGGGGCGGGACGTCTGCGTGTCCTCCGGCAGCGTCATCGACGTCTTCGCCCGTGCCGGGATCGGTGAGCAGGCGACACGTTCAACGCTGACCCGCATGGTGAACCGCGGCCTGCTGCGCCGCCAGCGCGAGGGCCGCCGGATGTACTTCGGGCTGACCGGGCACTCGTCGGCCGTGCTGCGCGACGGCGAACGTCGCATCTGGCAGACCGGCGCGGTCAATCGGGAGTGGGACGGCACCTGGACCCTGCTCGGTTTCTCGCTGCCCGAGTCCTGGCAGCGCCAGCGCCACGACCTGCGCGCGAAGCTCACCTGGAGCGGCTTCGGACCGCTGTTCAGCGGACTGTGGATCGCACCCGGCGAGGTGGACGTGTCCTTGCTGGTGGCCGAGCTCGGCCTGGCCGCCCATGTGAAGATCTTCCGGGCGCACGCCGACACCGGTATGGACATCGGCGCGATGATCGGGGAGACCTGGGACCTCGTCGAACTGGCCGGTTATTACGAGGAGTTCGCCCGGCGCTGGCAGCCGTGGGAGACGAGGCTGCCGGAGCCCCCTCTCGCTGCGCTCGCCCTGCGGCTGCGGCTGCAGGCCGAGTGGCTGCAGGTCATCCGCCGGGACCCGCGTCTGCCGGTCCGGCACCTGCCGGACGACTGGCCGGCCGAGCAGGCCGAGAAGACGTTCCGGGCGGTGTACGACCGGCTCACGCCGCTCGCCCAGGACGCCTCGGAACGCCTTCTCGACCTCGTACCCGTACGCCCCGATCAGGCGTAGAAGCGGGACAGGCTCTGCAGTACGGCCGCCGGCTTGGTCCCGCCCTCGATCTCGATCGTGCCGTCGACGGTGATCTGTACTCCGCCGGTCACGTCCTCGACCTCGGCCAGCCTCCCGGCCAGCCGGATGCGGGAGCCGGCCCTCACCGGCGCGGGGAAACGCACCTTGTTGAGGCCGTAGTTGACCTTCGTCGTGACGCCCTGGACGTCCAGCAGCTCGGTGAACAGCGGGATGAAGAGGGAGAGGGTGAGATAGCCGTGGGCGATCGGGGCGCCGAAGGGGCCCGCGGCGGCCTTCTCCGGGTCCACGTGGATCCACTGGTGATCGCCGGTGGCGTCGGCGAAGGTGTGGATCCGCTCCTGGGTGACCGCGATCCACTCGCTGGTGCCGAGGCCGCTGCCCGCGAGCTTCTTCAGTTCGTCGATGCCGTTGACGGTGATGCTCATAAGTGGCCTGTTCCTTGGGAGAGTTGGTCAGTTGCCGTAGCGGGTGCGCACCCGGGACTTCAGGAGCTTCCCGGAGGCGGTGCGCGGGAGTTCGTCGGCGAACACCACCGACTTGGGGATCTTGTACTTGGCGAGTCGCCCGGCCAGCGAGGCCAGCACCTCGTCCGGCTCCAGCGAGACGCCCTCGGCGGGGACGACGACCGCGCGGGGCACCTCGCCCCACTTCTCGTCCGGAATGCCGATCACGGCGCACTCGGCGATGCCGGGATGGGCGAGCAGCAGGTCCTCGATTTCCGCGGGGTAGATGTTCTCTCCACCGGAGATGATCATGTCCTTGATGCGGTCGACGATGTACACGTACCCGTCCTCGTCGACCCGGGCCGCGTCCCCGCTGCGGAACCAGCCGCCGGCGAAAGTGGCGGCCGTCTCCTCGGGCAGCCCCCAGTAGCCGGGCATGACGTGCGGCCCGCGGACGACGATCTCACCGGTCTCACCGACGTCGACCGGTGTGAGGTCCGGGCGGACCACCCGCACGTCGCTGAAGAAGTGCGGCACACCCGCCGAACCCGCCTTGTCGACCGCGCGCTCGGCGTCCAGGAACAGCGTCCCAGGCGCCGCCTCGGTCATGCCGTAGCCCTGGAGGAAGGTCAGCCCCCGCTCCTGATAGCGGGCGATCAGCGAGGTCGGCACCGGGGAGCCGCCGCAGTTGAGGATCCGCAGGCTGGACAGGTCCGCGTCCGCCCAGCGCGGATGTCGCGCCACCTGGTCGAACATGGCCGGCACCCCGAACATGAAGGTGATCCGGTGCCGTTCGATCACGTCGAGGGTGGCCTCCGGGTCGAAGGCCTCGACGAGCACGCAGGTGCCGCCCTTCAGCAGTACCGGAAGGGTGAGCATGTTCAAGCCGGCCGTGTGGAACAACGGGGCGGAGACCAGGGCCCGTTCGTCGGCGGTCAGATCGGTGTCGACCAGGACGTTGAGCGCGTTCCAGGTCAGGTTGCCGTGGGTGAGCATTGCGCCCTTGGGGCGACCGGTCGTCCCCGAGGTGTACATGATGAGGCTGTTGTCGTCGGCGCCGACCGGCTCGTCGATCGGCGTCGCGGGGGCCGCGGCGATCAACTCCTCATATTCTGCGTCGACTTCGATGGTCGTCCGCACGTCCGTGTCGCGCGACAGGTCGCCGATGAGCCCGGCGTGCGCGGGGCCGAAGACGAGGGCCTTGGCGCCGGAGTCGGCGAGCTGGTAGGCGAGTTCGGGCCCGGCCAGACGGGTGTTGAGCGGGACGAAGACCGCACCGAGGATGCCCGCCGCAAACAGTGTCTCCAGGTAGGAGGGATGGTTGGGGCCGAGGTAGGCGATCCGGTCGGCACGCCGGATGCCGCGTGCGCGCAGCGCGTGCGCGAGGCGGGTGGTGCGCTCGTGCAGTCCGGCGTAGGTGGTCGCGGTCTCGCCGTGGACCAAGGCGGTACGGTGCGGGGTCTTGCGGGCCCGGCGTGCGGGCCACGACCCCAGTCCCTCGTTGCGCATCGACGGCCCCTTACGGCGTGGTCAGCCCGAGCAGGCGGGCGGCGTTCTCCTTGAGGATCTTCGGCCGCACCTCGTCCTTGACCGGCAGCTTCGCGAAGTCGGCGAGCCAGCGATCGGGCGTCAGGACGGGGAAGTCGGAGCCGAAGAGGACCTTGTCCTTGAGCAGTGTGTTCGCGTACTGCACGAGCTGGGGCGGGAAGTACTTCGGCGACCAGCCGGACAGGTCGATGTGCACGCCCGGCTTGTGGGTGGCGACGGCGAGGGCCTCGTCCTGCCAGGGGAAGGACGGGTGCGCCAGAATGATCTTCAGGTGCGGGAAGTCGGCGGCGACGTCGTCGACGTGCAGTGGGTTGGAGTACTTGAGGCGGATCCCGCCTCCGCCGGGAACGCCGGCGCCGATGCCGGTCTGGCCCGTGTGGAAGAGCGCGATCGTGCCCGTCTCCTCGATGACCTCGTACAACTCGTAGGCGGTGGCACGGTCGTTGGGGAAGAAGCCCTGGATGCTGGGGTGGAACTTGAAGCCCTTCACCCCGTACTCCTCGACCAGGCGGCGGGCCTGCCGCACGCCCGCCCGGCCGCGGAAGGGGTCGATGGAGGCGAAGGGGATGAGCACGTCCGCGTTGGCGGCGGCCGCCTCGGCGACCTCTTCGTTGGGGACGGGGGGCGTGCCGGTCGCGGACTGGGCGTCCACCGTGAAGATCACGGCGGCCATCTTCCGCTCGCGGTAGTACGCGGCCGTCTCCTCCAAGGTCGGTTTCCGCCTGCCCTCGACCTTGAAGTAGGCGGCGGAGGCGTCGTGCAGAGCGTCGTCCAGTGAGGAGCGGCCCTGGGAGGAGACCTCGGCGTGGGTGTGGACGTCGATCGCGACGAGCTCTTCGAGAGGCATCGAGGGGGCCATCTCACGCCTCCGGGACCGCGGGCGCCGGGATGCCGACCGACTGCAGCTCGGCGCCGACCGAGGTGGGGAAGGCGTCGGCCAGGGCGTCCGGTGTCCAGCCGCCCTCGGCGTATGCCGCCCTGATCTCCTGCGGATGCGACCAGAGTGCCACCTTGTCGCCGCCGATGCCGATGGCCTGCCCGGTGATGCCGCGCGCCGCCTCCGAGGCGAGGAACGGGACGAGGGCCGCGCAGTCCTCGGGCGTACCGAAGCCCTCGCCCTTCCGCAGGAAGTCCGGCAGCCGCTCGCCGTTCTTCATGGCCTCGATGTACGGGGCGAAGGCCGGGATGGTCCCGGTCATGGCGGTGGCGGCCACCGGCACGATCGCGTTGACGGTGATGCCGGCCCTGGCCAGCTCCATCGACCAGGTACGGGCCATGGCGGCGATACCGGCCTTGGCGGCGGCGTAGTTCGTCTGCCCGAAGTTGCCCCGCTGGCCGGCCGGGGAGCCGACCAGGATCAGCGTGCCGCCCTCGCCCTGCTCGCGCATGCGGACGGCGGCGGCCCGGGCGCAGGTGAAGGTGCCCTTGAGGTGGGTGGTGAGCACCGCGTCGAAGTCCTCGTCGGTCATCTTCCACAGGACCTTGTCGCGCAGGATGCCCGCATTGGTGACCAGGATGTCCAGCCGCCCGAACTCGTTCACGGCGCGCGCCACCAGGCGGTCCGCGGCCTCGGCCGTGCCGACCGGCACCACCTCGGCGACTGCCGTGCCGCCCGCCTCGGTGAGGGACGTGACGGCCGCTTCCGCCACGTCCTCGTCGATGTCGTTGACGACGACGAAGGCGCCGTGCGCGGCCAGCGCCTGGGCGTAGGCGAGTCCGAGGCCCCGGCCGCTGCCGGTGACGACGGCGACCTTGCCGGTGAGATCGATGGTGGGCACGTACGGATCCCTTCGTAGGGGCGCCTGCACGGCGCTCGGGGTGCGACGTCGAGATCGAAGGTAAGAACAATGATTGTTGACGTCAATAGTTGTTGCTGACCGATATGATGCGTCACACTGGGACCAGCACTCACCATCCGCCCCTGCCGGGGCCCTGACCAGGGAGTCCGTCATCGCCCGCCAGCCGAGCCCCAAGACCCCCGTCCCGATCGACGCGCACGAGCCATGGATGCGCGGACTGCACGCGGACACGGGCTACCTCCTGTACCGGCTGGGGCTGCGTTCCGGGCAGCTCTTCAACGCCTTCCTCCAGGAGTCGGGCGTGCGCCTGCGGCACTACGCGCTGCTGCGCTTCCTCGCCACCTCAAAGGGCGCCCTGCAGCGCGAGCTGAGTGCCCGGCTCGGCTATGACCCCAGCGCGATCGTCGGTCTCGTCGACGATCTGGAGAAACTGGGATTCGTGGAGCGCCGGCCCGCCCCCGACGACCGGCGCAGCCGGATCGTCGTGCTGACGGAGGAGGGCCGCGCCTTCCTCCGCGACACCGACGAATCGGGTCTGCGCGTGACGAACGAGCTGCTGGATCCGCTCAAGCCGGCCGAGCGGAAGACGCTGCATACGCTGCTGCTGCGGATCGCGGAGGCGGGGCTGGAGTAACGCGACACGATTGTCGTGCGCGTGACACCTCGCTGTGGCCGGCCCGGTGCGCAGGGTGCCCCGCGGCCGGTACCGCACCCCCGCGGCGGTACCGGCCCGACCAGCAGTGGTCGTGCGGGGCAGGCTTCGATCCTGTCCGAGCCAGGTGGCGGCCGTCGTTGCCCCCGGGCGCACAGTTGTTGGCGCGGAACGCACTGTCGGTCCCCGGCGTCCCTGCACACTGTCGGCTGTCTCGCAGCAGCGTCATCCATACCTGGGAGCAGGGATGCATCCAACCGTCATCGACACCGTCGAGTTCCCCGTGCAGGAACGACCGGAGGCGTGGGCCGAGACCATGGCGCTGGCGCAGGTGACCCAGCGCGTCAAGTTCCTGGAGACGGCGACCTTCGGGGCGCGGATCGCGATGATGCCGCTCGGCGTGGGGCAGGTCTCCGAGCTCTCCTACGCCTCGCTGATCGCGCAGCGGACCCCCAGGCTCGTCCGGCAGTCCGATCCGGAGATGTACCACGTCGCCGTCGTCACGGAGGGCGAGATAGGCATCGAGCAGCGCCGGCAGCACTCCCTGCTCAAGCGCGGGGACATGGGCTTCTTCGACAGCTCCCAACCCTTCGACACCTTCGCCGGTGACACACCGGGCAAGACGCTGCTCTTCCAGTTCCCGAAGAAGCTGCTGCGGCTGCCGCACGAGCAGTTCACCCGGCTGTGCGGACTCTCCCTGCCGTGGACGGAAGGAGTCGCCCGCCTTTTCGGCCAGTTCGTGGTCGGGCTGGCCGAGGAGTACGCCCACTGCACCCCGCAGGACGTCACCCGCCTGGGAGACACCGCACTCGACCTGCTGACGACCGTCCTCGCCCACCACTTCGACCGTGTCACCACCCCGCCCGACGGCACCGAGGCATCCGGCGAATCCGGCCAGCACGCACTGTTCCTGCGGATCAGCGCCTTCATCGTCGATCACCTCGGCGACCCCGGACTGGACCCGGAGACCATCGCCGCCGCCCACCAGATCTCCCTGCGCTACCTGCACCGCATCTTCCAGCAGCAGTCCACCACCCCCATGGCCTTCATCCGCCGGCAGCGCCTCGACCGCTGCCGCCGTGATCTGGCCAACCCCGCGCTGTCCCAGCTGACCATCCACGCCATCGCCACCCGTTGGGGCTACCCCCAGCCGGACCGCTTCTCCCGCGCCTTCCGAACGGCGACGGGGATGTCGCCCAGCGAGTACCGGGTGGCGATGCGGGGCGCTCCGGGAGCGGGTGAGGCGGCAGATGCCCGATGAGTGCCGCATGAGTGCCGCGTTCAGAGCGGGCGTCGCCTGAGCACCGCGTTCAGAGCTGGGGTCGGGCGGCACCGAACCGGGTGTCCTCGCCCAGCGCGGTCTCCTGAGCGAACGCCGCGTACGAACTCGGGTTCACCAGGGCGTCGGAGGTCGGGATGGTGCTGTAGCGGGGCATGGTGACGCCGCCGATCACCGCCTGGCCCTGTGGCACACCGGCGACCACCTCGCCCGACCACTCCGGCACGTCGATACCGGCGTCGAACCGGAAGTGGCTCGCCTCGTGGATCAGCGCCGCCGCCCGGCCGTTGGGCCCGTGGAAGGTCGAGAACTCGTCCCCGATCTCGGTCAGTACGCCGGGCGTGGTCGTTGCCGCGAACCCCAGGTCCGCGGTCCACTTGAACCGGTCCGGAAGCTCGTTGAGCCGCTCGCGGATCTGCCGGAGCCGGTCGCGGACCGTGTTGACCACGGTCGCGTCGGGGGATCCGGTCATGAAGTGATGCGCGAACGCCGTCAGGGTGGCGGGATCGAGCGGAGTGGCGGCCGCCGCCGTTTCGGCCGCGTCGATCCAGGCCAGACCGAGCTCGATGGCGGGTCCGGCATCGAGCAGCGGGAAGAGGCCGTTCCACTGCCCGACGACGTCGGCCGGATCGGTGACGGTGTTGTCGACGACCTCCCCGTTGAAGTCGTAACGGCAGTAGACCGGCGCATTCACCACGACGCCACCGCTGGAGGTCCGTCGGCCGTCCCTGTTCACCATGGTGGTGACGGTCCGGAAGAGGTACGCCTTGGTGCCGAAGCCCCGCAGGCCGGTGATCTCGCCGTCCAAGTCGTGGGTGAAGTCGCCGCTGGTGTGCCAGTTCGGGCCGATCGGCTTCGGGTAGCCGGCCGACGCCGCGTTGGCCGGCCAGTCGAAGCGCATGTAGTCCGGGCCGTGGAAGAAGTAGGCGAAGCCGCTCTTCACCCCGCCGCCGGGGAAGACGGCGTCGAGCGTGGTCCAGTCGGACGGCAGGAACCAGTTGTCCGCCGTCGAGGCGGGGTCGCCGTCCGGTTGCAGTCCGACCAGCTTGATCCGCTGGTAGTTGCCGCCCTGGAAGACGTACTCGAAGTCACTGAAGGCTTGTTGGCCGAGCAGCGCGCCGTCCAGGTCGCGGTCGAACGGCGCGGGGAACAACGGCTGCACCGGCGCACCCGCGGTGACCACGTGGTCCGCCGCCCAGTCGTAACCCACCGACCAGCCGCCGGCGAAGACGATGCTCAGGCTCGGGTTGGCGTCCGGCGTGGGCAGCGCGCCGGCGATGCGAACGGTGGAGGACATAGCGATCCGCCTGGGGGAGGGGGCAGGGTGGGGGCCGGGACGTCGTCCGGGACATGGGCGGCACGGCGGCTCCCTTCCACGCTAGCCCCCCGGCTACCGGCCCGCACCCGGGCGCCGGCTGCGGTCGCCGACAACTCGACGGGGTGTCACCGTGGTTGAGAGGTCGGAGTCGGGCTCGGACGTCGTCGGGCGTCCGCCGGCACCAGAAATTCACGGGCACCAAGGGGGCCGACCATGCCACCTCGTAAGAAGGTCAAGCCGCAGAAGAAGCAGTCGCTCAAACAGAAGGTGGCCACCGTCGCCGGTGAGGCGCGGGACCGCGCGGCCGCGGTGGCCGCCGCCGCCGTCGCGGTGGGCAAGATCCAGCCCCAGACGGCACCGGTGGCCGGCCCGGTGGCCGTGGTCGCGGGCACGCTCTTCGTGCTCTTCACGGTCGTCCAGAAGCTGGCCGGAGACCCGCCGCGCGACGACTTCGACCAGGTGTGGGTGAGCGAGGCGGCGGTCGACGAGTCGGCCCTGCCCGACGAGGAGCCGCAGCGCACCGTCGTGCGGTTCGCCGCCCGGCAGACGGTCCTGGCGGACAACCTGACCGCACTGGTGACCTCGCTGGAGCGTTACGACGGCGCGGTGGACGCCGGCGACGACGCTGCGGCGGACACCCAGGCCGATGCCGTGCAGCAGAACGCCGACGCGGCGGCCGCCGCCCAGCAGACCCTCCAGGACCTGGCCTCCGGCCTCAACGACGCCTGGAGGGACTACACCGGCCAGCACACCCCGGACTTCGGTTCGGTGACGCTCGATGACTTCAAGCAGTGGTTCCTGGACAACTGGGGCGACCCGCCCGACAACCCCGCGCAGTCCCCCTCGTCGTCGCTCCAGAGCCTGATCGCGGCCGTCACCCGTGCGGCTGACGACGTGTTGTCCCCATTCGACGTCGGGATGCCGCACCCCATCCTGGAGGCCGACGCGGTCCCGGGCGAGACCTCGACGCTGATCGGGGACGCGTTTCCGGCCGCCCTCGCCGATGCGGCGACGGAGCTGTCCGGCCTGGTCGGCGAGGAGGAGTGATATCGGCTCGGCGGCTGTCGCCCACCCCGGTGGCGCCGGTACGCCACCGGAGTGAGCATGGAAGAGAGGTGAAGGTGCCTGTGCACCTCACCCCTCGCAGGTCTCCGCACACCTACATGAGCTCGGGTGAGGCGTTCCCCATGTCGTTCCCTTCCCGCCGTCCTGTCTCCCTGTGGCTCGGGGCGGAGCTGCGAAACCATCCTGATGACGGCCGGCCCGACGGCCACGGCGACGACCACGGCGGCGAGCGCGGCGACCGTGCCGGCGGCGGCGGAGGAGGGTTCGGGGGCGGGGGCGGCGGCTTCGGGGGAGGCGGTTTCGGCGGGGGCTTCGGGGG